>DATJHK010000001.1:0-22990 GCA_035493875.1 Candidatus Limnocylindria bacterium
CGCAGCGTCGCGACCATCCGCTGGCCGCTGAACGCCGTGAGGTAGGCCTGGCCGTACGCGGCGAGGTTGCCGACGATCTGCGAGCCGATCACCAGCGCGATGACCAGGACCAGCGCGTTCCAGTTCGGGTGCGGGACGAGGATGCTGCTCTGCAGGTACCCCGCGACCTTGGCCAAGGTGAGCGGCGCCACGCCGGCGAGGACGCCGAAGAGCATGGCGACGACGAGCCGAGGATAGTAGGGACGCGCTTCGCGCAAAAGACGCCGCAGGGTCGGGTTCACCGCGAAACCTTCGCCGCGGCTGTTCAGTACCTTCGGCAGACACCACCGACCGAGAGGTCACCTCAACCGTGGACTGCTTCTTCCATCACGCCGTTCCGTCGGTCGCCCAGTGCACCGGCTGCCGCAAGCCGGTCTGCGCGACCTGCCGCGCCGCCGACGGGACCTGCCCGAGCTGCCAGCTCGCCGCGCGGATCGACGCGGCGGCGCGCCGGAACACGATGATCAACGGCGGCGTCGGCCCGTCGTCGGGCACGTACGCGCCGCCGCCGCCTCCGCCGCCGAACTACGCGCCCCCGCCGCCGACCGTGCAGCGAGGCACCGCGCTTGCCGTCCGCCCGGAGACGCGCGCCCTGGTCGCGCTCAGCTACCCGTTCTGGCCGCTGGCGCTGATCGCGCTGCTCGACGGGAAAGGCTCTCGCTTCGTCAAGCGTCAGGCCTGGCAAGCGCTCGGCTTCAACCTCGGGATGTACGGCCTGGGAGCACTGCTCAGCGCGGCGGCCGCGATCCCGCTCCTTGGCCTGGGTGCCTGGCCGCTGCTGCCGTTCGTCGTTCCGGTGACGATCGTCGCGAGTGTCGTGTACGCCTTCCGCGTCTGGCAGGGCGACGACGTCAGCGTCCCGATCGTCAGCGACTGGGTCGACGCACGGCTCCCGGTGCAGTAAGGCCTTCGCGTCGAGCTGTCACACGGCCGCCTTCCGCGGCGTCCTTTGGGCATGAACGCTACCACGATGACGCCGCGGATTGAGTACGCACAGGTCGCGCCGGGCGCGCTTGCCGGTCTGTACTCGGCCAGTCACTATTTGCGCACGCAAACGAGCCTCGAGCCGCGGCTGGTTCACCTGGTCTTTCTGCGCGCCTCGCAGATTAACGGCTGCGCCTTTTGCGTCGCGATGCACGTCCTCGAGGCGAAGGAGGACGGCGAGCGCGACGAACGACTGCATGGCCTGGTCGCCTGGCACGAAGCGGGCTGGTACAGCGAGCGCGAGCGCGCGGCGCTGGCGTGGACGGAGGCCGTCACGAAGCTCGGCGAGGCGCACGTCCCCGACGACGTCTTCGGCCGCGCCCGCGCCTCGTTCTCCGAGAAGGAGCTGGTCGACCTGACGCTCGCGATCGCGACGATCAACACGTGGAACCGCTTTTCGATCGCCTTCCGCATCCCGCCAGAACGCGCGCCCGAGGTCATCGCCGCGCTGCGCCAGCGCTCGCACGCATGACGAGCGCCGCGGACGTCGAGCTGCACCGCGGCCGGCTGTTCGCGGTCGCGTACCGGATGCTCGGGATGCGCGCCGACGCCGAGGACGCGGTGCAGGAAGCGTACCTGCGCTGGCACCGGCGCGACGCGGGCGACGTCCGCGACCCGTTGGCCTGGCTCGTCACCGTCGTGACGCGGATCTGCCTTGACCGGCTGCGCGTGCTGTCCGCCGAACGCGAGCGGTATGTTGGCCCCTGGCTGCCGGAGCCGCTCGTCGCCGGGCCCGAGGCCGACGATCCCGCGCGTCACGCGGAGCTGGCCGCGGATCTCTCGGTGGCGTATCTGCTCGTGCTGGAACGCCTCGCGCCCGAGGAACGTGCGGCGTTCCTGCTGCACGAAGCGTTCGGCTACCAGCACGCGCAGATCGCGCAGGTGCTCGGGAAGAACGAGGCCGCGGTCCGGCAGCTCGTCCACCGCGCGCGCGAGCGCGTCCATCGCGAGCGCCCGCGCTTTCTCGTCGACCGCGACGCCGCGCGCGCGGTCGTCGAGCGCTTTCTGCACGCGCTCGAGGAGCGCGACGTCGACGCGCTGCTGCGCGTGCTGGCCGAAGACGTGACGCACACCGCCGACGGCGGCGGCCGCGGCGCAGCCCGCAACGTCGTGCGCGGGCGCGACCGCGTCTCCCGCCTTCTGCTCGGACTGCAGCGGAAGTTCTGGGGTGCGGCGCGGATCCGTCCCGTCGACGTCAACGGCGCGCCGGGTTTTCTGCTCGAACGGGATGGCGTGCTGCGCGCGACCGTCGCGCTCGAGACCGACGGCGAACGCGTCCGCGCGCTCTACGTCGTCGTCAACCCCGAGAAGCTGCCGTCATTGTCGTGCTGAGCTTGTCGAAGCATAGGCCACGAATCTCGGCGCATGCGCATGGCACGGGGGTGGCCCATGCTTCGACAAGCTCAGCATGACAAAGTGCGCGCGCATGGCAAAGTGCGCGGTTAGGTGCGGTTGGGGGTGATTTCGCGGGCGGTGGTTACCCAGGTTTCGATGGCTTCGACGGTGCGGGGGATTGCGGCGGAGAGGATGTCGACGCCGGTCGGGGTGATCAGCACGTCGTCTTCGATGCGCACGCCGATCCCGCGGTAGCGCGCCGGGACCGTCAGGTCGTCGGGTTGGAAGTAGAGGCCGGGCTCGACGGTGAGGACCATCCCCGCCTCGAGCTTGCCGAACTTGTACGTCTCGGCGCGCGCCTGCGCGCAGTCGTGGACGTCCAGACCGAGCATGTGGCTGACGTTGTGCAGCGAGTAGCGCTTGTAGAACAGGTTCTCGTCGCGCAGCGCCTCCTCGGCGTCGGGGAGGATCCCCAAGCGCTGCAGCCCGTCGGCGAGGACGCGCATCGCGGCGCGGTTCGGGTCGAGGAAGTCCTTGCCCGGCGCGCACTGCGCGAAGCCGGCCTCCTGCGCCGCGAGCACCAGCTCGTAGATCGCGCGCTGCTCGGGGCTGAAGCGGCCCGAGAGCGGGATCGTGCGGGTGACGTCGGCGGTGTAGAGCGTGTTCGCCTCGACGCCGGCGTCGAGCAGCAGCAGTTCGCCTTCGTGCAGGTCGCGGTCGTTGCGCGTCCAGTGCAGGATGCACGCGTTCGGTCCGCTCGCGGCGATCGTCCCGTAGCCGACGTCGTTGCCGTCGATGCGCGCGCGCATCCCGAACACGCCCTCGACGTAGCGTTCGGTCTTCGCGGTCGGCAGCGCGCGTACCACGTCATCGAAGCCCTGCTGGGTCGCGGCGATCGCGCGGCGCAGCTCGCGAATCTCCAGCTCGTCCTTGAGCAGGCGCTGCTCGGAGAGCGCGGTCGCGAGCGCGGCGTCGCGCTCCGCCTGTGCGGGATAGCTCGCATCGAGCGCCGCGTCGAGCACGGGGTCGATCCCACGCAGCGCGCGCCACGGCGCGCCGCCGCCGAGCAGCGCCGTGAGATCGTCGCCCAGCTCGGCGAGCGCCTTCGTCGCGATCCCGTAGCGCTCGGCAGTCTGCCGCAAACCCAGACGCGGGCCGACCCACAGCTCGCCCTTCACGCGATCGGTGAAGAACGTCGCGTCGGTCTTGCCGGGGTTCGGCTCGACGTAGAGCACGACGCCGCCGGCGTGGAGCACCAGGACGTTGTCGGGCTCGAGGTTTCCGGTCAGGTAATAGAACTCGGTCCCGGGCCGGAAGCGATAGCTCGTGTCGTTCGCACGAACCTTCTCGTGGCCGGTCGGTACGATCAGCGTCTCGCCCGGGAACGCCGCGCGCAGCGCGTCGCGGCGCGCCGCGAAGCGCTCGATCCCCTCGATCGGCGAGGCCGGCGTCTGCGGCGGGGTCGCCCAGCCGCTCATCATGAACTTCAGGAGGTTCTCGGGGGTCCCGCTGTCGTGGCTCGCGCGCGGTGCCTGATCGCTCATCCCGTGCTGTTCGGGTTCGGCGCGGTCGGCCCCCACTTCAGACCGCGGACCGCACCTCGCGGGCGTAGCGCTCGAGGAAGGCGCGGGCCGCGGCCTCGTGGTCGAGGATCGGCGCGGGATAGCCGCGCTGGCCGAAGAGCGCGAGCTGGAGCTGGCGCTCGTGGCGGCCGACGAGCGGGTCGAGGATCGCCGCGTCGGGGAGCGTCGCCAGCTCCGGGATCCAGCGCCGCGCGTACGCCGCGGTCGGATCGAAGCGGCGCGCCTGTTTGAGCGGGTTGTAGATGCGCGGGTACGCGGCGAGGTCGGCGCCGACGCCGGCGATCCACTGCCAGTTGCCGACGGCGAGCGCGGGCGCATCCTCGGTCAGATACTGGTCCCACTCGTCGCGCCCGACGCGCCAGTCGACGCCCAGATCGAAGCACAGGAACGACGCCGCGATCGCGCGGACGCGCGGGTGCATCCAGCCCGTCGCGCGCAGCTCGCGCATCCCCGCGTCGACGAGAGCGAATCCGGTGCGCCCGCTGCGCCAGGCGTCGAGGTCGCGATGGGTGCGCGCGAAGCGGAACGCGCGCATCTTCTCCTGCAGCGGCTCCTCTTCGAGCGACTCGTTGTACCAGCCTAATTGCAGGAAGAAGTCGCGTTGCGCGAGCGAGCGCAGGAACAGGCGCAGCGACGTGCGTTCCTCGACGAGCAGAAACGGATCGTTCGCGCGTTCGCACGCGGCGCGCACGACCTCGCGCGCCGCAATCGTCCCGAACGAAAGCTCGGCCGAGAGGCGCGCGGTTTCGGCGGCCGCCGGGACGTTGCGCGCGACACCGTACTGCAGCGCCGGCCCGGCCAGAAACGCCGTCAGCTTCGCGCGCGCGTCGTCCTCGCCGATCGGCTCGCCTTGCGTCGCGCTCGTCCCGAACTCTTCGGGGAACGGGAGCGGCTCGCTCGCGATCTCGACGCGCGCGAACGTCGCGCTCCCGGCGTCGGGGCGCGGGACGAGGCTGCGCCAGAGCGCGTGGTACGGCACGAACGCGCGGTAGCCGTCGCCGCCGCGATGGCCCGCCGCGGCATCCTCCGGCGGGATCACCGGCGCGTCGTGCACGGCGAGCGCACGCAGCCCGGCTTCTTCGAGCGTCGACTGCAGGTCGCGGTCGGCGCGCACGCTCTTGGGGTCGTAGCCGCAGCTCCACACGACGGCCGCGGCACCGACCGCGCGCGCCAGCGCTCGCAGCACCGCGCCGGGGTTTCCCCGCCGCACGATCAGCCGGCAGCCGCGCGAGCGCAGCTCGTCGTCGAGCGCGCGAACCGCCGCGCAGTAGTACGCGGCGCGGCGCGGCGAGCGCCGCAGACGCGCCGTCGAGGCCGGGTCGACGACGTGGACCGCCACCACCTCGCCGAACCGCGCGGCGGCGGCCAGCCCGGCGTGATCGCTCAAGCGCAGATCCCTCGTGAACGCGAAAACCGCCCGGGACACGTCCCGGGCGGCGTTCACGAAGCGAGCGCTCAGACCCTACAGGCTCTCGACGTAGGCTGCGACGTCGTCGACGTCTTTTTCGCTCAGGGGCGAGGGGTACAGCTTGGGCATCGGCGGCTGCGGATTCTTGATCCACGCGATCGCCTGCTCGTAGTTCTTGCGGCTCTTCTCGCCCTTGAGCGAGGGGCCGACGCCGCCTTCGGTGCCGGTGGCTCCGTGACACGTCGAGCAGTTGGCGGTGAAGATCGCCTTGCCGTGCGTCGCGTCACCCATCGCGCCGCCGGACGCCGCCGCGGTGGCCGCAGCGTCGGCGCCGCTCGCCGCGGGCGCGGCGGCCGGGGCTTCCGACGACGCGCTGGTGGTCGTCGTCGTGCTGCTGCTCGACTGGTCGCTTCCCTTGGCGCACCCGGCGACGAGCACGATCCCGATTGCTCCGGCGGCGAGGAATGCTAACGGCTTGGACTGCATGGGGCTCCTTTCCGACTCTGGGACGGTACCCATCAGACGCATATCGCTCACTCCCCGACGGGAGAACGTTCTCCTCTCTTCGTACTTCGGGGAACCGTGGGCCGGGTCTTCATCCGTTACGCACTTCCGCGCGACGCCGATCGCCTCGTGGCCGACGCCGTGATCTCCGGAAACACGCCGACCGGCGAGCCGTGGCCGCAACGCATCCAAAAGTGGCTGAGCGAACAACAGGCCGGACGGCGCTTGATCCTCGTCGCGGAGGATGCGTCGGGGCTGCTGGGTACCGTGCAGCTCGTGTTCCGTTTCCCGGCCGGCTACGCCGACCCGGAAGCGGCGAACGGGATGGACATCGCGATGATCGAGGCGCTGCGCACGCGCGCCGATGCGCCCTCCGCCGTCGCGACGCAGCTCATCACCGACGTGCAGAACATCGCGAAGAAGCGCAACATCCGCACGATCACATTCCTGTTGCCGCTCGGCGACACGCGTTCGATCACGCAGGCGAAATCATGGGGCTTCCAGGAGTTCCGCATCATGCCGGAACCCGGACGGATGCTCGCCTTCTTTCGCAAATCGATCGAGTGAGCGAGGGACCTCGCCGGCGCTCCGCGCTCGAGAAGGCGTCGCTCGCCGTGCTCTCGGCGACCGAGCACGTCGTCTTCGTCGTCATCGGCGCGCTGCTATTCCTGGTGGCGCTCGCCTTGCTCGTGCACACGGCGCTCACCGCCGTGCCGATATTCGTCCCCGGCGTCGACGTCATGGAGACGGGAACGGCCGTGCTCGACCGCATTCTGCTGGTGCTGATGGTCGTCGAGCTGGCCTACACGGTGCTCTTGTCGTTGCGCGGCGCGGTCCTGAGCGCCGAGCCGTTCTTGATCGTCGGGTTGATCGCCGTGATCCGGCGTATCCTCGTCATCACGGTCGGCGAGCCGCGAACGGGCACGACGGTCCACTCGGCATCCAGCGCGACGCTGTTGGAGCTCGGCGTCCTCACGTCGGTCGTGCTCGTCTTCGTCGCCTCGATCGTGCTCTTGCGGCTGCGGCCTCGCGTCCGGAACGGCGATCGCCTCGCCGCCGAGGGACACGAGGTTCGCCGCGAGGACCCCTGAGCTTCCCGGGGTAGGAGAGCGACGTCGGAACGGAGGCAGTCATGGTCGACAGCCATCAGAGCGCGCAGGCGGCAGGTCCTCGTCCCGTCGGCAAGGCTTCGGCGATCACGGCGCTCGTCGCGCGAATCTTCCTCGGCCTGATCTTCGTACTCGCCGGAACGAGCGGGTTCGTCTTTCTGTTCACGAGCGTGCCGCCGCCGCCACCGGGCCTCGCCGGTTCGTTCCAGGACGTCTTCTTCCGCTCGCACTGGGCGCAGTTCGTCGACGGCGTCGAGCTGATCGCGGGCGTGCTGCTGCTCGTGAACCGGTACGTGCCGCTCGCGCTCACGCTGCTGGGTGCGGTCATCGCGAACATCCTGGTTTTCCATCTCACGATGCAGCCGCAGACGATCCCGCTCCCGCTCGTCGTCGTCATCGCGTGGGGCGTGCTGGCCTATCGCTACCGCGCGAACTTGGCGCCGTTGTTCGAAGAACGTCCGGTCGTGAGCTGAACCGGCTAAGGAGCACCTCGATGCAGACGATCCGGCCGTTTTTGTGGTTCGACGACCAGGCGCAGGAGGCGGCGGCGTTCTACACCTCGGTTTTCGAGGATGGGAAGATCGAGCAGTCCTCGGAGATGTCGGTCTCGTTCTCGCTGCGGGGGATGCGCTTCATCGCCTTCAACGGCGGACCGCAGTTCACGTTCAGCCCCGCCATCTCGTTCTTCGTGAACTGCGAGACGCAGGACGAGATCGACGAGTTGTGGACGAAGCTCTCCGCCGGCGGCGAGACGCTGCAGTGCGGGTGGCTGCGCGACAAGTTCGGCGTGACCTGGCAGATCGTGCCCAGCGTGCTCGGCGACCTGCTCGGCGACGAGGACGAAGCGAAGGCGGAGCGCGTGCGAGACGCGATGCTGCAGATGGTCAAGCTCGACATCGCCGAGCTGCAGCGGGCCTACGACGCGGTCGGTTAGCCGCCGATCTCGCTGAAGGCGCGCATCACGCTGGCGGTTTCGCCGAGCGCGAGGTGATGGCGTTCGGGCTTGACGTGCATCGCGCCGCGCAGGAGCGCGACGATCGCATCCTCGCCGCCGCCGCTGCGCAGCGGGGTGCGCAGGTCGATCAGGTGATCGCCGAAGAGGCAGAGCTTCAAACGGCCGTCGGCCGAGAGGCGCACGCGGTTGCACGTCTCGCAGTAGTCGTGCGCGAGCGGCGAGATTACACCGACGCTCCCGGGCGCGCCGTCGTACGCGAAGGTGCGCGCGGGGCCGTTGCCGTGCGGGTTCGGGACGGGATGCAGCTCGCCGAGCGCGCGCAGCCGCTCGAGTACTTCGTCGGATGAGACCCACGCATCGCGCTGCAGGCCGACGTTCTCCTCGACCGGCATCACCTCGATGAAGCGCACGTGGACGGCGCGCTCGCGCGTCAGCTTCGCGAAGTCCTCGAGCTCGTCGTCGTTCGAGCCGCGCATCACGACGGTGTTGATCTTGATCGGGCTCAGCCCCACCGCGATCGCGGCGTCGATCCCGTCGAGGACCTTCTCGAGGCCCGGACGGCGGGCGATCGCGGTGAAGCGGTCCTCGCGCAGCGTGTCGAGCGAGATGTTGGCGCGCGTGAGTCCGGCGTCGCGGAGCGCTTGCGCCTGCTGGCCGAGCAGCAGACCGTTGGTCGAGAGCGCGATGTCGGCGATCCCGGGGATCGCAGCGAGCTTGGCGACCAGCCGGTCGAGATCGCGCCGGATCAGGGGCTCGCCGCCCGTCAAGCGCACGCTCCGCACGCCGACCTTGGCCGCCGCGCGGACGATCGCCTCGATCTCCTCGAAGCTCAGGATGTCGGGCTTGGGGATCCAGGGGAGCCCCGCCTCCGGCATGCAGTAGACGCAGCGAAGGTTACAGCGATCGGTCACCGAGATGCGCAAATAGGTGATCGGACGCCGGAAGGCGTCGACCAGCGGTTCCACTTGCTCGATGAGATCGATCACTCTAGCCAGGATTCCCGAAAGGCCCGAAGGGTTCCGGCTTTCCGGTCAGTCCTGGAAGACCTTGTCGTCGACCGGGACGTTGATCTTGTAGTTGGAGAACGTCGAGCTGACATCGGCGTTGTAATGGGGGATGTCGACTTTGCCGTTCTGCTGCTTGACGACATAGTTTCCGCCGATGTCGTCATAGGTCTGCGTGAACGCGACGGAGCCGCCGTCCTTGTAGAAATACGTCATCGCGGTGACCGTGGCCGTCTTGTCGTCGACCTTCACGTCGACGTGATCGATACGGCCGTTCTTCTTGCGCACGAGCCGGAAGCTCGCGGTCGTCCCGTCGTCGCCCGCCGGCGTGACGTCGTAGATCGCCGGCCATTCCGAGGGCGGCTCCATCTGCGCGACGACGTGTTTGGCCTGCTGCGCCAAGAGCGGGATCGTGTCGAAGACGACCGCGTTCTTGTCGGGCTTCTTGAAGTAAACCTTGCCCTGCAGCGTCGGACTGATGAACGGCGGCCCGTGCGTCTCCACCGCGACGGTGACGTCGGCCTGGTAGGTGTCGAGCCCCGCGTTCACCCGCTGCATGCGGGCATACAGGTCCGCGGAGACGGACGCGTTCGGGGGCGTCTGCGGGGCGGCGGCACCAAGCAGCGCCACTGTGGCCAGGACGGCGAACGTACGGCGGGTCATCATAGCAGCCTTTCAGGGGACTAACGTGCCGGTCCCGGTTCGGGTTCCCAACGCCGCGGCGATCTCTTCTCTGACGGACGGATCGTCCTGTGTCTGGGCGGCCCGGGCGAGCGCCGCGAGCGCGGCCGGGGAGCCGATGCGTCCCAATGCCCACGCGGCGTGCCCGCGAACCTGCGCGCTCGGGTCCTCGGCGAGCGAGGCGGCGAGCGCCGGGACGTCGGCGCGGTCCAGCCCGTTGCCGAGCGCGACGGCCGCGTTGCGGCGCAGGATGCTCGCGCCGCGCCAGCCCATCGCCGTCGCGCGATACCGCGCGCGGAAGTCGGCGTTCGTGAGCCGCAGGAGGGCCTGCAGGTCGGGAGCCGCGGTCTCGGGCTCGCGGGGCGCGCTCGCGCGTCCGCCGCGCGCGCCCGCGACGCGCGTCGGCGGGCAGACGTCGTTGCACAGGTCGCAGCCCCAGACCCAGGCGCCGATGAGCGGCCGCAGCGCGCGCGGGATCGGGTCGCGGCGCTGGGTGAGGTCGCTGATGCAGCGCGTCGCGTCCATCGTGCGGTCGCCGCGCAGCGCGCCGGTCGGACAGACGTCGACGCAGCGCGTGCAGGCGCCGCAGCTCGTGCGCAGCGGCGGATCGGGGACGAGCGGGAGCGTCGTGACGATCTCGCCGAGGAAGACCGCCGAACCCAAGCCCTTCGCGATCAGGCTCGTGTGCTTGCCGATCCAGCCCAAGCCGGACGCGGCGGCGAACGCGCGCTCGGCGAGCGGCGCGGTGTCGCATGCGACGCGCGTCGCCGGCGCGCCGGCGAGCGCATCGATCCGCGCGGCGATCGCGTCGAGCAGCGCGCGCATCCGGCGATGGTAATCGTCCGACCACGCGTAGGCCGAGACGCGTCCGCGGCCGCGTTGCTCCGGCGGCGCGGGGGTCGCGTAGGCGACCGCGACGCAGACGACGCTGCGCGCGCCGGGCAGCAGCGTCGCCGGATCGCTCGCCGCCGCGGCGTACGCGGCGTCGTACGACCAGGTCGTCAGGTCGCCGCGCGCCACCGCGTCCTCGATGCGCGCGCGCGTCGCGGCGTCGGGCTGCGCGGCGGCGATGCGCACCGCGTGGGCTCCGCACGCGCGCGCCGCCGCCTTCACCGCGGCGGTCGCGTCAGAGGACCGGAAGGCCTCCACGGCGCTTGTGGGGCGGGAACGCCGCGTCGATCTTCGCCAGATCGCCGGCATCCAGGCGCAGGTCGCCGGCGCCGGCGTTCTCTTCCGTGTGCGCGACGCTGGACGCCTTGGGGATCGTGAACACCGCCGGATCGCGGGTGAGGAACGCGAGGATCACCTGGCGCGGCGTCGCGTGGTGCTTGCGCGCCACCTCGTCGAGAACGCGCGCGCCGGAGCGGTCGGTCCAGTCGCCGCGCCCGAACGGCGTGTACGCGACGACCGCGATCCCGTGTTCGCGGCAGTACTGCAGCTCGTGCGCTTCGATCGTGCGCTCGTTGAGATGGTAGAGGATCTGGTTGCAGGCGATCGGCTCGCGCGTCAGCGCGGCGCGCGCCTCCTCCAAGTCCTCGACCTCGAAGTTGCTTACGCCCAGCGAGCGGATCTTGCCGTCGGCGACGAGCTGCTCGAGGGCACGCATCGTCTCGGGGAGATCCTCGCCGCCGCGCCAGTGCAGGAGGTAGCAGTCGAGATAGTCGAGCCCCATCCGCTGCAGCGAGGCCTCGCACGCGCGGATCGTTCCGTGATACGTCCCGTGCGACGGGAGCAGCTTGGAGACGATGAAGAGCTGCTCGCGCGGCAGCCCGCGGATCGCCTCGCCGAGCAGCGTCTCCGCACCGCCGTCGCCGTACATCTCGGCGGTGTCGAGGTGCACCATCCCGAGCTCGATCCCGCGCCGGATCGCACGCTTCGCCTCTTCTGCCGCCGCGCCGCGCTGCGGGACGTTCCACGTCCCTTGACCGATGATGGGCACCGCGCGCCCCGTCGGGCCGAACGGGCGCGCGATCACGGCAGGAAGTCCAATGCGACGGCGGCGTCCTTGGCGGAGAGCCGCGGCTCACCGACGAGCGGCCACTGCACGCCGATCTGCGGGTTCTTCCACGAGACCGCGCCCTCGGTCGCCGGGTCGTACGGCACGCTGTTCTTGTAGTGCACGACGACCTCGTCGTCGAGCGCGAGGAAGCCGTGCCCGAAGCCGGCCGGCACGAAGAGCTGCTTGTGGTTGGCGTCGGTCAGCATGAAGCCTTGCCACTGCAGATAGGTCGGCGAGTCGCGCCGCAGGTCGACGATCGCATCCCAGATTCGCCCCTTGAGACACTGCACCAGCTTCGCCATGCGGAAGTCGTAGTGCAGTCCGCGGATCACGTTGCGCGTCGACCACGAGCACGAGTCTTGCGCGAAACGCAGGTCGAGGCCGGCTTGCGCGTACTTCGGGTCCGACCACGTCTCCTTGAAGAACCCGCGGTCGTCTTCGAACACGTCGGGGACGAAGACGCGCGCCTCCGCGAACTTGGTGGGGAACGATTGGATCACGCCGCCCTACTTGAGGCGGCCACGTAACGCGATCCTTTCCCGGCGCTCGCCCGTCCCCCCGTCATGCTGAGCTTGTCGAAGCATCGGCCACGATCGTCGGCACGCGGATGCTTCGACAGGCTCAGCATGACAAGGATGGTCACGACCTCGAGATTTCGTTCGCCGTCACGTGCTGGCTGGACGCGGAGGCGCGCGGATGGAGCGCGTTCAGCCATTGGAGGATCGCGCTGCGGCTGTTCTCGCCGGCGAGGGTGTGATCGCTCTCGACGGTCGCGAACGTTTTCGCGGTGCCGGGGATGCGGTCGTACAGTTCGCGCACCGAGGCGTGCGAGACCATGCCGTCGCGCGACGCGGCGACGACGAGGGTCGGGCGGCCGTCCAATCCCGGCAGCGCGGCCTGCAGGCGCGGCTCCCACTCGCGCGCGACGTCTTGCAGCGTGAGGCCGTCGACGTACGATGAACGCAGATCGACGATCCCGCGCGCGGCGAGCGCGTCCAGCGCGGTCGGCCGGCCATAGCCCGTGGCGATCGCCACGGCCCCGGCGAGCGAGGGATCGCGACCGGCGACGCAGAGTGCGGTCGTCGCGCCCATGCTGTGGCCGAGCGTGTAGACGGTGTGTGCGCCGCGTTCGCGCGCGAAGCGCACGACGGCGCCCATCGCGTCGAACAGATCGTCGGCCGAACGCAGACGCCCGCCGCTCGCGCCGAGCTTGTGCCCCGGAAAATCGAGCGAGTAGATCGCGCAGCCGTGGCTCGCGAGGAACGCGCACATCGCATCGAGATTGTGCTTCGAGCTGGAATAGCCGTGTCCGACGACGAGCGCGACGTCGCGCGCGCGGCGCGCCTCGTACTCCAGCACCGCGATCTGGTTGAACCCCGCGTCGACGCGGTGCAGCGTGACGTTCACGAAGGCGTGTTCGCGACCCAGGCGGTGTCGCCGTCGCGGTACACCTCTTGCTTCCACACCGCGACGCGCGCTTTGAGCTCGTCGATCGCGTAGCGGCAGGCTTCGAACGACTTTCCCCGGTGCGGGGCGGCGACGACGACGGCGACCGACGGTTCGGTCAGCGCGACCCGCCCGGTGCGGTGGACGATCGCGATCCCGAGCGGGCCGAACTTGGCCGCGGCTTCGCGTGCGATCTTCTCCATCTCCGGGAGCGCAACCGTCGGATACGCCTCGTACTCCAGCGCGACGACGGGACGCTGATCCTCGGGCGAGGTCTCGCGCGTGACGCCCAGGAACGTGCAGACCGCGCCGTGCTCGACCGTCTGCACGCGCGCGACGAGCGCGGCGAGGTCGAGGGGCTCGGCGGAGAGCGCGATGACGGGCTGCGCCATCAGCCGCCACCGACCGGCGGCATCAGCGCGATCTCGTCGCCGTCGCGGAGCGCGGTCGCCGCGTCGACCACCGCACCGTTGCGCGCGAAGCGCGTCGTCTCGCGCAGTGCGTCGATCTGGCTCGCGTTCGCTGCGAGCGCCTTCCACAGCGCGTTCAGATCGCTCCCCGCGGGGACCTCGATCTCGCGCGCGCCGAACCCCAGCAGTTCGCGCAGGCGCGCGAACGCGAGCACCTGGACGCGCATGCTACACGCCGCCCAGGTCGGTGCTGTAGCCACGTTCTTCGAGCCAGGCACGCGAGTCGTCGTGCAGCCCGAGCAGGTCGAGCTTGTTGCAGGTCAGCTTGTGCAGCAGCACTTCCCAGAAGTGCTGGTCCTGCTGATAGACGTCGTCCGGGATCTGGTTGTGCGCGCGCGTGAACTCGCGCAGACCCTCCCAATCGCGGCGGGAGAGCAGGCCGCGCAGCTCTGCATCGTACTCGGGGCTCGGGGCGGCGGGTTGCATCAGGCGGTCTTCTTCTGCGTCGAGAGCGCGAAACGCTCGATCGCGTGGGCGACGCCGTCGTGCTCGTTGCTCGCCGTCACGTGCCGCACCGCTTCGCGCACCTCCGGGAGCGCGTTCCCCATCGCAACGCCGGTCCCGGCCCAGCGCAGCATCGGGACGTCGTTGCGGGAGTCGCCGACCGCCAGCACCTTCTCGGAGCTGATCTGGAAGTCGGCGCAGAGCTTCGCGAGCGCGTTCTTCTTGCTCGCCTCGCGGTTGAGAACCGCGCACTCGGCGAACTCGTACCAGGTCTCATAGCGGAAGCTCAGCGGGAGATCGCCGAACTCCGCCTGCATCCGGCGCACCGACTCCTCGCCGAGGAAGCGGATGAACGTCGGCGCGACGGTGAGCACGTCCCGCAGCGAGGCGGCTTCGCGCCAGGCGGGGCCGCGCATGTCTTCCATGAAGATCTCGGAACCCTGCAGCCGGTAGAACGTCTCGTCGACGTAAACGGCCGCCGGGAGGTTCTCGCGCTCGGCGAACTCGATCATCGGCTTCGCGTACTGCAGCGGGACCGGGATGTGCACGAGCGTCTTGTCCGCGCCGAAGTCCTTGGTGAGCGCGCCGTGGCAGCAGATCACCGGCAGGTTGAGCTTGAGCTCCTTCGAGACGCGGATCGGCGTGTCGACCCCTCGGCCCGTGACGAGCACGACACGGATCCCGGCGGCGAGCGCGTCGGCGATCGCCTTGCGGTTGCGGGCACTGATCGACTCGTCCGGCGCGAGGAGCGTGCCGTCGAGGTCGAGCGCGATGAGATCGATACTTGTTCTCATAGTTCGGATTGGAGGAACGTTTCGGGGCGCAATTCCGTCTCCATGCGCAGGATTCGGACCGGCGGCTGACCCGGGGCCGGCTCGCCCCAGCGCTCGCCGCACGTGACGAAGCCGGCGGCGCGATAGGCCCGCTGGGCGCGCTCGTTCGTCGCGACGACCTCGAGGGTCAGCCGGCGAAGGCCGCACCCCGCACAATACCCGGCGAACTGCCGGAGGATGCGCCGCCCCAGGCCCCGGCCGATCACGCTGGGGTCGAGCATGATACCCAACTCGGCCGTCCCGCTCTCCGGGTCGACCTCACGCAGGAGAAGGTGGCCGACGACCCGCTCGCCGAGCGCCGCCACGTACGGGCGCCGGCCGGGCGGCGAGGAGAGAGCCTGCCAGAGCCGCTCTGCTTGGTCGGCAGAGAGCGGACCGACGTCGTAACTGCGAAACGCGGGGTCGGCGTGCCGCTCCCACCCCGCGAGGGCCTGCACGTCCTGCGAATGCATGGGCCGGATGGTAACGGGGGCTTGGTCGAATCCGTTCATCGGTCATGCGCACCTTCGCCGCGGCCCTTTCCCTCCTCGTTTGGAGCACGGCCGCGCCGGCGCTCGCGGACCCGTGCTCGCACGAAAGTTTCGAGGTCGACGGCAAGGCGCTCGCGGTGACGGTCTGCGCGGCTCCGCCGAGCGAAGGCGCGGTCACCGTCACCCAGACGTTCCGCTCCGGGAGCGCCTCGTTCTCGGCACCGGCGACGATCGACGTCCTCAGCGGCGCCTCGGTCTCGCGCACGTCGACCGACGTGGCGCTCAGCCCGATCGGCAGCTCGCGAACGCTGCACCTCACGCTCGCGTATCGTTCCGGCAGCGTCAGCGTCGAGCACGCGCTGCTCCTCCCCGGCGCGATTCCCCTCAAATAGGGCCTTCGACGACCCTTCGACAGCCCTTCGACAGCCCTTCGACAGGCTCAGGGTGACAGGGGTGACAGGGGTGACAGGGATGACAGGGATGACAGGGGTGACAGGGATGACAGGGATGACAGGGACGCGTGCAACCGGGCTGGACGGGTACGGTTCTACGAACAAGACATGTGGTGTCGACACGGCTGATGTCCTGTATTAGCGTCGTCCCGGCGCTGGGTGCCCCCGAGCGGGCCCAGTACGTCACCGACCATCTTCCGAGCGGATTGTTCCGCGTCCCCGACGGCGCCGAGAACGGTGTCGCGTGGCGCGTCGCGGCGGATCCCTTCCCGCTCGCACCCTCGACGCTCGCGGCGATCGAGACGCTCGGCACCGACCTGCTCGCGTTCTACCGCGCGCTCAACGCGCTCTACCTGCGCAGCGCGCGCGGCACCGCGCCGGCGTTCATCGCCGAAGAGCTCGATCGCGGGAAGCCCGAGAGCATCGTGCGGCTCTCGCGCCAGAACCGCTGGAAGCAGGACGTTCCGCGCGTCATCCGCCCCGACCTGATCCTCACCGACGACGGCTACGTCGCCAGCGAGCTGGACAGCGTCCCCGGCGGGATGGGCTTCGTCGGCGCGATGGGCCGCACGTATTGCGAGATCGGCTTGGACTCGATCGGCGGCGCCGACGGGATCGCCGAACGCTTCGCCGAGATGCTCGCGAACCTCGCCGGCAACGAGCATCCGACGGTCGGGATCGTGGTGAGCGAAGAGTCGGCCGACTATCGCGGCGAGCTGACGTGGCTGGCCTCGCGGATCGACGCGCTCGGCATCGCCGACGTCATCGTCTGCGCGCCGCAGGAGATCGTCTTCACCGAGGAAGCGCTGTTCGTGCGCCGGGCCGACGGCCGCGAAGCGAAGCTCGACGTCCTCTACCGCAACTTCGAGCTGTTCGATCTCCTCAACGTCCCCAAGCAAGAGCTGATGCTCTACGCGGCGCGGCACAACCGCGTGAAACTCACCCCGCCGCCGAAACCGCACTTCGAAGAGAAGTCGTCGTTCGCGCTCTTCCATCATCCCGGGCTGCGCGCGCTCTGGCGCGCCGAGCTCGGCGCCGCGACCGACGAACGGCTGCTGGGGATCTTCCCGCGCACGTGGATCGTCGATCCGCGCCCGCTCCCCTGGCAGGGCGCGATCGTCGACCTCACCGCGAACGGTGTCCCGGTCAACGACTGGTCGCAGCTCGAGGATCTGGGGAAGAGCGAACGCGACTACGTGATCAAGGCCTCCGGGTTCAGCGCGCTCGCGTGGGGCTCGCGCGGGGTGAAGGTCGCCAACGATCTCACGCGCGAGGCGTGGCGCGACGCGCTGCAGGAAGCGCTCGCGTCGTTCGGCACCACGCCGCACGTGCTGCAGCGCTTCCATAAAGGCCGGCGCGTGCGCGTCCCCTATCTCGACCGCTCCAGCGGCGCGATGCGTGAGATGGACGGCCGCGTGCGGCTCTGCCCGTACTACTTCGTCGTCGGCGACGAGGCGAAGCTCGGCGGGATCCTGGCGACGGTGGCACCGGCAGACAAGCGCGTCATCCACGGGATGACCGACGCGGTCATGGCCCCGTGCCGCGTCGCGGACGACGGATACTGAGCTGAGCGCGGGCGCGCTCGCCCGCGCCCGCCGCGCGCACCGCTTTCGGCACCGGCTGGTGTCGTTCGGCAGCGCGGCGGTCGTCGGGACGGTAGTGTCGATCTTCGCGCCGACCTGGCTGCACGGCGCGACGCGCCTCGTCGCGTCGTACGACGCGGGCGCCGCGACGCTGCTCGCGATGCTCTGGTCGGGGCTGCACCGTGATCCCGACCAGACGCGCGACCGCGCGGCGCTCGACGATCCGGGGCGGAACGTGGTCCTGCTCGTCGTCCTCGCCGCCGTCGTGCTCGGGCTCGTCTCCGCGATCGCGATCATCGGGCACGGGCCGAAAGTCAACACGCTCGCGGAGCGCTGGACCGCCTACTTCTTCGGGTTCTGCGCGGTCACGATCGGGTGGTTTCTCGTCCACACGGTCTACACGTTCCGCTACGCGCACCTCTACTGGTACGACGACGACGGCGACGGCACGCAGTGCGGCGGGATCACCTTCCCCGGCACCGACAAGCCGTCCGACATCGACTTCGCCTACTTCGCGTTCACGATCGGGACGTCGTTCGCCGTCTCCGATCCGCAGGTGACCGAGACGCGCGTGCGCGCCGAGATCATCGGGCATTCGATCATCTCGTTCGCCTACAACTCGGTGATCGTCGGGATGGTGATCAACCTGTTCGCGGGGCTCTTCGCCGGAAGCGCTTCCGGCTCGTAGCGCGCCGTCCGGTCACGGTTCGTCGCCGCGCCGGTCCCTGCGCGCGGCGTCGATCCGCGCGGCCGAGACGAGCACGACGACGAGCATCGCGGCGCATCCCGCGACGAGCACGCCGACGAGCAGCGGGAGCATGGATCGGGCGAGCACGCTTCAGCGGTGCGTCGGACGGCGCGCGGTCTCGACCGGGATGCGCGCGACGAGCTTCTCCGCCGCCAGCGAGACGAGCGGGCACAGCGCCACGATCAGCAGGATCCACAACACCCCCCGATCGTAGCGGGTCCCGCGCGACCCTCCCAGCCGCCGAAGGGATGAACCGTTCGGACGGGCTTAGAGCGCCTCCAGAAACCCGTCGATCTCGCCGGGCGTGTTGTACCCGTGCGGCGCGACGCGGATCCCGCTCGGGCGATACGTCGTGCAGAAACCGGCGTGCTGGAGGCGCTTGCCCAGCGCGACCGGGTCCTCGCCTTCGCGGAAGAACGTCACGATCCCCGACTTGACCGCGTCGCGCGAGCGGTCGCTGCGCAGCGTGTAGCCGCGGGCGCGCAGCCCCTCCGCGAGACGGTCGGTGAGCGCGAGAACGTGCGCGCCGATTCGGTCGGTACCCGCCGCGGCCAGGACGTCGACCGACGTGGCGAGTGCGAGCGCGCCGATGAAGTTGACCGTCCCGCCCTCGTAGCGCGAGGCGTCGGGCACGAGCGGCTGCGTGTAGTCCAGGAAGTTCCAGCAGTCCGCGACGGAACGCCAGCCGGGGAGGCGCAGCGCGACGCGGTCGAGCAGGTCGGCCCGCAGCCACAGGAACCCGATCCCTTGCAGCGCCATCAGCCACTTCGCGCCGCTCCCATAGAGCGCGTCGATCCCGCAGGCCGCGACGTCGAGCGGGAACGCGCCCAATCCCTGGATCCCGTCGACGACGAAGAGCGCGCCGTGCGCGTGTGCGACCTCGGCGAGCGCGGCGAGATCGTGACGGTAGCCGTCGTCGAACGTCACCCACGAGGTCGTCACGACCTTCGTGCGCGGCGTGAGCATGCGCCGCAGCACGTCCGGCGTCATCCGCTCGCGCGGCGCGTCGACGAAGCGCACGGCGACGCCGCGCTCGCGCAGCGCGAGCCACGGGTACGCGTTGGCGCCGAACTCGTTCGCACCGGTGACGATCTCGTCGCCGGGCTGCAGGTCGAGCCCTTGCGCCAGGATCGTCGCCCCGTCGTTCGTGTTGCGCAGCAGCGCGATCTCCTCGCCGCGCCCGCCGAAGAACGCGGCGATCCGGCGCCGATACGCCGGGACCTGCATCTCGTGCGGCGCCGTGCCGAGCACGCCGCGCGCGGCGTGGTCGTCGACGAAGGCGTGCAGCGCTTCGCGCGTCGCGACCGGGAGCACCCCGGTCGCCGCATGATTCAAGTAGACCAGCCCGGGCGCGAGATCGAACGTCTCGCGCGCGAGCGGCGTCGCCGCTCCGATCATCAGCTCAGCGGGTTCGCGTTGACGTAGATGCGTGCATGCGCTAGCGCTTTGTCGATGCGCACCTGAGCACCCGCGACGCGCGTCACGAAAAAGGTGAGCGGGACGTAGATGTCGCCGTTGCGCCGGAACGCCGCCCCGCTCGTCACCACGGAACCCTGGTCGATCAGCGCGGTGCGGCTGCCGACCGTGAACCGCGCGGTCGTACCCTTGATCGTCACCAGGACCGCATTGCGATGGAAGGTCAGCACGCCGTCGAACGCCTGCACCAGATCGACGACGTCGCCGTAGACGACCCCGAGCCGCGCGACGGCGACCCCGCCGTGCCGATCGACGGGCCGACCGTCGAGGGTCACCACGACCGGCGAGTCCTTCGCCAGCGCCGGCGCCCCCAGGCAGACGGCGAGCAGCAGCGCGGCGAGCAGACGTCTCACGGGAGCATGTCCTTCGTGTGCCAGGCGATGTTCTGCGCGCGGTCGCCGACGCGCTCGATGATCGAGATGACGAACAGGAGCAGCGTCCCGGCCGGGACGGTCCCCGAGTCGTGCTGCATCTCGGCCTGGAGCGCCTCGAGGCCGTTGCGGTAGAGGATGTCGACCTCGTCGTCGCGCTCGATCACCTTGTCGGCGAGGGCGGCATCGCGCTCGCGGAAGGCGCGCATCACGTCCTCGAGCATCTGGTGCGCGAGGTTGGCGATCAGCCCGACCTCGATGCTCGCCGGACGGACCGGGACGTCGGCGATCTTGATCGAGTTCTTGGCGATGTCGACGGCGTAGTCGCCGATTCGCTCGAGGTCGGTGACGATCTGCAGCATCCCGGCGATCTCGCGCAGCTCGCCCGCGACCGGCTGCTGCTTCCAGATCAGCTGGATGCAGGCTGCCTCGACGCGGCGGCGCATGTCGTCGATCTCGTCGTCACCGGCGATGACCCGCCCCGCAAGGACCGCGTCCCGCTTCTCCAGCGCGTTGGTGGCGGAACGGATCGCGTCGGAAACGAGAGCCCCGAGCCGAACGACATCGAGGCGCGTGTTCTCCAACGCCTGGTGGTAGGCGGTACGCATGTCACCCCCACCATAGCAGAGGGAGGGCGTCGCGCAAACCCCGCCGTACCGCGGCTAAGCAACATGAACACCATCGTCATCGAGCGCGTGGGACCGGTCGCGACGGTCACGCTGAACCGGCCCGAGGTGCTCAACGCGCTCAGCGTCGCCATGCTCGACGAGCTGACGCAGACGTTCGAGGACTTGGGCCGCGACGCGACGCTGCGCGCCGTCGTGCTGACCGGTGCGGGGACGAAGGCGTTCGCGGCCGGCGCGGACATCGGCGAGCTGCACGCGCTGCCCGACGCCCGGGCCGGCGAGGCGCAGGCCGTCCGCGGCCAGGCGACGACGCTCGCGATCGAACGCCTCGCGGTCCCGGTGATCGCGGCGGTGAACGGCTACGCGCTCGGCGGCGGCTGCGAGCTGGCGATGGCGTGCGACGTCCGCATCGCGGCGGAGCACGCCCGGTTCGGTCAGCCCGAGGTCAACCTCGGGGTCTTACCGGGGTACGGCGGAACGCAGCGTCTCACGCGGCTGGTCGGCGAGGGGATGGCGATGTATCTGTGCCTGACCGGCGAGATGATCGACGCCGCCGAGGCGCTGCGGATCGGTCTGGTGCAAAAGGTCGTCCCGGCCGACGCGCTGCTCGACGAAGCGCGGCGCATCGCCGAGCTGATCTCCGCGAAGGGCCCGCTCGCGATCGCGGCGACGAAGCGCGCGATCCTCGAAGGCGCCGCGCTCCCGCTGCGCGACGCGCTCACGATGGAGGCGCTGCGCTTCGGCCAGCTCGTCGCGACCCATGATTTCCAGGAAGGCTCGGCGGCCTTTCTGGCCAAACGCAAGGCCGCGTTCGAGGGCCGCTAAGGCGCCTTCCCGGCGAGCGCGACGTGACCCGGCGGCGCGTAGCGGGTGACCGCCTCGCTCATCGCGCGCTCCACGTCCGGATCGTAGCCGATCCAGCGGGCGCGGACGCGGCCGGTCGGATCGATCGCGATCAGCGTCGGGAAACCGTCGACGCCGAAGGCGTGCGCGACGGTCTGGTCCGGATCGAGGGCGACGTCGTGCATCGCGAACCGGCGCACGAACGGGCGAACGAGCCCCAGGTCCTCGCCGACGTCGACCGACTCGACGTCGACCTCGGGGTGGGTGCGCTTGAAATGTTGGACCATCGGGATCGAGGCCTGGCACGGTTCGCACCAGGACGCCCAGAAGTCGAGAAAGACCAGGCGGCCGCGCTGGCGCTCGAGATCGAACCGTCCCCCCTCGAGGGTCGCGAGGGAGACGGGGGGCGCCGGGACGGCATCGTGGTGGAGGCGCGGCAGCACGACGAACCGTGCGACGGCGATCAGGACGACCAGAACGGCGAGGACATCGAGCCCGCGCGCGGCGTGACGGCGCAGGAAGAGCACAACTGCGGCTTCCGTCGCAGGGAAAGCGGCCCCTGCGTTGCATCCCAAGAACCGATGCCAACGACGCGCGCGGCGTCCGTGACGATCGATGCCCGCACCCTGCCCACCCAAAACCGCACCAGCCGAATCTTCGACGCGTTCGACAAGCTGCCGATCGGCGGAATCCTGGAGCTGCTCGAGGAGAGCGATCCCCGCTCCCTGCGCAACGAGTTTCAGCACCACAAGTCCGGCCGCTTCTCCTGGGATGCTCGCAACCTGGGAAGCGGGCGCTGGACGATTCGCCTCGAGCGGATCGACGAGCGAGCCGATACCGCAACGTTTCTCTCGCACACCGGACCGTTCGCGAACGCGAAGCAGTCGACGATCGTCGAGCTCGCCGCGGTCGCGACGGAACGCTCGTATCGCACCGGCGAGACGATCTTCGACGAAGGCGAGATGTGGCCGTACCTCGGCTTCGTCCGCGCCGGCAAGGTCGTCTACACGCTGCTCTCGCCGGACGGCAAGACGCACGCGCTCGGCGAGCGCCTCACCCACGACCCGCTCAACGAGTCGGGGACCTTCGACGGCGGCGGCGCGACCTCGCGTGCCGAGGCGCTGACCGACTGCACGATCGTGCTGATCCCGAGCGAGGCCGTCGTGCACGCCGTGCGCAACGACTCGGAGCTCGCGCTGGGATTCCTCGCCGCCGCCTCGCAGGCGCGGCGCCGCTCGATCGACACGATCGCCGACCTCGCGTTCGCGCACGTGCTGCAGCGCGTCGCGAAGTTCCTCATGTCGTACGCGCCCGCGACGACGGGGATGGCGCCGGGTCTGCCCGGCGTCGCCGACCTCTCGCAGGCGCAGATCGCCGCCGCCGCCGGCACGGTGCGCGACATGGCGGCGCGCGCGCTGATCCGCCTCAAGAACGCCCACGCGGTCGAACTGGACCGCGGCCGCGTCCGCGCGATCGACCGCCTGCGCCTCGAAGCGTTCGCCCACGGGGTCCAGGCGCCACCGGTTTGACCCGCTCGTCATCCTGAGCTTGTCGAGGACGCGCCGGGGCGATGCTTCGACAGGCTCAGCATGACGGGGCGGTGGAAGGACGGAAGCGTGCGACGCCT
>DATJHK010000002.1:0-5929 GCA_035493875.1 Candidatus Limnocylindria bacterium
CTCCGCGCTCGCGTCGTCGCTCGAGGCGAAGAACGCCACGTCGGGACGGTCGGCGACGAGCCGTTCGCGGGTGGCGACGGCAACCGGGAGCTGCGCGCCGCGGAAGCTGACGCCGTTCTCGCGCTCGCGCGAGGCGTACGCCAAGAGCGTATCGACCCCGAGGTTCCGTTCCTCGAGGACGCGCAGGATCGTCGTTCCGACGACGCCGGTCGCGCCGATCACGGCGACTCTCACGCGAGCATCTCCTCTACCAAAGCATCCAATCCGATCACGAGTCCTTGCTGGTCGCGCACGCGGCGTGCCGCCGCGACGATCCCCTCACCGAACGACTCCCGCGAGAGCGAGTCGTGGCGAATCGTCAGCGTCTCGCCGACGCCGCCGAAGAGGACCTCCTGGTGCGCGACGAGTCCGGGCAGCCGTACGCTGTGAATCGGGGGTGCGGGCGCTCCGGTTTCGTGTATCCGTCGGGCGGTCAGCTTGGCCGTCCCGCTAGGGGCGTCGCGCTTGCCGTCGTGGTGCAGCTCGATGATCTCGGCGCGCGGGAAGACGCGGGCCGCTTGCGCCGAGAAGCGCATCATCAGCACCGCGCCGAGCGAGAAGTTGGGGACCAGCATCGCGGGGACGCCGCCCAGGTCGCAGGCGTCGCGCAGGACGAGGATGTCCTCGTCGGTCCAGCCGGTTGCTCCGATCACCGGCGGGATCTGCGCGTCGAGCGCCGCGCGCGCGACGTCGACGGTGAGCGGATAGACCGTGCAGTCGACGATCACGTCGAGCCCGCGCGTCACGAAGACGTCGAGGTCGTCGTCGATCATGACGCTCCCGCCGAAGCCGATGACCTCCGATAACCGCTCACCGCCGCGGCGCGCGAACGCCGCGGCGAGCTGCAGGTCGTCCGCGGCATCCACCGCGGCGCACGCGACGCGCCCCAGTCTCCCGAGCGCGCCGGCGATCCCGACGCGCAACATCGCGTCGTTCTAAACCTTCTCCAGCGGGGCGTATTTCAACATGACCATTTTCTGCCCCACGTTCGGGAAGTTGATCGTCAAGAGCCCGTCACCGCCCGCGCCGACGACGTCGACGACCGTCCCCTCACCCCACTTGGGATGGCGGACCTTGTCGCCCGGGTTGAGATCCATCCCGACGCCCGCGCCGGCGTTCTCGTGGATCGAGACCTCACGCCAGCGGCCGCCGCCGGGACGCGGACCGATCCCGACCCCGCCGATCACCTCGACCGAGGGCATCTCCTCGATGAAGCGCGACTTCGGGTGGCTGAACGTGTTGCCGAACAGCGTGCGCCGTGCGGCGAACGAGAGGTAGATGCGATCCATCGCGCGCGTCACGCCGACGTACGCGAGACGCCGCTCTTCTTCCAATTCGGTCATGTCGGTGAGCGCCCGCGTGTGCGGGAAAACGCCCTCTTCGAGGCCGGTGAGGAAGACGATCGGGAACTCGAGGCCCTTCGCGGCGTGCATCGTCATCAGGGTGACGAACGACGAGTCGGGATCGAGGGTGTCGACGTCGCTGATCAGCGCGATGTTGGAGAGGAAGTCGTCGATCGTGTTGCCGGTCTCGGGGTTCGCCTCGAACTCGCGGGCGACGCCGACCAGCTCTTGCATGTTCTCGATGCGCGCCTTGCCGTCGGGGGTCTCGTCAGCCTGCAGCTCGCGCAGGTAGCCCGACTCCTCCATCACCGCGACGAGCAGCTCGCTCACGCTGAACGTTTGCGCCTTTTCGCGCAGGTCGGCGATCAGCTCGGCGAAGCGCTCGAGCTCGCGCTGCTTCTTCGGCACCGCGCGCTTGAGCAGGTTCGAGTCGAAGACCGCGGTGCCGACCGAGACGCCGGCCTGATTCGCCGCTTCGAGCAGCGAGGCCAAGGTCTGCTGCCCGATCGAGCGGCGCGGAACGTTGACGATGCGGCGGAAGGCGACCGCGTCGGACGGGTTCACGATGTAGCGCAGGTAGGACAGCATGTCCTTGACCTCGGTGCGCGCGTAGAACCCGACGCCGCCGACGACCCGGTAGGGGATCCCTTCGGCGAGGAAGCCTTCTTCGAAGTAGCGCGACTGCGCGTTGGTGCGGTAGAGGACGAGGAAGTCGCGGTACGCGGCACCTTCGCGCACGTGCTCCTTGACCTTCTCCATCACGTAGCGCACCTCGGCGCGCTCGGACTCGGCCTGGAAGGCCGTGATCTTCTCGCCCTCGGCGCGCTTGGTGAACAACTGCTTGGGATGGCGCCCGGCGTTGTTCTGAACCAGCTCGTTCGCGGCGACCAGGATCGTCTGCGTCGAGCGGTAGTTCTCCTCGAGCTTGAAGACCTTCGCGCCCGGGAAGTCTTCCTCGAACCGCAGGATCATGCGGTAGTCGCTGCCGCGCCAAGAGTAGATCGACTGATCGTCGTCGCCGACGACCGTGATGTTGCCGTGTTCCTTCGCGAGCGTCGCGACGAGGCGGTATTGCGCGTAGTTGACGTCCTGGTACTCGTCGACCAGGATGTACTTGAACTTCGTCTGATAGCGCGTGCGCGCGTCGTCGTCTTCGTCGAGGAGCTTGATCGCGCGCGAGATCAGGTCGTCGAAATCGAGGCCGTTGGACTCGGCGAGACGGCGGTCGTACTCGCGGTAGACCTGCGCGTAGCGCTCACCGGCGAAGGAGGGGTTCTTCTCCTCGTACTCGTCGGGGCTCCAGAGGTTGTTCTTGGCCTTCGAGATCTCGGCTAGGGCTGCTCCCGGGGCGATCTGGCGCTCGTCGAAGTCGAGGTCGGTGATCACCTCACGCACGATCGCCCGCTGATCGGCGTCGTCCATGATCGCGAAGTTCGGCGCGATGCCGATCTTCTTGCCGTCGCGGCGCAGCATCCGCACGCACATCGCGTGGAACGTCCCGACCCACAGGTCGCGCGCTGGGGCGCCGACCATGCGCTCGAGGCGCGCCTTCATCTCTCCGGCGGCCTTGTTGGTGAACGTCACCGCCAGGATCCGGTCCGGGAAGACGTTCTTTTCTTCCAGGAGATACGCGATGCGGTGGGTCAGCACGCGGGTCTTGCCCGACCCGGCGCCCGCGAAGATCAGCACGGGGCCATCGGTTTGCTCGACGGCCGCGCGCTGGACGTCGTTGAGGAGCTCGGTCTGCGCCAGCATTAGGTGATACTTCGCCACGGAGGGCTTTTGCGCCTAGTCGGCTCCTGCAGGGGGTCCCGCGCCGGATGTTCGGCTACCGAGCCAGGAGCAACGGGCGTCCCGGAACGAGCCGCGCCATCGCGACCGCGCTGAGCAGGTACGCGAGGGTCGATTCGGCGCCCATGTTGAGATTCACGCCGTGCTCGTCGATCCCGTCGGCGCAGCCGCCGCCCTCGGCGGCGAGGCGACTCCCGTGGGTATTGCGGCCGTGGAACCAGTCGAACGCGATCTCCGCGACGCGGCGCCAGCGCTCCTCGCCGGTGAGCGCGAGGGCGACGGCCGCCGCGTCGATGAGCGCCGCCGCCTCGAGCGGCTGCTGCCCGCGGCGCGCCTTCGCCCCGTCGCGCGGATACCAGCCGTCGCTCCCGACGGGGACGAAGACGTCGTCCTCGAGCACCGCGCCGACGTAGAAGTCGAGCATCTCGATCCCGATGCGCGTGAGCCGCAGGTCGTCGAGTGCCGCGCCGCAGCGCAAGAGCGCCTCGGGAAGGCGTGCGTTGTCGTACGTCATCACGTCCTCGCACCAGCGCCAATCGGCGGTGCGATACGCGTCGTAGGCGTCGGCGATCGACGCCGCGCACGACGCGAGCGCGTCGCGCACCGCGCGCGCGTCGTCTGGACGCGCGTCGAGCGCGTGCAGCAGGCCGAGCGCGACGTAGGCGTGCGGGCGCACGAAGCGCATCCGCGCGATGCCGGGGAGCGCGCGCGCGCGCAGCCGCCCCGCGAGCGTGCGCCACGTTGCGCGCGGTGCGTGCCGCTCCGCATACCCGAGCCCCCAGACCGCGCGCCCGACCGCGTCCGGACTCCCCACGTCGTCCTGCCAACGCCGGTCGTAGCCCATGAAGCCGTGGAACCACCCGTCGGCGAGCTGCGCGTCGTGCAGATAGGAGAGGTAGGTCGTCATCAGTCGCGCGCCGAGCGCCGCGCTCTGCGGGCGCGCGGCGGCGTCGCACGCGATCAGCAGCGCGCGCCCGACGTCGTCGGTGCAGTAGCCGCAGGAGCGGTTGGGGACGTCGAGGGTCGCGTGCTGGAACAGGCCGACGTCGTCGGTGAGCGCGACCAGATGGTCGAGCTGCGGGAACGGCGGCATCGCGTCAGGCAGGGGTGGCCAGACCTTCGCGTCGGGCCGCGGGGAGCAGCTCGATGAAGAGCGCGCCGTAGGCCTGCGCGACGTTCGGCCACGTCATCCGGCGCCCGAAACGGTAGGCGCGGCGGCGCGTGCTCTCGCGCAGCGCGGGATCGTCGAACAGCGCGACGAGCGTGCTCGCGATCGCGCCGGCGTCGCGAAACGGCACGAGGAAGCCGCGGCCGTGCTCGAGGAGCTCGCGCGCATAGAGGTACGGTGTCGAGACGACCGCTTTGCCCAGGCCGATCGCGTACGCCAGCGTCCCGCTGACGATCTGCGTGGGATTGAGGTACGGCGTGAGGTAGATGTCGCTCGCGTTCAGATAGGCGACCAGCTCGTCGAAATCGAGATACTTGTCGACGAGCTTCACGTTGTCGGAGAGCCCGTTCGCGGCGATCTCGGCTTCGAGCTCGCGGCGGTACGACTCGCCCTCGCGGCGGCGGATCACCGGGTGCGTCTGGCCGAGGATGAGGTAGAGCGCGTCGGGGTGCTGGGTGACGAGCGCGCTCATCGCCTCGATCGCGTACTCCAGCCCCTTGCCGCGGTTGATCAATCCGAAGGTCGCGATCGTGGTGCGATCGCCGAAGCCCAGGACGTTCTTGGCGTCGGCCGTCTCGCAGAACGGGACGTCGGGGACGCCGTGGTGGATGACGCGGATCTTGCCGGGATCGACGCCGTAGCGCTCGACGAGCAAGTCGCGGCCGGTCTCGGAAAGGACGACGACCGCGCTCGAGGTGGCGCAGATCGCCCGGGCGACGCGGAGATGCTCGGGCGAGGGCTCCGGCAGGACGGTGTGCAGGGAGGTGACGACCGGCTTGCGCACACCGGCGATTAGATCGACGATCCACTCCCCGTCGGCGCCGCCGAACAGGCCGTACTCGTGCTGGATCGCGAGCGCGTCGCACGGGTAGCCGTTGACGAAGTCGGCGACCGCCCGATAGGAGTCGTAGTTGCCTTGCCGGAGGCGGGCGACGACGGTCTCCGGGTAGACCCGCCCCTCGCCGCCCGGCTCATCGATCGCGATGACCGCGCTTCGGCTGCCGAACTCCTCATCGAAACTCTCGACGACGTCCTTGGTGAACGTCGCAATCCCGCACTCGCGGGGCGGAAACGAGCCGAGGAACAGCATCCGAGGCGCTTTGTTCACGTCGTCCCCTTGAAGAACCCGACGCCGAAACCGGTGTCGGCGCAACATCAAGCGAGCTGGCGGAACGGAGCCGAAACTCCGCCGTCTCGTGTACCGAGGCTCGCTTACGTCATCCCATTCATACCCAGGGGGCCCAGGTCACAAACTCGGCGCTCCCCTGCTTTAGGAGCGGACGGCGATTCGGGCGTTCTCCTCGACTTCGGAGCCTGGGGGGATCGCGGCGTCGTGCCCGATCACCGATCCGCGCGCGACGCGAGCGTTCGCGCCGATCCGGGCGCGGCTCGCGGCGATCGTCCAGTCGACCTGGGCACCACGCTCCACGATGACCCCGTCCCAGAGGAGGGAGTCCGCGACGACCGCGCCGGGGCCAACCTCGCAGCCGTCGCCGAGGACGGCGTAGGGGCCGACGACCGCGTCGGGGTCGATCTGGCAGCCGCGTCCGATGTAGACCGGCGGGCGCAGGGACGCGGCCGGGACGCT
>DATJHK010000003.1:0-35615 GCA_035493875.1 Candidatus Limnocylindria bacterium
GCGACCAATCTGCACTGCGCTGCGTCGGGCCGTCGCACCGGCGCTCAAGGTGGCGATGCAAAACGACGCGACGTCGACGACGCTCCGTGTCGCGGCGTACGACTTCATGGTCAGCGCGACCGACGTTTCAGCCGACATGAAAATCATGCGCATGGATCGTCAGGTGCAGTCTTTGCATGATTCTGTGAATACGCTGCAAGATGCCCTCAACGCGCCGGCGTGGAATCTCGGCCCGAACCCGAACCCGGACGACGCGAAGCGGCTGAACGACGTGCGCCAGGCGATGCTTGGGACGCTCGAGGCGCAGAAGGTGCAGCTGCAGGCAATGAGCGGTTTCGTCGACACGGAGCGACAGGTGCGCTTCGGTACGGCAACCGAGGACGAGCGTATGATGCGCAAAGCTACCTCGGGCGGCGAGTCGGTCATCGGTTCGAACGGGACGCCGCAGCAGGCGGACCTGAACTCGCTTCCCACCGTTGCGAATGAAGCGTTCAAAAAGGACGCGGCCAACGTGTTGATGACGCCGGTGGGACACATCGCGGTGAGCGATGCGCAGAAGCTCGACGCCGATCTCAAGATGTTGGCGGGCTGGACCGACGCGCGCGAGAAGGTTGCTTCGCGTCTCGTGATCGGCACTTCGCAGTCCTGTCAATGAGGACGGCGCCGTCGCGCCTTCCGGCGGGTGGTATACTCGCACGATGCAGTTCGGGTATCAGTGTGAGGAGTGCGAGGAGGCGGTATGGCTCGAAACGACGCGTGCCGAGGTGCAGTGGCTCAAGAGCCGCCGACACGTCGTTCGTGAGGTTCAGCGGCACCTGAGCAGCGGGCTCGACGGCTGGATGGAGGAGGGCCTCACCTTCCTCGATCGCCACGACGGCCACAGCGTCGTCATCGTGCAGCGCGCCTGCTCCTGATTCGAAGAAGGGCCCCGGTCCACCGGGGCCCTTCTTTTTTGCAGGCAACCCTTTTGTTCTTCCCTTCTGGACAAACGGCCTAGCCCTAGCGCCCCTGGGCGAAAGGAAAGAAAGCGCTCAGCCTTGGAAAGGCCTGAGAGTGCGACTTTCGTCCCCCACTTTGGGGCCGAGTTGGTCGTTTGCTTCAGAAAGGATCTGTGCTCTTGGCGACCCTGCTTTTGGCGAAGCGGGGTGTCGTCGCGGTCCTCCTGATCCTCGCGTTCGTGCTCCAGGGAACGACAAGCGTTCTGGCCGGCACGACGGGATCGCTCAGCGGAACCGTCCTCGACTCCTCGACGAGCCAACCGATCCCCGGCGCGCGCATCACGGCCGCGAGCCCTTCCCAGACCGTCACGACCACCTCGGACGCATCCGGGAGGTACACGTTCCTCTCCCTGACCCCCGACACGTACACGATCACGGTTGCGGAGTCGGAAAAATACGGGGCGCTGACGCTGGGCGGCGTCACCGTCATCGCCGACCAGAACCAGACCGTCACCCTCGCGCAGGCGACGAAGCTGAAGGTCATCGGCACGGTGACCTCGCGCGCCGCCTCCGCGCTCGTCAAGCCCGGCACGACCGCCGACGTCTATTCGATCGGCGCGGTCCAGCAGGATAAGGCGTCGGGCGTCGGCGGCGGCGGTAACCTCAATAGCGCCTGGTCGGCCGTCGCGACGGTGCCGGGCGTGTTCGTCGCGCCGAACCAGGCCGGCTACATCGGGGCCGGTCCGTCGATCTCGATCCGCGGCGGCGATTACGACCAGATCGGCTACGAGCTGGACGGGATCCCCGTCAATCGCGCCTTCGACAACTACCCCTCGAGCGCGATCTCCTCGCTCGGCCAGCAGGAGCTGCAGGTCTACACCGGCGCCAACCCCGCCAACTCCGAGGCGCAAGGGATCTCGGGCTACATCAACCAGGTCATCAAGAGCGGGACCTATCCCGCGACCCGCAATTTGGACCTGGGGATCGGGAGCCCGGCGTTCTACAACAAGGTGGCCTTCGAGACCGGCGGCGCCACCGCGAACCGGCTGTTCTCGTACTACGTCGGCTTGGGCGGCTACAACCAGGACTACCGCTACGCCGACCAGTTCAATGGCGCCAGCCTCGGCCAGCTCGCCGGCATTCCCCTCGCACCGTGTAATTCCGACCCGACGAGCAGCAGCTACGTCCCGCGCTCCGCGGCGCCTTCGTGCTATTCGCCCAGCGGCGCGGACTACACGAACGGCGGCACGACCCCGGCGTACGCGCTCGGCCCCTACAATCTCGGTGCGCTCTCGAACGTCATGGATCGCGACAGCATCGTCAACCTGCATTTCGGGATCCCGCAGCGCGACGGCAACAAGGACGACATCCAGCTGATGTACGAGAACAACCACATCGGGAACTCGTTCTATTCCTCGACCAACGATCAGGGCGGTTCCGCGCTCTTGGGCAACATCGGGACCCTCGGTGTCCCCGTCTACCTCGACGCCTACCAGTACAACGGCGTCTTGGGCCAGCCGTTGCCGGCGAACTATCAGAGCCAGATCGCGAATTACATGTACCCCAACTCGCCGACCGGACGTGCGCTCTTCGCGCCGATCCCGGACAATCTGCGAGACGGGATCTCCAACGATCAGGCGATCGTCAAGCTCCAGTACCAGCACAATTTCGGCACCAACGCGTTTCTGCGCGTCTACGGCTACACGTATTATTCCGACTGGCTGCAGATCGGGCCGCAGTCCGCGTACTTCGACTACATCGGGCCCTCCTCGCCCGACTACGAGCTCTCGAGCCACACCCGCGGCGTCAGCGCGACGTTCTCGGATCAGCTCAACTCGCAGCACCTGCTGACGATCCAAGGGAACTACACGACCTCGCGATCGCTGCGTGACAACAACACGCAGATGTTCAACAGCGGCAGTTCCTTGGGAGGCCGCAGCATCTTCGCGGAGACCGTCGACTCGTCGAACCCCTACAACGGCCTGTGCTATACGGCCTCGGGGACGCCGACGACCTGCGATTTCGGCGTCGCGAACAACTTGCTGGGTGACCCGACGACGGCGGCGCTGGCGGCCAACGCGGTGACGCTCAGCCAGGCCGCAGCGGGCGGGATCGCGCCGGTGAGCGGAACCTGCGGCGGCGGAGCGTGCGAATACCTGGTCGTCGGAAACGGCCAGTACGCGACGTACAACACGGTCAAGCCGAAGTTCTCGTCGTTCTCGGTCACCGACCAGTGGAAGCCCAACGACCGGTTGAGCTTCAACGTCGGCTTGCGCTTCGACCGCTTCGAGTTCGACGGCTCGGATACGTACAACTCGGTGGCGCGCACCTTCTGGTACAACGCCTTCAACACCGACTATTGCATGACGTCCGACGGCGGCCTGATCGACAAGACCGTCGCGTACAAGAACCCGAGCCTCAATCCCGCGACGACGCCGTGCACGGGCGCGTACAGCCCGATCACGATCACGAACCCGACCGGGATCGTCACCGAAGCGTACAACGCCCTGCAACCGCGGGTCGGAGCGACGTTCTCACTCAACCAGCAGACCGTGCTGCGCGCGAGCTACGGCCGCTACGTCGAAGCGCCGAACAGCGCCTTCCAGCAGTACGACACGCTGCAGGCCGACGCGCCGGCGACGCTCTACAACACCTACAACTTCCAGCGCTTCGGCTTCACCACGCCCGACCACGACATACGCCCACCGGTCTCGAACAACTACGACCTCTCGATCGAGCACCAGTTCAAGGGCGACGTCTCGGTCAAGCTGACGCCCTTCCTGCGCAAGACGCAGGACCAGATCCAGCAGTTCTACCTCGACCAGCAGACCGCGTTCGTCTCCGGTTTGAACGTCGGCAAGCAGACCTCGCAAGGGTTCGAGCTGGAGATCGACAAGGGCGACTTCAGCCGTGACGGGATCTCCGGAAAGCTCGCGTTCGCGTATACGGACAGCTACATCAACTACACCAAGCTGCCGAACGGGACGACGATCATCGACCCGATCAACAGCGCGATCAGTCAATACAACGCCTACACGAAAGGCGGCGGCGGATCGGCGTGCTATTCGGCAGCGACCGCGACGGCCTCCGGCGCGGCGGTACCCTGCACGACGCCAGGGGCGATCGCGAACCCGTACTACAACGCGCCGACGCAGTCGCTGATCGACGCCAACGCGAACTTCCCGACGTTCGACACCTTCCCGGGCGGGATCGGGAGCTCGTACCAGAGCTACGGCGCGCCGTACGTGCTCACCGCGATCGTCCAGTGGAAGAAGGGCCCCCTCGCGGTGACCCCCGCACTCCAATTCGCGGCGGGGCAGCGCTACGGCGCACCGCTGACGACGCCCGGCATCGCCCCCGACTCGTGCACCGCCTCGCTCGGCCCCGCCGCCGGCGATCCCCGCTACACCTACGGGAGCAGCGGCGGAAACGGGTACGACGCGTCGGCGTGCGGGACGCTCAGCGGGATCCCCGACCCGTTCACGGGGCAGTTCGACGCGATCGGCGCGTTCCGCGCGCCCTCGCAACTGCTGCTCCACACGCAGGTGAGCTACGACGTCACGAAGCGGCTCACGCTCGTGGCGAACTTCGCGAACATCATCAACCGCTGCTTCGGCGGCACGCAGACGGGGTTCGCGGTGAACGGGGCGTGCAATTACGGGATCATCTCGCCGTCAGGGCTCGCCCCGATCGGGAACGTCTACAACCCGGGGTACGCGATCCAACCCTACCTCGCGACCCCGTACGAACCGACGTTCGCCGGTCTCCCATTCAACATGTACGTCGAGGCTCGCCTCAAGCTCTAGGCGCGCGCTCGCCGCGGGAATCCAGCAGGCCCCGGGTGATCCCCGGGGCCTGCGCATGCCCGCACGGTAGACGCTCTGGTGACGGATCCTTCGGCCCTACTGTCGTGGTATGTAAATTTTGCATAGTCGTCGAGCGAGATACCAAAGGTAAACTTACGGACGTTCTTGGAAGAGTCTGGGAGAGCGATCGCGGGCCACTACTGCTGATGCTCCCTTCCGGTCGCTCCTCTGCTTCCGAAAGGACCCGTACCAGTGACCATCCCTCTTCGACCGAAGCGGGGTGTCGCAGCGATTCTCTTGATCTTGACGTTCGTGCTCCAGGCAACATCGAGCGTTCTGGCCGGCACGACGGGGACGATCACCGGAACCGTGATCGACACCTCGACCCAAAAACCGATCGCAGGTGCGCGGGTCACCGCGGTCAGCCCATCGCAATCGGCTTCGACGACGACTGACAACGTCGGCCGCTTCTCGTTCCTTTCGCTCAGCCCCGATACGTACTCTGTCACGGTGGCCGCAACTTCCAGCCACGACACGTACGTGCTCAGCGGCATCACGGTGCAGGCCGACACCACGCAGACCGTTCAGCTTACACCCCCGCCGCTCCTGAAGCAAATCGGTTCGGTCACCTCGCGCTCCGCGTCTTCGCTGGTGAAGCCCGGGACGACCGCCGATATCTACTCGATCTCCGCGACGACGCAGGACAAGGCGTCGACCTTCGGCGGCGGCGGGACGCTCAATTCCGCGTGGTCGGCGATGACGTCCGTTCCGGGCGTCTACATCGCGCCGAACCAGACCGGATACATCGGCGCCGCGGGAACATTGAGTATCCGCGGCGGCGACTACAACCAAATCGGCTACGAACTCGACGGGATCCCGGTGAATCGTTCGTTCGACAACTACCCGTCGGGGCCGGCCTCCTCGCTCGGACAGCAGGAGCTGCAGGTCTACACCGGCGCGACACCGGCGAACGCCGAGTCCTCGGGGATCTCGGGCTACATCAACCAGGTCATCAAGACCGGCACGGCGCCGGCGTACCGCAGCCTCGACGCCGGGATCGGAACGCCGATGTTTTACAACAAGTTGGCCTTCGAGACCGGCGGTGCGAACCCGGCCCGGACATTCTCATACTATGTCGGACTGGGCGGATACGATCAGGCGCTGCGCTACGCCGACCAGTTCAACGGCGTGAGTCTGAGCCGGAACTGGGGCCCGCCGGTCACGACGTGCGCGAGCGTGCCCGCGGCGAATTACAACCCGCAGACCGTGCCGTCGTGCTTCGATCCGCGCACGGGAGCCGACTACACGAACGGCGGCGTGACGCCGGCGTACGTGTTCGGTCCGTACAACTATGCGTACCAGGCGAACAACGTCGCGCAGTCGCAAACCTGGGACCGCGACAGCGTCGTCAACCTGCACTTCGGGATCCCGCGCAAGGACGGCAGCAAGGACGACGTCCAGGCGCTCTACGACAACAACTCGATCAGGAGCCCGTATTACAACTCGACGAACTCCGGAGGCGGAACTCCGTACTTCAACACGATCGGCTTGGGGCCGCCGAGTTACCTCGACTCCTACCAGATGGGGATTCCGTACGGAACGCTCTTGCCGCAGACGTACACCGGCGGCGGTGCGAACCCATATTTTTTCCCGCTCTCGCCGAGTGGTCGCCAGGCGGGCTCGCCGATCCCGACGGATTCGGGTGACGCGTTCGTCAACAACCAGGCGATCGCGAAGCTGCAATATCAGCGCAACTTCGGGACGAATGCGTTCCTGCGGCTCTACGGCTACACCTACTACTCCGACTGGCTCCAGGTCGCGCCGCAATCGGCGTGGTCGGCGGCAAACTCGTTCGTTCCGGTCCTGCCGAGCGACTACGAGCTGTCCAGCCACACGCGCGGCCTGAGCCTGCAGTTCTCGGATCAGCTCAACGCCAAGAACCTGCTCTCGGTTCAAGGCTCGTACACGACCGCGACCTCCCTGCGCTACAACAACTCCGGGATCGGTTACCCGTCCTCGACGCCGGTGGCGTTTCTCGTCAACGGCAGCGATCCGTACAACGGCGTCTGCTACGGCGGTGCGGGAACGGTCGTCGTCAACGGCTGCAGCTTTGCGCCGAACGCGACGGCGATGCAGACCGTGACCCTCGGTCAGGCCGTGAACGGTACCGCGACGCAGGCGACCGGGACCTGCGGGACGGGGCCGTGCCAGTACGTGCTCGTCGCGGGGGGACCCGCGGCGACGCAGAACGTCGTGAAGCCCAATTTCTGGTCGGCTGCGATCAGCGACAACTGGCGGCCCACCGACAAGATCAGCGTCAACTTGGGGATCCGCTACGATCTCTACCAATTCGTCTTGGGTGACACGACGGATTCGCCGGCACGCGCGCTGTTCTACAACGCGTTCAATCTGACGCATCCTTCGCTGCAAGTCTCGAACCCGAGCGGACAGCAAACCTTCAACTATCCGGAGTTCCAGCCGCACGTCGGAATGACGTACACATTCAATCCGACGACGGTCCTGCGCGCGAGCTACGGGCGTTACGCGCAAGCGCCGAACAGCGCGTTCGAGCAGTACGATTTCCTGCAGCCGAACGCGCCGCGTTCCCTCTATCAGATCTACGGTTTTGGGGCGTTCGGCTTCACGACGCCGAATCATCAAGTGCGTCCGGAGGCCTCCAACAACTACGATCTCTCGCTCGAGCACGCGTTCGGCGCCGATTACGCGGTGAAGATCACGCCGTTCTATCGGAAGACACAGGACCAGATCCAGCAGTTCTACCTCAACCAGGCGACGTCGTTCGTCTCCGGTCTCAACGTCGGCCGGCAGACCTCCCAAGGCGTGGAACTGGAGGTGGACAAGGGCGACTTCGCACGCAACGGGTTCTCCGGCAAGTTGTCGTTCACGTACACGTATAGCACGATCACGTACGACCAGCTTCCGAACGGCACGACGGTGATCACACCGATCAACGACGCGATCACCGCCTACAATGCGTTCACGCGCGCCGGCGGCGGTGCGCCGTGCTATACGCAGTCGACCGGGACCGGAGCGAACGCCGTGCCGGGTGTCGCGGCGCCGGCTTGCGGCCCCGGAACGATCGCGAACCCGTACTACAACGCGCCGATGCAAGGGCTGCTCAACCCGAGCGGCAACTATCCGACGTTCGACATCTTCCCGGGCGGGATCGAGTCGTCGTATACCGCGTACGGCTCGCCGTACGTCGCAACACTGCTCGTGCAGTACAAACACGGACCTCTCGCGATCACGCCGGCGCTGCAGTTCGCCGCCGGGACGCGGTACGGGATCCCCGAGACGACCCCGGGGATCGATCCCACGACCTGCGGGGCACCGCTCTCACCGGGTGTTTCGCCGGGCGACGCGCGCTACGGTTACGGCGCGGCGGGCGGCGGTGCGTACGACGCGTCGAGCTGCTCCGCATCGCTCGTCATCCCCGACCAGTACACGAAGATGTTCGACGGGATCGGGGCGTTCGTCGAACCGTCGTACCTGGCGCTGCACCTGCAGGTCTCGTACGACGTGAACAAGCGCGTCACGCTCGTCGGCAACTTCGCGAACCTGTTCACGAGCTGCTTCGGCGGGACGAAGGTGCCGTTCGCGATCGGCGGCGCCTGCGGCTACAGCGTGTCGGCCGGGAACGGTGCCTTCGCACCGGTCGGCAACGCGTACAATCCCGGAAACACGCTTCAGCCGGCCGTGTCCTACCCGTACTATCCGACGTTCGGCAGCTGGCCGACGACGGGCTTCCCCTTCGGGATGTTCGTGGAGGCTCGGATCAAGGTCTGAGCTTCTGGCAGCACGGCAAAACCGCAAAGAAGAAGACGCCCGGTCTAGGCCGGGCGTCTTCGTGTCGTGGGACGAGGCGGCGTTTACTGCGGGACGCGCAGATGCTGTCCGACCGCAAGCGAGGTCGTCGCCAGGTGGTTGGCGCCGACGATCTGATCGACGGTCGCCTGGACGTCGCCGCCTGCGGGCGTCTTGCGCTCGGCCAGCGACCAGACGGTGTCGCCGGGCCGAATGGTGACGGTCCGGTACGTCACGGGCGGTGCCGCGTGGACCGAGTTGGAGATCACGGGGAGGGAGACGGCCAAGCTGAGCGCTGCGAGCGATACGGCCGGCATGAGGGTGGGTTTTCGTTTCGACGTCCCGCGCATGATGCTCCGATCCCTAGATATTGTGCCAAACGCCTGTTCGTCCCCTAGATTGTACCGTAGTTTTCCACAGGTCGTCAAGCTTGGTTCGAACGTATGTTTGCTCGATCGGACGAACTGTGCTACGATCGGCCGCAATGAGGGGAGCGTTGGCACCAAGCTCCCGATCCGTAGCGTCGCATGGCGCTATGCCCACTGGGTGGCACTTTGCCAAGGAGGACCGGATGGCCGAGCGGGCCACGACGGAAAAACAGCAGCGAATCCTCGACGTGATCCGCGAGTTCACGGCCGAACGCGGGTACCCGCCGTCGGTGCGCGAGATCGGGGAGCGGGTGGGGCTTTCGTCCTCCTCGACCGTCCAATCGCATTTGAAGACGCTCGAGCGGCGCGGGCTCTTGCGCCGCGACCCCACCAAGCCGCGCGCGCTGGTCGCGGCGCCCGGCGCCGACGAGCCGGCGGCGATCCCCACCGTGACGCTCCCGGTCATCGGCCGCGTCGCGGCCGGCGTCCCGATCACGGCGGCGGAGAACCTCGAGGACCAATTCGTCCTGCCCTCGTCGTGGGCGCCGCGCAACGGCGGCTTCGTCCTGCGCGTCAAGGGCGAGTCGATGATCGACGCGGCGATCCTGGACGGCGATCTGATCGTCGTCGAGCCCCGCCCGACCGCCGAGAACGGCGAGATCGTCGTGGCGATGATCGACGGCGAGGCGACGGTCAAACGATTCTACCGGGAGAACGGTCGCGTGCGTTTGCAGCCGGAGAACGCCAGCATGGCGCCAATCTACGCCGACGATGTCACGATCGTCGGTCGCGTCGAGGCCGTCATCCGCCGACTCTAACCTCGACCACCTCGTCCCGGCCGGCGACGGTTTCGTCGCGCGCTTCGAGCGCGCGGTCGCGCCGTTCGCGAAGCGCTTCGCCGAAGCGCCGCCGGTCGCCGCGCTGCGCGAGTCGCTGCCGATCGCGTTCGCGGTCCTGGTCGTCGCGCTCGCGGCGCTCGTCGCGTTGCAGCCCTTCACCGGCTGGGCCGAGGTACCGCGGCGGCTGAGCGCCGCGATCCCGGCCGGCTTCGCCTGCGCCTCGGTCGCGATGGTGCTGGTGCTGGCGACGCGGCTCGCGGTACGGCTACGATACCCCGTCGTGCTCACCGTGCTCGCCGCGCTGGCCTCCTTCGCGCTCGCGCTCCCGCGCGCGGCGCTCCGCTCGCCGGCCGCGCTCTCCAAGACGCTCGGCGCCAGCGGTTTGTTCACCGCGATCGTCGTCTCGCTCGCGGTCGCCGGCGGGATCGGCGCGGCGCGGGGCCGCTTCGGCCGCCGCGCCGGGACCCTCGTAGGAGCGCTCGGGATCGTCGCGGCCGCGGGGCTCTTCGCGGCGCTGGGCCTCTCGCTCGCCGGCGCGTTGGCCGCGCTGCTCTCGCCGCTCGCGACGCTGGGCGACTCGTTCGTCGCGCTGCTCGTGATCACGGCGATCGAAGCGGCGCTGTTCCTGGTCGGGATCCACGGCCCCGCGCTGCTCGCCGCGCTCGTCCTTCCGCTCTACACCGACCTGCAGTTCCAGAACACCTCGGCCGCGCACGCGCACGAGCCGATCCCGCATCTGGTGGTCGTCTCGACGTTCCTGCTCGTCTTCCCGGGCGGTGCGGGCGCAACGCTTCCGCTCGTGCTGCTGCTCTTGCGCTCCCGCGTCGCGCGCTTGAAGAAGTTCGCGCTCGCAACGCTCCTCCCATCGCTCTTCAACGTGAACGAACCCGTGATCTTCGGTCTTCCGCTCGCTTACAATCCCACGCTCGCCGTCCCGTTCGTCCTCGCCCCCGTCGTGCTCGCCTGCACGACGTACGGTGCGCTCGCGCTCGGTCTCGTGCAGCGCCCGATCTACTACATCCCCTCGACCTTGCCCGTGTTCGTGAACGTCTTCCTCGCGACGTTCGACTGGCGCGCGTGCGTGCTGATGGCCGTCAACGTCGCGATCGCCGGGGCGATCTGGTTCCCGTTCGTGCGGATGTACGAGCGCGTCGAGGCGGTGCGCGCGTGATCGCGGCGCTGCTCGAGGGGATCGGCGTCACGGTCGCACCGGCCGTCCTGGCCGCGGCCGAGCACGCGCAGCCGCTGCTCGAAAGGCGCGATCCGCGCACGACGGCGGTACACGCGCGCGTGCTGCGCGCGTTTCTCGAAGAAGGCGTCGCCGAGAGCGATCTCGCGGGCACGACCGGCTACGGCTACGACGATCCTGCGCGCGACCGCTACGAGTCGCTCCTCGCTCGCGTCTTCCGCGCCGAGCGCGTGCTGGCACGGCTCTCGATCGTCAGCGGAACGCACGCGATCGTGGCCGGACTCGACGCGCTCGTCCCCGCGGGCGCGACGCTGCTCGCGGCGAACGGCGCGCCGTACGACACGCTGCGCCATGCGATCGCGACCGCACCGCACGCGCTCGTCACGCGGGGCGCGATCTATCGCGAGGTGCCGCGCGCACTCGACGGGACGACGGATCTGGGCGCGCTGCGCGCGGCCGTCCGCGAGACGCGGCCGGCGGTCGTCTTCGTGCAGCGCTCGCGCGGCTACGCGGCGCGCAGCTCGCTGACGATCGACGCGATCGGCGCGCTCGTCGAGGTCGTGCGCGCCGAGCACCCCGAGGCGATCATCTTCGTCGACAACTGCTACGGCGAACTGGTCGAGGAGCGCGAGCCGCTCGAGGTCGGCGCCGACGTGCTGGCCGGTTCGTTGATCAAGAACGTCGGCGGCGGCCTCGCTCCGACCGGCGGCTACCTCGCCGGAAGCGCCGCGCTGATCGAATGGATGGCGACGCGTATCTTCGCGCCGGGGATCGGCGCGGGGCTCGGGCCGACGCTCGGCTTCGGCCGTACGCTCGTGCAGGGCTTGTTCTACGCGCCGCAGGTCGTCGCCGCGACGCTGCGCGGCCTCGATTTCGCCGCCGCGCTCTTCGCCGAGCTGGGCTACGCGGTCGATCCAGCGCCGGGCGAGCCGCGCACCGACATCGTGCAGGCGATCCGCCTAGGCTCGCGGGAGCTGCTCGTCGCGTTCGCTCGCGGCCTGCAGCGCGCGATGCCGCTCAACGCGCGGTTCGCGCCCGAGCCCGGCCCCGTGCCGGGTTACGTCGATCCGGTGATCATGTCGAGTGGATCGTTCGTCAGCGGAGCGACGATCGATCTCTCCTGCGACGCGCCGCTGCGGGCGCCGTTCGAGGTCTACCTTCAGGGCGGGGTCAGCGCCGAGCACGCCGCTCTCGGTGCCGTCCTCGCTGCCGACGCGGTCTACTCGGCCGCGGTCTCGGGCGTCTCTTCGCCCATGAAGCCGTAGAAGTAGTAGATCGTGCCGTCTTCGGTCTGGAGCGCGATGCGCGTCTCCTCGACGTGCGCGGCGGTCACGCGCTTCCCGACCATCCGGCCCAGGAGTTCCTGCGCCTGCATGAACTCCGCTTGGCGTAGTGCTTCGGGTTCGATTTCGAGAAGGTCTTGCTCGTCCGGTTTAGCCATGCCACATCCTGAAGGGGAGAGGACCGCCGGTCCGGCGCGCGCGAAGGCGTCCGGGATGTACGTCCTCGAGGTGATGAGCGGACCGCTCGACGGCAAAACCTGGTCCTTTGAGCGGGAGATCACCATCGGCCGTGACGACGCGGTGGCTACCGCGTGTATCACGATCGATCGCTATATTTCCCGCAAACATGCACGTCTTTACCAAGAAGAAGACGGAAAGCTCCGCTTGGCCGATCTTGCCAGCCGAAACGGTACCCGCGTCGGCGGCCGAACCCTGGCGGATCCGGAGCCGATCGACCTCGGCGAGCATTTTGTGATCGGGCGCACCACGCTCCGCGTCGTGCGTACCTGACGATGCTCACCGTCCGGACTCCCGGCGATCTGCGTGAGGCGTTGCGCAAAAGCGAGCGTCCGATCGGGTTGGTGCCGACGATGGGAGCGCTCCACGCCGGCCACCTGACCCTCGTGCGCCGGGCGCGCGCCGAGTCGGCGACCGTCGTCGTCTCGCTGTTCGTCAACCCCCTGCAGTTCGGGCCGAACGAAGACTATGCGCGCTATCCGCGCGCCTTCGAGAGCGATCTGGCCGCACTCGCCGCCGCCGGCGTCGATGCGGTCTACGCGCCGGACGTCGCGACGATGTACCCGCCGGGGTTCGCGACGAGCGTCGATCCCGGCCCGGTCGCCGAGCGCTACGAAGGGGCCCTGCGTCCCGGGCACTTCCGTGGCGTGGCGACGGTCTGCGTGAAGCTCTTCGCGACCGTCGGCGCCGAGCGCGCGTATTTCGGCGCGAAGGACGCGCAGCAGGTCGCCGTCCTGCAGCGGGTGGTCGCCGACCTCGACCTCCCCGTCGAGCTGGTGGTCTGCCCGACCGTCCGCGAATTCGACGGCCTCGCGCTGAGCTCGCGCAACGTCTACCTCTCCGCCGAAGAACGCGCCGCCGCGCCGGCGCTCCACCGCGCCCTCGACGCGATCGTGCAAGCGGTGCGCGCCGGAGAGCGCGACCGCGAGCGGGCGGTCGCCGTGGGCCGCGCCGAGCTGCTCGCCGCGACGCGCGAGGCCTACCTGGACGTCGTCGACCCGCGCACCTTCGTCCCGCCCGCGCGGCTCGAGCCGCCGGTCCTGGCGATCGGGAGCGTCTGGGCCGGGACGACGCGCCTGATCGACAACGAGCCGATCGGTACCTCGGTTCCGGAGGAGCCCAAGACGTGAACGGGCGGCGGGTTCTGCTCGGCGTGACGGGCGGGATCGCGGCCTACAAGGCGGCGGCGCTGGCGAGCCGGCTTGTGCAGGCCGGCGCAGTGCTCGACGTCGTGATGACCGAGGATGCCTGCCGGTTCGTCGGCGAGGCGACGTTCGCGGCGCTGGCGCGGCGTCCGGTTCACACCTCGCTCTGGGAGCGGGTCGAAGAGATTCCGCACATCGCGCTGGCGCGCGAGGCGGAGGTCGTCGCGATCGTTCCCGCGACCGCCAACACGATCGCGAAGCTCGCGCTGGGGCTCGCGGACGATCTGCTCAGCAACGTCGCGCTCGCGACGCGCGCGCCGCTCGTCGTCGCGCCCGCGATGAACACCGCGATGCTCGACCATCCGGCGACGCAGGGCCATCTCGCGACGCTGCGCGCGCGCGGGGCCGCGATCGTCGAGCCCGGCGTCGGGTTCCTCGCCGAACGCGAGCACGGTGCCGGCCGGCTCGCCGACGAGGACACGCTCGTCGCCGCGATCGAACGCGCGCTGCAGCGCCGCACCGATCTGGCCGGCGAGCGCGTGCTGATCACTGCCGGGCCGACCCGTGAGCCGATCGATCCGGTTCGTTTCCTCTCGAACGCCGCGACCGGGACGCAGGGGATCGCCCTCGCGCACGAGGCGCTCGCCCGCGGCGCGCAGGTCGATCTGATCCTGGGCCCGACGCACCTCGTGCCGCCGGCGAGCGCGCGCACGACGCGCGTGACGACGGCGCGCGAGATGGAGGCCGCCGTTCGCGCGCGCGTCGCCGACGCGACGATCGTCGTCGCGACGGCCGCCGTCGCCGACTGGCGGCCGGCCGTCACGCACGAGCACAAGGTCAAGAAGACCGACGACGCGCAGGCGCTCCCGCTCGCGCGCAACCCCGACATCCTCGCCGGCCTCGGCGCAGCGAAGGACGGCCGGTTCCTGGTCGGGTTCGCCGCGGAGACCGAGGCCTTCGAGGACCACGCGCGCGAGAAGCTCGCGCGCAAGCAGCTCGACGCGATCGCCGTCAACGACGTCGGGGGCGAGCGCGGGTTCGGAACGGGCGAGAACGCGCTGGTCCTCCTCTGGGGCACCCAGGGGCGCCGAGACCTCGGCAGCGGCTCGAAACGCGAGCTGGCGGCGCGCCTCTGGGATGCGCTGGTCGAGCTGAAGAAGGAAGCACGGTGATGGAGCGAGCGCAGACGGATCGCGCACTGGCAACATGGCCGTTGCGAGCTCGGAACGGGGGCCCCGCGCCGAAGGCGTGGGGGGCGCGCGGCCTGGGGCGGAGCGCCGTTTAACTCACGTGCTCCTCTGCATCGATGTCGGGAATACCGAGACGAAGCTGGTAGCCTTCGCCCCGACGGGGGTGATCGCCGGGACGTGGCGCGTCGTCACCGAGCGGCGGCGGACCGACGACGAGTACGGGGTGCTGTTCGCCGCGTTCTTCAACGCCGCGAACTTCGCGACCGACGACGTCGACGCGATCGTCGTCTCGAGCGTGGTCCCGATCGTCGACCGTCCGCTGGCGGAGGGGTGCGCGAAGTATTTCGGGGTGCGGCCGTCGTTCTTCACCGCCGAATCACAGACGTCGATCGCGATCCGCACCGAGCGCCCGCGCGAGCTCGGCGCCGACCTCGCGGCGGCGGCGATCGGAACCCTCGAGGCGGTCGGCGCGCCGGCGATCTTCGTCAACTTCGGGACCGCGACGACGTTCGGCGCGATCGACCCCGCGGGGGCGTACGTCGGGACGGTCATCGCGCCGGGGATCCAGGTCGCCTTCGACGCGCTGGTCGGGCGCGCGGCGAAGCTCCCGCAGGTGGCGCTCGAAGCGCCGTCCGCGCCGATCGGCCGCGACACCGTCTCGTCGCTCCAATCGGGAGTCGTCTACGGCGCCGTCGGGCAGACCGAAGGGATCGTCACCCGGATGCGCTCCCAGCTCGGGCGCGATGCGCGCGTGATCGCCTCGGGTGGGCTTGCCGAGATCGTCGCCCGGGAGACCGCGATCATCGAGCGCGTCGAGCCGCACCTCGTGCCGCTGGGGCTGCGCGCCCACTACCTGGCTACCCACCCCTTCATGACGCCCTCGCTCCTCGAACCGTAGCGACCGGGCGCCGTGCCGGAACGGGCCGCGGCGGGGACCCGCTGGCGCGCCCGTGGTACACTGGGTGGTCGTGAGCCGGATCGTGCCGCCGCTTCGCATCGGCCCCGTCGAGGTCTGGCCCCCCATCGTCTTCGCGCCGATGTCGGGGGTGACCAATCGCACCCTGCGCGCGCTCTACAAGCCGTTCGGCTTCGGGCTGACCGTCACCGAGTTCGTCTCCTCGAACGCGCTGCAGTACGGCTCGAAGCGCACGATGGAGATGATCGACCAGCACGGGGTCGAGAAGCCGGTCTCCACGCAGCTCTGGGGTAACGATCCGGCGATCATGGCGCAGGCGGCGAAGCTCGTGCGCGAGTGCGGCGCCGACATCGTCGACATCAACTTCGGCTGCCCGGCACCGAAAGTCACCAAGACCGAGGGCGGGAGCGCGTGCCTGCGCGACGTCGACCGCTGCGAGGCGATCATGAAGGCCGTCGTCGACGCCGTCGACTGCCCGGTCACGGTGAAGATGCGCCTGGGCTGGACCGAGCAGGACCTGGTCTTCGTCGAGGTCGCCAAGCGCGCGCAAGCGGTCGGCGTGCAGGCGCTCACGCTGCACGCGCGCACCGCCAAGCAGTTCTACCGCGGCTCCGCCGACTGGTCGAAGATCGCCGAGCTCAAGCGCGCCGTCGACATCCCCGTGATCGGGAACGGCGACCTCGGCGACGCGCACGAGGCGATGCGCCGGATGCGCGAGACGGGCGTCGACGCGGTGATGCTAGGGCGAGCCGTGCTCGGCAACCCGTGGCTCGTCGGCCGGTTGCGCGCGCTGATGGAAGGGCGCGAACCCGAGGCGATCCCGGATGCTCCCGACCGGCTGCGCTTCGCCGTGCAGCACTACCAGCAGATGGTCGAGGAGTGGGGCGAGCCGCGCGCGGTTCCGCAGATGCGCAAGCACCTGGGCTACTACCTCAAGGGCTTCGCGGGCGCGAGCGCGCTGCGTGAGCGCCTCATGCGCACCGAGACGGCCGCCCAGACGCTCGGCGTCCTCGAGCAGACGATCGCGCAGCTCGACGCCGCGCGCCACGAACTGGCCGTCGCGTGACGCCCGAATCCTGTCACGCTGAGCTCGTCGAAGCGTCTACGAACCCCGACCTGTACGGGGCGGAGTCGCCGCAAGCGTTGTACGACGAAGTCTACGAGGCGTACCGGGCGCACCTGAACCCGCCGCTCGCGCGCGTGATGAAGCTCTCCGGTTCGCCGGTCGAGGTGCGCGCCGAAGGCTGCACGATCACCGACCACACCGGCAAGACGTATCTCGACTTCGCCGGCGGGTACGGCGTCTTCACGCTCGGGCACCGCCATCCGCGCGTGATCGCGGCGGTGAAGGACCAGCTCGACCGGATCGCGCTCTCCGGGCGCACGATGTTCAATCCGCTCATGGCGCGGCTCGCGGCGCGGCTCGCGGCGCTCGCGCCGGGTGATCTGGAGATCGCGTTCTTCGCCAACAGCGGGACGGAGGCGGTCGAAGGCGCGCTCAAGCTCGCACGCGCCGCGACGAGGCGCCCGACGATCGTCGCCACCGACGCGTCGTATCACGGCAAGACCCTCGGCGCGCTTTCCGTGAGCGGCCGCGACGCGTTCCGCGAGCCGTTCGCGCCGCTCCTCGCCGATACGCGGCGCGTCCCCTTCGGCGACGCCGCCGCGCTGCGCGACGCGCTGGACGAGACGGTCGCCGCGGTGATCATCGAGCCGGTGCAGGGCGAGGGCGGCGTCAACGTTCCTCCCGCGGGATACCTGCGCGCGGTGCGCGAGCTGTGCGACGCGAGCGGCGCGGTGATGATCGCCGACGAGGTGCAGACGGGCCTGGGCCGGTGCGGGGCGCTCTTCGCGTGCGACGTCGAAGGCATCGTGCCCGACGTCATGACGCTGGCGAAGGGACTTTCCGGCGGCGTGATCCCGGTCGGCGCGTACGTCGCGCGTCCGGCGGTGTGGAACGCGGCGTACGCGAAGGCGCCGCTGCTCCACACCTCGACGTTCGGCGGCAACGAGCTGGCTTGCGCCGCGGCGCTCGCCGCGCTCGACGTGTTGGTCGAGGAGGATCTGGTGACGAACGCGCGCGAGCGCGGCGCGCAGCTTCTCGCCGGCGCGCGGGCGACGTTGGAACGCTATCCCGCGGTGATCGCGCAGGTGCGCGGCGCCGGCCTGCTCGTCGGGGTCGAGCTGCGCAACGAAGGCTACGGAGGCACGATCATCCCCGAATTGCTCAAGCGCGGCGTGACCGCTGCGTGGACGCTCAACCAGCAGCGCGTGATTCGGCTCGAACCGCCGCTCGTCGTGACCGCCGCCGAGGTCGATCGCGCGCTCGACGCCTTCGACGCCGCGGTGGACGTCGCGTACCGGAAACTCGGCAACCTCTGATGCCCTTCGTCGAATGCACGATCGACGTCGCCGCACCGCCGGCGACGGTCTACGCGCTCGCCAAGGAGCAGGAGCGTTTCCCGGAGTTCATGCCGGACGTCGAGGGCGTCGTGGTCCTCGAACGCCATCCCGACCGCGTCGTCACACGCTGGAAGACGCTGGTCGAGGACGCGCCGATCGAGTGGACGGAAGAGGATCGCTTCGACGACGACGCGCTGCGGATCGACTACGCGCTCATCGAAGGCGACCTCGACACGTTCCAAGGCGCGTGGACGTTCGCGCTCGACGGCGCGGGGACGCGCGTCGTCCTGGGCGTCGAGTACGATTTCGGCGTGCCGACCCTCGCCGAGCTGATCGGCCCGACGCTCGAGAAGAAGGTGCGCGAGAACTCCGAGATGATGCTCGCCGCGCTCAAACGCGAAGCGGAATCACGCGCCCCATCCCCATCCCCGTCACCCTGAGCCGGTCAGATCGGGCGCGGCGGGACGATCGCGGGGCCCGCGGTCGGCGCGCGGTAGGCGCTGAAGCGCGTCGTCGCGGCCTGGCCGCGCTGCGGGACCGCGGCGTGCAGCAGCTCGATCGTGCGCAACACTTCTTCGGCGTAGCCGGGTTGCGCGAGCCGCGCGTCGTCGAAGGCGAGGGCGCGCACGTCGAAGCCGACGCGCTCGATCGCCTCGAGCATCGCCACCGTCTTCGTCGCGCGCTCGAGGTAGCCGCGCATGTGCTGCATCGCGTGCTCGAGCTTCACGACCTCGTCGTGATACTCCGCGTACGCGCGCGCGCGATCGAGCGCGCGCTCGCGCAGCGCGGGCCACTCTTCCTCGCGGAAGCGCGCGACCTCCGCGTTGCCCAGCTCCGTGAAGCGCTTGCGGCGCGCGGCGAGGATCCGCTGCTCGTCCTCCGCCCCCGCGCGCGGTCCCTTCGCCCGCGCGCGCGCGAGCGCGCTGAGCTCGGCGGGCGTGTACTCCGTCTGCGCGCCGATCCGCTGCTGGATCGCCGCGACGTGCGCGCGCCAAACCTCCTCGAGCTGCGGCGGTTCGGTCTGCACTCCGAGCTGTGCGCGCCGGCCCGCGAGCTGCTCGCGACGCGCTTCCAAGCCGGCGCGCACGTGCCGCACCGCGCCGCGCAGGGTGTCGATCCAGCCCGTCTCGTTCGCCGGGTGCGGGTTGTCGAATCGCAGGTCGAGGCCTAGGCCCGGCTGCTCCGCGCCGTCGGCGACGCGCCACTGCTCGCGGTCGGCGGGGAGGATGCGCACGCGGCTTCCGAGCGGGACGGTCGCCGCGAGCCCATGGATTACGACGAGCGCGTCGTTCGTGTCGAGCCCGGTGAGCGCGCCGCCTTCCGAGAACCGGCGTACGAACACGACGATCCCCGCGTAGACGGCGTCCGGTACCCACACCGGCTCCTCCACGTCCTCGTAGCGCCGGTTCCAGAGCGTGGCCCACAACGCATCGTGCGCTTGCGCCGCTGCGCCGGGATCACGCGTCGCGGCTTCGACGACGGCGCGCACGCTGGAGCGACGATACCGAGGCCTCGTCACCCGGATCGCCTTCGGATCGCTTCCGCGCCAGTCCGGGCGATGCAAGCGGCAGATGGGTCACACCCGCCGCTCGCCCGCATGCTAGTCCGGTTTGGCGAACGCGACGATGCTGTTCTCGTCGATGGAGTTCGTCCAGAACTTTGTTCCATCGAAGCCCAGACTGCGCGCCGCGAAGGGGATCGAGGCCAACTCGTGGACCTGCGGCTGTTCCTTGCGAGCGTCCAAGCACAGCAGCCGGTAGTCGTCGACCTCGCGGCTCTCGGTCGTCACCAGGTAGAATCGCCCCGCTACGATCACCATCCCGGTGATCTGTCGCGGGACCGAGATCGTGCGCAGCACCGTGCCGGCGACGTCGAGCTCGAGGATCACCTTGTTGTCGCGCTGGCTCAGGTAGAGCCGGTCGCCGTCGTAGGCGAGGAAGGAACCGGTACCGTCGGGACAGGCGATCGCCTCGGACTTGAAGCCCTTGCCCATGATGTAGCGCCGGAGGTACCGATTTCCGTCGTCGTCCGCGACGACGACGCGGAGTGCGTCACCCGTGACCGTGATGCCGAATGGCCTACCAGGTGCCGGCGCCTCTTCGAAAACGGTCCCGTGCTGTGCCTTGAGACCGTAGATACGATTCGTATCGAAGGAGCCGATCCACAGGTCGGTCCCGTCGCAAGCAAGCCCGATGGGGCTGGGGCACGGGGCCGGAATCCGGACCAGCTCGTCGATGGTCGCGAGCGTCTGATTCATCGGATTCGCCTCCTTCCCGCCGCGGCTCGCGGGCTCCCGGCGACTTGTGGCGAAGGCGGGCGCCGGATGGCCAAGTTCTGCTTCGTGATCCACCCGCTCTCGTTCGAGGACGTGGTGCGCTACGAGCCCGGCGCCGCGGGCAAGGGCAAACCGATCATCGCCAAGATTCTGGAATGGATGCCGGCCTACGCCGCCGCGCACGTCACCGGCGTGCGCACCCCGGACGGGCGCGAAACGGAAGGCTGGTTCGTCGCCGCGCCGCTGCTGCCCGATCAGATGCTCGAGCTCCCGCGCGAACAGGTCTACGAACGCATCGTCAAGGCGATCGAGGTCGGCGCGCAGCTGGGCGCGCAGGTCGCGGGGCTCGGCGCGTTCACCGGTGTTGTCGGCGACGCCGGCGTGACGATCGCGCAGCGCGCGTCGATCCCGGTGACGACGGGGAACTCGCTCACGATCGCGGCGGGGGTGCGCAGTTTGTTCCTGGGTGCGCAGGAGATGGGGATCGACGCGCGCACCGCGACCGCGGTCGTCGTCGGCGCGACCGGTTCGATCGGCTCGGCGTGCGTGGAACTGATCGCGCCGCGCGTTGCGCACGTGATCCTGGTCGCGCGCAACGAGACGCGGCTGCGCAAGTTCCACGAGAGCGTGCGCGACCGGCTCCCCTGCACATCGTCGTACACGACCGATCTGTCCGCCGCGGTGCGCCGCGCCGATCTCGTCCTCACCGCGACCTCCTCGACGCAGGACATCATCGAGCCGGAGGATCTGCGCGCCGGCGCGGTCGTCTGCGAGCTCTCGCTCCCGCACGACGTGAGCCGCCGCGTTGCGCTCGAACGCCCCGACGTGCTCGTCCTCGAAGGCGGCAACATGCGCGTCCCGGGTGCGTTTCGCGTCGAACGCGTCCGCGAGCCGGGGACGGAATTCGACTTGAACCTGCCGCGCGGAACGGCACTGGCGTGCATGTCGGAGACGATGGTGCTCGCGCTCGAGGAGCGCTGCGAGCCGTTCACCCTCGGCCGCGGCATCGATCTGGAGAAGGTGCGCGAGATCGACGCGCTCGCCGAACGCGACGGCTTCGCGCTCGCCGACATGCGCGCGTTCGACGCCGCGATCTCGCGCGAGCAGCTCGCGCGCACCCGCGCCGCCGCCGAGCAGCGCCGAGCCGCCAGCGCATGAACGTCCGTCCGCACCGCTACGCCGCTCACCTGCGCTGGACGGGCGCCGCGCGCGGCGCGACGACGGCGTACGATGCCTACGACCGCACCTACGCGGTCGAGATCGCCGGCAAGCCGACGCTGACGGGCTCCGCCGACGCGCACTTCCGCGGCGATCCTCACGTGCACAACCCCGAGGACCTGCTCGTCGCGGCGCTCGCGGCGTGCCACATGCTCTCGTATCTCGCCGTGTGCGCGCGAAAGGGGATCGCGGTCGTCGCCTACGAGGACGACGCGCAGGGCGAGATGACGCTGATCGAGGGGAAGATTCGCTTCCGCGAGGTCGTGCTGCGCCCGAGCGTGACGATCGCCGACCCCGCGCGCATCGACGAGGCGCTCGCGCTGCACGCGAAAGCCCACGACGAATGCTTCATCGCGAACTCGGTCAACTTCCCCGTCCGCCACGAAGCGGTCGTCGACGCGCAGGTCCGCACGTGAAGGCTCCGGATCGGCACGGTGCCCGCGATGGTGGGCGTTGGTTCGAGACCCCCCGCAAGGGGGACCGTAGCACGCCGCTCCGCGCGACGCAAGGCCGTGGGGCTGGAGCGGGCGGACAAAGAAGCGACATGGTGATGGAGCGAGCGCAGAAGAATCGCGCTTTGAATTGTACTGTATCATGCGAGCTCGGACCGGGGGGCCCACGCCAACGGCGTGGGGGGCGCGGAGCCCAGGGCGGAGCGCCGTTCGAATGAAGAAGGTCGTCTCCGTCTCTCTGGGGTCGTCGTCGCGCGATCATCGCGCCGAGGTGGAGCTGCTCGGCGAGAAGTTCGACGTCCGGCGGGTCGGCGTCGACGGCAAGCTCGACAAGGCGCTGGCGATGATCGCGCAACTCGACGGGACCGTCGACGCGATCGGGCTGGGCGGGATCGACGTCTACCTGTACGCCGGCAAGGACCGCTACGCGTTTCGCGACGGGCTGCGGCTTCTGCAAGCGGCGAAGACGACGCCGGTCGTCGACGGCAGCGGTCTGAAGAACACGCTCGAGCGCAACGCGGTCGCGTACATACAGACGCAGCTCGGAATCGAGCTGCGCGGGAAGCGCGTGCTGATGGTCAGCGCCCTCGACCGCTTCGGGATGGCGCAGGCGCTCGTCGGTGCCGGAGCCGACGTCGTCTTCGGCGACTTCATCTTCGCGCTCGATCTCGACCGGCCGGTGCGTGGACTCGAGGAGTTCGAGGAGATGGCGCGCCGGTATCTCCCCGACGCGATGAAGCTCCCTTTCCAGTTCTTTTATCCAACCGGCAAAAAGCAAGATCGCCCGCCGCAGCCGAAGTACCCCGAGTATTACGACGACGCCGAGATCATCGCGGGTGACTACCACTTCATGCGCCAGTTCATGCCCGAGCGGCTCGAGGGCAAGACCGTCCTCACCAACACCGTCACCGCGAACGACGTCGCGTTCCTGCGCGAACGCGGGATCGCGCGTCTGGTGACGACGACGCCGGATTTCGGAGGGCGCTCCTTCGGGACGAACGTCCTCGAGGCCGCGCTCGTCGCGCTCCTCGGCAAGCCCTGGACCGACGTCACCGAGGACGACTATACGGCGCTCCTGCGAAAGCTCGATCTCAAGCCGCGGGTGCTCTGCTTCGACGATGCTTCGACACGCTCAGCATGACGCATGACCGACCGATCGGTGTGACGACGGCGTGATCCGGCGGCTCTTCGCGATCCAGCACTACGCTGCCGACGCGCATCGTTCGCCGTTGCGGCGTGTCCTCGGCGTCCCCGGCCTGATCTCGGTCGGCTTGGGGACGATGATCGGGGGGATCTTCGCGACGATCGGGGTCGGGATGCTCGCCGCCGGGCCGGGCGTGATCGGTTCGTTCCTGCTCAGCGGCGCGGCGTGCGTCTTCGTCTCGCTGTGCTATGCGGAGCTGGCCGCGATGGTCCCCGTCGCCGGGAGCGCGTACACGTACGCGTACGCGACGCTCGGTGAGATCGTCGCCTGGATCATCGGCTGGGACCTGATCCTCGAGTACGGGATCTCGGTGGCGCCGGTCGCGGCATCGTGGTCGGGCGCGATCCAGGCGCTCCTGCAGAACGCCGGCGTGACGCTCCCCGCGGCACTCCAGCACGCCGATCTCGCACACGGCGCGATCGACCTGTGCGCGTTCCTCGTCGTCGTCGCGATCACGGTGCTGCTGGCGATCGGGATCAAGGAGTCGGCCTCGGCGAACACGGTGCTCGTCGTCGTGCAGGTCGTCGCGATCGTCATCTTCGTGCTGGCGCTGGTCGGCGCGGTGAAGCCCTCGCACTTCACCCCGTTCGCGCCGCTCGGCTGGCACGGGATCGTCAACGGCGCGGCGCTGGTCTTCTTCGCGTACATCGGCTTCGACACGGTGACCGTCGCGGCGGAGGAGGCGCACCATCCGGCGCGCGACATCCCGCGCGCCGTGATCGGCTCGCTCTTGATCGGTCTGGTCCTCTACCTCGCGATCGCATACGTCACCGTCGGCGTCGTGCCGTGGAACGCGATCGACAAGGACGCGGGGATGTCCGACGCGGTAAAGCACGCCGGGAACGCGACCTGGCTTTCGACCGTCGTCGCGCTCGGCGCGGTCGCCGGGACGACGACGGTGATGCTGACCTCGCTGCTCGGGCAGATCCGCATCTTCTACGTGATGGCGCGCGACCGGATGCTCCCGCCCTGGATCGCCGCGGTCCACAAGCGCACGCGCACGCCGCTGATCACGACGCTCGTCACCGGCGGCGTCGTCGCGGTCCTCGCCGGGCTGGTCCCGCTCGACGTGCTGCTCTCGCTGGTCAACATCGGGACGCTCTCGGCGTTCACGATCGTCTGCGTCGGCGTGCTCGTCCTGCGCGTGCGGCGGCCGGATCTGGAGCGCCCGTACCGGGCGCCGCTGGTCTGGCCGGTCGGGATCCTCGGCGCGGGATTGTGTCTGTACCAGATGGTCGGCGGCCTTTCGGGCTGGACGTGGGTGCGGTTCGTGGTGTGGCTCGTCGTCGGCCTCGTCGTGTACGCGCTCTACGGCTACCGCAACTCGCGCTTGCGCGCGTCGTGAGCGGCGCTCCGCACGCGATGCAGCGCGTCCTCGCGCTGCGTGATCTGGTCGTTGTCGCTGCGGCGGCGATGGGTCCGGCGTTCTCGCTGGCGACGACGATGGCCGCGATGTTCGCGAGCGCCGGGCGCTGGACGTGGCTCGCGCTCGCGCTCGTCGCGCTGCTGATGGCGATGATCGCCGCCGGCTACAAGCGCCTGGGCGAACGGATGCCGGACGCCGGCTCGTCGTACGCTTGGATTCGGTCCGCCTTCGGTTCGGCGACCGGTGCGTACGGCGCATGGGTGCTGCTGGTCGCGAACCTGTTCGCGGTGCTGGCGACCGCGCTGCCGGCCGGCTCGTACACGCTCGATCTCGTCGCTCCCGCCCTGAGCACGAACGCGCTCGCCGTGTCCCTGGTCGCGTGCGGGTGGACGCTCGCGAGCGCGGTGCTCCTGTGGTACGGGCTGCGCCCGACCGCCGAGGTTCAGTATGCGCTCCTCGCGGTCGAGCTGCTCGTCCTCACCGTCGCGGCGCTCCTCGCCGCGACCCACCCGCACAGCGGCGCCGTCGCGTTCTCACACGCCTCGCTCGACGGCGGCGGCTTGCTCGCCGCGATGGTCGTCGGGATCTGGATGATCGACGGTTGGGAGGTCTCGGCGTCGACGGCGGAAGAGGCGCGCGGCGATACGTCGATCCCGGGCTTCGGTGGACTCGTGGGGCTCGCGCTGACCAGCGCCGTGCTGCTGGCCGCGATCTTCGCCTTCTCGCGGGTCGGAAGCGCGGCGGGATTCGCCGACCACGCCGACGACGCGCTCGCCTATATCGGCGAGCTGCTCGGTGGTCCCTGGCGGCCGGTGCTCGGCGTGACCGTACTCGTCTCGCTCGCCGCCTCGCTGCAGACGACGCTCGTGTACCTGAGCCGTAGCCTCTTCGCGATGGGCCGCGACGGGCTGCTCCCCCGGGCGATCGGCGGGCTGGACCGGCGTGCCGAACCGGCGGCGGCGATCGCCCTGATCACGGGGCTCTCGCTTGCGTTCTGCCTGGTCGCCGGGGTCTCGCCGACGGCGAACGCAGCTTTTACGTTCGCGCTGCAGGGGACATCCTGGTTCTTGGGCATCCTGTTCGTCATGAGCGCCGCTGCGGCGGTCCGGATCTTCGCGGGGGATGAAACCGGACGATGGTCGGGCGTCGTTCTTCCAGGGGGAGCGGCGGCCGTGCTCGGTGCGATCCTGCTGCTAGCTCTGGTCCGCGACGATGCCGCCACCAGGGGTTTCATCGCCGCCTCCGCAATCATCGGGCTTCCCCTAGCATTCTGGCGGGGTAGAGCCGTTCGTAAAGGGACGGCCTGAGCCAGGGGGCCAGGGGGCGGTCGCAACCCGGGAGTCGCTTTTGAACGACAAAGAAATCGTTTTGACCCGCGATGGGCTCAAGAAGCTGGAGGATGAGCTCGACGAGCTCAAGACCGTGCATCGCCGCGAGGTGAACGAACGGATCCGTCAGGCCAAAGAGTTCGGCGACATCTCTGAGAACGCCGAATACGAGGATGCCAAGCAAGAGCAGGCGTTCGTCGAGGGGCGGATCCTCAAGCTCGAAGCGATGGTTCGCAACGCCCGCGTGATCGACGCCAGCGACTACGTCGCCGACGAAGTTCACCTCGGCGCGACGATCAAGGTCAAAGAGGTCACCTCCGGGACCGCGCACGAGTTCACGATCGTCGGCTCGGCCGAAGCCGATCCCAAGAACGCGCGGCTTTCGAATGAGTCGCCGCTCGGTCGTGCGCTGATGGGCCGCAAGAAGGGTGAGACGGTCGACGTCACGACCCCACGCGGGCAGATGAAGTACAAGATCGAGTCGATCAACAAGGACCCGAAGAAGACCAAGAAGGCGTCCTAGGCCTTAGAGCTCATGTCGAATGATTTGATTGCAGCGCGGCGTGCTCGACTCGCCGCGCTGCGCGAGCATGGCGTCGACCCGTTCGGGGCGACGCGGTACGAGGTCACCGCGCACGCGGCCGACCTGGCGACGAAATACGCCGATCTCCCCGCCGAAGGGCGTGCCGAGGACGAGACCTGGTCGCTCGCCGGCCGCGTCATGTCGGTGCGCGGCCAAGGGAAGGTCCTGTTCGTCGACCTCGCCGACCGCACGGGACGCTTCCAGCTCTTCGTGCGCTACAACGACGTCGGCGCCGTCGGCTTCGAGGTGTTTGGGGAAGTCGAACGCGGCGACATCGTCGGCGCGAGCGGGTTCGTCTTCCGCACGAAGATGGGCGAGCTCTCGCTCTACGTGAAATCGTTCGAGGTGATCGGGAAGTCGCTCCAGCCGCTCCCCGACAAGTGGTCGGGCCTGCAGGACGTCGAGAAGCGCTACCGTCAGCGCTACGTCGACCTGATCGTCAACCCGCACGTGCGCGACGTGATGATCACGCGCTCGCGGATCGTCGCCGAGATGCGGCGCTTCATCGACGCGCAAGGGTTCTTCGAGGTCGAGACGCCGACGCTGCTCAACGTCGCGGGCGGCGCCTCGGCGCGGCCGTTCCTCACGCACTCCAATGCGCTGGACATCCCGCTCTCGCTGCGCATCGCGACCGAGCTGTACCTCAAGCGGTTGATCGTCGGCGGGATGGAGCGCGTCTACGAGATCGGGCGCATCTGGCGCAACGAGGGGATCGACGCGACCCACAACCCCGAGTTCACGATGCTCGAGTTGTACGCCGCGTTCTGGGACGTCCAGGACATGATGCGCTTCAACGAAGAGCTGATGGCGCATCTGGTGCGCAGCGTGCACGGCGACGAGACGATCGTCTACGGCGAGGACGCGATCACGTTCTCGACGCCGTTCCGGCGGCTCGACTACCTGGGCGCCTTCCGCGACATCGCCGGGATCACGCGCGAGCAGCTGCTCGACCCCGCGCAGTGTTTCGCGCTGCTGCGTGAGTGGGGGATCCCCGAGTCGCCGACCCACGCGCACGCGCTCGACAAGCTCTTCGAGCGGATCGTCGAGCCGACGCTCCTCCAGCCGACGTTCGTCTACGGGTACCCGGTCGTGCTCTCGCCGCTCGCCAAGCGAATGAAGGACGATCCCGAGCTGACCGAGCGATACGAGCTGTTCGCCGCGCACATGGAGCTGGCGAACGCGTTCACCGAGCTCAACGATCCCGACGACCAGCGCCGCCGCTTCGAGCTGCAGATCGCCGAGAAGGCGGCCGGCGACGAAGAGATTCCGCCGCCGGACTGGGACTTCGTCACGGCGCTCGAGTACGGGATGCCGCCGACCGCGGGGATCGGGATCGGGATCGACCGGCTCGTCATGATGCTCACGAACAACGCCTCGATCCGCGATGTGCTCCTCTTCCCGCTGCAGCGCCCGCTGCCGGCGGGTGCCGACGACGGCGACGAGGACGAGGTGCTCGCCGAGACCTGACCGCGACGCTCATGTCGGTGCGGCCGCGATCCGATCTTCATGGGTGTCATGAAGGTGTTCGACGGCCGCGCCGCGTTTGCGGGCGCGGTAATCTCGCTGCTTGCCGGGTGTGGCGGCGGCGGCTCGCACGTGGTGCCGACGCACGGCGCCGCCCAATCCGCCGGCCGTCAGACGGCGAGCTTCGTCGTGAGCGTCCCGCCGCGCACGACCGCCGCAGGCGCGCTGCGTACGCCGCGGTACGTCTCCCCGGCGACGCAGTCGATCGCGATCACCGTCGACGCGGGAACCGCGCAGCAGCAGACCGCGAACCAGAACATCGCGACCGGTGCGCCCAACTGCACGACGCCGACGGCGATCTCGTCGCTGACGTGCACGGTCACCCTCGCGCTCGCGCCGGGGCCGCACACCTTCGACTTCACGACCTACGATCAGCCGCTCACGAGCGGCGACGCGACGCAGGGGAACGCGCTCTCGCAAAACCTCGGCTTCCCGTTCACGATCCAACAGGGGACGACGAATCAGATCCCGATCACGCTGCAAGGGCTTCCGGCGGGGATCGCCGTCCTCTCCGGCGCCGAGCAGGACGTGACCGGAAACCAGAGCACCGGGTTCTCGCTCGTCGGATTCTATCAAGCCGACGGCGTAACGCCGTACGCGCGCACGTTCACCGTCGTCGCGACCGACGCCGACGGCAACTACATCCTCGGCCCGGGTGCGCCGGCGCTCACCGTGACCAGCTCGAATCCCGGCGTGCTCTCCGACGGCGTCGTCGCGGCCTCGACGAACCCGAACGCGTTCGTCGTGACGCCGGGGACGTACGGGGGGACGCAACTGCCCCTGCAGCTGCAGGTCACCGCGACGCCGGCGACGAGCGCGCCGCAGAACAGCGGCGGGAGCGCCCTCACCGCGAACGTCCCGATCATCGTCGCGGCGCGCAACGCGCCGCGCGTGTTCGTGACGGACGCGACGAACAACGTCGTCCACGTGTACGACGAGACGGGTCACGCGATCGGCGGAGCGATCGCCGTCGGCGCCTCCCCGTGGGGGATCGCGTACGATCCGCACGACGGACTCCTGTACGTCGCGAACAACGGCAGCAATTCGATCCAGACGATCGACCCGGTGAGCGATACCGCCACCACGACGACCACCATCGCGGACACGCCGTACGCGATCGCGTTCGACGGCAAGAACGACCAGCTGTACGTCGGGGTGAGCGGCGCGGGGATCGCCGTGTTCAACGAAGCGCTCCAGCCGCAGGCGGCGAGCGGATCGTGGAACGAATCCGCGGGCGGGCTCCCGATCAGTCCGACGTCACTCCTCTACGACGCCCGCCTGGATCGCGTCTACGTGCTCGATGCGGCGCGCCTGATCCAGGGCTACGATCCGAACGGGAACGCCGTCGTCTCATGGCCCGTCGCGACGGGGACCTACGCGATGGCGCAAGATCCCGCGACCGGAGTGATCTATCTCGCCGACGAGTCGACGAACGGCGTCGACGTCTACGACGAGACGGGCGCCAGCGTGCCGCTCCCCGGCGCGTTCGCCGGGATGAGCGCGGCCGACGGCCTGGGCTGGGACGCGACGTCGGGCCGCCTCTACGCCGTGAACGACTCGGTCCCGACGCTCGACGTCTTCGACCGGCTCGGCAACGCGATCGCGACGGCCGGGACGTTCCCCGGGATGGGTACCTTCAGCAACGGCGTCGCGATCGTACCCTGAACGCCAGCGCAACTCGGCGCGGCGCCCAGTGGTTCGAGGGGGCGATGTTGCAGAAGGATCTCACCACCTCGTTCCCGCGCTCCGTCAAGGAGCAGATGCTCGGCGTTGCCCAGCTGCCGCGTGCGATCGACAAGGGGATCGCGTTCGCGAACGGGACGAACGGCGAGTACAACTACGACTGCCCGATGGACAAGCATACCTTCGGGTTCTTCGGGATCGACGCGAACGCGCTGCTCGAGGTCATCAAGAAGGCGCAGAGCGAGGCGGAGATCGAGGCTTATCTGGCGCCGATCGTCGGAAAGAAGTCGGCCGACGAGATCGCCGCGTTCAACGACGACATGCTCTCCGACGCGCCTGCGCCGGGGACCCCGGGCGAGGAGTACTTCCTCTCGCTGCGCGCGAGCCTCGATGCCAGCCGCACCGACATCACGACCTGGGCCGACCTGCTCGACCTCGACGAGAAGCGCGACGTTCCCAAGCGCGTCGTGGCGTAAGAGCGCCGTCCCGACGCACCGCCGACGAGGCCGCCGCAAGGCGGCCTCGTTTCGTTTCGTGAACCGAGGCGCGTGCCGACGTATCGCCTCGTCGTCGAATACGACGGGACCGCGTTCCACGGGCTGCAGTACCAGCCCACGCTCCGCACCGTCGCCGGCGCGCTCGAGGACGCGCTCGCGCGGCTGTTTCGCCAAACGGTGAAGCTGACCGCGGCCGGCCGCACCGACGCCGGCGTCCACGCGACGGGGCAAGTCGTCTCGTTCCACGCCGAGCGCGAGTTCCCGATCGAGCGGCTCGTGCTGGCGCTCAACGCGAACACGCCGCCCGACCTCGTCGTGCGAGACGCGCAGGTCGTGCGCGACGGGTTCTCGGCGCGCTTCGACGCGCGCGAGCGCGTCTACGACTACCTCATCCTCAACCGCGGCTTCCCCTCGGCGCTCTGGCGCGGGCGCGCCTGGCACGTCGTGCGGGAGATCGACGAGGGGCGCTTCGCCGCGGCGGCGCTCCCGCTGCTCGGCGAGCACGACTTCGTGACGTTCTGCGGCGAGCTGCCGGAACGGGGTGGGACGGTGCGCGAGGTGCGGGCGATCGACCTCGTGCGCGAGCGCGACGTCCTGCGGATCACCGTGCGGGGGAACGCCTTCCTCCATCGGATGGTGCGCGTCATGGTAGGGACGGTGGTCGCCGCGGCGACCGGGTACCGCGAGGTGAGCTTCCCCGCCGACGCGCTCGCGGCACGCGACCGGCGGGCGGCCGGGGCGACGGCGCCGGCGCACGGCCTCTACCTCGCCGGCGTGCGTTACGACGATCTCGACACGTACCGCCCCGTCACGCTCGCGCCCTGAGCGGGGCTACGGGCTGACGAACACACCTTCCGGCGAGCTGACGCCGTTCGTGATCCTCGTCGGTGTGCCCGTGTAGGGCGGCGCGTAAATCGTGACGTTGTTCGCATCGTAATTCGCGACGAAGAGGTCCTGTGCGGCGTCGAAGGCCACCGACTGCGGCTGGTTGACGCCGTTCGAGATCATCGTCGTGACGGCGGTGTACGGCGGTTCGTACAGGTCGACGCGGTTGCGGCCGCTTTGGCCGACGAAGAGCGCGTCGCCCGGGCCGACGCCGATCGCCGCGGCCCCGCTCATGTCGGCCGTCAACGACGTCCCCGCGCCCGTGTAGGGCGGGGCGAACTCGTACGCCTGGCTTCCGTTGACGGCGAGCGCGAAGGCGTCGCCGGCGCTGTTCGCGACCACCTGCAACGGTTGGCTAGGCCCGGAGGTCGCGGCGGGTGCTCCCGTGTAGGGCGGTGCGTACTCCGTGATGTCGTTGCCGTTGAAGTTCGCGACGAAGAGATCGCCGGCGGAGTCCAACGCGATCGAGGAAGGTCCGTTCATGCCGTTCGAGATGGTCGTCGGCGTGCCGGCGTACGGCGGCGCGTACGCGTACACCGCGTTTGTGTCAAAGCTGGCGACGAACAGCGTGCCGCCGGGGCCGACGGCGACCCCGATCGGATTGTTGACGAGGCCGTCGCCGATCGAGGCGATCGGCGTGCCGGTGTACGGCGGCGCGTATTCCTTGACGTCCTCGCCGCCGCTGTCGCTGATGAAGAGGTTCCCGGCGCTGTCGAACGCGGCGATCCCCGGCAGCTGGGCCGTGCCCAGATAGCCGCTCAAGGCGGTCCCGGCGCCCGTGTACGGCGGTGCGTAGACCGTCACGTTGGCGGCGTTCTCGACGATCGCGTACTGCAGGTGCGTCACGGCGCCGAAGCTCGTCGTGCAGACCGCGCCGGTCTGCGAGCAGGTCGCGTCGCCGTACGCGGCCGTCACCGTGAACGTCGCGGCCGCGCCGTTGACCGCCGGCGGCGTGAGGGTGAACGTGTTGGGCGAGGAGGCGGACGGGTTCGCGGTCGCATAGGCCGTCCCGCTCGTTTGCGCGACGGTGTACGTCGGCGCGCCGGGGCCGACGATGATGTTCCCGTCGGCGTCGAGCGCGATCGCCTCCAGGCTGACGGGGAAGACCCCGGTGATCGTGAAGCTGGACGCGCCCGTAGGCTGGGCTCCCGCCGACTGCGCCGCGACCTGCAGCGTATGCGGGACGCCGTTCAGCGTGAGCGGGATCGTGTTGGCTTGTCCTTGGACGATCGTGAAACCGACGTTCTGGCCGGAGGAGAGCAGCGTCCCGGTCCCGTTCGTCCCGTCGTAGGTGCTGATGGCCGCGGTGTACGTCCCCGGCGCGAGCGCGACCGCGAGCGTGCAGACCGTGGTGGCGAGCGTCGACGAGCACCCGTTGGAGGTGGGCGTCAGGTTGGCTGTCTGCGTCAGCGTCGTAGCCCCGGTGATCGCCAGGGTGAGGCTTTCCGTCGCAGGCGAGACGTACGCGGGGCGTCGCTGCGCCGCGTTCGCGGCGGAGCGCGCCGGGACTGCGATCACGAAGCGCGCGGTGACGCGGTCGAGCCCGCTGCTCGCTTTCGAGGTCGGCGGGAGAGCGCTTTCCCCATGGGCACAGCCGGCGGCGAGCGAGGCGACGAGCAGAGCGCACGCCGCGAAAGCGCGCCGAGGCGAGACGACGGACATGCCGGAGGGTTGGCCGCCCGGCAAGGAACCTACTGCTCGCACCAGGCCCGACCGGCCGGTCGCCTTGGCCAGCTGAAGGCGGGTTCGGGCCGGCGCGGTTGACTTCCGAGGGCCCGGGCCCGTATACTTCTCAGGTTGCCGCGGCCCCGTCGCGGCGTCCTTTACGTTCCGACGGACCTGCATGCGCACCTATCTTCAGAAAACGGCCGATACCAAGCACGACTGGTACATCGTCGACGCGACCGGGCAGCGGCTCGGCACGCTCGCGGTGAAGATCGCGCGTGCGCTTTCGGGCCGGACCAAGCCGACCTGGACCCCGCACATCGACGACGGCGATCACGTCGTCGTGATCAACGCCGACAAGGTCGAGCTGGCGCCGCGCAAGTGGACGCAGAAGGTCTACCACCGGCACTCGGGCTTCCCCGGCGGTCTGCGGACCGAGACGGCGGCCGAGGTCCGCGCCAAGCACCCGGAGCGCCTCATCGAGCGCGCCGTTCGCGGGATGCTGGCGACGAACCGCATGCGCGACGTACAGCTGGGCCGCCTCAGCGTCTACGCCGGTTCGGATCATCCGCACGCCGCTCAGAAGCCGGAGCCCCTCGGGTAAATGCAGACCTCTGATCTCTTCAACGGAACGGGCCGCCGCAAGCGCGGGATCGCCCGCGTTCGCCTCACGCTCGGTCAGGGCGTGATCACGGTCAACCAGAAGCCGGTCGACGACTACTTCCCGCGTCCGTCGCTCCAGATGATCGTCCGTCAGCCGCTCGAAGTGACGCAGTCGCTCTCGCGGTTCAACGTCGACGTGAAGTGCACCGGCGGCGGCGTCGCCGGACAGGCCGGCGCGGTCCGTCACGGCATCGCTCGCGCGTTGCTGCAGATGGACGAGTCGCTGCGCGAGACGCTCCGTCGCAACGGCCTTCTGACGCGCGACCCGCGTGAGAAAGAGTCGAAGAAGTACGGGCGCAAAAAAGCGCGTAAGCGCTTCCAGTTCTCGAAGCGCTGATTCGAGAGGTGGCGGTGTCGCGGTAGGCGACATCCCCGTAGCGGACACGCGGCCCCCGGACATCCTGTCCGGGGGCCGCTGCGTTTGCGCGTCGCTCTCGCGCATCCTGCGCTCCGCTTGCGCAAAAGCGTCCGCTACGGGGATGTCGCCTACCGCGACGGCACGATCGTGGCTGGGTCGAGAAAAGGCTTTGGCCGAGCAGACTTGGGTGGTGAGTGGCGGGGTGGGGGCTTTAACGAATTGCGCGGATGGTGACGGGGTCGGATTTGCCGCGGATTTTGGCGATCAGCGTCTCCGCGGGGGGTTTGGTGCGCAGGCGGTTGTAGGTGGCGTCGTCGATGTAGGTGGTGCCGGATGGGGCGGCGGATTGGAGGCGGCTTGCCAGGTTCGCCGCGTCGCCGATGACGGTGTAGTCCATGCGGCGGGGGCTGCCGATGTGGCCGGCGACGACGTCGCCGGTGGCGATGCCGATCGTGAGGCGAAGGGGCTTGCCGTTCGCCGTGATGTTGGCGGCGGCGGCGTGGAGCGCGTGGGCGACCTCGAGGGCTCGGGTGGCGTCGTCTTCGCGGACGCGTGGCGGGCCGAAGACCGCCATGAGGCCGTCGCCGTAGAATTTGTCGAGCAGGCCGTCGTGGTCGAACACGATCTGGACGGCGGCGGTGAAGAAGGCGTTGAGCACGTCGACGACGCCTTCGGCGTCGAGGCGCTCGGCGAGCTCGGTGAAGCCGTCGATGTCGGCGAACAGGATCGTCGCGTTCGCGCGCTCGCCGCCGAGGGCGACGCCGCTCGGCGCGCGCATCAGCTGCTCGACGACGTGCGGCGCGAGATAGCGCGCGAACCCGTCGCGAATCGCGCGGCGCTGCTCGACGTCGTCGGCGTGCAGGCGCTCGAGTTTCCGGCGCTCGGTGAGATCGGTGACGGCGATCGCGCGGCCGAGCGTCATCGTTCCGTCGGGGAGATCGATCGGCGCGATGCGGACTTCGAGGACGAGCGAGCCGCGCGCGGGATGCTGCGCGACGACTTCGACCGGCTTCGCGGGCAGGACGGCATCGCCGAGCAGTGCCGTGATCCCGGGGATCAATGGTTCCAGTGAAGCGGCCGCCTTGCCGATCATGTCGGAGCCGGGGACCCCGAACGTCTCGGCGGCGGCGTCGTTGAACGTCGCGATCGTGCCGCGGCCGTCGACGGTGATGACGCCGCTGGTGATCGAGCCGAGCACCCGCGCGTGCAGCTGCCCCAGTCGTCCGATCTCGTCGAGCCGCGCACGGAGCTGATCGAAGAGCCGCGCGTTCTCGATCGCCAGCGCAGCCTGGTTCGCGAACGCGGTCAGGAGGTCGGGATCGCGGCGGGAGAAGAGGCCGGCGGCAACGCGCGAGTCGAGGTAGACGACCCCGATGGTCCGCGCGCGGATCGCCAGCGGGACGCAGATGATCGAGCGCAGACGCAGCGCGCGCACGGAGACGTTCACGTTGAAGCGCGGGTCTTGCTGCGCGTCGGTGGTGACGATCGGCTCGCCGCTCTCGAAGACGCGCCGCACGATCGTGTGCGAGGGACGCATGTCGTCGCCCTCGACGGTCGCGCGGTCGATCCCGAACGTGGTCGTCAGCTTCAGTTCGCCATCGTCGCCGGCGATCATCAGGAAGCCGCGCTCCGCGTGCATCACCTCGACGGCCGTGTCGAGCACGGTCCGCAGCACGACATCGAGCTCGAGTGAGGAATTGACGGTCTCGGCGACCCGTCCGAGCGTACGTGCTTTCGCGAGCTCACGCTCGGCATTCGTCGAAGCGGCGGCAAGG
>DATJHK010000004.1:0-46481 GCA_035493875.1 Candidatus Limnocylindria bacterium
GGGAGCCGGTGGTTCGAGGCTGTGCTCGGCGCGCGTTGTGTCGCGTCGTCCTTTCGCTGTGCGCGCTCGCCGGAGCGGTGTCCGCGCCGCTCGCGGCGGCGGCGCAGCAGATCGCCGTCGCGGTCGTGCGGACGGCGCCCCCGCTCGACCCTGCGCTTCCGGCCGACGCGTGGAGCGGCGCCACGAGCGTCACGCTGCCCTGGGACGTCCAGGACCGGCGCCCGGCCTCCGAGCTCTCGACGGCGTTCATCACCACCGACGGCACGAGCGTCTACGTGCGCTTTGACGTGCAGCAGCGCGAGGCGCTGCTCGCGCAGCAGCACACGAACGACGTCGGCGACGGGACCGACGACGAAGTCTGGATCGATCTCTGGCCGAACGGCAACCGCGGGTTCTACTACCAATTCGCGGCGACGTCGAACGGGACGCACTTCCAATACTCCTCGGAGAACACCGCGTACGCACCGACGTGGTGGTCGTATGGGAAGGTCTATCCGGGCGGCTTCACGGTCACGATGAAGATCCCGTTCGCGGTGATGCGCGGCACGACGAGCCGCGGCTGGAGAGCGCAGTTCGTGCGCGTCGTGCGCTCCACCGGAGAGCGTCAGATCTGGAGCTACGGTGTCGCGCAGACGAACGGCGACGACGTGAGCTACGCCGGATCGCTCGCGGGGATGACCGTCACCGCGGTTCGTCCGCAGCCCCGCTTCGCGCCCTACCTCCTCGGCAGCGCCGGAAAGGCGTCCTCGGGTGCGACGACGGGCGCGCGGTTCGGCGGCGATCTCTCGATCCCGATCACGCCGACCGCGTCGATCTATGCGACGCTCCACCCGGACTTCTCCAACGTCGAGGTCGATCAGCAGACGATCTCACCGACCGCGTTCCAGCGCAGCTACACCGAGGTGCGCCCGTTCTTCACGCAGGGCTCCAGCTATTACGAGAACTTTAGCTGCTACGCGTGCCTGCAGATCGCGCAGCTCTACACGCCGGCGATCCCGACGCCGCGCGACGGTTACGCGTTCGAAGGAAAGCAGGGACAGTTCTCGTTCGCCGGATTCGACGCGCTCGGCGACGGCCGCACCGACGGCGCGAGCGCGCTCACGTACCGTTCGCCCGACTCACACTGGACGCTGAGCACGCAGGACGTCGTCGCGAACCTTCCGGGCGTCACCGACCACGTCTCCACCAGCGGGATCATCTACGGCGACAACCGACACGTCGGCGCGTACTTCAACCTCGGCAACGACTCGGGGACGAACGTCCTGGATCCCTCGCGCGCGCAGCGCTACGACGGTGGCGCGTACTTCTACACGAACAGCTTCGGGTTCGCCGCGTCGGCGCGCAAGGTCGGGGAGTACTACGATCCCGTCGACGGGCTCGTGCAGCACCCCGACATCGCCGGGTACGCGCTCTACGAGAACAAGATCCTGTTCTTCGACAAGCGCTCGTGGCTCAACAGCATCCAGTTCGGCAGCTACCTCGACCGCTATCACGGCACGACGGGCGGGCTCAACCAGACCGATACGAGCGCGTGGGTCGACGTCCTCACACGCAAGCTGGTCGACGTCAACGTCGGCACCGGTTCGAGCTACCTGCGGCTGCCGAGCGGCGTCTTCACCCCCATCTCGCAGAACGGCGTGAGCGTGACCTGGCACAGCGGCTCGGCGAACGATCCCGGGAACAACGGCAACCACGGCTCGTCCGCGACGCCCACGACGTTCTCGTTCAACAGCGGCCGCTTCGGCCCGGGGCGCGTCGACTCGTGGGTGCGCAGCACGACGATGCGCGCGGGGATGCGCGGGACGCTCACGCTCGAGGTCGACGACACGCGTGACTACCGGGACGACGGCGTTGCCAACCTGCAGTGGCTCGACCGGGTCGGGTACACCTATGCAGCCGGACCGAACGCGTCGTTCTCGGTCGGCGTGCGCAAGATCGTCGGGACGGCGCCGCTGATCGACGTCACGGCTCCGCCGGCGTTCACGCGCGCCGCGAACCTCTCGTTCGCCTACCATCGCCGGCTCCCGCACGAGGAGCTGTACCTCGCCTACGGCGACGCCAGCCAGCTGAACACCGTGCCGCAGTGGATCGTCAAGATCATCCACTACTTCGGCGCGGAGAAGGGGACCTGACGCTCGAGGCGCCTTACGCGTGGACCGGCGAGGTGAAGCGCAGCTCCATGCCGTCGAACGCGAGCTCTGCGCCGGCCTCGCGCAGCGTCTGCGACGCCGCCGAGGCAGGGTCGAGCAGCGGGTTCGAGTTGTTCACGTGCGTGTAGATACGGCGGTTGTGAAGACCGGCGATCGCCGCCAAGCTGCCGTCGGCGCCGCCGATCGGCAGATGCCCGAGCGAGCGCGCGTGCTTGATGTCCAGCCCCGCATTCTCCATCTCGTCGTCGGACCAGAACGAGCCGTCGAGGAACGCGACGTCGGCGTTCGCGATCGCCGCGGCGAGGGTCTGATCGACCGCCGCGAAGACCGGCGCGAACAGTACCGACGCGCCGGACGCAGGCTCTTCGACGCGATAGGCGAGGACGGCGCCGCGCGTGCGCTCACGGCCCGCGTAGCCCGGCGTCAGCCCAGGGACCGCGAGCGGCGTCACGCGCAACGCGCCCTCGCCGAGCGTGAACGGCTCCTCGACGCTCAGCCAACGGTGCGGCGGCTCCTCGAACGTCGCGAACGCCATCTGGGCGGTGGCGATGCGGCGCACCACGTCGCTCGAGTACACGGTGAAGCCGGCCGGGTGCGTTTGGCGCACGACCGCAAGACCGCCGAGGTGGTCGACGTTCGCATCGGTCAGGAGCATCCCGACGATCGGGCTCCCGCGAAGCGAGCGCGGCTGCAGCGGTGCGAACTCTTCGATCTGCGTGGCGAGATCGGGCGAGACGTTGACGAGCCACCAGCGCTCGCCGTCCGGCGAGAGCGCGAGCGAGGACTGGCTGCGTCGCGGCGCCTCGCCGCGGCGTGCCGCGGCGCAGTGCGCGCACCCGCAATTCCACTGCGGGACGCCGCCGCCCGCGGCGGACCCGAGGACCCGGACGATCACACGAGGCTCTTCATGCGCCGCGGGACGAGCGGCGTATCGCTCTCGACGCCGAGCGCCGCGATCACGGTCTCATGCTCGGGGCTCAGCTCGCAGGTCGGATCGGTCTTGCCGGCATCGCTGGTGAGCAGGAACGCCTGGCAGCGGCATCCGCCCCAGTCGATCTCCTTGCGATCGCAGGAACGGCACGGCTCGGGCATCCACGCCGTGCCGCGATAGGCGACGAACGCGTCCGACGATTCCCAGATCTCGCCGAGCGGGCGGTCCTGCACGCGGTCGAACGTCAGCGTCTTGATCCCCGCGGCCGCCGGGCACGGCAGGACGCGGCCGTCGGGCGTGACGGTGAGGAAGGCTTGGCCCCAGCCGTTCATGCACGGCTTCGGACGTCCGCCGAAGTAGTCGGGCAGCACGTACGCGATGCGCATCTTCCCGGCGAGCCGCTCGCGCGCTTCGGCGACGACCTCGAGCGCGTGCTCGACCTGCGCGCGCGTGGGGAGCAATCCGGCGCGGTTGCGATACGCCCAACCGTAGAACTGAACGTTCGCCAGCTCGAGTTTCGTGATCCCGTGCCGTTCGGCGAAGGCGATCACCTCGCCGATTTGATCGTGGTTGCCGCGGTGCAGCACGCAGTTGAGGGTCAGCGCGACGTCGCGTCGCGCGACGCGGTCGATCGCATCCTCTTTCTTCGCGTGCACGTGGGTGCCGGCGATGCGGTCGGCCAGCTCCTCGGTCGGCGCCTGGATGCTGATCTGGATATGATCGAGCCCGGCGCCGAGCAGCGCGTCGAGCTTGGCGTCGTCGAGGAACGTCCCTTGCGTGATCAGGTTCGTGTAGAGCCCGGCCTTCGAAGCGTGGGCGATCAGCTCGGGGAGGTCGTCACGCAGCGTCGGTTCGCCGCCGGAGAAGCCGGCCTGCACGACGCCCATCCCGACGGCTTCGTCGAGGACGCGTTTCCATTCGGCCGTCGTCAGCTCTTGGCGGTACGACTGCAAGTCGAGCGGATTGTAGCAATACGGACACTGCAAGTTGCACCGATAGGTCAACTCGCAGAGCAGGGAGTTCGGACGTGGGGCGGTCACGAGGTCAAATACCCGCGGAGGGTGAGCCGTTCGATGAGGTCCTCGACGTCACGGCCGAGCTCGGCGCGCGGAACGGCGTACCGCGCACCGAGCGCGTCGACGATCGCGTCGACGCTGCGCTCGCCGTCGACGAGCGCGAGCGTTTCGGCGGCGGTGTCGTTGAGGCGCAGGATCCCCTCGGGCACGAGCAAGAGCATCGTGCCGTCGGTGTCCTTGTGCAGCCGCACCCCGCGGCGCAGCTGTGGTACGAGCGTGTTCGTCAGCGGAAGAAGCCGCTTTGGAGCGCGGTGGCGTCCAGCAGCCCCCACAGCACGTCGCACTTGAACGCGAGCGCAGCGACGCAGGCATCCTGCAGCTCCGGCGTCGTCGCTTCGGCGACGACCCACGAGAGCGCGGAATCGGCATCGCGCTTCGCGAGCGGGATGCGGTCTTCGAAGTACGCGAGCCCCGCGCGGTCGATCCACGGGTAGTGCTCGGCGATCGCCGCGACGCGTTTGCTCATCACTTCGGGGCCGAACAGCTCGGTCAGCGACGAGGCGACGGCTTCGATCCAGGAATGATCGCGCGCGAAGTTCACGTACGCGTCGACGGCGAAGCGCGCGCCCGGCGAGATGAGACGGCCCGAGGTGACGTCGTCGTCCTGTAGACCGACCGCACGTGCCAGCATCAGCCACTTGTGCGTGCCGCCTTCGTTGCCGGTCGTGCCGTCGTGATCGATCAAGCGCGTGATCCACACGCGGCGCTGCTCGCGCGTCGGCAGGCGCGCGAGGATCGTCGCGTCCTTCACCGGGATCATCTTCTGGTAATAATAGCGATTGGCGACCCAAGCGCGGACCTGCTCCGGAGTCAGCTCGCCGGAGACGAGCGCACGATGGAACGGGTGCTTGTCGTGATAGCGGTTGCCGAGCGCACGCAGGCGCTCGACCAAGGGAGAGTCGAGGGTCGTCGTCATCAACAATAAACCGGTTGGGAAGTAATGAGGCGCCGCGCGGTGCGCGACGCCTCCGTCTCGGTGAGCGAGTTAGATGCGGTCCTGGTCCCAGTCGTTGCTGTACGCGGTGACTTCGAAACCCGAACCGACTTCCTCAAACTCCGGACGATTCCAGGTGGTGGTGATCTGGTTTTCCAAGGCGATGCCTCCCGAAAATTGGGACAGATATTTCTTCGGGCGGCCGTCACGCGCGCCCTTGCATATGTCGTACTGCTCCAACCACGTTCGGTCAAGATGCGTGAGAAAGATTCTCGTCCTCGTTTCGGTGCAACGGGCAATGAGGTGCTCGGCCGCTGAAGCGATGAGGAACACGGTTGCTCGGCGGAGGAGAGACGAATCATGAGGCAGACAGTGGTGCGCGGTGTGTGGTCCTGGTCACGGTGGCAGCCGGATCGCGGCGTCGACTTCAACGGCTTCTTCGCGCAGAGCGAAGAAGGCAATCTCGTCGTCGATCCGGTGGAACCCGACGAGACGACGCTCGCCGCCCTGGTGGAGCGCGGCGTCGCGGACGTGCTCGTCACGAATCGCGATCACGAGCGCGCCACCGCCGTGATCGTCGCCGCGACCGGCGCGCGCGTCGTCGCCAGCGCACTCGACGCTTCGACGCTCGCGCATACGGTCGATCGCATCGTGCAGCCGGGTGACGTCGTGCACGGTTGGACGGTCATCGGACTCGAGGGCTTCAAGACCGCGGGTGAGATCGCGCTCTACGATGGTTCGCGCGCCGCGGCGATCGTCGGCGATGCGCTGTGGGGGTCGCCGGCCGGTGCGTTGACGCTGATGCCGGACGCCAAGCTCGCCGACCCGCATCGTGCGGCGCTCTCGGCGCGCGTGTTCCGTGCGCTTCCGATCGATCATCTGCTCGTCGGCGACGGCGCGTCGGTCTTCGGGAACGCGCACGCGGTGATCGGCGCGATGCTCGATGCGCGCGAGGGCGTTGCCGTCGAGCGCGTCAACGTCGACGAGCTGCGGTTCCGCACCTTCGACGGCGATCCGGCGCCGTTCACCGCGGCCGTCGCCGAGGTCGGGCGGCTGCTCGGCGCGGAAAAGCTCGGCTATGCCGTCGGACGGCTCCGCCGCGGCGAGCACTATTGCCCGTACCACTGGCACACGGCGCAAGAGGAGCTGTTCGTCGTGATGGGCGGAACCCCGACCCTGCGCACCCCGCGCGGCACGTTCGGGCTGCGCCCCGGCGACGTCGTCGCCTTCCGCGCCGAGGCTGGGGGCGCGCACCGTTTGTGGAACGACTCCGAGGCCGACGCCGTCGTGCTGATGGTGGCCAACACCGATCCCGCGGACGTCTGCTTCTATCCCGACTCGCGCAAGTTCGTCGTCGAGGCAACCGACACGCTCGTCGACGATCATCCGCAGCGCGGTTACTACGATCGCGAGGTCTAGCGCCGACGCGGCGCCAAGGGCTCTCGTCCGATGCTTCCCGTTCTGTCCGCGGTCGCGATCCTGGCAGCCGCGCCGTCGCCGTGCCCTGCCGATCTGTTGGTCGCCGATCCGCGGCTGAAGGTCGTGCGGGCCGCCAACCCCGCGATGGACAATTACGTCGTGACGGTCGACGTGCGCAACCGTGGCACCGCCGCGCAGACCTCCGGCGTCTCCCAGCGCCTCGAGCTGATCCGCGGCGGGGCGGTGATCGGCAGCCAGCCGATCCCGGCGCTCGGCCCGGCGCAGGACTACGTCGCGGCGTTCCGTCTGCAGCTGCCGCACGAGTCCAAACGGCCGCCGTTCAACGTCGTCTTCCACTACGTGCTCGATCAGAAGAGCGACGCCGCGCGCAACAACTGCACCTCGGTCAACGACCGGCTCTCCGCGACCCTGTGACGCGCGTCTCGCTGGCGCAGCGCGCCGAAGATCCCTCGACGATCACGCTCTCCGCGACCGCGACCTTCCCCGCGGGTCCGCTGCGCGCATCGTACCGCACGCGCACGGGCGCGCTGCTGCGCGTCGACGGCGTGGTGCGCGGCGCGTTCGACGACAAGCACCCGACGATCGAGCTGCCGCCGCTCCCGGGCGAGCACGAGATCGTCCTCGAGGTCGAACGCCGCAGCCTGCCGGTCGCGGGGCTGCCCTCGGGCGACGGCGCGCGCTGGCGGCTGATGCTCGCGCGGGCCGAGCAGCGCCCGCAGCTGCACCTCGAGATCGCCCCGAGCGGCGCTTCCGCCGACGGTGCGGCGGTCGACGTGCCGCTGATCGGCCACGCGCACCTCGACGTCGCCTGGCTTTGGACGTACGACGAGACGAAGCGCAAGGCGATGCGCACGTTCGCGACGGCGGTGCGCGAGCTGGAGCTCGACGACCGCTTCGTGTTCGCCCAGAGCCAGCCGCAGCTTTACGCCTGGGTGCAGGCCGCCGACCCGGATCTGTTCGCGCGGCTGCGCGCGCGCGTCGGCAGCGGGTGGGACGCCAGCGTCGCGCCGCTGTGGGTCGAACCCGACATGCACGCGCCCAGCGGCGAGTCGCTGCTGCGGCAGTTCGCGCACGGGATCCGCTGGACGCGCGAGCACCTGGGCGTCGAGCCGACCGTCGCGTGGCTCCCCGACTCGTTCGGCTTCCCCGCGACGTTCCCGATCTTGGCCGCGCACGCCGGCGTCACGGCGTTCGCGACGACGAAGCTGCAATGGAACGAGACGACGCGCTGGCCGCATCCGCAGTTTCGCTGGGTCGGCGACGACGGCTCGACGCTCGTCGCGGCGGTCATCGCGGGCTACGACGGTGAGGTCGACGCGAAGCGGATCGACACCGCGCGCGAGCGGCACGAGCCCGTGATCCACGGCTACGGCGACGGTGGCGGCGGCGTGACCGACGAAGGGCTCGCGTACGTCGCGCGGAGTGCCCGGCCGTGGACGCCCGTCGACGCCTGGTTCGCCGGCCTTGCGCGCGAGACGCTCCCCGAGTACCGCGGCGAGCTGTATCTCGAGACGCATCGCGGGACGTATACGACGCATCACGACATCAAGACGCGGAGCGCCGCGCTCGAGCGCGCGCTCGACCACGCCGAGGAGCTGGCGGCGTGGTGCGTCGCGGTGCGCGCGCCCGAGGCGATCCGACGCTCACTCGGCGACGATCTGCGCGGGGCCTGGCGCATCGTGCTGCGCGCGCAGTTCCACGACGTGATCCCGGGGACGTCGATCACCCCCGTCTACGCCGATGCGCACGCCGAGTACGACCGCGCCGACGCGCAGGTCGCGCGCGTGATCGAAGCGGCGCGCGCCGTCCTGCCGCGCAGCGACCTGCGCGTGGTTCCCCCGCCGCCGCTCGCGCCGCGGCGCGACGGCGCCGACTGGGTCTTCGAGAACGCGTACGTCCGTGCGCGGGTCCGTGACGACGGGACGATCGTCGAGCTGGGCGCCGCCGAAGGGCCGAACGTCGTCGCGCTGGCGAACGGGATCGTCGCGTACGTCGACCGGCCCAAGAAGTGGGACGCGTGGAACGTCGACGCTGACTACCCGGCGCGCCGCGCGCGCGTCGTGCCGCGCGGCGCGAGCGTCCAGGACGACGCGCTCGTCGTCCGCCTCGAGGTCGGAAAGGGCTCGCGGATCGCGATGCGGATCGCGCTGCACGAGGACGAGCCGTGGCTGCGCGTCGAGCTCGCCGTCGCCTGGCACGAAGACCATGTGCTGCTGCGCGCCGAGCACCGCGTCGCCGTGCGCGCGCGCGACGTGCGCTACGGGCAGCAGCACGGTACGCTCGTGCGCACCGCCTACGCGCAGACCGACGCGGAGCGCGCGAAGTTCGAGGTGCCGGCGCAGCGCTGGGCGCACGTGACCGACGGCGGCGACGGCCTCGCCGTCTTCGCCCTCGATCTCTACGGCTGGAACGCCGTCGGGCTGCCCGAGGGCGGCGTGCGCCTCGGGACCTCGCTCCTGCGCTCGCCGACCTGGCCCGACCCGACGGCGGACCGCGGCGAGCAGCGGCTGGCGTACGCGCTCGTCCCGACGGCCGGCGCATCGATCTCCGCGTTGGAGCACGCTTGGCTCGCCTACGCGGCCGAACCGCGCGTGCGTCTCTTCACCTGTGAGGATCCCGGGGTGCTGATCGTCGCGACGTACCCCGCCGACGACGGCGCCGGCGTCGTCGTGCGCGTGCGCGAGTGCGACGGCGAGACGCGCCGCGTCGCCTTGCGCTGCGGCGGCCGGATGCGCGAAGCGATCCCGGTCGACGCTGCGGAACGACCTCTCGCCGGCGAGGTCACCATCGTGGAGGAGGAGCTCGTGTTCGAGTTGGGTCCGTTCGCCCTGCGTTCGTTCCAAGTTCGGTTCTAGGCTGAAAGGAGGGAGGAGCAGCCGACCGGCGGTACGCTACCACTTCTGACAAGGGGGTGGCAGGTGAGAACGACGTTCCAGGGCTCCGCGCGGGGCAAGGCCGTCATCGGCGGCGTTGTGGTGATTATCGCGTTGGGTTGGTTGGGCCGCGGTCTAGGCGGCTTTGCGACGCTCCTGGCGTTCGCCGTCATCGGCATTGGCGGTTGGATCGTCGTGCAGTACAACGCGTTGCATCATCGCGCTCAGCTTGTCCGCGAGGCCCATGCCAACGTGATGGCGATGATGAAGAAGCGCTCCGATCTTCTCCAGCGGCTGATGGACGTCGCACGCGGGTATGCAGAACACGAACAGGGTACCTATCTTGGCGTCGCGGAGCGGGCCACGGTGCTCGCCGAAGTTCGTGCGCTCGCTCTGGCTTATCCTCAGTTGCGAGCTGACGCCACCTACAGTCGCCTCATGGACGACTTGAACCGCCTCGAGAACGAGCTCCAGCGACAGCGCGAGACGTATAACGGGCGCGTCCGCGACTACAACGCGTTTCGCGGACAGGTGCCGCAGGCATTGTTTGCCGACAAGCTCGGCTTCGAGGAAGCACCGTACTTCGACGTCGTCAACGCAGACGAGCTCGAGAACCTGCCCGATTTCGGGAGTGGGAATGCGGAGATGCTGCGAACGAGCTTGCAGGCTGCCGGAGACCGGCTGCGGCGGATCAGCACGAACGCTCCGACGGCCGATGTCGTTGCTCCGGGGACGGCGGAGCCTTCGCAAGAGTAGACGAAACCCGGTGCGATGTCTCGCACCATCGATACCGTTTTGTTCGACCTCGACGACACGCTGCACGACGACACGACGGCGTATCGCAGCGCGGCGCGCGTCGCCGCTGAGATGGTGGCGCGGGAGCGTGCGATCGACGCCCAGGCGCTGGTCGACGCGTACGACGGCGCGGCGATGGGGTTCTGGGCGGCCTTGACGGCCGAGCACCTGACGCGCGCGATCGGCGACGAGCGCGTGCGGATGTGGTACGACGCGCTGCTGATGGTCGGGATCGACGACCTCGCGCTGGCCGCGCGGGCCGCGCAGGCGTACGTCGATGCGCGAGCGAGTGTCCTGGCGCTCTCGCCGGGCGCGCAGGACGTCCTGATCGCGCTGCGCGCGCGCGGCTGCAAGCTGGGTCTGGTGACGAACGGCTTCGCCGCGACGCATCACGACAAGATCGACCGCCTGGGGCTGCGGGGGCTGATGGACGCGTTCTTCCTCGCCGACGAGGTCGGGATGGTCAAGCCGGATCCGGAGCTGTTCCGGCACGCCTGCCGCGAGCTCGGCTCCGAACCGTCCCGCAGCGCGATGGTCGGCGACCGCTACGACCGCGACGTGCGCGGCGCGCTCGAAGCCGGCCTGTTCACCGTCCTGGTCGACGTGCACGCGATCCCGCTCCCGCTCGGCGCGCCGGCACCGCACGCCGTCGTTCCGACGATCGCGGACGTCCTCGCCGTCATCCCCCGGGGTTAACACTCTGGGCGAGCGTCACGGCGCTCGCTTGTGACGCTCGGGGGAGCCGGCGTTGGTCCGACGAACGTCTCGGCGTGACTACACCACAGCCGGTCGAGAACGTCTTCGCGCGGGCGTGGGATCTGCTCACGCACAACTGGATCATCATCGTCCCCGGGCTGGTCATCGGCCTGATCGTCGGAGCGATCAGCTGGTTCGTCGCCCCGCACGGAGCCTACGATCCCAACGATCCCGCCTCGCTCGGAAGGGCGCTCGCTCGCGCTTCCAGCGGCTTGGTCCTGGCGGTCGTCGCCGTCGTTGCGGCGATCGCCAATCAGGCCTATACGGTGGGGATGGCGGGAGCGGCCTGGGAGCGCGGGACCGCGACGCTCGCCGACGGCGCGGCCTCCTTCCGTGAGGACGCGGGGAGGATCATCATGACGATGATCGGCCTGATCGTCCTGGCCGTCGTCGCGGCGCTGCTCTCGATCCCGACGCTGGGGCTGGCGCTGCTGGCCTTCTACGTCTTCACGCTCTACGCGATGCCGGCCGCGATCGTGGGGAACCGCCCCGGCTTCTCGTCGATCGCCGAGTCGTTCGCGATCGCGCGGGCGCGCCTCGTGCCGACGCTGATCCTGTCGATCCTGATCTTCGTGATCTCCCTGGTCGCGCTGATCGTCACCACCCCGCTGGCGTTCATCCCGCTGCTGGGACCGATCGTCCAGGCGTGTCTGGTCCAGGCCGTCGTCGCCTACGTCGTGCTGGTGGTGGTCGGCGAGTATCTGAATCTGCGGGCCGCGGCGGCGATCCCGCCGGCCAGCCCGTCGACCCCGACCGTTTGACGGACCTCGCTCCGGCAGTGGTCTAGGACGACCGGGCCATCCGGCGCAACGAAGCCTGCTTTCGGCGGGTATTGAAAGAGCTATGGCGGACGGGACCACGCACGCCCTCGATGCGATCGTCATCAAGGGCGCGCGCGAACACAATCTCAAGAACGTCGACCTCACGCTGCCTCGCAACAAGCTGATCGTCGTCACCGGGCTCTCCGGCTCGGGCAAGTCCTCGCTGGCTTTCGACACGATCTACGCCGAAGGCCAGCGCCGCTACGTGGAGTCGCTCTCCTCGTACGCGCGGCAGTTCCTCGGGCAGATGGAAAAGCCCGACGTCGACTACATCGAAGGGCTCTCCCCCGCCATCTCGATCGACCAGAAATCGACCTCGCGCAACCCGCGCTCGACGGTCGGCACGGTCACCGAGATCTACGACTATCTCCGGCTGCTCTTCGCCCGCATCGGCAAGCCGCATTGCTACCAGTGCGGCCGGGCCGTCTCCGCGCAGACCGCCGAGCAGATCGTCGATCAGATCCTGGCCTTCCCCGAGGGGACGCGCATCCAGCTGCTGGCCCCGGTCGTGCGCGGCCGCAAGGGCGAGTACTCGAAGCTCTTCGAGGAGATCGCGAAGGAGGGCTTCGCCCGCGTGCGCGTCGACGGCGAGGTCCGCGAGCTGCGCGAGAAGATCGAGCTGGACAAGAAGCGCAAGCACACCGTCGAGGTCATCGTCGACCGCCTCGTCGTCAAGCCCGACGTGCGGGCGCGCCTCACCGACTCGATCGAGACGACGCTCAAGCTCGCGACCGGGATCGTCACGGTGCTGTACCAGTCGCCGGTGAAGGCCAACGCGGGGACGGAGAAGCCCGCGCAGGAGTGGGCCGAGGCGACGTTCAGCGAGTCGTTCGCCTGCGCGTACTGCGGGATCTCGTTCCAGGAACTGGAACCGCGGCTGTTCTCGTTCAACTCGCCGTACGGCGCGTGCCCCGCGTGCACGGGTCTGGGCGTGAAGATCGAGATCGATCCGTGGAAGGTGATCCCCGACCGCACGAAGTCGATCGCCGACGGCGCGATCGTCCCGTGGTCGAAGAGCATGGGCGCGGGCCGATTCCCTTCGACGAACCCGTACTACATGCAGCAGGTCGAACGCCTCCTGCGCTCGCGGCGCTGCAAGCCGACCACGCCCGTCGAGGATCTTCCGGAGGACGTCGTCGAGACGATCCTCTACGGCGCCGACAAGAAGCAGAAGTTCGTCTACGAGGCGCGCAGCGGCCACTCGTGGGAGTACGAGTCGCAGTTCGAAGGCGTCGTCAACAATCTCCAGCGCCGCTACAGCGAGACCTCTTCCGACTACGTGAAGGAAGAGATCGAGAAGTACATGTCGGCCAGCGAGTGCAAGGTCTGCAAGGGCGCGCGGCTCAAGCCCGAGGCGCTCGGCGTCTTCATCGACGGCAAGAACATCCACGAGACGACCTCGATGTCGGTCGAGAGCGCGACGAAGTTCTTCGGCGAGTTCCAGCCCAACGAGCGAGAGCAGAAGATCTCGCACCAGATCCTCAAGGAGATCCGCGCGCGCCTGGGTTTCCTGAGCAACGTGGGTCTGGGCTATCTCAACCTCTCGCGCTCGGCGACGACGCTCTCGGGCGGCGAGTCGCAGCGCATTCGCCTCGCTACGCAGATCGGTTCCTCGCTCGTCGGCGTCCTCTACATCCTGGACGAGCCGTCGATCGGGCTTCACCAGCGCGACAACGACCGGCTCCTGGCGACGCTCGAGACCCTGCGCGACATCGGCAACACGCTCGTCGTGATCGAGCACGACGAAGACACGATGCGCGCCGCCGACGTGATCGTCGACATCGGCCCCGGCGCCGGCGCCGAGGGCGGCCGCATCCTCTCGGTCGGCTCGATCGAGGAGATCGAGAAGAACCCCGAGTCGCTGACCGGCGCGTACCTCTCGGGCCGCCAGTTCATCGCGATCCCCAAGCACCGCAAGAAGGGCCGCGCGACGCTCGAAGTGCTCGGCGCGAAGGCCAACAACCTCAAGGGCGTCGACGTCGATATCCCGCTGGGGACCTTCACCTGCGTCACGGGCGTCAGCGGCTCGGGAAAGTCGACGCTCGTCAACGAGGTCGTCGTCAAGGCGCTCAACCAGTACCTGCACCACCAGCCGCCGGGCGGGACGTACGGCCGCGTCAAGGGCGCCGAGGCGCTCGACAAGATGGTCGTGATCGACCAGTCGCCGATCGGCCGCACCCCGCGCTCGAACCCGGCGACCTACACCGGCGCCTTCGACCAGATCCGCGAGCTGTACTCGCAGGTCCCCGAGGCGAAGATGCGCGGCTACACGCCGGGGCGCTTCTCGTTCAACGTCAAGGGCGGGCGCTGCGAGGCCTGTCAGGGCGACGGGATCATCAAGATCGAGATGCACTTCCTCCCCGACGTCTACGTCCCGTGCGAGGTCTGTCATGGGAAGCGCTACAACGCGCAGACGCTCGAGGTGAAGTACAAGGGCAAGTCGATCGCCGACGTGCTCGCGATGCGCGTCGACGAGGCGACGGAGCTGTTCTCGACGATCCCGCGCATCGCCAACAAGCTGCGCACGATCTGCGAGGTGGGTCTCGGGTACATCCAGATGGGACAGCCGGCGACGCAGCTCTCCGGCGGCGAGGCGCAGCGCATCAAGCTCGCGACCGAGCTCTCGCGGCGCGCGACCGGCCGGACGTTCTACGTGCTGGACGAGCCGACGACGGGGCTACACTTCGCCGACATCCACAAGCTGCTCGAGGTGCTGCAGCGCCTCGTCGGGATGGGGAACACGGTACTGGTCATCGAGCACAACCTCGACGTGATCAAGACCGCTGACCACATCATCGACCTCGGCCCCGAGGGCGGCGACAAGGGCGGGACGATCGTCGCGACCGGAACCCCTGAGGACGTTGCGGTGAATCCCGGCTCGCACACGGGGCGGTATCTCGCCGCGGTGCTCGCCGACGAGCGCGCCCACGGACGAATCGCCGTCGACGCCGCGCGGATCGCCGAGCTGGAGAAGCTCAACCGCGACTCCCTCGACGACCTCGCCAAGAACGGAAGGGTCGCCGTCGAAGCCTAGCGGCATGGCTAGCATGCCGCTGCTTCGTCTCTTCACGGCCGGGCTCGTCTGGGTGCTCGTCGCGGCCGGTGCGTTCACCCGCCCCGCCGTCGCCGACGATCGCCTGAGCATCGTCAATCTGATGCCGGCGTTCTGGGAAGCGTGGGATCATGGGCGATCGGTCGACGAGCGCGTCCGCCTCTTCGAGCAGCTCGTCGCCGTCCCGAACCACCAGGCCTACGGCACGGGACAGTTCGCGCTGGACGAGGTTCACATCGCCTGGTACTTGCAAGACGTCGTCCCGTACGTGCCGCGCATGCGGGAGCTCACCGCGATGCTGAGCACCGAGATCCCGACGGCGGAACGGCGTTTTCTGGAGACATTCCCCGATCTGCGGTCCGGGGTGCAGGTGTACTTCATGCCGTCGATGCTGCACTTCGACGGGCAGACGAACAACGGCGTCCTCCGCTTCGGGATCGACGGTATCGCGCGATTCGACGGCGCGAACGCCGATCTCGGCGTACTCGTGAGCCACGAGCTGTTCCATATCTACCATGCGCAGGTATCGCCCGACGTGTTCGGCGAGACCGGCAGCGGCGGTGCGCCGCCGATCTGGCGGCAGCTCTGGAGCGAAGGACTCGCCACGTACGTCTCCTCCCGTCTCAATCCGGATGCGTCGAAATCGCAAGTGCTGCTCAGCACGGCTCTCGGAACGCTGCCGCCGGCCGACGTGCAGCGGCTCGCGTGCGCGATCGCGCCGGCGCTCGACGCCGCCGACGGGAGCCGCGTCGCGCCGTTCTTCGATGCGGGGATGCATCCGCCGCAGCTTCCCTCGCGCGGCGGCTATCTGGTCGGGTTCCTCGTGGCGCGCGATCTCGACGTCGCGCACGACCTGCGCGCGCTCGCGGTCTTGCGCGGCGAGGGCCTGCGCACCGCGATCGGCACCGACGTCGCACGAATCTGCCGCAACGGACCCGACCCGGCGTGACAAGAACGGAAGGGCTGCCGTCGAAGCCTGACGAGCCATGACGACGCCGGAACAGGAGATCGCCCTCAAGCAGATCGCGGCCCAGCTCACGGCCTCGATGCTGGACAACCACAGCGGTGACTGGGACGACAAGGAGACGGCCAACGCGTTCTTGACGATCTACCGCGCGGTCAGGGACGCGTCGTAGCCGGAACCCTCGGGCCCGTAGCGAAAATCGGCGAGCTGTGGCGAAGTTCGCGCTGGCGATGATCGTGTGTTCCGACTTGGAGCGGTCGAAGCTCTTCTACCGGAACATCCTCGAGCTCAAGCTCGGCACCGATGCGGCGCCGCACTGGGTGGACTTCGACCTCGGCGGCGGCCAGATGCTGGGGCTGCACCCGACCGGTGACAGCCTGACCGTGAAGCCCGGCTCGGTGCAGCTCGGCTTTCAGGTCGACGACGTCGACAAGTTCGTCACCGACGCGCAGACCGCCGGAGTCCGCGTGCTGCAAGAACCGCACGACGAGAATTTCGCGCGCCTGGCGGTGATCGCCGATCCCGACGGCTACCCGATCCAGATCGCCGCCCCCAAGAAACGGAACCCGCGCTGAAAGCGAACGAGAAGCGCGCCCGCGAGCTGCGCGCGCAGATCGACGAGGCGAACTACCGCTATCACGTCCTCGACGACCCGCAGATCAGCGACGAGGATTACGACGAGCTGCTGCGCGAGCTGCGCGAGCTGGAGGACCGTTACCCCGAGCTGCGCACGCCGGACTCGCCGACGCAGCGCATCGGCGGGATCGCGGCGGCCGGGTTCCCGGAGTACGTCCACGTCCGCCCGATGCTCTCGCTGGCGAACGTCTTCAGCGAAGAGGAGCTGCTCGCGTTCGATGCGCGGCTGCGCAAGCTTGCCGGCCTCGACGACGACGTCGACATCCCGTACACGTGCGAGCTGAAGATCGACGGGCTCGCCGTCTCGCTGCGCTACGACGAGGGGCGCTTCACCGCCGGCGGGACGCGCGGCGACGGAAGCGTCGGCGAGGAGGTCACGGCGAACCTGCGCACGATCCGCGCGATCCCGCTCGGCCTGCGCAACAACGACCACGCGGTGCCGCGCCACATCGACGTGCGCGGCGAGGCCTACATGCGCAAGACCGATTTCTCGCGCCTCAACGCCGAACGTGAAGCGCGCGGCCAGGCGCCGTTCGCCAACCCGCGCAACGCCGCGGCCGGCGGGATCCGCCAACTCGATCCGAAGATGACCGCGCAGCGCTCGCTTTCGTTCTTCGCGTATGCGGTCGGCGAGATCGACACGCCCCGGCCGCCGCAGACGCAGCATGCGCTGCTGGCGTATCTGCGCGCGCTGGGCTTCCCGGTGAACCCGCACGCGCATCCCGTCGCGTCGATCCGCGACGTGCTCGCCTTCGTCGAACACTGGGAAGTCCATCGCGACGAGCTGGACTACGAGATCGACGGCGTCGTGATCAAGGTCGACGAGCTGGAGCTGCAAGCCAAGCTCGGCTTCGTCGGCAAGGATCCGCGCTGGGCGACGGCCTACAAGTTCCGCGCGCGCGAGGCCCGCACGCGGCTGACCGACATCACGGTCAGCGTCGGCCGTACCGGAACGCTCAATCCCAACGCCGTCCTCGAACCGGTGCGGATCGGCGGCGTCACGGTGACCAGCGCGACGCTGCACAACCAGGGTTACATCGACGACAACGACATCCGCATCGGCGACGTCGTCACCGTCGTGCGCGCGGGCGACGTGATCCCGCGCGTCGTCGGACCCGTCCTGGACCTGCGCGAAGGCGATCCGCCGCGCTACGTGCTCCCCACGATCTGTCCGGTCTGCGGCGCCGACGTCGATCACCCCGAAGGCGAGGCGATGGCGCGCTGCACGAACGCGTCGTGCCCCGCGCAGCTGGTCGAGCGCGTGCGGCACTTCAGCTCGCGCGGTGCGATGGACATCGAAGGGATCGGCGATCAGCTCTCGACGGCCCTGGTCGAATCGGGGCTCGTCCACGACGTCAGCGACCTCTACCACCTCGATCTCGAGAAGCTGCTGACGCTTCCGAGGATGGCGGAGAAGTCGGCCTCGAACGTGTTGACCGCGATCGAGGGGTCGAAGAAGCGCGGTCTCGCGCGGCTGCTCAACGGCTTGGGAATTCGCTTCGTCGGCACGCAGAACGCGGCGATTCTGGCGGGCGACTTCGGCTCGATCGATGCGCTCGCTGCGGCGAGCGAGGAGGAGCTGCTGCGCAGCGAGGGCGTCGGGGAGCAAATCGCGCAGAGCGTCGCGCTGTTTTTCGCCCAGGAGCCGAACCGCGCGATGATCGCGCGTCTCAAAGAGGCCGGCGTCGACGTGACGGCGCCGCTCCGCCCCCGCGAGCCGGTCGGTGTGCTGGCCGGGAAGACGCTCGTCCTGACCGGGACGCTGCCGACCCTGACGCGCGAACAGGCGACGGAGCTGATCGTCGCCGCGGGCGGCAAAGTGACGGGGAGCGTCTCGAAAAAGACGGATTACGTGGTCGCCGGTGAGGAGGCGGGGTCGAAGCTGGCCAAGGCGGAGAGCCTCGGCATCGCGATCCTCGACGAAGCCGGTTTGCGCGAGCTGATCGAACAGGCGCCGTAACGGCGAAATGCGAGAGCGCCCACCGGACGATCTCCGGCGGGCGCTCACGCATGGTTTCGCGTTCGGTCTTAGAGCGGGATGTTGATGAAGATGTGCGCTCCGCCGCGGGGCTCCCAGTAGCCCCAGCGCCCGTTCCAGTAGGTCACGTTGCGGCCGTGCCAGTGGCGATAGCGGTGCTGACCGTGCTGCCAGCGCTGGTAGTCGGCGTCGCGACCTCTGGCGTAGGCGTAGTGATTGCCGCGGTCGTGATGATCGTCGTGCTGGGCGAGTGCCGGCGCGCCCAGCGCGAAGAGCGCAAGGGCGGCGAGCGAGGATGAGAGCAGTCGTTTCATGATCTTCTTTGTACCCGCTTGCCTCGCCGTTGTAAATGAAACGCGGCGCCCATTCGGACGCCGCGTCTCTTTCCGGACTGTGCGCCTCGACACGGTTAGGCGCGTGCCGGCAGCGCCTCCTGATGCGTGCCGGGCAGGCCGTTTCCGCCGCCGTGGGGTTCCCCGTCGTGGCTGGCGTGGAAGTGCTCCGGTGCCAGCCACATGTACATGATCGGAACGAGGATCAGGGTCAGGAAAAGCGAGCTGAGGATGCCGCCGATGACCACCACGCCCAGGCTCGCGCGGACGCTCGAGCCGGGTTCGAGCGCGAGGGCGAGCGGGATGTTGCCGGCGACGACCGAGATGCTCGTCATGACGATCGGCCGGAAGCGGGTGAACGCGCTCTCTTGGATCGCCGTGAGCTTGTCCTCGCCGCGGTCGCGCAGCGTGTTCGCGTAGTCGACGAGCAGGATCCCGTTCTTGGTCACGATCCCGACCAGCAAGATCGTGCCGATCAGCGAGAACAGGTTGAGCGTCTCATGGGTGAGGGCGAGCGCGCCGAGCGCGCCGACCGCCGCGACCGGGACCGAGAACATGATGATCAGCGGCGAGAGGTAGCTGTTGTAGAGCGCGACCATCAGCAAGAACACCAGCGCCACCGAGAGGATCAGCGAGCTGCCCAGGCCGAGCAGCGTCTGTCCCATCAGGTCTTGCTGGCCGAGCGGACGCGGGCGAACCACGATGTTCTTGGGCAGGTGCATCGCCGCGACGCGCTGCTGGAACGCGTGCTGCACGTTCGAGAGCGACGAGGTCGGCGCGAAGTTCGCGCTGATGTCGACGACCGTGTTGCGGTCGACGCGGGTGATCAGCGGCGGAGCCGGCGACCACTCGAACGAGGCGAAGTCGCCGAGGTGGACGATCTGTCCGTTGGTCGCGCGGATCGGGATCTCGGAGAGGGTCGTCAGGTCGGTCTGGTTCTGGACCGGATAGATCACCTGCACCTGCTCGAGGCCGTCCGCGGTCTCGAACTGGGTCGCGATCGCGCCGCCGAACGCGGCCCGCGCCGCGATCGTGGCGGTTCCGATGCTCACGTTGAGCGCGCGCGCCTTCGCGCGGTCGAAGAGCAGCTCGACCTGCGGCTCGAGCGCCGCGGCGTTGCTGTTGACGTTCGTCGCGCCCGGCGTTTGCAGCAGCGTCTGGTAGACCTGCTGCGCGTACGTCGTCGGATCGCCGCCGGAGACGTCGGTGACCAGCTCGTCGATCGGCTGCGCATTGCCGCCGCCCGTGCCGGTCGCCGGGATGACGACGACCTGCGTGTTCGGCAGCGTCTTCGCGGCGATCTGCCGGTACTGGTTGACCCAGTAGTCGGTGGTGTGCTGGCGCGCGTCCTTGAGCCAGACGTGGACCTGACCGACGTTGCCTTCGGACAGGAAACCGCCGAACGGCGAGGCGTAGCCGCCCGAGATCGCGGTGTCGGCGTCGATGTCCGGGAGGGTGCGGATCTGCCGCTCCAGCTTGAGCACGGCCTGCGTCACCGTGGTGAGGGGCGTGCCGACCGGATAGGTGATCTGCAGGAAGACCTCGCCGCGGTCGACCGGCGGAATGAACTCCTCGCCGACCAGCCCCGTCGGGATGAGCCCGACCGCCAGCACCAGCGAGGCGAAGCAGAACGCGACGAACGGAACGCGGTGCCGTAAGCCCCACGGGAGGATGCGGTGCGCGTAGGTCGAGCGCACGCGCTCGAAGCCGCGCGAGAACGCGCGGATGAAGAAGGGCGGCTTCCAGTGCCCCTTCAGCGCCCACTTCGCGGCGAGCGTCGGCGTGATCGTGAACGAGACGAAGAGCGAGGTCAGCGTCGAGATGACGACGACGATCCCGAACTCGGCGAGATTGCGTCCGACCTGCCCCTGGAGAAACGCGATCGGCAAGAAGACGACGACGTCGACCAGGGTGATGACGATCGCCGCCATCCCGATCTCGGAGCGTCCTTTGATCGCGGCCTGATCGGGCTCCTCACCGAGCTCCGAGTGGCGCTCGATGTTCTCGAGCACGACCGTCGAGTCGTCGACGAGGATCCCGACGACGAGCGTCATCCCGAGCAGGGAGATCGTGTCGAGCGTCAGGTTCATCATCTTCATCACGAAGAGCGCGACGCAGAGCGAGGCCGGGATCGCGATCAAAACCACGATCATGTTGCGCCACGAGCCCAGGAAGAAGAGCATCACCAGGCCCGTGAGGATGATCCCTTCGATCAGCGTCCGGATGACGCTGTCGATCTGCTGCGCGGTGTACTTCGATTGGACGTTGATGACGTTGAAGTTGATGTCGGGGAACTGCGCCTCGACGTTGGGCAGCGAAGCGAGCACGTTATCCGACGCGGTGACCTCGGAGGAATCCGAGGTCTTCTGGATCTGCAGGAACAGACCGCCGATTCCGTTCACGGAGGCGGACTGGCGGCGCGGCTCGTAGCCGTCGACGACGCTCGCGACGTCGCCGATGCGCAGCACCTGGTTCGCCGAGGTCCACGCGTTCGCCGCGCCGGCCGACGCAGAGAGGTTGCCCGAGGTCGTGCTGATCGTCCCGCTGTTCGAGGGGGCCGAGATCGGCAGCCCGAGGATCGACTGCGGCTCGTAGATGTCACCGCGGATGTCGATCTGCGTCTCGCGGTTCGGATAGTACGCAATCCCGCCCGGCGCGCGCGTGTTGCTCCCGCCGACGGTCGTGACGACGTCGTTGAGCGTGAGGTTCGCGGCGGCGAGCTTCTGCGGGTCGACGACGACCTCGTACGCGGGCGTCACGGAGCCGCCGACCGTCACGAACGAGATGTCCGGCGTCTGCTCCATGAACGGTACGACGCGGCCGGTCGCGATCAGCGAGAGCTGGCTCGCCGTCAGCTTCGAGGACGTCAGCGAGAGCGTGACGACCGTCGCCTGGCTTGGGTCACGCACGGAAAGCGTGGGCGGCTGCAGGTCGGTCGGCAGGTTGTGCAGCGCGGTCTGGAGCGATTTCTGCACGTTGACCAGGTCGGTGTTGACGTTCGACTGGATGTAGAACGCCGCCGAGATCGTGGCCTGGCCGGACTGAATGTTCGAGCTGAGGGTCTGCAGATCGGGGCTGCCGGCGATCGCGTCCTCGATCGGGCGCACGATGCTGTCGCGCATGACGGTCGTCGAGGCGCCGCTGTACGAGACGTTGACGCTGATGGTCGGGTTCGAGACGTTGGGGTACTGCTGCTGGACGAGCGTCGTCGCCGCGATCGAGCCTGCCAGCAGCATGAGTGCCAGCAGCACGAAGACGAGCGTCGGACGGCGGACGAAGAGGGCGGTCAGCGACATCCGGCGCTACTTTTCCGCGACCTGGAGCTGCGGCTGGACGGCCTGGCCGTCGGAGAGCCCGAGCTGTCCGTTCGTCACCACGCTCGCGCCTGGCGGGAGCCCGGAGACGATCGCGTTCTGCGCGTCTTGCGCGAGCATCGTCACCTTGACGGTGTGGACCACGCCGTTGTTGACGGTCTGCACCGTCGAATTCGTCGTGTCGAGAAACGCCGTTGCGGGGATTCGCACCCCGCTCGCGCTCGGCAAGCTGGCGATCCCGGAGACGGCCATCCCGGGGCGCAGCGTCCCGCCGGCGTTCGCGAGCACCACCTTGACCACGAAGTTGGTCGAGCCCGGGTTGATCGCGTTGAGCACGCCCTCCACCTTTCCGGAGAACTGCTTGCCGGGGAGGTTCCCCGACTGGACGTTGACGGTCGCGCCGTTCGCGATCCCGACGATCTGCGAGGCCGCGCCGTTGAGGACGGCGTAGACGCGATCGGTTTCCTGAAGGGTGAAGATCTGTCGCGTGCCGGGGAACTCGCCGGGGTTCAGGTTGCGGTTGACGACGACCGCGTCGATCGGTGAGACGATGCGTGCTTTCGCGATCTGCACGCGCACCTGATCGGCCTGCGCGAGCGCCATCTGCGTGTCGGCGCGCGCCGAGGCGACTTGCGCACCTTGCAGCCCGCTCGAGACCGTTCCGTTGGCGCGGACTTGGGAGATGTCGTTCTGCAGCGTCACCTGCGCGCTGCGCAGCAGCTGCTGATCGTTCTTGACCGTCGTCGCCTGCTGGTCGTACGCCTGCTGCGCGATGTATCCGTTGCGCAGCAGCATCGCGTCGCGCTGCAGGTTCAGCGTGTCGGTCGAAAGCGTTTGTTGGGCCTGGCGCACCGCGGCGCGCGCAGCGTTCACCGTGTTGCTGTTCTGCGAGATCGTCAAGCCGGCTTGATCGTACGTCTGCGTCGCCTTGGCTTGATTGCTGTTCGCGGTGGCGAGATCGGCCGCGAGCGTTGCGCGCAGATCGGCCGTGTCGAGCAGCGCGAGGAGCTGGCCGGCACGGACGTGGTCGCCTTCTTTCACGTAGACCGCGTCCGTCGGCTCGGTCAGCGAGGAGGTGATCCCGACGTTCTGCAGCGGGGCGATGATCCCCGAGAGCGTCGTGCGCGGGAAAACGCTGCCCTGCTGCGCGGTCATCACCGGTACCAGCGCTGCGGCCGTCGAACGCGCCGGCCGCTGGGCATGTCCGCAGCCGGTAGCGAGCACGACGAGGACGATGGGAACGACCGCAAGTCGCGCTGGGAAGGTGAACGTGTAACCCATACCGCGATAGCCTACCACGTCCCGAGCGATGTAGCACTTTGGGAAATCCCAGGAACGATGCCTGGGCGCTTCGCAGCCTGAAAAAAGCCTCAGGAGAGTCTAATATCGTCCTGTTCCGGCGGGACGATACTGGCCCGGCCCAGCGCTTCCGCGACGTCGCGGGCGATTATTCCGCGCGGCCGTTCCGCAGCGGCCAGCCGCCCGGCCCGCCCGTGCCAGTACGCGCCGGCGCGCGCCGCGTCGACCGGGGTGAGGCCCTGCGCGAGCAACGTCGCGATCATCCCGGTCAGTACGTCGCCGGTCCCGGCCGTCGCCAGCGCGTTCGTGCCGGTCGGGTTGAGGTGGGTCGCCTCGCGGCTCGCGACGAGCGTCGTGCTCCCTTTCAGCAGGGTGACGATGCCGTACTCGTCGACGAACGCCCGCACGCGGCGCAGCCGGTCGCCCGGCGCGATCGTCCCTTTGCCGCTCAAGCGAGCGAATTCGCCGGCGTGCGGCGTGAGGACCAGCGGCTTTTCACGGTATGCCCCCAGCCGTTTCGCAAGATGATAGAGCGCGCCGGCATCGGCGACCACCGGCAGGTTCGTCCGCTCCAGGACGCCGTTGACGATCGTCGTGAACGCGTCCGCCAGGCCGAGCCCGGGACCGATCCCGACGGCGCTGCAACGGTTCGCCGCCTGCGCGATCGTCTCGACCGCCGCGGCCGGGTCGCGCTCGTCGTACGTGATCACCACCTGCTCGATCAGATGGGCGCGCAGCGCGGCGGCGGCGCCTTCGGGCGCCGCGACGGTGACGTACCCCGCACCGGCGCGCGCGGCGCCCCAGGCGCAGAGTACGGCCGCGCCGGGGAACTGCGTCGACCCGGCGACGATCAGCGGTGCGCCCGAGCTTCGCTTGTCGGCCTCGTCGGGGCGCGGCGGGAGCAGCGCGGCGAAACCTTCCGGGTCGAGCACCTCGGTGCGCGGCTCGTCGATCCCCGCGGCGTCGTCGTCCCGCATCCCGATCGGCGCGCACCACAGCTCGCCGACCCGTTCGCGCGCCGGCTCGAGCAGGCAGCCCAACTTCGGCCGCCCGAGCGCGATCGTCGCGACGGCGCGAAAGCCATGCTTGTCGACGGCGCCGTTCGTCGGGTCGATCCCGGTTGGCAGATCGAGCGCGAGCACCGGCGCGCCCGCCGCTGCGATCGCATCGACGAGCGCGGCGCTGCGCGGGTCGAGCGGCAGCCGCGCGTTGACCCCGAGGATCCCGTCCAGCAGGAGCCCGGCGGTGCTCAGCACCTGCGGATCGGGCGGAAACGGACGTTCCTCGACGCCCGCGACGAGCGCGCGCTCGCGCGCATCGCGGCGCGCGGCGCTCCCGCGGGCGTCCGGATCGGCGTAGACGATGCGCGCGCGTGGGCCGTCGTAGGCGGCGAGCGCCGCGTACGCATCACCGCCGTTGTTGCCGTTCCCCGCGAGCGCGACGAGCGCGCCGGCGGGACGCGCATGGCGCTCGACGTGCCGCGCGATCGCGGCGCCGGCACGGCGCATCAGCTCGATCTCGCCGTCGCGCGCGACGGCCGCGGCGTCGATCGCGCGCATCTGGGCTGCGGTGACGGCGCGCATCCTACGCCTCCAGGATCACGACGGCGGCGGCCGTCGTCGCCGTGTGCGTGATCGTCAGGTGGATCGTGCGCACGCCGCGCGATGCCGGCAGCGAGGCGTAGTCGCCGAAGAACTGCAGTACCGGCGCGCCGCTGTTCCGGTGCGAGACGCCGACCGCGCGCCACGGGATCGCGTGCCCGAATGCCTTGCGCGCGGCCTCCTTCGCGGCGTAGAAGCCGGCCAGCCGTTCCGCCCAGTGCCGCTTGCGCAGCGCGTACGCCATCTCTTCCTCCGTGTAGACCTTGCGCGCGAAGCGCGCGCGCGCGGCCTCGTCGAAGCGATAGCGCTCCACCTCGGCGAGGTCGATCCCGATTCCGACGATCATGGGGTTGGCGCTTCGCCGGGCTGCCCAGGACCGCCCGGCGCGCGGCTCGAACCGCTGCTCGGCCGTGCGCGAGATCAGCATCGTCCCGATCAACGCGATCGACGCGGGATTGCTCACCCGGCTGGCGCTGTGCTTGGAAGAGCGATTCCTCGCGGCATGCGTCGTGCGCGGAGCGCTCGCCGTCCCCAAGACCGCGCTCAACAGCGCGCGGGGCCAGCTCTTCTTCGGGTCGCTGGCGAGCCGCCTGAGCGCCGCCTTCGAAAACCGCGACGAGCTGATCCTGGGCGTCACCGAGTTCGACCTGTACAAGACGTCGCATCAGTTCGTCTTCGGCGCCTCGAGCGAGACGCAGCGCTGCGCGGTCGTCTCGCTGCACCGCTTGCGGTCCGAGTTCTACGGCGATGCCGCCGACGAGAACGCTCTTTTCCAGCGGCTGCTCAAGGAAAGCGTCCACGAGATCGGCCACGCGCTCGGGCTCAAGCACTGCTACAACGCCCGCTGCGCGATGCACTACTCGAACTCGGTGTTCGACACCGACAACAAGTACTCGCACTACTGCGAGACCTGCGAGCGCCGCAGCCGGGCGAACCGCTCCGCCTGATCCCGGGGCGCTAGCCCAGCCGGCGGCAAGGCCCAAGCGACCGTCTGGACGAACTGGCGAGTCCCTGCTCGCCGTTCCCGAGGTCTCGATTGCGCCTCACCCTGGAGCGTCTGTTCGCCGTTCGCCGCCGGTTCGTCGGGCGTACGCGCTTGGCCGCGGGGGCGCTCGCGCTCGCGGCGGCCCTCGCTTTCACCGCGTGCCCCGTGCTGCCGGACTTCGATCTGCTGGCGGTCGTCGCGATCGCCCTGGGCGCCCTTGCCGCGGGTCGGACCGCCGGGACCGCGGCCACGATCGCCGCGTCGCTCGCAGCCTATCTCGCGCGCCCGCCGTTCGGCTCGCCGGCCGCGATCGGCGCCTCGCTGCTGCTCCTGGTCGCGGGGCTCGTCCTGAGCTGGATCCTCGGCGCGCCGCTCGAGGACCCCGTGCCGGACGCCTCCGGCAAACGGCTCGCGCTCGCGGCGGCGGCGCCGGTCGCGCGCGGTCTCGCCGCGCTCGCCCACGAGGTGCGGACCATCGCGTCCGGCGACCTGACGGCGCGCCCGATCGCCCTCGACGGTGCGCTCGACGAGCTCGCGGCCGCGCTGCACGCGCTGGTGCGCGGCTCGCGCGAGTTCGTCGGCGTGCTGCGGAACGAGGCGCGGCTGCTGAGCGAGGCCGGGGACGTCCTGCACGAGACGGCGTCCACGTCGCTCACGGTGATCGAAGGCGGCGCGATCGCGCACACGCAGCTCGAGGACGGGATCGCCGAGCAAGGGCGGATCGTCGGCGGCGCGCTCGGCAAAGTGCAGGGGATGCGTGAGGCGATCGGCGTGCTGACCGACTCCGCCGCGCAGCAGACCCGCACGCTCGACGACACGGCGATCGCGGTGAGCTCGATGGCGGTCTCGATCGAAGAGGTCGCCGCGCAGGTCGACTCGCTGCTGACGATCTCCTCGGAGACGACGCTCACCGCCGATCGCGGCGGCACGGCGATCTCGACGGTCGTCGCGGCGATGGAGACGGTGCGCGCGACGATCACCGAGCTCTCGCGCGACATCGCGCGACTGGGCGACAATTCGGCGCAGATCGGCGACATCGTCAAGGTCATCGACCGGATCGCGGAACAGACGAACCTGCTCGCGCTCAACGCCGCGATCGAGGCCGCGCGCGCCGGTGAGCACGGTCGCGGCTTCGCCGTCGTCGCCGGCGAGATCCGCAAGCTCGCCGACGGCAGCGTCCAGGCGACCAAGGAGATCGCCGGTCACATCGGCGCGACGCAGACCGTGATCGCGCAGGTCACCGATGCGATGGCGACGCTCACCGATCGGCTCACGGCGAGCGCCGCATCGACCGACGGCGCGTCGTCCGCGCTGCGCGAGACCGTCGACGCCGTCCTGGGCGCGAACCAGCAGATCGGTCAGATCAGCGCGGTGACGCGATCGATGTCCGACAACGCGCTGCGCGTCATCCGCGCGATCGAGGAGATCACCGGCTCGGTGCGCGCCGGGCTCGCGGCGGCCGAGGAGATCGCCGCGCACGCACGCGAGGTCTCCGGCGCCTTCGACGCGATCGACGCGATCTCGGCGCAGAACGCCTCCTCGGTCGAGATCCTCACGTTCGTCACCGCCGAGGTGACCTCGGCGACGCAGCGCATCGTGGGCTCGATCGACGAGGTGAACCGGCGCGCCGCGCAGATCGACGGCCGGCTCGGACGCTTCGTCGTCGCCGATCGCACCACGGAAAGGATGCCGACATGAAACTCGGATTGCGCACACGGCTCGTCGCGATGCTGCTCGGCGCGGTCGTGATCTCCTCGGGGATCGGTGCGATCGCGGCGCGTCAGACGATGGCGGCCGATCTCGACAACCTCGCCGCGCAGCAGGTGCTCGGCGGCGCGACCGGGTTCGGCGGCTATTGGGATCAAAAGCGCGACGCGGTCAAGCTGCTCGTCACGCAAACGGCGATCAACGAGGCCGTCGTGCGCGCGACGGCGGCGCGCGACACGCGCGCGCTCGAGACGACGCTGAGCGGGATCGCGCACGACGGGGGCCTTGCGTTTCTGACGGTCGTCGACGCGCACGGCCGCGTCCTCGCGCGCGCGAACAGCGGACCGCCGGGGGCGATGCTCGCCTCGCCGCTCGTCGCGCGCGCGCTCACCGGCGAGACGGTCTCCACGGCGGCGCGAATCCCGCACGACGAGCTGGAGCCCGAGCAGCTCGTCCCGCAGATCGAGTCGACGACGGCGGGACGCGAGGGGCTGCTCGAAGGGCTCGCGCTGATCGCCGCGACGCCGATCTCGAACGCCGACGAGCGCACGACCGGCGCGGTCTACGGCGGCGTGCTGCTCGATCACGACTACGACGTCGTCGATCAGGTCACGCGCGCCCTCGGCGGAAAGGCCGCCGTCATCTTCGAGGGCGAGCTGATCTCCAGCTCGATCTCACGCCCGGACGGGACGCGCCTGGTCGACGACGCGCCCTCAGCGCTCGTGCGCACGCGCACGAGCGCCTTCACCGGCGTCGATCGCGAAGGCGGTACCGACTATCTCGTACGCATCGAACCGATCCTCGACGATCAGAATACGGTCGTCGCGACGCGCTGGTTCGGCGTCCCGCTCGCGCAGTTCGGCGCCGTGCAGCGCCACGCGATCGTCTCGCTGGTGCTCTGGGGCCTCGTCGGCGTCGTCATCGCGCTCGCGTTCACGCTTCCGCTCGTCGAGCGGCTCGCGCGCGCGCTGATCGCGCGCAGCCGTCAGATCCGTGCCTCGGCGCAAGAGCTCTCGCTCGTCATCGTCGGCAGCGAGGTCTCCGGCGATCACGTCGCGCAGACGCGCGCGGCGGTCGAGCGGCAGGGAAAGCTCCTCATGCACGCCGCGACCGGCGCGGAGCCCGGCGGCGAGGGTGCGATCGCGACGGCGCACGGCGTCTCCGAGGCGATCCTCGCCGCGTCTGCGCTCAACGTCGAGATCCTCGGCGATGTCGTCGTGATCGACACGCTCGCGCAGGAGATGGCCGAACGCACGCAGCAGGCCGTCGCGCGCGTCGGCGAGCTGAACGACGTCGCCGCCGCGCTCGACGCGCTCGTCAATGGCTGACGTCATCCTGTTCTTCGGCACGAACGCCGACGCGATGGTCGCGACCAAGGCGCTCAAGGACGGCGGGATCGCGGCGAAGATGATCCCCAAGCCCGCGCACGTCACCGCCGGCGCGAACCTCTGCCTGAGCGTCGAGGCGAGCCTCGAAGGGAACGCGCTCGCCGCGCTCGGCAAAGCGAACGCGAAGCTCGGCGGCGTCGCGAAGTAAGCGGTTACGTGACGACGCGCGCGTCGGCGAGGTGCACGACGCGCTCGCGCCCGTCGACCTCGATGACGAGCCCCCCTTCGGGATCGAGCCGCAGCGCCGTTCCCGCGATGATCGATCCATCGGCGTCGAGCCGCAGGCGGTAGGGGCGGCCGCGCAGACCGGCGCGCTCTTCCCAGGCGCGCGCGACCGCGGCGGGGGTGTCGAGGACGTCGAGCAGCGCATCCATCGCGCCGAGAATTCCGGCGAGCACCTCTTCCCGCGCCGCATGCGGCTCGACGTCGGAGAGAAATGCCGGCGGCGGGACGATCGCCGCGAGCGCGGCCTGCCCTGAGCTTGTCGAAGGGTCGGGACGCCGCACGTTCAGGCCGATCCCGCAGCCGACGTGCGCCTGCGCGCCGACGACGCGCGAGACGCACAGAATCCCGCCCGCCTTGCGGCCGTCCAGATCGAGGTCGTTCGGCCAGCGCAGGTCGAGCCGCACGCCGGACCCTTCCTCGACGCCGTCGGCGACGGCGAGCGCGACCCAGAACGGGACGGCCCAGAGCGCCTCGGTCGCGACCGCGCGCGGGAGGATCGTGGTGAAGAGCAGTGCGCTCCCCGCCGGTGCGATCCACGCGCGCCCCGGCTTGCGACCTTTCCCGGCGGTCTGGAACTCTGCGACCAACGTCGCACCCGCCGCGTCGGGCGAGCCCAGCAGCGCGGCGGCGTCGTCGTTGGTGCTTGCGGTTTGCGCGAGCGGGCGAACGTCTTCAAAGGCCGTTCCGGCGAGGGCCGCGCGCACGCGTGCGGCGTCCAGGAGAGGTGCGTCGTGCCGATCCACGTATAGCCCCTCCGCTATGGCAGTCGAACGGACCTTGATTTTGTGCAAAGCCGACGCGGTGGTGCGCGGCCTGGTCGGCGAGATCCTCGCGCGCTTCGAACGGCGCGGGTACTCGATCCTCGGGATGAAGCTGATGCAGGTCTCGCAGGAGCAGGCGAAGCGGCACTACGCCGAACACGAGGGCAAGCCGTTCTTCGCGGGCCTGGTCGACTACATCACCGGCTCGCCGATCGTCGCGCTCGTGATCGAGGGCGAGGACGCGATCGAAGGCTGCCGCGCGACGATCGGCGCGACCAACCCGATCAAGGCCACGCCGGGAACGATCCGCGGCGACTTCGGTCAGACGATCGGCCGCAATCTCGTGCACGGCTCGGACTCGCCGGCCTCGGCGGAGCGCGAGGTCGCCATCTTCTTCCGCGCCGATGAGCTGTTCGCGCGCGGCCACGTCCTCGGCGACTGGGTCGCCGCAAAATAACCTCGTCTCGCCGCTGAAGGGATAAGGAGCACGGAAACCGTGTCGATCGAATCGTTGCGCGGGGCTGGGCGCCCGCAGATCGAGAGCGTGCGCGCGCGCGAGGTCCTCGACTCGCGCGGCAATCCGACCATCGCGGTCGCCGTCGCGACCTCGTTCGGCGCGGTGGAAGAAGCGCTGGTCCCCTCGGGCGCGTCGACCGGCGCGCACGAAGCGGTCGAGAAGCGCGACGGTGACCCGAAGCGCTACAACGGGAAGGGCGTGCTCCAGGCCGTCACGGCGGTCAACGAGATCATCGGGCCCGCGCTCGAAGGACTCGACGCCACCTCGCAGCGTGAGGTCGACGCCGCGCTGATCGAGCTCGACGGCACCCCGAACAAGGCGAACCTCGGCGCGAACGCGCTGCTCGGCGCCTCGCTCGCGGTCGCGCGCGCCGCGGCGGCGTCGCTGGGCGTCCCGCTCTACCGCTACCTCGGCGGCCCGTCGGCGGCGACGCTCCCCGTGCCGATGATGAACGTCATCAACGGCGGCAAGCACGCCGAAGGCGCGCTGCAGTTCCAAGAGTGCATGATCGTTCCGGTCGGCGCGCCGTCGATCGCCGAGGCCGTGCGCTGCGGCGCCGAGATCTTCCACGCGCTCGGAAAGACGCTGCACGACGCTGGCCATCAGACCCTCGTCGGCGACGAGGGCGGCTACGCGCCGAAGCTCGACACGATCGACGAGGCGCTGCAGATGCTCGTCGCGGCGATCGCCAAGGCGGGCTACAAGCCGGGCGACGAGGTCGCGATCGCGCTCGACGCCGCGGCCACCGAGTTCCTGCGCGACGGGAAGTACTGGCCGCACAAACCGGACGATCACCCGCTCGACTCGGCGCAGATGGTCGCGCTCTACGAGGGCCTCTGCAACACGTATCCGATCGTCTCGATCGAGGACGGTCTGGGCGAGGACGACTGGGACGGCTGGAACCTGCTCACGCAGCGTCTGGGCGCGCGCGTGCAGCTCGTCGGCGACGATCTCTTCGTGACGAACGTCGAGCGCCTCGAGCGCGGGATCCGCGAAGGCTCGGCCAATGCGATCCTCGTGAAGGTCAACCAGATCGGCACGCTCACGGAAACGCTCGACGCGGTCGAGATGGCGCACAAGGCCGGCTACCGCGCCGTGATCTCGCACCGTTCCGGCGAGACCGAGGACACGACGATCGCCGACCTCTCCGTCGCGACCGGCGCCGGCCAGATCAAGACAGGCTCGCTTGCGCGCAGCGACCGTACCGCCAAGTACAACCGGCTGATGGGGATCGCCGAGGAGCTCGGCGCGAACGTTGCGCGCTACCCGGGGAAGAAGGCCTTCGCCGCGCTCTCGCGCTGATGTGCCGGTCCCGGCCGCGGCAGCCCGACCAGGCTTCGCGGCCCGGGGCCGAAAAGAGAGCGACGGCTACGGGCCCGTAGCTCAGCGGTAGAGCAGCCGGCTCATAACTGGTCGCGCGCTGGTTCGAATCCAGCCGGGCCTAGTCGCCTCGCCCCCTCGACCGGAGGCGAAGCGCGTCATGCCGGCTTTCGCCCGAACCGCCGGTGTGGTATAGTCGGTCGGTCCTTCGGCGCCATAGTCTATCGGTTAGGACGCCGCCCTTTCAAGGCGGAGAGACGGGTTCGACTCCCGTTGGCGCTACGTGTACAGGTCTAGAGGTCGCCGGATCTCTGGACCTGTTTTTCTTTCCGACCGCACTGTCGCGGTGCGCTTTCGGGATACTGCCGTTCTGCGGGCGTCGCGTACGATAGCGGGACGCGACTTGCGTGCGGAGGACGATCATGGCGGCAGGTACGGAAACGAAGGCTGCAACCGCGGTCGACGAGCTGCGAACGATCGCGACCGAAGGATACGTGTACTTCTATCCGCTCGTCACGATGGACGTGACGCGACGGGTCGCGACGAACGTTCCGGCGGGGCAGAGCGTCGCGCGTGGACCGGCGAATGCGTTCACGCACCTTCGCACGTTCCCGCCGCCGACGATGCGCGACGTGGTGCGGCCGAACTTCGATACGCTCTATTCCGTGGCGTGGCTCGACTTGACGGCCGAACCCGTTCTCCTGACGGTCCCGGATACCGGCGGACGATACTATCTGCTGCCGATGCTCGACATGTGGACCGACGTGTTCGCATCGCCGGGAAAGCGCACGACCGGCACGAGCAAGCACACCTTCGCGGTCGTACCTCCGCGTTGGAACGGCTCGTTGCCCGACGGCACCATCCGAATCGATGCGCCGACGCCGTTCGTCTGGGTCATCGGGCGCACGCAGACGAACGGCGCGAGCGACTATGCCGCCGTCAACCGTATCCAGGACGGTATGCTCGTCACGCCGCTCTCGCAGTTCGGTCGCCCGGCCGTCCCGCCGACGGTGGCGATCGATCCGAGCGTCGACATGACGACGCCGCCGCTCCATCAGGTCAACGCGATGTCGGCGCGGGACTTTTTCACGCGCGCCGTCGACGTGATGAAGGTCAACCCCCCGCACATCGTCGATGAGCCGATCCTCGCGCGGCTCGAACGCCTCGGAATCGTCGCGGGCGCGGCGTTCGACTTCGAACGCGCCGCACCGGCGGTCAAGACGGCCCTCGAACAGGCGACGAAGGACGGCCTCGCGACGATCCGGGAGAAGGTCCCGACGCTCGCGCGCAGCGTGAACCACTGGCAAATGAATACGGACACGGTGGGCGTGTACGGCACGTACTACCTCAAGCGCGCGTGCATCGCGATGTTCGGCTTGGGCGCGAATCTGCCGGAAGACGCGATCTATCCGCTCAATCTCGGTGACAGCGCCGGAGAACCGCTTGACGGTTCCCGTTCGTACGTCCTGCACTTCACGGGTGACCAGCTCCCGCCGGTCGACGCGTTCTGGTCCGTCACGCTCTACGATCCGGACGGCTTCCCGGTCCCGAACGGGCTCAACCGCAACGCGATCGGCGATCGCGATCCGCTGACGTACAATGCGGACGGCTCGTTGGATCTCTTCGTCCAGCGCATCTCTCCGGGTCGCGACAAGGAAGCGAACTGGATTCCTGCACCGACGGGGCCGTTCAACCTGCTGCTGCGGCTTTACGCTCCGCGCGCATCGGTCACACGTGGAGCGTGGGCGCCCCCGCCCGTCATGCGCATCAGCGGCTGACGTTACCCGGTCGGCGCCTGGAGGTACGTGAAGCGCGCTTCTTGGCCGGCGTTGATCGCGGCGACACCGGCGGGGACGACCATTGCGCAACCACCAAGACGGTTCTCAGCGTGAAGTTTGGCCCGGTGCAAAAGAAACCCGCTGAGGCGCTACCATAAACGTGCCGTCGTGTAGGGTTTCCCGGCCGCCGGCGTTTTCACGCCGGCGGCTACGAGGCCGGTGCGAACGTCGCGGCCGGGAGCGGCATGCTACTTCCAGTACAGTACGCCCTCATCAAAAGCGCCCTCCGACCCGAGAGTCTGTACAGATTCCGTGTTGTCCTGGTGAGTAACGGAACGTGACAATGATATATTGAGCGCCATGAAGCGCTTAATTGCTTTGTTCCTCGCCCTGGCGTTCACGACGTCTGGCGCACTCGCAAATACTGTCATGCCAGATGAAACAATTCACCTGACCAATGGCTCTACGGCCGTGTCGTTCAAGCACTGCGCGGATTTGGATCTATGCGCGCGTGTGGCGTATACGGACGGTACGACGTTGTCGATTTATTCCGAAGGGGCGGCAGAATGTCAACCGTACTTTCTGCACTTCGTTTATGCCGACGGCGCAAAGACGCTTTACGAATTCTCGCGCGCGATAAATCACACGCATGCTAAGGATGCTGGTTGCGGTCGCACCGTGGCGACGGAGATGGTGTTGGATCGCGGTTACGTTCACATGCTCGTGACAGAGAACTCAGATGGAACGTTGAACGTCGATTTTAGTGCAGCGAAATGATTCGTATGCACGTAAGAATGTCTGCTGTTTGCGCAGCTCTTATCGCTTGCCTTCCCGTTGCCTCCTATGCAAACGGCATCGCACGGTACGTTAAGCCGCAGCAGGACGCTCCCGCTCGAGTCACCGGCTGCGGTGCCAGTGTGCAATTTTTTAACAATGCTTGGGGAACATCCGGATCGGCCCTGACAACCAGCGTCGATTTTCAAAACGCTTCGTCTAAGACGATCGTAGCGGTCATGTTTCGGCTGCAGCTTGAAGACGCGTTTGGCACGGTGATCGATAACGTCACGATTCAGGCTACCGGTACGTTTTCACCCGACACGACTATCAGAGGGAATCACTGGTCGGCTAGTGATCGATGGCCGGGCCTAGGGATCGTCCAATGTTCGGTGCACCGCGTCCTGTTTTCGGACGGCTCGACCTGGGAAGAAGCTCTCGATCGGCCAGCTCCGCCGCCCGTGTCGAGCCCTTCCCCGAGCTGAACTGCTTACGATTGTCTGGACCCGTTCACGGCGCTGCGCGTTCGCCCGTCGCGCGGGGGTGCGTGGGCACCGCCGCCGTCAATGCGCGTGCCCCGCTAACGGTTATCCGATCGTCGCCTGGAGGTACGTGAAGCGTGCTTCTTGGCCGGCGTTGATCGCGGCGACGCCGGCGGGGACGACCATTGCGCCCGGCACCAGGTGCGCGAGGAGATCGTCATGGACGGCGACGACCTGCTCCCGCGTCGGCTCGCCGTGTGCCGCGAGCTTCGCGAGCTGGTATGACGCGCCGCTGAGCGCGTTGTTGCAGACGAAGAACGAGGCGCCTTGCGCGACGAGCGCGGCGACACGCGAGGCGTAGGGGTTCTTCGTTACCGCAGAGGCGTCCGGCGTCTCCTCGTGCTCCGCGTGCAAGACGCCGGTGATGTCGTATTTCGGCCACATCGCGTCCTGCGCGACGAGCGCGAGCGAACTGCCGTACAGCACGGCCGCGACGTGCAGCGTCCCCGGACCTTCGCCGAATCCCTCGGCGTATGCGCGCAGCGTGTTCTCCATGTAGTGCAGCACCGCCGCGCCGCCCAGCTTCGTCGAGCCGAAGAGCTGACGGTGACGGTACGGCTTGCCCAGCTCGGCTTCGAACGCCGCGCGGTCGAACGAGAACGGGACGGCGCCCCAGAGCGGCGTCGGCGACGGCGTCGCCGCGGCGGCCTCGCGGCCGGACACGGCGAGACCCGCCGCGCTCATGGCGCCGGCGGCGAGAAACGAGCTGCGAATCATGCAGCGAGCTTGGCGACCGCCCCCCGCTTCCCCGCCTCGTCGCAGACCTTGCGATCAGCGCGGACGCGCCGGTGTGCCGACGTGCAGTTTCTGCTCGTGGTACTGCTCGATGTGCTGGTACACGTCGTAGGGGAAGCGCAGATCCTTGTAGACGTTTCCGAGGTCGGGGTCGCTGGGGTCCGCGATGATCGGGTACTCCTGACGCGACTGGAACTCCAGGATCTTTTCACGCGAGGGCGGTGAGTAGCCGGCATCGATCACATCGCGCACCATCACGCGCGCCTTGTCCTCGGGGAAGTCCGTGTCGTTCGCGAGCGCGGTGACGAGCTCGTCCTCGTCGGCGAAATGCCGCGCGACCATCGTGAAGACGAGCCGGCCGTAGTGGCCGATGTCTTCGTGCGCCGCGAGGTCGTCGAGCAGGCGCGCCATCATGGGGTCCTTCCGGACGTCGTCGAGCATGTCGCCATCGTACCCGAACAGACGTTCGACGAATCGTCCGGCTTGCCGAGAGCCTTCTCGTGCGTCAGGTATGCGAGCGCATAACGTGACCGGCTCGTGAACGGAAACTGCATCCTACCGGGCGCGCGGATGGGTATCGCTGCACGATGTCTTTCGCGATCACCCGCGCGGCGAGTGCCGCGCTCGTCCTCTTTCTCTCGGGCGCGTCGCTGACGACCGCGGCGAATGCTGCTTCCGAACACCAGATCAGTCCGCCGGCCGGCGCCACCGCCGTGCGCGAGGTGCAGGGCGGCGGCGCGCAGGTCTACGCCTGCCGTGCGGCCTCGGGGAGCTACAAGTGGACGCTCGTCGGTCCCAACGCGATCCTCGTCAACGACGATGGGACGCGCTTCGGCTTCCACGGCAACGGGCCGCACTGGACGGCCGATGACGGCAGCACCGTGCGCGCCGACGGCGCCCACCCGCTCGCCACGGTGAAGCACGCCGATGCGGTGGCGGATCTGTTGCTCAAGGTCGTCTCGGAGAGCGGCTCCGGCGCGCTCACCGGCGTGCGTTTCGTGCGGCGGAGCGATTCCCAGGGCGGACTGCCGCCGGCGAACGGGTGCGACGCCGGGCATGTCGGCGCGACGGCGGCCGAGCACTACAGCGCGATCTACACCTTCTATCGCTGATCGCGAGAGGGCGGTTCTCCTGTTCGGCGTGCGAGCAGCGCGTCGAGCGAGACGACGTTCAGCTTCGAGGTCATCAGCAGCAGAAAGATGATGATCGGATACGGCATCTGCATCGCGAGGACGGCCCACGCGCCTTGCATGCAGGTGCCGAAGATCAGGACGAGCATCAGCACGCCTTCGGCCAGGAGGCCGTAGTAGGTCGCCAAGCCGACCAGGATCGAGGCGCCGGCGATCGTCTCGACCACCGGGATGAGATAGACGACGAGCGGGACGAGCGCGTGCGGCATCCCGGCGACGTGCGAGAACGCGGCGATCTCGGGGCGTGCGAAGTTCGCGATCCCGATGACCCAGCGCTGCACGCCGTGAAAGAAGATGCTGAAGCCCAGACCCAACCGCAGCAGGGTGTACGCCGTCACGGCGTCGCGGCGGGTCGTATACGATTCGAGGGAGGTCACGCACGCGCAACCACGCGCGCGCCGCATTCGGATGCTTTGGAGCGCGCGTCGTCGTAGCCCCGCCCATGCGCACCGATCTTCCGCCAGGCACGAGCTACGCGCACGGGCTCTCCGTCCTCGCCTACGATGACCTCCAAGGACGGCCGTCGTTCAAGATGGCGATGTATCGCGCCGGTGAACGCTGGTATCTCTACACGATGGCGCTCTGGGAACCGGGTTTCACGATCCTCGAGGTGACCGAGCCGAGCGCACCGCGCTTCGTGCGCTTCGTCCCCGGTCCGCCGAACACGTGGACGCTGCAGATCCAGATCGCCGGGACGACGATGGTCACCTCGTACGAGCAGGCGCCGCCGGAATGGGGCGGCGATCCGAGCCGTCCCAACGCCGAAGGGCTGCAGATCTGGAACCTCGCCGATCCCGAGGACCCGCGTCCGCTCGGACGCTTCGCGACCGGTGGGACGGGGACGCACCGCAACTACTACGATGGCGGTCGCTACGTTTACGCGACGAGCCAGCTCGCCGGTTACGAAGGCCACGTGCTGCAGATCGTCGACATCGACGATCCGACGCAGCCGCGCGAGGTCTCGCACTGGTGGCGGCGCGGGCAATGGACCGCGGGCGGCGAGAGCGGCGCACCGCCGTCGACGGCACTGCACGGCGGCGCGTACGTGCTCGGCGAACGTGCCTTTCTGCCGTACGGTGGGGCGGGGATGATCATCCTCGACATCGCCGACAAGCGTGCTCCCGTATTGGTGAGCGAGTTGGGATTCTCGCCGCCGTTCCAGGCGTTCATCGGCGTGCACACGGCGCAGCCGCTCACGCGCCGTCCGCTCGTCGTCGTCAACTCCGAGGCGATCGCGGAGAACGGCAACGAGCCGCTCGGCTTCGCGGGGATCGTCGACGTGCGCGACGAGACGAAGCCGCGGCTGATCTCGCTCTTCCCGCTCCCGCATGCGCCGGAAGGCGCGCCGTACAAGAACTTCTACGAGAAAGGCGGCCGGTTCGGGCCGCACAACCAGCACCAGTGGCAGTACCAGGACGTGCTGCTGCACGACGAGGACCTCGTCTTCCTGACCTACTTCAACGCGGGGCTGCGCGTCTACGACATCAGCGACGAGCGCCAGCCGCGCGAGATCGCGTTCTTCGTCCCGCCCGATCCTCGCGAGCGGCGCGGCTTGCTCCCGAAGTCGGGGCTCGTCGCGCAGAGCGAGGACGTCCTGGTCGATGCGCGCGGCACGATCTACGTGACCGACAAGAACCACGGTCTCTACGTCCTGCGCCTCGACGCGAAAGCGGGCGGGCGGCTTTCAGGAACGCCCCCGATGGGTACGTGACGAGTGGTGATTCCGCGACTCTTCGCCGCGGCGGCGCTCGTCGTGTCGCTGGCGGTCCCGCTCGCTGCCCGCGCCGACGACGGCGTTCCGCCCCCCGGAACGGTCTTGACCGGCACGTTCGACCACCCCATCGACTCGCGCACGAGCGACGTGCTCGAGCCGTTCACGCTGACCGGCGTCGCCTCCGACGATCGGACGTATCGCGGCGGACGGATCTTCGGGCACCTCACGCGCGTCGTGCGCGCGACGAAGAACGGGCACGCCGAGATCGACTTCGTCTTCGACGCCTACATCGCGCCGACGGGTCGGCGGTATCCGATGCAGGGGCGCGCGGTTGATCTGCGCGTGCCCGCAAAGCGGGACGCGCCGCCGGTGCCGCTCGGCGTCGTCGGCACCGGCATCGTCGCGATGAAGACGAACACCGACGTCACGCTCCCGCCGCGCACGATGGTGCAGCTGCAGGTGACGCCCTAGCCGATCTCAGCTTGGCATGCTGCCCCGTTTCGTCGGGCAGTCGACGGGGCAACGGTGTGGCCATGCTGGTCTTCGATCTCTCGCATGACCGTATGGCGAACGCTCCGCTCGCGATGGTCTCCGCCGTCCAGCAGGCCGTTGTCGTGCAGAAGGCGCGCTACACGCAAGCCGCGCGCCGAATCGGCCTGACTCCCCGTGAGCTCGACGAGATGGAGCGCCGCGTGTCGCGCGGCGAGGTCGAACGCACGACGCTTCCGGTGCGTCTCGACGCGATGGCGGGGATGCACCACGGGCGCATCTACGCGATCCGCAACGTGCGCGTGCTCCCCAGGCAAAGCGCCTACGTCGTCGCGCTCGACGACGGGAAGCGCGTCTATATTCCCGTCGTCTGCGGCAATCTCTCCGTCGTGCGCGGCGCGCCTGCGCGTCCGGTGCGGCTCGCGCGCGCGAGCACGCATCGCGTCCTCGCCCACCGAGCGCTCGCGCGCCGGCTCGCGCCCGTGTCGCGCTTCCAGAACGTCGCCGTCGCAAGCCCAGCGCCCGCTGCCGGCGGTGCCGGGCCGATGACGGCCGGCGATGCCGCGCCGGCGCCGCAACCGGCGAGCGTCGCCGCCGTCGCGGCACCCGCCGCGATCGCGCGCGGCGGATCGCAAGCCGGCTTCCACGTCCCGGGTCTCGGTTGGATCGCGGGCGCGGTCGGCGCGCTCGGCGCGTTTTGGTCCGGCGGCGGGTCGTCGAGTCCGAGCGACGCCTGCACCGGACCATAAGCGAGAGGCGCGGCGATGCGCGCTCAGGCCAGCGCAGGCGCGTCGAGCGCCGGTTCCCCGGCGTCGAAACGGCGCGGATCCGGCGCGCGCAGCGGCACGTGCGTCGCGAGCAGCAGCAGGGCGATCGCCGCGATCCCGCCGAGCGCGAGCACCACGATCACGGCGTAGGCGTCGGCGATTCCGAGGGCGAGCGCATGCCGGAGCATCGCGGAGGGTGGAGCGTACGGGACGACCTGACCGACGACGAGCGCGCGCACCGCGTTCTCGGCCAGCGGCGACGCCGACGGATCGAGCGCGACGAGGTGATCGCGCGCGTGCGAGCCGATCGTGTGCTCGACGCCGGGCGCGCTGATGAACCCGCCGGTCAGCCGGAAGAGGTTGAGCAGCGCGATCGCGCGCCCGAGCCGCGCGCGCTCGAACGAGAGCGTCACGACGAACAGACCCGGCGACACGCTCAGACCCGCGCCGAACGCGCTCAGCACGCACAGGGCCTCGACCTCGCGCGCACCGACCGGCGCGAGCCCGCGCGCGATCGCCGCGGCGAGCGCGATCAAGCACAGGCCGCTCGCCCCGGTCAGCACGACCCATCTCGTCGTCACGAGCCGGCCGAAGAGGATCCCGCTCGCGATCGCGGCGGGAAACTCCGGCCAGAAGGTGAGTCCGGTCGCGCGCGCGTCCAGCCCGTCGACGCGCAGCAAGGTCAGCGTGAAGCACTGCGTGAGCGCGCTGAACGTCATGCTGCCGATCACCGTCGCGATCGTCCCGATGAGCGCGAGCGAGGTCGCAAGCTTGCGCACCGGGACGAGCGGCTCGCGTTCGCGCGCCTCGCCGACGATGAGCGCTGCGTACATCAATACGCCGGCGGCGACGGGGCCGGTCGCGAGCGGATCGCGCCAGTCGTGCCCGGCGAGATTACCGACGCCGACGTACACGAGCGCTGAGCCGACGAAGGACGTTCCGAGCGCGTACCAGTCGACCGGCTGATCCGATCCTTGCGGCTCGCGGCGCGTCAGAACGTGCGGCGCGAGCGCGTACGCGACCAGCGCGACGATGACCTCGACGGCGAAGATGATCCGCCAGGTCCCCGGCGCCGCGATCAGCCCGCCGACGAGCGGCCCGAGCGTCGCCGCACCGAACAGCGCGGGGACCATCACGCTCGCGGTCGCGCCGAGCTTCGCGCTGCCGAACGTCGTCAAGAGCGGCGGGAGCACGACGACGAAGAGCATCCCGGCGGCGAGACCGTGCAGGACGTGCGCCGCGAGCAGCACGCCGAAGCCGTGCGCGAGCGCGCTCGCGAGCGAGGTTCCGAGCGAGACGGCGAGGAGTACGAAGTAGAGCGTGCGGCTCTCGATGCGTCGGGTCAACTCCGCGGCGAGGACGCAGCCGAACGCCAGCGCGGCGTCGCTGATGAGCGGAAGCGTCGCGGCGGCGTCGGGCGGGACGCCTAGGTCGACGCCGATCACCGGCGCGGCCAGCGCGATCGCGCTGGTGTTGATCAGGCCCGGAAAGAGCGTGAGGACGACCAGGACGACGTTCGCGCCGTAGGACTTCGCGAAGCGAGGTTCGCCGTGCGCCGCCATACCCGCGTTCTTTCCCGCGGCGGCGGGGACGACACGGCGCTACGGCGTCTCCGGTGCGCTCTCCGTGACGGGGGCCGCGATCGCGCGGCGCGCGCCGGCGAGTGCCGTGCGGTACCCCGCATAGACCGCGATCCCGTAGAAGACCAGGTCCATCAGGCCGAACTCGTCCTTGAGGATCTGGAGCGCGAGATCGCTGCGCAGCGTCGCTGCGGCGACCTCCGCGAACGGATAGTGGTCGTGCTTGCTGATCACGATCACGCCCGTGAGCACGTTGCCCAGAACGCAGCCGAACAGGGCGACCGCGCCCGCGACGTACCCGAAGATCGGCTCCGTGATCCCGCCGAGGCGGCGCATCCCGTAGCCCGCGAGGTAGCCGACGCCGACCGCCATGTAGCCGATCTGGAAGTTCGTCGCCGCCGTGATCGCGGCCCACGCCGCGGCGCCGACGACGGCCCCGGCGAGCGCGCCGAGCGAACCGAGAGCGAGCTTGCCGTTCATCAGGCAACCTATCGACCGTATGGTAGCTCGGCTCCTGCTCCGGCCGAGAGGCGCCGGCCTCGCTCAGGTCACCGCGGGGGCCGCGCCGCGGTCGTCGAGCAGCGTGGTGAGCCGTTTGCGCCGCCAGAACCCGCGATAGTAGATCGTCTGCAGCGCGAGCCCGGCAAGAAACGCGACGGGGTATGCGATCCAGACACCGGGCAGTCCCAGCCGCGGTGCGAGCGCGTACGCGAGGGGAAGCTCGACGCCCCAGATCGAGACGATCGAGAGGAGCGTCGGCCACAGCACGGTACCGCTCGAACGCATCAGCCCCGAGAGCACGGCCGAGGTGCCGAAGATGGCGTAGCTCCACAGGGTGATCGCGAGCAGCTCGTGCGCGGTCGCGATCACGCCGGCGTCGGTGACGAACAGCCGCAGAATCGCCCCGTCGAAGCAATAGACCAGCGTGATGAGCGCGCCCCCGATGATCCAGTTGAGTCCGATCCCCGCCCGCGCGATCGCACGCAGCCGGTCGAAGCGCTTCGCGCCGATCGACTGCGCGCCGAAGATCGACGAGGCGATCCCGATCGACATCGCCGGGAACTGCACGTACGAGGCGATTTGATTCACCGCGCCGTACGCGGCGGTCGCCGACGAGCCGAAGCGGTTGACGATCGAGATCACCGCGATCTCCGCGAGCGAGACCATCACCATCTGCACCCCGGTCGGGATCCCGATCCGCACCAGCGTGGCAAGCAGCTTGCGCTCGAGCCGCATGTGTCGCACGATCGAGCCGTCGAAGGCGAGCGGGTTCTTCTCGCGTGCGAGCGAGACGAGGAGGAAGCCCAGGGCCAGCGTGTTCGCAACGATCCCGGCGACCGCCGCGCTGGTGACGCCCAACCGCGGCAGGCCGAGCCAGCCTTCGATGAAGGCCGGGGTGAAGACGAAGTTGAGCGCGGTACTGAGGACGAGCGCGAGGAACGGCGTGCGCGAGTCGCCGGTCCCGCGCACGAACGTCGTGTAGGCGATGTACACGAAGAAGATCGGCAGCGAGGCGAAGATGACGCGCGCGTAGGCGACGCCGTCGACGAAGACGTCGGCCGGTGTCCCGATCAGTCGCATCACCGCCGGGCAGAACGCGACGCCGAGCGCTGCGAGGACGCATCCCGAGACGAGCGAGAGCGTGATCGTCGTCCCCGCGACGGCCTTGAGCCGAGCTTCGTCGTGCGCCCCGTAGGCCTGTCCGATCAGCACCGAGCTCGCGCTCGCGATCCCGACGAAGAACGAGATCAGGAAGAAGAGGATCGGGAAGAACGACGAGGCGGCGGCGAGCGCGCCGACGCCGAGCAGCCGTCCCAGGAAAATACTGTTCAGCGTCGCCGAGGCCGACTGCAGCACGTTGCTGAGCATGAGCGGGACGAGGAACGTGAGCATCGAGCGCCAGACCGGCTTCGTATCGTCGATGACGGGACCGCGGCGTTGCATCCTTCGACGTATCCCCATCCGGGAAGCCGACCCCTCTGCGGCGAAGCGCCCGTGTGCGTGCGGCGACGGGCGATTAGCTCAGCGGGAGAGCGTCCCCTTTACACGGGGAGGGTCGGCGGTTCGAATCCGTCATCGCCCAGTTTCTGCGGCGTCGCTGCTCACCGTGTCAAGCGTGTTCGTTCCACGGAATTCCGGATCGTGGAATGATGCTTGGCCATTTGGCCGTGCGGCGCTGCGGTTGCCGTCACCGCCGCAAAACCGTCCCAACGACACCCGCATGGAAAGCTTCTCCCTCGTGATCACCAGGGCACCTCATCATATGCAGGCGCGGTTTTTTCATGGCTGAACCCGAACGCGTCGTCTCCCTCTCGCAACACGTCGAGGAGATCGCCGGCCGCAAGATCGCGCAGATCCGACGCATCACTGAAGAGACCGAGGTGCTCGCGCTCAACGCGTCGATCGAAGCGGCGCGTGCCGGCGCCGACGGACGCGGCTTCGCGGTCGTCGCGCGCGCCGTTCACGACGTCTCGGCGCGGATCCGCGAGATCTCGGGTGAGCTCTCGACCGAGCTCGCCAGCGCGATCCGCGAGCTGACCATGCTCGGAAGCGAGATCGTCCGCCAGATCCGCGGCGAGCGGCTTGCGAACCTCGCGCACAACATGATCGAGATCATCGACCGCAACCTCTACGAGCGCTCGTGCGACGTGCGCTGGTGGGCGACCGATGCGGCGCTGGTGGCGGCGCTCGCGTCGCCCGCGGTGGAGACGGCGCAGCACGCCTCGCGCCGGCTCGGCGTGATCCTGGGCAGCTACACCGTCTATCTCGATTTGTGGATCGCCGACGTGAGCGGCCGCGTCGTCGCCAGCGGCCGCCCGGATCGGTATCGTGCGGTGCTCGGCAGCAGCGTCGCGAACGAGGACTGGTTCCGCCAAGCGCTGGCGACACACTCGGGCGAGGACTACGTGGCCTGCAACATCGCGCGGCGGCCGCTGCTCGGCGATGCCCAGGTCGCGACGTACGCGACCGCCGTGCGCGCGGGCGGCCGCAACGACGGCGAGCCGATCGGCGTGCTCGGAATCTTCTTCGACTGGCAGCCGCAGGCGAAGGCGGTGCTCGACGGCGTGCGGCTCGACGACGACGAGCGCGCACGTTCGCGCTGCCTGCTCGTCGACGCCGACCATCGCGTGATCGCGACCTCCGGCGAGGGCGGCGTCCTCACCGAGAAATTCGCGCTCAAGACGCAGGGAAAGAAGACGGGATACTATCTCGACGAGGCCGGCGATCAGGTCGGCTTCGCGCTGACGCCGGGATACGAGACGTACCGCGGCCTGGGGTGGTACGGCGTCGTCGTGCAGCACCCGCTCGCGCGCGCGGGCGACGGCGCGGCGTAGCGCTCAGACGGCCGCGCGCTAACCGCGCTCAGGGCGCGCCGACGCCGAGCAGGCGGCGCGGCGCGTCGCGTCCGAGCGCGTCCAGCTCGGCGCGCGAGATCCCGAGCGCCGCGAGCGCGGCGACGAAACGGCGTATCCCGTCGGCCGGGACGGGATTCCCGCTCGAACCCAGGTCGCTCGACACCAGGAACGCGTCCGCGCCGAACGTCGCCACGTAGCGTGCGCACGTCTCGGTATCGACCGTCCCCCACGCGCGCATCCACGGGAGGTGCGCGTTCGGCCCCATCAGCGTCCCGATCGCGCACAGCTCGACGACCGCGCCGAGCTCGGCGGCGCGGCGCACGTGCGCTTCGGTCAAGCCGACGATCGGGAAGAGCCCGTGCGTGATGCAGCAGCGCACGCCGCGCGCCCCGGCCAGCTCGGCGACGACGAGCGCGTCGTCGGCGCCGGTGTGGCCGGTGCAAAGCGCGAGATCGCGCTCCGCGCAGACGCGCACGACGCGCTCCAGGTCGGGAGTCGGGCGTCCGTGTGCGACGACCTCCAAGCCGTCGTCGCCGATGCCGAGGAAACGGCGGTGATTTCCGGCGTCGATCGTCGGCAGCCACACGACCCGCCCGCGCCCGCCCTCGACGCGCGCCATCGCGTCGGCCGCGTCCGCGTTCACGCCGCCGACCGCGCGGTTGAGCACGACGCCGCCCCAGGCCTCGACGCGATGCCGCCGCGCGAGCAGTTCCGCGCGGCTCGCCGTCTCGGCGGCGTGGTTCTTGAGGACGAGCCCGCCCATCCCCGCGCGCCGTGCCGCCTGCGCGGCCTCGTCGTCGTCGAGCGCGCGGCCGAAGACGTCGGGCGACGTGTGGACGTGCAGGTCGACGTAGCCGTGGACGAGGTCGGGGGCGAGCGGGGGATCGACGAACGTCTCGGCCGCCGCGATCCCCAGACACGCCTGCGCGCACGTCTCGCTCATCCGACCGGGACGAACTCCTTGCCGCGCGTCTCGGGGAGGAACGCGACGGCGAAGACGGCGAGCAGGTACGCGCACACGGCGACGACCATCATCGCGGTCCCGATCGCGAAGTGCTCGGAGAGCCAGCCGATCGCGAACGGGCCGATCCCCGCGACGCCGCGTCCGACGTTGTAGCAGAAGCCCTGCCCTGCGCCGCGCACGCTGCTCGGATACAGTTCGCTCAGGAATGGGCCGAAGCCGCTGAAGATCCCCGAGGCGAAATAGCCGAGCAGCGGACCGGCGATGAGCAGCTGCCAATCCGCCGCGACCGTGTAGAGATAGAGCGGCACGATCGCCGCCGAGCACAGCGAGAACAGGACGAACGTGCGCTTGCGCCCGAACGCGTCGTTGATGTAGCCCGCGCTGACGTAGCCGACGTACGCGCCCAGGATCATCAGGTAGAGATACCAGCCGCTCGTGAACGCCGGGATGTGCCGCTGTTTGGTGAGATAGGTCGGCATCCAGGTGAAGAGCGCGTAGTAGCCGCTCTGCACGCCGATCGCGAGCAGCGAGGCGAAGAACGTCGTGCGCGCGACGCCGGGCGCGAAGATCCCGGCGAGCGAGGAGCCGCGCGTCGCGGCCCGGCGCGTCGCCTCGTAGACCGGCGGGTCCTCGACGTTGCGGCGGATGTAGAGCACGAACGCGGCGGGCAGGATCCCCAGGAAGAAGAGGATGCGCCAGCCGGGGTCGGGGCCGATCGTCGCGACGACGATCTGAAA
>DATJHK010000005.1:0-129945 GCA_035493875.1 Candidatus Limnocylindria bacterium
GACCGGATGACGGTCGGAGACGTCGTGCCATCCCGCGGGCTGCCGCACCAGGCAGTGATCGATGACGTACGGCATCTCCTCGAGCCGCAGCGTCCACGAATAGCGCGTCTCCCGCGGCGCGAGCCGCACCGGCCGCGCACCCGACGCACGCACGTCGGCGAACCGCGCCGTCACCGCTTCCGCCGCCTCCGCAGCCTCCGCCAGCAGCGCGCGCAGCTCAGCCAACACAGGCTCGATCCCCGCCGTCATGCTGGGCTCGTCGAAGCACGGCTCGGAGACCATCGACACCGGCACCCCCGGTATCATGCTGAGCTTGTCGAAGCATGGCGCCGCGCCCTCGACCCACAGCGCCGCCGCGGTACGCCGCAGCTGACGCAGCCCCGGCTGCCCCGTGACGTTCGCCGCGACCGCGACGTAGTCGCGTCCCGCGAGCGTGTCGTCGATGAAGCCCGTCACGCTGCCGACGCCGGGCTGCACGAACGCGCGAACCCCCGAGGCGTACAGGTTCTCGACGAGCTCGCGAAAGCGCACCGGCTCGAGCAGATGCCGGATGACGAGATCGCGGATCGCCGATTCGTCACCGGGGAACGGCTCGGCCGTCGTCGCCGACCAGACCGGGATCTCCGGCGTCGCGATCGGGAGGCGCGCGATCCCCGAGACACCCTCGAGATACGGCGCGAGGAGCGGCGAGTGGAAACCGGAGCGGAAGTTGAGGATCTGCGAGAGGATCCCACGCTCGTCGAAGCGCTGCGCCGCCGCCGCGACCGCGTCTTCGTCGCCGCAGATGATCGACTGGTGCGGGCAGTTGTCGTGCGAGATCACCACGCCGTCGATCCCGGCGATCACCTCGCGCGCGAGCTCGACGCCGCAGCCGAGCGCCGCGAACAGACAGCCCGGCAGCTCGAAGGCTTCGGGGTCGATGCTCGCGACGAGCCGGTCGATCCCCTCCGAGGTGAGCATCCCGCCGGCGACCATCGCGTTCCACTCACCGATGCTGTGCCCCGCGACGGTCGAGGGCACGATCCCGATCCGCCGCAGCGCGGCGTCGAGGAAGCGTCCGAGGCCGAGCAGCCCGATCGAACGGCGCAGGACGACCGCGAGCTCCTCGCCGCCCAGCACAGGAAGCGGGAGCGCAAGTTGCGCGGCGATGTCGTCGAGCACGGGTTCGAAGCGCTGCTCGACGCCGGGGAAGACGAACGCGATCGTCCCGCCGCCCGCGCCCAGGAGCGGCGTAGCGCTGAACCACACGTCGTTGCGCCCGCGCCACGGCGCGCCGCGCTCGACGACGCGCCGCGCGAGCGCGAGACGCCGCGCGTCGGGATCGACGATCGCGAGGCGGCACGGGCCGCCGGTCGGCGCGTGCGCCGCGTCGTCCCGCGCGAGCAGCTCCGCCTCGTCCGCGGCGAGCTGCGTGCGCAGCTCGTCCGCGTCGCGGCCCGCGAGCAAGAGCAGGCGATGTCCGTCGACCATCGTGCTACACCCCCACCGCGCGGAGCGCGTGGGGCGCGCCCCCCGACGTGTCGCCGGCCAGCGTGGCCGCATCGGCGCAGGCGTAGACGGCCTGCGCATCGGCGCGCGTCCCATGCACGAGTTCGTTGACGAACGCGCGCACACCGTCCGCGACCTCGATCGTCGCGATCCCGCGGCGCGTGTACTCGGCTTCCAACTCGGGCGAGACCATCCCGCCCGCCGCCGCGGCCCACGGACCCCAGTCGAGCGCGATCGCGCGCGTCCCGCCTGCGCGGCGGTTGAGGGCGAGCGCGAGCATGTCGAGCGCGTCGTTCGCGGCTGCGTAATCGACTTGGCCGCGGTTCCCGAACACGCCGGCGATGCTGCCGAAGAAGACGACGTCGCGCGTCGTCGCGGGGAGCGCGGCGACGAGCGCGAGCGCGCCGTCGACCTTCGTCGACCACACGCGCGCGAACGACTCGTCGCTCTTCTCCGCGATCAGGCGGTCTTCGAGCGTCCCCGCGCCGTGGACGACCAGGTCGAGACGTCCGCGCTTGCTCGTGACACGGTCGACGATCGCGCGAACCGCCGCGGCGTCGCGCACGTCGGCGACCTCGTAGCTCACCGAGGCGGCGAAGCGCTCGAGGTGCGCGAGCGTCGCGCGCAACTCGCGTTCGGCGAGGATCTGCGCGCTCAACGCGTCGATCTCCGCCGGGACGCGCAGCCCGCGGGCGACGAGCGCCCGCCGCAGCGCGATGCGATCGCTCGCGCTCGCGGTGTCGGGCGCCTCCGCGACCGTCGGCGGCGGCGTACGCCCGACCAGGACGACGTGGCATCCGGTGTCGTGCGCGAGCGTCGAGGCGATCTGCGCGGTGATCCCGCGGGCCCCGCCGGTCAACAGCACGACACTCTGCTCGTTCAGGTGCGGGATCTTCGGTCGCGCACCGTCGGCGACGTGCAGCTCTGCCGCTTCGACGTCGAGCGTGTAGCGCGTTTCGCCCTGCCAGCCGGTGACCGCCGGACCTTCGTCGTCGAGCAGCTCCTGCAGCAGGCGGTGCGCGTGCTCCGCCGGCTCGCGGCGCGGGTCGAGGTCGACCGCGCGGGCGAGGACGTCGGGCCGTTCGCGTGCGACCGTGCGCACCAGTCCGCGCCACCCGGCGTCGGCGTGGAGCAGCTCCTCCGTGGCGTCGGCGTTCGGCTCGCCGAACCCGAAGCGCCCGCCGTTCGCGGTCGCGACGAGGAGGCGGTTCGCGCCGGCCGCGAGCGCGGCGCGAACCGCGGCGAACGCGCCGGGAAGGACCGGTGCGCGCTCGCGATCGGCGGTCGCGAGGTAGATCAGCCCGTCGATCGCGGAGCCGGGATCGTCGCCGACCGTGATCTCGACGACGTCGGCGCCGCGTTCGCGCAGGAGCGCGGCGAGCGCGGACGCGATCCCGTGCGCGTCGGCGACCAGGACGATGCGGTTCTTGCGCAGCCGGTCCGGCGGCGTCACCGCGTAGGGCGAATCGATCGCGCGCGGGGCGACGCGCAGGCGACGCAGCGGGGGGCCACTGCGCAGCGGCGTCGGCGCGGCGGCGACCGCCGCTGCGGTCGGCGTCACGGCGAGCGGCGTCGGTGACGAGCGTTCGATGATCCACGCGACGATCGCGCCGAGCGTCTTGCGCGCGGAGAGCTGGTTCAGCGCGGTCTCGTCCAAGCCCGTGCCGGGCGCGGTCAGTTCGAGCCGGTCGGCGAGCGCGGCGAAGATCTCCGTGCGCTTGATCGAGTCGATGCTCAGGTCCGCTTCGAGATCGAGGTCGCGGTCGAGCATCTCCGGCGGATAGCCGGTACGCTCGCTGACGACCGCGACGACGCCGGCGAGGATCGTCTCCGGCGTGCGCTGCGGTTGCTGCGGCGCCGCCGCGACCCTGGCCGGAACGGCGGCCGGTACCGTCGCGGGTGCGACGCGCTCGACGATCCAGGCGACGATCGCCTGCAGCGTCTTGCGCGCCGAGAGCTCCGCGAGCGTCCGTTCGTCCAAGCTGGTCCCGGGCGCCGTCAGGCCGACGCGCTCCGCGAGCGCGGCGAAGATCTCGGTGCGTTTGATCGAGTCGATGCTCAGGTCGGCTTCGAGATCGAGATCGCGGTCGAGCATCTCCGGCGGATAGCCGGTGCGCTCGCTGACGATCCCGACGACGGCTTGCAGCACGTCGGCCGGTTCGCGTCCGGCCGCCGCCGGCGTCGCTGCCGCCGCCGGCGCCGCGACGGGCGCGACGGGTTCGGCGATCGGCTCGGCGACGAACGCGTGACGGTGCGCCGTGCCGTTCGTCGCCGCGACCGGGGCCGGGGCGTGCACCGCACGCGCGGGGTCGCGGCCGAGCAGGCCGAGGACGACCTCGCGCTGCGAGGCGATCAGTTCGCGGCTGGTGCGCAGGAACTCGAGCACCGTCGCTTCCAGCGCGTCGGCCGCCGGTGCCGCCGTCGCTGCCGCGACGAGCGGCGCGGCGGAAGCGGCCGGAGCCGCGGCGGCCGCCGGAAGCGCGCGCTGCCGCATCGGCCGCAAGCCGCCGGGGAGATACGCGCCGTCGGCGGTGCGGATCGTGAAACCGTCGACGAGCCAACCGGGACGACGCGGCGCGTCCTGCACCGCGACGATCCGCGCGCGCCGCTCCGCGAAGAGCGCCGCGACGTCGACCGGGACGCCGTTCACCGCGAGCGCGGCGAGCGCGAGCATCAGCCGGCGCAGACCCGGCTCGCCCGAGACCTCGCAGGGGATCGCGACGTGCGGACGGTCGGCGAGGATCTTGTCGACGAGTTGCGTGAGCACGCGTCCGGGGCCCGTCTCGACGAAGACCCGCGCGCCCGCGGCGTACATGCTCTCGATCTGTTCGACGAAGCAGACCGGCTGCGCGACCTGCTCGGCGAGCAGCCTGCGCGCGCGTTCCGCGTCGTTCGCCGGATAGCGGCTCGCGGTCGTGTTCGACCACACCGGGAGCCGCGGCTCACCGAACGCGATCGCGGCGAGGTGGGCGCCGAACGTCGTCGCGGCGCGCGCGACGACCGGGCTGTGAAAACCGCACGCGACCGGGATGCGCTTGGCGGAGATCCCGCGCGAGGTCAGTCGTTCGACGGCCGCTTCGATCGCCGGCGTCGGACCGGAGATCACGACCTGCAGCGGTGCGTTGTCGTTCGCGATCACGACGCCGCTCGCCGGTCCGAGCGCTTCGCGCGTCGTCTCGGCGGTCGCGGTGACCGCGGCCATCGCGCCCGGATCGTCGCCGGCCGCGCCCATGATCGCCTCGGCGCGCGCCGCGCTCATCGCGAGCAGGTCGGCGCGGTCGATCACGCCTGCAGCGCAGAGCGCGACGAGCTCGCCGTAGCTGTGGCCGCCGGCCATCGCGGGGCGCACGCCGAACGACGCGAGCAGATCGTGCACCGCGAGGCCGGCGATCCCGAGCGCCGGCTGCGCGACGCGCGTGTCGGTCAGCGCGGCCTGCTGCCGCGCCTTCTCCTCGGGGGTGAACGCGGTCGGCGGGAAGATCGTGCCGGCGTAGCGCGCGCCCTCGACGAGCAGCGCGCGCAGTGCGGGGAACGCGACGAAGAGGTCGGCGAGCATCCCGGGGCGTTGGCTTCCCTGTCCCGGGAAGAGGAACGCGACCTCGCCGTTCGCCGTCCCCTCGTCGCGCACGAAGACGCCGTCGCGCGCTTCGAATGCGCGCGCGGCCGCGAGCTTCACCGCGAGATCGTCGAGATCGTCGGCGACGAGCGCGACCTGTGCGGGAAGGTTCCCGGGGCGTTCCGCTTCGCGCGCGGCGAGCGTGCGCGCCAGATCGCGCAGGTGCCAGGGGCGCGCGGCGCCGTCGTTCGCCGCGATCAGCGCCTGCAGGCCGTCGATCGCACCGAGCGCGTCGGCGCGATCGCGACCGTGGAAGACGAACAGCTCGGCCGGCCAGGCGTCGATCGCCTGCGCCGGGTCGGGTGCGCCGTCGTAGGCGCTGAGCACCGCGTGGAAGTTGGTCCCGCCGAAGCCGAACCCGCTCACGCCGGCGACGCGGTCCTCCGGGGCCGCCGTCCACGGCAGCGCGTTCGTGGTGAAGAAGAACGGATTCGTCTCACGCTGCCACACCGGGTTCGGCTGCGTGAGCGCACGCGTCGGCGGGCGCACGCCGGTCCATAGCGCGAGCGCGGTCTTGATGACGCCGGCGACGCCGGCGGCGCACTTCGTGTGACCGATCTGGGACTTGACCGAGCCGATCGCGCAGCTCTGCGGCGCGACGCCGGATTCGCTGTACATCTTGCTGATCGCGGCCAACTCGGTGCGGTCGCCGACGACCGTCCCCGTTCCGTGCGCTTCGACCAGACCGACGCGCTGCGGCGCGATCCCGGCGCGTTCGTACGCGCGCTCGAGTGCGAGCTGCTGCCCTTCCGGACGCGGCGCCGTGAGGCCCAGGGAACGTCCGTCGCTCGAGCTGCCGATCCCGCGGATGACGGCGTAGATGCGATCGCCGTCGCGTTCCGCGTCGGCGAGGCGCTTGAGGACGACGCACGCGACCCCCTCGCCCAGCGCGATCCCGTCGGAGTTCGCGTCGAACGGCCGCGGACGTCCCGTCGGCGAGAGCGCGTGCACCGACGAGAAGAGGAAGTAGTCCTCGACCGTGTTGTGCAGGTCGGCGCCGCCGCACAGCACCATGTCGCTGTTCCCGCTCGCCAGTTCCTTGCACGAGAGGTCGAGCGCCGCAAGCGAGGACGCGCAGGCGGCGTCGACGGTGAAGTTGGCGCCGCGCAGATCGAGCCGGTTCGCGATGCGTCCGGCGATCACGTTGGAGAGCCCGCCGGGGAACGAGTCCTCGGTCAGCTCCGGCAGCTCGGAGTCGAAGTCCGGCGGCAGCTCGCCGAAATACGAGCGGAACGTCGCGCGGAAGTTGTACGCGGCGGCCAGATCGCTCCCGGCCTCGGCACCGAACACGACCGACGTGCGCTCGCGGTGCGGGTTGCGCCGCGCGTATCCCGCGTCGTGCAGCGCGCGTTCGGCGACGTGCAGCGCGAGGAGCTGCACGGGCTCGATCCCGATCAGCGAGGACGGCGGAATCCCGTAGGTCATCGGATCGAACGGGATCGCGGGGATGAAGCCGCCCCACTTCGAGGGCGTGCGGCGGCCGGCGTGCGCGCCGGTCGCGTGCGGATCCCAGTGCACCGCCGGATCCCAGCGTTCGGACGGGACATCCGTGATCGCGTCGACGCCGTGCAGGATGTTGGCCCAATACTGTTCGAGGTCGGGCGCCTTCGGGAAGATGCACGCCATTCCCACGATCGCGACGTCGAGCGGCATCGCTGCCCGCGCCGGTGCCGGGGCGCGGTACGCACGCGCCGCGACGTCGAGAAACGCGCTCGCGCCCGCGGTGACCTGTTCGTGGAGGGCGGCGATCGTCGTCGTCGCGTCGCGCAGGGCGGCGACTTGACCGATCATCACCATCCCTTCGGCGCGCTGCTCGTCCTCGTCGACGGTGACGAGCATCTCGCCGCTGCGGCGCACCCCCTTCGCCGCGAGACGCAGGCGCCCGAGGTTGAGCTGCTCGAGCTCGGCCCACATCGTCTGCGCGGGGATGCCGTCGCCGGCGAGACGCGCCTTCGTCGCCTCGAACGCGTCGGCGAACGGCGTGCGCGCGCAGCGCGTCGCGTGTCCGGGCGAGGTCTCGAGGAGCACGGTCTCGCGGCACGCCACGGCCGCTTCCTGGAACGTCGGCACGATCGCCTGCGTGCGCACCGCCTCTTCGGTGAAGAGATACGCGGTGCCCATGAGCACGCCGACGCCCGCGCCGCGCGCGGCGAGCGGTGCGGCGAGTGCCGCAGCCATCGCTGCGGAGCGCTCGTCGTGGATACCGCCGGCGAAAAGCACGTGCAATTCGGAGAAGAAGCTCTTCGGCGCGGAGGTACTCTCACCGAAGCGCAGCAGCGCCTCGACCTGCGCGTCCCAGAGCGCGAAACTCGCGCGCGGTCCGACGTGCCCGCCGCACTCGCGTCCCTCGAAGACGAACTTGCGCGCGCCTTCGTGCAAGAAGCGCTCGAGCAGTCCCGGCGAGGGGACGTGCATGAACGTGTCGATCCCGGCCGCTTCGAGCGGCGCGGCCTGCGAGGGGCGTCCGCCCGCGATCAGCGCGCAGGGCGGACGAAACTGTTGGATCGCCGCGAGCTGCGCCTCGCGCACCTGCGCGGGTGCGAAGCCGAGGATCCCCACGCCCCACGGGCGGTCGCCGAGCAGTTTGGCGGTCTCGGCGAGCAGACGGCGCACGTCCTCGCCTTCCATCAAGGCGAGCGCGAGAAACGGCAGGCCGCCGTGCTCGGCGACGTGCGCGGCGAAGGCAGCGCGATCGCTCACGCGCGTCATCGGCCCTTGCGCGACGGGATAGCGTACGCCGCGAGTGCGAGCGAACGCCGAATCGGCGCGCAGCGGCTGCACCGCCGCCGCGTCGGCGAGATGCGCGGCGATCGACGCGCGCATCCCTTGCACGAGCGCACCCGCCGTCGTGAATTCCTCGGCGAGGCCGCGCGCGAACGCGCCGTCCTGACCGACCGCAAGCAACTGCTCGTCGAACCCGTCGGCACCGAGCCGTTGCGCGACCGCCCCTTCGCTCAGCTCGCCGCCGATCAGTTCGGGCCAGTGCGCGCGACGCGCGGCGAGGTCGGGACGGGTGTAGACGCGGTGCGAACCGATCAGCGTCGTCTCGCTGCCGTCCATCGCGCCGATCGCCGTTGCGATCTCCTTCGGCAGCGCCGCTTCGCGCACGAGCGCCAGCTGCGCGTCGAGCACGACGCCCGCGGCGCCGCCGGCGATCGCCGCCGCTGCGCTATGGCGTCCGATCCCACCGGCGGCCCACACGGGGACGTCGATCTGCGGATCGGCGAGCAGATGTTGAAGCAGCACGAACGTCGTCAGCTCGCCGACGTGACCGCCACCCTCGCTGCCGCGCGCGATCAAACCCGCGGCGCCGCCCGCGAGCGCGCGCTGCGCGCCCTCGAGGTCTTCCACTTCGACCAGCACTCGCCGCGACGGTGTGTCATCCTGGGCTTGTCGAAGCACCCACGGCGATCCGTGCGGAAGGATGATCGTCGTGACGCCGGCCGGGAGCTCGTGCGGTTCGAGCGTGCATCCGGCCGGAACTCGCACACCCCACGGTTCCTTCGTCCAGCGGCTTGCCTGCGCGAGCGCTGCGCGCGCTCGTGCGGCATCACGTCCGAGATCGAGCACGCCTAGCGCGCCCGCGCGGCTCAACGCGGCAGTCAACCGTGGATTCGGAGAACCGAACGGAGTGATGCCGATAATGAGATCGCGTTCTTGCCCACACCCGGTGGTAGTCAACGTCGTTCCCCTTTACGGAGCTGTTCTTTATGATGCCGGCGGTCTAGCCACCGACATGTTTGTGTGTGCTGCCGCTCCAGCGAGGCGGTCGTCCCATCACGCCCAGCGTGTGTGCACGATCATACGTGCGTGCGGTTAAGGATAGACTATCGGCCCCACGTGGCGTCTCCGGCCAAAGGTCCAAGAGTTGCCGTGGGAACACCGCCGCTGGTCCGCAGCGGTGTTCGCAGAGAACTCCGGATACCCTTATGCGCCGGATGCCGCGAGAATAACATCCGCACCGCGATCCGAAGCCATCCAACGGTTCGTTGCAACGCGCGTCACATAGGTGCGCATGCGTTCAGTCACCGCGCATCAGAATGCGCCATCCGAACCAGCCGAGCAATCCGAACGCGAAGACGAACGTTATCCCGATCGCTCCGAGCTCGACCATGATCTGCGAGACGGAATACCCTTGGCAGAGCGACGCGATCCCGGCGACCGCAGCGAGCGCGAGGCGCTGCAGAGAATTTCCCGATCCCCCGTTGACGGCGTTCAGTTCGGCGAGCACGTCGCTCGGCGCCCAGCCCGCGGTCGGGATGATCTCGGCGATCGTGCCGCCCGGGCGAATCATGACCAGATCGTCTTCGTGGATGTAGCGACCGGGCTCGTCCTCGAGCGACGAGACGCCGAACGCGTCGAGCAGGGCTTTGACCTGCGCGCCTTCGCCGGTCATCAACGACCAGCGTGACGCGTCAGCGTCGAACTGCGCACCGTAGCGAGCGAGCACCGACGGTGAGTCGAACATCGGATCGAGCGAGACGAGCACCAGATGCGTCCTGCTCGGATCGATGTGGTGCTGCAGGTAGGCGAACTTGCCGCTGATCGCCGGACAGATCTGCTGATCGGGGCAGCGCGTGTAGATGAAGCTCAGCAGGACGGATTTGTCGCGCCACTCGCTCAGCTGGTGGACGCGGCCTTGCTGGTCGACGAGCGTGCGGTCGGGCAAGCCATCGCCCGGGTGCAGCAGCGTCACCTTGAGCGAGCCGGGAAGGCCGGCGATGAACGCCCCGGCTGGATGGACGTCGATCGCTCGATACGGCGGCCCCTCGACCAGCGCGTCGACCTCCGTACCGGCCGCCGGAGCGGGGCCGGGTTGGGTCGTGTGCCAGCGATAGGTTCCCGCGGGCAACTCGCCCGGCGCCCCTTGCGTGCGGATCACGAGCTGGCCTTGCCCACCCCCGAGCACGACGCCGTGGACCGGGAACGCCGCGCTCGCCGGTGCGGTCAAGCCGAAGAACGAGATCGCGGCCGCCGCGACCGCGAGCACAGACGTCCTCATACTCATAGCGTATACCGCCCCCACCCCCATGGGGGTACGATCAATCACGTGTTCGAGCATCTTCGCACCGGCGCGCGCGTGCTGGCGGTCGCCGTGGCGCTGTTGGCCGCCGCCGGTTGCGCGCACCGCGCGCCGCAGCACTTCACCGGTACCGCTCTCCCCGCCAAGCCGGCTCCGGACTTTCGGCTGACCGATCAGAACGGCCGCCCGTTCGACCTTGCCGACCAGCACGGCCGTGCCGTGATCCTCTTCTTCGGCTACACCCATTGTCCCGACGTGTGCCCCGCGACGATGGCGCAGCTCGCCCGCGTCTACCACACGCTCAGCCCGCAGCAGCGCGAGCACGTGCGCGTCGCGTTCGTGACCGTCGACCCGCAGCGCGACGACGTCAAGACGCTCAAGCAATACGTCAACCTGTACGACCCCTCGTTCGTCGGCTTGACCGGGACGCCGGCGCAGCTCGCACCGGTCTACGACGCCTACCACGTATGGCACCAGCGCTTGCGCGGGACCAAGGCGACGGGGTATCTCGTCGCGCACGGCAGCTCGATCTACCTGATCGATCCCTCGGGCGATCTGCGCGTGCTGCACGACTGGCAAGATCCGGCGTCCGCGATCGCCGCCGACGTGAAGGAGCTGCTGGCGTGAGGCGTCTGGCGATCCTTGCGGCGTGCGCCGCGCTTCTCGGCGGCGCCTCGCTTCCGGCGAGCGCCGCGCCGAGCGTCGCCGTCAGCGGCACGTGGTCGCGGCCGGCGGTCGACACGGCGGTCGTCTACGGGGTCGTGCGCAACGAGGGACCGCATCCGCTGGTCGTCGTCGGCGCATCCTCGCCGGTCTCGCGCAACGCCGAGCTGCACGAATCGATGACGATGAACGCCGGGAAGATGGACGGCATGGCGATGTCGGCGATGGGGATGCAGCCGGTGGCGCGGTACGTGATCGCCCCGCACGGCGCGCTCACGCTCAAGCCCGGCGGCTACCATCTGATGCTGTTGGGTCTGCGCGCGCCGCTCGCCGAGGGACGGCGATTCCCCGTGACGCTGCGCTTCGCGGACGGCGAACGCGTGACGTTCACGGTCCCGGTCGAGAACCGCGCGTTCTAACCTTCCGACGTTTGTCGGCGTTGCGGCGGCGGCCGCGGCCGTGAGGACAAGGGACGCTCGGCGCGGAAGCAGCGACGTCCCGTGACGACTGAGACGAGGACGATGGAAGAACCGCGCCCCCACGTGACGATGGAGGAGATCACCGCGCTCGCCAAGCGACGCGGGTTCATCTTCCAGTCGAGCGAGATCTACGGCGGGATCGGCGGCTTCTTCGACTACGGTCCGCTCGGCGCGATCCTCAAGCGCAACGTCAAGGACGCCTGGTGGCGCGAGACGGTCGAGCTGCGCGACGACGTCGTCGCCTTCGACTCCTCGATCATCATGCACCCGCAGACGTGGGTCGCCTCCGGTCACGTCGCGGCGTTCCACGACAAGCTGGTCGACTGCCGCAACTGCAAGCACCGTTTCCGCGCCGACCATCTCCCCTCGCTCGACAAATGCCCCGACTGCGGGATGACCGGGACGCTGACCGAGCCGCGCAACTTCAACTTGATGATGCAGACGCAGGTCGGCGCGATGGAAGACGCCGAGTCGCGGGCGTACCTGCGCCCGGAGACGGCTCAGGGCATCTTCGTCAACTTCAAGAACATCTATCAGAGCGCGCGCAAGAAGCCGCCGTTCGGGATCGCGCAGATCGGCAAGTCGTTCCGCAACGAGATCACGCCGCGCTACTTCACGTTCCGCCAGCGCGAGTTCGAGCAGGCCGAGCTGGAGTTCTTCGTCGCCGACGACGGTACCGATTTGGAGTGGTACCAGCGCTGGGTGACGGCCCGCAAGCAGTGGTACAGTGACTACGGCGTGCGCCCCGAGCGCCTGCGCTTCTACGAGCTGAGCCCCGAGGAGCGCCCGCACTACGCGAAGGCGGGGACCGACGTCGAGTACCTCTTTCCGTGGGGCTGGGGCGAGCTCGAGTCGATCGCGCACCGCGGCACGTACGACCTCGACGCGCACATGCAGCTCTCGGGGAAGGACCTCACGTACTTCGACGAGGCGACGAAGCGCAAGTATACGCCGATCCTCATCGAGAGCTCGGCCGGGATGGATCGCACGACGCTGACGATGCTGATCGACGCGTACGAGCGCGAGACGATCGTCGAGGGCGACAAGCAGTCGGAGCGGACCGTGCTGCGCTTCCATCCGAAGATCGCGCCGGTACAGGTCGGCGTATTCCCGCTCGCGCGCAACAAGGCCGAACTGGTCGAGCGCGCCCAGAGCGTCGAACGCGCGCTGCGGCCGTCGCTGCGCACGCAGTACGACGAAGGCAACGTCGGTCAGCTCTACCGCCGTCAGGACGAGATCGGCACGCCGTTCTGCATCATGATCGACTATCAGACGCTCGACGATGCGACCGTGACGGTGCGCGACCGCGATTCGATGAAGCAGGACCGCGTCTCGCAGGACCAGCTCGCGGCGTACCTCACGCAGCGGCTCGAGCGCTAAGTTTTCATCGACCTTTCACCGGGTGTGCGAGCCGTCCGGAGGCCTTCCGGGAAAACGGACGGTATCGCATTCATTCCACGAAAGGACGATATGACTCGAAGGCTGAGCATGATGGCTCTCACGGCGGTTCTCGCGGCTGCGGGCTCGTTCGCGGCGATGCGGCCGGCGCCGGCCGATGCCGGCGTGTTCGTCTCGGTCGCGGTCGCACCGGGCGTCTACTTCCGCTACGACGATTACCGTTACCATCACGATTATCGCTATCGCCGCTGGGTGTACGAGGAACGGGCGCGCCGTCGCTGGGAGTGGGAGCACCGCCATCGGCACTGGGAGCACGATCACGGGCGCTGGCACGATCACGACGACTGGCGTCACTAAATTAGTGCGAGTGAGCGCACTTCCGAGAGCGTGACGCGATCGAACGGCCGAGGTGGGGTACCACGAAGGCGCGTCGACGCATCTTTCGACTCCCGGAGGACAGATGCTCATCAGAAGACTGACCCTCGCGGCGTTCGCGAGCCTCGTGACTGCTGCAAGCTCGACGGCGCTGGTCGCCAATGCGGCTCAGCACGCGACTCCCGCGCTCGCGGACCAGGACGACTACGGATACTATCAGCCGCGCCACGATCGTGACGACCGCAGGCGCGACGACGGGCGCCGCGACTGGAGCGACGGCCGTTACGGCGGCGAAAGCCGGTACGGACGGGGGTACCAAGGCGACGACCGGCGCGACCGCCGTCACGACCGCGACGATGACCGAGATCGGCATCGTCACGACGACCGCGAACCGCACGGCTGACGCACATGAAGAAGAAGGGCCTCGGCATCGCCGAGGCCCTTCTCGTGTCGCCGTTTCGACGCGGTCAGTGTGCGCGCGCCGTCGACTCGGTGTGCGGGGCGAGCGCTTCGACTTGCAGGTTGCGCGGACGAAGATCGTGCCGCGCGTCGATCGTGCGCACCGAATGCGTGTAGGTCGAGATGATGATCGACTGCGTGTACGCCGAACCGCGGCGGTACCGCACGCCGTCGAGGAACTCGCCGTCGGTCACGCCGGTCGCGGCGAAGATCGCGTCCTCGCTCGCGCACAGATCGGAGAGGTTGAGGGTCTTGCCGATCGTGAGCCCTTCGTTGCGGGCTATCTCCTCGTCGCGCTCGTCGCGTGCCCAGAGCCGGCCCTGCATCTCCCCGCCGAGCGCGCGCGCCGCGCACGCCGCGATCACGCCCTCCGGGGAGCCGCCGATCCCGGCGAGCATGTCGACGCGTGCACGGTCCTCGAGGACGGCATACACCGCGTTGGCGACGTCGCCGTCGCCGAAGACGCGCACGCGCGCGCCCGCCGCGCGAACGGAGCGCATGAGGCTTTCGTTACGCGGGCGGTCCAGCAGAGCGACCGTGAGGTCGGAGACCTCACGGCCCTTCGCCATCGCGAGCACGCGTAAGTTCTCCTCGAGCGGGCGCTCGATCGAGATCACGCCGCGCCCGGCTGGTCCCGTGACCAGCTTTTCCATATAGGGAACGCGCGTACGGAAAAGGGCGCCGCGCGGTGCGGCCGCGATCACCGCGATCGCGCCGGGGCCGCCTTTCGAGGCGAGGGTCGTGCCGTCGATCGGGTCGACTGCGACGTCGAGGGAAGGACCTTTTCCGCTGCCGACCTCTTCCCCGTGGTAGAGCATCGGGGCTTCGTCCTTCTCGCCCTCGCCGATGACCACGATGCCGGCCAACTCGGCGAGCGAGAGCGCCGTACGCATCGCCTCGACCGCGGCACCGTCGACGGCGTTCTTGTCGCCGAGTCCGACGAGCCGTCCCGCCGCGATAGCAGCCGCCTCCGTCGCGCGGACGAAGGCGTACTCGAGAGCATGGGTCTCCATATATTGCCTATTTCCAGGTGCCCGCTTGCTCAAAACCTGCCGGAAACCACAGTTCGCCGAAAAAAAACTCTGGGGGCTTGCTCGGACCCCGGCGCGAAGCGCCGCCAGCGTGCACGAACCGGACGTCGCGCTCTTCGACGCCATCGCGACGGCGCTCACGGCGAGCGATCTGCAGACCGCCCTGGAGGCGGCGCTGCGCGAGATCGTGCGCGCGCTCGATCTCGCCGCGGGCTGGATCTGGATCGTCGATCCGGAGACCGAACGGTTCTACCTCGCCGCGGCGTACGAGCTGCCGCCGTATCTGCGCGAGCCGGTGCAGATGACAGGGGACCCGTGCTGGTGCATGGAGTCGTTCGTCGACGGCGACTTCGCCTCGAAGAACGTCGACATCATCGCCTGCTCACGGCTGCGGCGCGGCGCGCGCGAAGCCGGACCCGAGCAGACGCGCGGGCTGCAGTCGCACGCCTCGGTCGTGCTACGTTTCGGTGAGCGGCGCTTGGGACTGCTCAACGTCTGCCCTTCGCTGCCGCGCAAGCTCACGGAGACCGAGTTGCGGCTGCTTTCGGTGACGGGCGCGCAGATCGGCTTGGCCGTCGAGCGCGGGCGGCTCGCCGAGGAACGCGCCGGCGCGGCGCGGACCGCGGAGCGCACGCGGCTCGCGCGCGAGATCCACGACACGCTGGCCCAGGATCTTACGGCGATCGCGCTCCAGCTCGAGAGCGCGCGCCGCGACGTCCCCACGGAGTCGCCGGCGCGTGCACCGATCGAGACGGCGCTCGGCGTCGCGCGCGACGCCCTCGGACGGGCACGCACCTCGGTCCTCGCGCTGCGCAGCGATCCGCTCGCGGGGCGCCCGCTCGCCGGCGTCCTGGCTGCGCTGGCGCGCAAACTCAGCTCGGAGACGGGGATCGTCGTCGCGTTTCGCGAGCACGGCGCGACGACACTCGCCGCCGAAGTCGAGACGCAACTCTACCGCATCGCCGCCGAGGCGCTCGCGAACGCGCGGCTCCACGCGCACGCCGCACGGATCGAGATCGAGCTCGTGCAGGAAGACGAGACGGTCGCATTGCGGATCCGCGACGACGGCGCGGGGTTCGATCCCGCCGTGCGCGACGACGCGCGGTACGGTTTGGTCGGGATGGAAGAGCGAGCGCAGCTGTTCGGAGGGACGCTGCGCGTCGCCTCGGAGCAAGGCGGCGGGACCGTGATTGAAGCACGCGTCCCTCGGCTCCCGCGATGATCCGCATCGCGATCGTCGACGATCACCCGATCGTCACCGACGGGATCGTCGCGAACCTGCGCGCCGACGCCGACCTTTCCGTCGTCGCGACGGGGACGAGCGCCGACGATGCTCTTGCCGTTGTACAGCACGAGCGTCCCGACGTGCTCGTGCTCGACTTGGAGCTGGGGGACGGCAACGCGCTCGACGCGATCGCGACGCTCAAGGTCGTCTCGCCGGCGACGCGTATCGTGATCTTCAGCGCGTACGCCGGCGAGGAGCGCGTCGCCGCGGCGTTCGAGCGCGGCGCCGACTCCTACGTCCTCAAGGGGACCTCGAGCGACGAGCTGCTGGCGGCGATCCGCGCGGCCGCGCGGGGCGAAACGTACGTCCCAGCCGACATCGCCGCACAGCTCGCGCGCGCGGTGCGCGCGCCGCGCGAGCGCCTCACCGTGCGCGAGCGAGAGATCCTCGCGCTGCTCGCCGAAGGGCTCTCGAACCGCGCCATCGGTGAGCGCCTCGGGATCGCCGAGCGTACCGTGAAGTTCCACGTCGGCGAGATCCTCGGCCGACTGGGCGCGAGCAATCGCGCCCAGGCCGTCGCGATCGCGCAGAGCCGAGGTTTGGTCTAGCGCCGCCCGGTACACTAGCGGCGATGAAACTCGCCGTACCCGATCTCATCTCGAACTCGTACTTCCCGGCCGTCGCGGCGGTCGAGCTGGGGTTCTTCGCGCGCGAGGGGATCGACGCAAGCGTCGAGATGATCTTCCCGGTCGACAAAGCCTATCGCGCGCTGCGCGACGGCGAGGTCGATTTCGTCGCCGGCTCGGCGCACTCGGCGCTCGCTGCCTTCCCGGCATGGGAAGGCGTGAAGCTGCTCTGCGCGCAGGCGCAGGGGATGTACTGGTTCCTGGTGATGCGTTCCGATCTCGCGGTGAAGCGCGGGGATCTCGACGCGGTGAAGGGCCGCAGCATCGGTGCCGCGCCCTGGGTCGACATGGGGTTGCGTGGCCTGCTGAGCGAGGCCGGGATCGATCCGGAGCGCGACGACGTGCGCATCGCGCCGGTCCCCGGTGCGGCCGGCGCGGGGATCAACTTCGGGGTCACGGCGGCGCGCGCGCTCGCGGACGGGAAGATCGACGGCTTCTGGGCCAACGGGATGGGCGCCGAGGTCGCCGTGCGCAGCGGCGCGGGCACGCTCGTGCTCGACGTGCGGCGCGGAGACGGTCCGCCGGCGGGGTTCGACTTCACCTTCGCCTCGCTCGCGGCCAGCGATCGTCTCATCGCGACCGCGCCGCAGACTGCGGCGGCGGCCGTACGCGCGATCGTGAAGACGCAGGTCGCGCTGCGCGAGGACGTCGAGCTTGCGGCGCAGGTCGGGCGCAAGCTCTTCCCGGCGTCCGAAGCCGAGCTGATCGTCGAGCTGATCCGGCGCGATCTGCCCTTCTACGACGCCGCGATCTCGCCCGCGTCGGTCGCGGCGATGAACCGCTTCGCGCGCTCGCAAGGCATTTTGCACGACGACGTTCCGTACGAACGCGTCGTCGCGTTGTCATGCTGAGCTTGTCGAAGCATGAGCGCATGACGACGCACACCTACTCGCGCGCGGCGAGCGTGCGTTGTTCCCAGCCGGCGTAGATGTCGGGGCGACGGTTCGCGACGCTGGGGAGCTTCGTGCGGACCTGCTCGACGCGGGCGCGGTCGAGGTCGGCGCAGACCAGCGCTTCGACCTCGCCGCCGCTCGCGAGCACGACGCCCATCGGATCGACGATCAGGCTGTTCCCGGAATAGGCACCGCCGACCATGTCGGCGACGCAGAAGTACGCGGTGTTCTCGATCGCGCGCGCGCGGGCGAGCGTGACGAGGTGATTCTCCTTGAGGACGCCGTGCAGCCACGCCGCGGGGAGGAGAAGCGCTTCCGCGCCCTCGTCGACGAGGCGCCGGGCCAGTTCCGGGAAGCGCAGATCGTAGCACGTCATCGCGCCGAAGCGCATCCCTTCGGACGTGAACGTCAGCGTCTGGCCGTCTCCCGCGACGAGCCGGTCGGATTCGACGAAGCCGAGCGCGTCGTAGAGGTGGATCTTGCGATATGACCCGGCGAGGTTGGCGTCGGCGTCGACGTAGACGAGCGTGTTATAGACGCGTCCCGGCTCGGGGCTCGTCTCGAACATCCCCGCGAGGATCCCGACGTGATGACGCGCGGCGGCTTCCCGCAACGCGGTGACGAACGGGCCGTCGAGCGTCTCGGCGACCGGACCGAGCGGCATCTCCGGCGGACCGAAATCGTGCATCGAGGCTTCGGGAAACACGATCAGGTGTGCACCGGCGTCGGCGGCGCGCCGGACGTACGCGGCGATCGTCTCGCGGTTCGCCGCTTTGTCGCGGCCGGCGGTGATCTGTCCGAGGGCGATGCGCATGCGGCGGAAATTCCGTGTCGGACGCCGATCCACTCCCGTATCGACTGCAACCTCTCGGTTGCCGTCGGACGTCGATACGTTCCGTGTCGCGTATCGTGCGTTTCCATGAAGTCGGCGGCCCCGACGTCCTGCGTCTCGAGGAGGTCGAGACGCCGCCGCCCGGCCCCGGCGAGGTGCGGCTCGCCGTCAAGGCGCTCGGCCTCAACCGTGCCGAAGCGGCGTTCCGCTCCGGCCGCTATCTCGAGCAGCCCGTGCTCCCTTCGCGCTTGGGCTATGAGGCGGCCGGGATCGTCCAGGACGTCGGCGAGGGCGTGAGCGGCTTCGCGCCGGGCGACGTCGTGAGCGTCGTTCCGCCGGTGGGCTTGGGCAAGTACGGGATGTACGGCGAGGTCGCGACCGTTCCGGCGCAGTTCGTCGTCAAGCATCCGCCCTCGCTCTCGTTCGTCGACGCCGCCGCGACGTGGATGCAGTACGTCACCGCGTACGGCGCGCTGATCGAGATCGCCGCGGTGACGAAAGGCGACGCCGTGCTGATCACGGCCGCGTCGAGCAGCGTCGGCTTGGCGGCGATCCAGATCGCGAACCTCGTCGGCGCGATACCGATCGCTGCGACGCGCACGAGCGCGAAGCGCGACGCGCTGCTCGCCGCAGGCGCCGCGCACGTCGTCGCGACGGCGGAAGAAGATCTCGCCGCGCGGGTGCGCGCGATCACCGGCGGCACCGGCGCGCGCGTCGTGTTCGATCCGATCGGCGGCCCGGGCGTCGAGGTGCTCGCGCACGCGACGGCGCGCGAGGGGATCATCTTCCAGTACGGCGCGCTGAGCCCCGACCCGACGCCGTTCCCGCGCGTCGCGCTCGGCAACGCGATCGCGATGCGCGGCTACATCTATAGCGAGATCACGACCGACCCGCGGCGGCTCGAGGCGGCGAAGCGCTTCATCGTCGACGGCTTGGCGTCCGGCGCGCTGCACCCGATCGTCGCCAAGACGTTTCCGCTCGAGGCGATCGCCGACGCGCACCGCTATCTGGAGTCGAACCAGCAGGTCGGGAAGATCGTCGTCACCGTGTAGCCTCAGATGTCGAGCACGACATCGCCATCCGGCCGGGAGCAGCACAGGAGCAGGTTCCCGGCTGCCGGTGCCTCGAGCGGATCGGGCGCGTAGCGCACGGTCCCCGAGATCAGCCCGCTCTCGCAGCTGTGACACACACCGGTGCGGCACGACCAGCGCACCGGGACGTCGCACGCCTCGGCGAGCTCGAGCAGGCTTCCCGAGGCGGCATCCCAGTGGACGGCGAGGCTGCTCCGTGCGAAGGAGACGAGCGGCCCCGCCGCTACCGCGTCGGCCGGTGCGTGCGGCGCGCGCCGTGCGCTTCCGACGATCCCCGGCGTCATCGCGGGACCCGAGCCGAAGACCTCGCTGCGGATCCGGCGCGCGGCCACGCCCCATGCCGCGAGCCCGGCGCGGAACTCGTCGAGGAACGCGGGCGGACCGCAGAGATAGAAGTCGCTTTCTCGCGCGATGTCGAGCTGCGCGAGGAGTTGCGCATCGAGACGGCCGCTGGAATCGTAGTCGCGCCCACGTTCGTCTTGGGGACCGGGGCGGCTGTAGCGCACGTGCGCTCTTCCCCGTGGGAGCGCGGCCAGCAGACCACGCACTTCGGCGGCGAACGGGTGCTCGGCGCGGCTGCGCGCACCGTGGATCCACCAGATCTCGCGCTGCGAATGCTCGGCGGCGAGCGCGTGCAGCATCGCAAGCACCGGCGTGGCGCCGATCCCCGCGCTCAAGAGAATCGCCGGCGTGTCGTCCGCCTGTAACACGAACGCACCGCGCGGCGCGCTCACCTCGAGCAGCTCGCCGACGCGCGACCGCGCGGCGAGATACGTCCCGGCGATCCCATGCGGCTCGCATTTGATCCCCAGACGGTATTGCGTCGAGCTCGGTGGCCCGCACAGGGAGAAGCTGCGCATCACGGGCGTCGCCGAACCTTCCGGCTGCAGGCGCACGACGACGAACTGCCCCGGGAGCGGTATCGGCAGCACGGCACCGGACGGGGCCTCCAGCTCGACGCTGACGACGTCGCTCGTCTCGTGCGTGAGCGCGGCGATCCGCATCGGACGGAATCCCGCCCACGCGGCCGGCACGACGTCGGGCGGCGCGAGGCCGGGGTTTCCGCTCGCGTCGTCCGGACGCTCGATCAGCGCCTGCAGGGAAGTACGCCAGCCGGGGCTGAGCGCCGGGATACGCAACGCCCGCTCGACCTGCGCGTGCGTATGCCCGGGAAGATAGAGCAGCGCGTTGAGCGCAGCAACCGTCACGTGTTCGGGACCGTCGGCGACCTTCTCGATCGCGTCCCCGACGTCGACCTGACCTTCTTGCAGCACGCGAAGGTAGAAGCCCGGTCTGTTGCGCGCGACCAGCAGCGCCGCCATCTGCGGTTCGTTCATCCGAATCCCCACGCGATAGCACGTTACGCGCGGCTGCGTCACCTCGAACAGCGCGCCGCCGATCCGATAGCGGTCCCCGATGCAGACCTCGTCGTCGGAGAGCCCGTCGACGGTGAAGTTCTCACCGAACTGTCCCATCGCGAAGTCGTTGCGCCCGAGCGTGTCTTCCCAGAAGCGGTACGACGCGATTTGATAGACCAGCACGGCGCGTTGCTCGCCGCCGTGCCCGCGCAGATCGCCCTGGCCGTCGCCCTCGACGTTGAGCTGCCGCACGAGCCGCGGCCCTTCGACGGCGCTTTTCCAGATCGCGGTGCGCACCGTTTGTCCATGCCACGCGACATCGCGTGGAAGTCCGACGTTGACCGAGAGCAGACGTGCCATCGCTGCTTCCCTCGTTCCTCGGGGTCTGCCCGAACGGACAGGTGGAAGACGGTCCCTTCGAGCGGCGCGCGCCGCCGTCCGTCTCGCTAGGCTTGCCCCATGAGCACACACTCCTGGTTCGAGCGTGGTCACGTCGCCGTCGTGACCGGCGCATCGAAAGGCTTGGGCCGCGCGCTCGCGCGCGCGCTCGGCGAGCACGGCATCTCCCTGGTGATCGACGCCCGCGGCGAGGAGCCGCTGCAGCGCGTCGCGCGCGAGCTGGCCGAACGCGTCCCGGTCGTCGCGCTCGCCGGCGACGTCGCCGACCCCGCGCACGTCCACGCGCTGATCGAGGCGGCGGAGCGGCGCTTCGGGCGCATCGACCTGCTCGTCAACAATGCCTCGACGATCGGACGTTCGCCGCTCCCCGTGCTCGCGCAGCTCTCCCCGCAGACGCTCGCGCGGATCTACGAGACGAACGTCTTCGCCCCGCTGCACCTGATCCAGCACGCGCTCCCGATCATCGCGCGCGGCGGCGGGACGATCGTCAACGTCACCAGCGACGCCGCGGTCGAAGCGTACGCGGGCTGGGGCGGGTACGGCTCGGCGAAGGCCGCGCTCGAGCAGATGTCGCGCGTCCTCGCCGTCGAGCTCGAAGGCTCGGGGGTCGGCGTGATCGTCGCCGATCCCGGTGACATGGATACCGAACTGCACCGTCTCGCCGTCCCCGACGCCGATCCGGCGACGCTCGGTGCGCCGGAAGCCTCCGCCCGCGCGCTGCTGCGCGTGATCGCCGCGCCGCGCGCGACGTACGCGCGCGTCGCGCTGCAGTCGCCGCAGTTCGCCGTTCCGGCATGACGGCGACGACGTTCACGCTGCCGGCGCGCAACGAGGCGACGACGACGCCGGAAGGGCGCGGTCTCGACCGCGACGCCGTGCGCCTCCTCGTCACCGATCGGGCGTCGGGGACGCACCGCGACGCGCGCTTCTTCGATCTCCCGGCGTTCCTCGCGCCGGGCGACCTCGTCGTCGTCAACGACTCGGCGACGATCCCCGCCGCGCTGCGCGCCGAACGGAGCGACGGCGCGCCGCTCGCGCTGCACCTCTCGACACGGCTTGCGGACGAGCTGTGGGTCGCGGAGCCGCGCGCTCAGGTCGTCGCGGGCGAGCGCGTCTCGCTCGTCCCCGGTGGAAGCGCGACGTTCCTCGCACCGCTCGACCCGGCGCACCCGCGCTTGTGGTACGTGCTGCTCGCGCTTCCGCTGCCGTTCGACACGTTCCTCGCCGTGCACGGCGCGCCGATCCGGTACCGCTACGTGACGTCGGCGCACCCGCTGCGCGACTATCAGACGATCTTCGCGCGCGTCCCCGGCTCGGCGGAGATGCCCTCGGCGGCGCGCCCGTTCTCGCACGACGTGCTCGACGAGTTGTACCGGCGCGGGATCGGGATCACCGCGGTCACGCTCCACACCGGTGTCGCGAGTCCGGAGCGCGACGAGCGTCCGTATCGCGAGCCGTTCGTCGTCTCCCCCGTCGCCGCGGCCGCGGTGAACGCGGCGCGCTGGCGCGGCGGACGCATCGTCGCGATCGGGACGACGGTCGTGCGCGCGCTCGAGTCGGCAGCGCTCGACGGCGAGGCGGTCGCCGCGAGCGGCTGGACCGATCTCGTGATCACCCCCGAGCGCGGCGTCGCGCTCGTCGACGCGCTCCTCACCGGATTCCACGAGCCGCAGGCGAGCCACCTCGACCTGCTGCGCGCCTTCCTCGACGAACGAACCCTGAGCGAGGCCTACGACCACGCGCTCGCGCACGACTACCTCTGGCACGAGTTCGGCGACGTCCACCTGATCCTGTGAGCGGCGGGGGACGCTCCACGCGAACTGCGAACGCCCGCCGTACCGATGGAACCGCCCGCTCGTCTCGCCCTGACCGATCTCGCCGCGGCTTTCGCGCAGATCGGGTTGAGCAGCGTCGGCGGGGCGGCGGGGCCGCTCCGTCACGTGATCGTCAAGCAGCGCAAGTGGCTCGACGAGGCGACGTTCGCCGAGATCTTCGGGATGTGTCAGGCGCTCCCGGGCGCGACGGGCGCGAACATGGCGGTGATCCTCGGCCGGCGTTCGGGCCTGATCGGCTCGATCGTCGCGGTCGTCGCGCTCGTCACGCCCTCGATGCTGCTCGCGATCGCGATCGCCGCCTTCGCGACGCATGCCGCGGCGCACAGCACGCGCTTCGCGGCCGGCGAGACCGCGGTCGCCGCGGGCGCAGCCGGACTCTTCGTCGCGAACGGGACGCGGCTTGCGGTGACGCTGTGGCGTGCGGTCGCGGAAGGAGACCGCACCTACCGCGCGATCCGCTCGGCCGTCATCGTCGCCGGCGTCGTCCTCGTGGCGGGATTCCGGCTCTGGATACCCGCGGCCGTCGTCGTGCTCGTCGTCGCGAGCATCCTCGCGGACCGGCGTACGGGGAAGCCGTCGTGAACGCGCAGACGCTGCTCTCGCTCGTGCTCCGGTTCGGAACGCTCTCGTTCTTCGCCGTCGGCGGCGGGATCAGCATCCTCATCCCGCAGATCCATCATGAGGTCGTGCAGCAGTACGGCTGGCTCGACGATCGCAGCTTCGCGGAGCTGCTCGCGGTCTCGCAAGCGGCGCCAGGACCGAACTTCCTGCTCGTCCCGCTGATCGGCTGGCGCGTCGCGGGCTGGCCCGGCGCGTGCCTCACGCTGGCCGCGTTCCTGCTCGGCCCGTTCGTCATCACCTCGATCGCGGCGCACGTGCTGCACAATCACGACAGCCCCGTCCTGGCGCGCTTCCGCCGCGCGTTCCGCCCGGTCACGAGCGGACTCTGGATCGCCTCGGGTCTGGTCATCGCGTTCGCGATCGATCGCCGTCCCGTCGAGCTGATCGCTTCCCTCGGCGTCTTCGGCCTCTCGCTCGCGTTCGACCTGAACCCGGTCTGGCTGCTGCTCGGAGCAGGCGCACTCGGCGCGATCATCGGCTGAGCATCCGTTCGGACGAGGGCCGTTCGGCGGATGGTCGGTTGCGCGCGAAGCGAGTACGATCCGCGCGTATGAGGTACTTCCAACGCTGATGTCGATACACGACGCAGCGCAGTTCGTCGGGCGCTTCTGTGAAGTCACGACGCGCCACGGAAAGCTCTTCGGTGAGTTCGCGCGGTATTCGACGGCCGCGTTCTTCGTGCGGCCGCGATGGCCGCAGCCGCCGGACCCCGTCGTGCTCGACGTGCGCGAGATCACCGCGATCGAGCCGCTTCCGGAGAACCGTCGATGATGCGCCACGGACTGTGTTTCGCGAGCGTGATCGAAGGCGAGACGGCCTCGCCGGCCCGAGAGCGCTGTGAGTCGGCGCTCTTCACCCGGATTGCTGCGAGCGGGATCGCGATCGAGATGCTCGCGGTGAGCGACGCGGGCTGCGTTTTCGCGGTCGACCGGCTCGACGTCCCCCGGCTCCAGGAAGCCGCCCAGCGGCTCAACGTCGCGATCCGCCTGCGCGGGGGCTGTACGCGCGTGCGCACGAAGCGCGGTGCGCGACCCGCGCCGACTCCGGCGCACGTGATCGGCGCGCTTGCCGAAGCCGGGATCGGGATCGTCCACCTCTGCGCCGACCGCGACGGCGTCGCGGTCCTCGTCGACGAGGCCGACGCGCGGCGGGCCGTCGCGGTGCTGACGCGGTGCCGCGGAACCGCCAGGAGCCGCGCGGCCTAACGAAGGTTTCTGTTACGCAGAACTGCTTCCGAGGAAGCGATGTTGCGCACGTCGGATGACGACCGCCGAAACATGCATCGCGTCCGTCGGGGAGGTTCGCCATGGGGTTTCTGAGCGATGAGGAGCTGCGGGAGCTGCTCCCGGCCGAGGAGGCGGCGTTTCCGTCTCCGATCCCGACGCAGGTCGTCTCGAGCGAGGAATACTTCCCGCAGCCGCAGAGCGCGCAGCAGAAGGAGGTCGAGGCGCGGCTGTGCGTCCTCGCCGACGAGCTGGCGCGCAAGCACGGACTCTCGCGGCGCCGCTTCTTCCAGACCGCCGCCGGGATGGCGGCCTCGTTCCTGGTGATGAACGAGGTGTACGGCGGGCTCTTCGACGCCTCGCGCGCCGAGGCGGCGGACCTCGCGCTGGCCGACGAGCGCGCGATCGCGCTCTCCAAGCAGTTCGTGATGGACACGCACACGCACTTTCTGCGCGACGACACGCGGCTGACGGGCTTCGTCGCGATGCGCGAGTCGGTCGGGAAGTCGGGCTGGAATCCGCAGCTCGAAGGCCACCCGCAGACGATCGACGACTTGAAGTACGACAACTACTTCAAGGAGATCTATCTCGACAGCGACACCAAGGTCGCGCTGCTCACGAACGCGCCCTCCGACATCCCGCAAGATTGGTTCCTGACCAACGAGATGGTCTTCCTGACGCGCGACAAGGTGAACAAGGCCGCGGGCTCGCGCCGCATGCTCGCGCACTACACGATCACGCCCGGTCAACCGGGCTGGCTCGAGGGGATCGACGAGGCTGTCGCGCGCTACAAGCCCGACTCGTGGAAGGGCTACACGATCGGCGACAACACGCACAAGGAGTCGAGCCGCTATCCGTGGCGCCTCGACGACGAGAAGCTGATGTACCCCGCCTACGAGAAGTTCGCGAAGTCGGGGATCAAGAACGTCTGCATCCACAAGGGTCTCTTCCCGCCCTCGCTCGAGCGCAAGTATCCGAACCTCACGCAGTACACGAACGCCGACGACGTCGGCAAAGCGGCGAAGGACTGGCCGCAGCTCAACTTCGTCATCTATCACTCGGCGTATCGCCACGTCGGCGGTTCGCCGGCCGACGCGATGGCCGAGTTCGAGCAGACGGGCCGCATCTCGTGGGTCAGCGATCTCGCCGACATCCCGCGGAAGTACGGCGTGACGAACGTCTACGGCGATCTCGGCCAGCTCTTCGCGTTCTCGACGGTCGTCAACCCGCGTCTCGCAGCGGCGCTGATGGGGACGCTGATCAAAGGCCTCGGCGCCGACCATGTCATCTGGGGGACCGACGCGGTGTGGACCGGCTCGCCGCAGTGGCAGATCGAAGGTCTGCGCCGTCTCGAGATCCCCGAGGACATGCAGAAGAAGTACGGCTACACCCCGCTCGGCCCGGCCGACGGTCCGGTGAAACAGGCGATCTTCTCGGGGAACTCGATTCGGCTCTACGACTACCCCGTGGCGGCGTTGCTGGAGAAGCCGGATCGGTTCAGCGAGCTGAAGGCGCAGTACGTGGCGCAGGGACCGGCGCGCAGCAACCTGCGGTACGGGTACATCCGCAAGCCGGCGTAGGCGCTGACGTCGCGATGACCTGCGCGACGAAACGAAAGGCGCTCGCCCGCGCGCACGCCAGCCGAGTAGGCTGACCTTTCGCGCATCGTGCCCTATACGAAGGTATAGGCAAACTGGCCTCCACGCATGATTGTGGCGTCCCATGTACCGCTGGTATCTTGGCGTTGCTGAAGCCGATGCCGCCAAGGCGTAGTCGGCGATCCCGGAGGAAGCGAAGCTGCTTCGCGGATCAGCACCGGCGCTGAAGCGCAGAACGGGATGATGGTGGCGCATTCGTGAGCGTAGCATGGCAAACACGTTCGGACGCTTCGGTGACGTCGTTCGAGCGCGCGGAAGACGGTGAGCCGCGGCGGTTGAGCGACCTGCTCAGGCGGTGTCGCGCGCGCCTCGATCCGCAGCTCAGCTCGCTCGGCTCACTCTCGCGGCTGCCGTTGCGAATCGGGAGGCCCGTCACCCAGGAGGAGGTTGCCGAAGCCGTCGGGATCAGCCGTCAATGGTACGCGATGCTCGAGAGCGACCGCGCCGGACGCGTTTCTGCCGCCGTCCTCTCGCGGCTCGCCGATGCGCTGATGATGGATCCCGGCGAGCGCGCGGTGCTCTTCCGGCTCGCCGTCCCGGAGCTTCGTCTGACGTCCTTGCCGGAGCGGTCGACGGGGGTCCTCGAAGCATTCCGCGCGCTGCGCCGCCTCACGCTCCGGTTGTGGGCGGCGACCACGGAAACCGAGGCGCTGACGCTGGTCCGCGAGCACGCGATGACGATGCTCGCGCCCGACGCGATGGTCACGTGCACAAGGGTCGGGGACGGCAGCTGGGTTGATGCGGCGACCGGCGAAGACGACGCATGCGGAAGCCGGTTCCATGCACTCCTTCGCCGGCGTTGGGGCGACGCGGCGGAGAAAGCCCTTCACGGCTACCGGCAGACGGCGCGACAGGGCGAGCTGATGATCCGTTCCGAGCACGACGGTTGTTGCCCCGATCTCGCCGCGGTGGTTCGTCGAACAGTCGAGCCGGCGCGTCCGAGCGTTTCGTTTGCGACGGCGAGCGTACAATCGCAACGCGGGTTCTTTGCGCGACTCACGGTGGTCCACTTCGCGCCCCACGAGTATTCGGAGATGGAGCGCGCGCAGCTCGGGGGGCTCGCGGATCTCGCCTGCCTCGCCCTCTCGGGACTCGATCCGTTGAGTTCGTGAGCACCGCGCGCTTGGAGAATACGAGCGGGTCGGCCCGCCCGACGTCGCCCTACGGCCGCTCGCTGAGCGGCACGTACTCGCGCCGCGTCGGGCCGGCGTAGATCTGCCGCGGCCGCGCGATGCGCTGGTCGGGATCCTCGATCATCTCTTTCCACTGCGCGAGCCAGCCGACGGTGCGGGCGACGGCGAAGAGCGGCGTGAACATCGGGAGCGGAAAGCCCAACGCGCGCATCACGATCCCCGAATAGTAGTCGACGTTCGGGTAGAGCTTGCGCTCGGCGAAATAGTCGTCGGCGAGCACGGTGCGCTCGAGCTCACGCGCCAGCTCGAGCAGCGGATCGTTCTCGGCTCCGCGTTCGGCCAGCACCTCCTCGCAGATGCGCTGCATGACCTTGGCGCGCGGATCGTAGCTCTTGTAGACGCGATGGCCGAAACCCATCAGCAAGAACGGGTCGTTCTTGTCCTTGGCGCGGGCGACGAATTCCGGAATGCGGTCCTTCGTCCCGATCTCCGTCAGCATCGTGAGCACCGCCTCGTTGGCGCCGCCGTGCAGCGGGCCCCACAGCGACGCGATCCCCGCGGCGACGCAGGCGAACGGGTTGACGCGGCTCGAGCCGACCGTGCGAACCGTCGAGGTCGACGCGTTTTGTTCGTGATCGGCCTGCACGATCATCAGCGCGTTCAGCGCCCGCGCGAAGACGGGATTCACCGGGTACGGCTCGGCGGGGACCGAGAACATCATGTGCAGGAAGTTCTCGGAGTAGTCGAGCCGGTTCTGCGGGTAGACGAACGGCTGTCCGACCGAGTATTTGTGCGCCATCGTCGCGATCGTCGGCATCTTCGCGATGAGCCGGTGGATCGAGACGAGCCGCTGCTCCGGATCGAACACGTCGATGCTGTCGGGATAGAAGGCGGAGAGGGCGCCGACGACGCCGAGCAGCACGGCCATCGGGTGCGCGTCGCGCGGGAACCCGCTGTAGAACCGCGTCAGCTGCTCGTGGACCATCGTATGGTACGTGATGCTGTGGACGAACCGCTCGAGCTCGGCGGCGTTCGGCAAATCACCGAAGAGCAGCAGGTATGCGACCTCGAGATAGGTCGACCGCTCGGCAAGGACGTCGATCGGGTAACCGCGGTGGAGCAGCACGCCCGCGTCCCCGTCGATGTAGGTGATCGCGGAGCGGCAGCTCGCCGTGCTGCCGAAGCTCGGATCGAACGTGCACAGCCGGCTCTCGCCGAGCAGATGGCGCACGTCGACCGCCTCGTATCCCATCGTCCCACGAACCAAAGGGAGATTGGCCAAGGCGGCGCCGTCGCCGTTGACGAGTCGGTAGTGGTCAGGCTTGAGCAAGTCGGTTCTCCTGGAGCGGTCCGTCACAGGAAGATATCGCTGCAAGGTCCCGGCCCTCCTCGGCTCAGCGCCGCCGGTCCAGCGGGCTTCGCGAAACTGGCCCTGCGTGGCCCGGGTCTTGCCGGTCGTGCAAACACGAAAGATCGGCTCGCTCGATGTTTCGGTCGTCGGGCTGGGCTGCAACAACTTCGGCTGGGGGCTCGACGAGGTCGCCAGTGCGAACGTCATCGCGGCTGCGCTCGATGCCGGCATCACGTTCTTCGACACGGCCGACATCTACGGGCAGACGAAAAGCGAGGAATACCTCGGGCGCGCGCTCGGCGCGCGCCGCAAGGACGTCGTGATCGCGACCAAGTTCGGCAGCGAGCTCGACGAGACGCGTAAGGGTGCGCGGCCGGAGTACGTGCGCCGCGCCGCCGAGGACAGCCTGCGCCGCCTCGGCACCGACTACATCGACCTCTACCAGCTCCACCGCCCCGACCCCGCCGTGCCGATCGCGGAGACGCTCGGCGCGCTCGACGAGCTGGTGAAGGCCGGGAACGTCCGCGAGATCGGCTGCTCCAATTTCACCATCGAGCAGCTCGCCGAAGCGAAGGCGGGTGTGAAGGCCGGAGCCGTACGGTTCGAAAGCGTGCAGAACGAGTACAGCCTGTTCCACCGCGAACCGGAAGCCGGCGTGCTCGACGTCTGCGCGCGCGAAGGGATCGGGTTTCTGCCCTACTTTCCGCTCGCGAACGGGCTGCTTACCGGCAAGTATCGTCGCGGCCAGGCGGCGCCGGCCGGGACGCGCGTCGGCGGCGGCGCGTACCTCAACTTTCAGCATCTCCTCACGGAGCAGAACCTCGACCTGGTCGAGAAGTTCACCGCGTTCGCGGAGTCTCGCAACCATACGCTGCTGGAGCTCGCGTTCGCGTGGCTCCTCGCCCATCGGCCGGTGTCGTCGGTGATCGCGGGCGCGACGAAGCCGGAACAGGTGCAGGCGAACGCGCGCGCCGCCGGGTGGGTGCTGAGCGACGCCGACCTCGCCGAGATCGACGCGCTCTCTCAAGCGACGCCCGCGTAGCGGGGAAGACCGGAAGGGGTCTCGCGGCGGCCGCGTTCTTCGACGCGGAACGCGACCGCCAGGGGCTTCGCGGCCCGTGGGCATACGCTGTACGAAGCCGCCATGAAGATCGACATTTTCAGCCACATCTTCCCGCGCTCGTACTTCGAACGCATGGTCGACGTCATCCCGGACCGCGACTCGGTCAAGCGCTGGATGACGATCCCGGTGCTCTACGACCTCGACGCGCGACTGCGCGTGATGGAACAATTCCCGGGCTACTCGCAGGTGCTCACGCTCTCGATGCCGCCGATCGAGTTCGTCGCCAAGCCGGACACCTCGCCGGAACTCGCGCGGCTCGCGAACGACGGGATGGCGGCGATCTGCAAGCAGCATCCCGAGCAATTTCCCGGCTTCGTCGCCTCGCTGCCGATGAACAACGTCCCGGCCGCGCTCGAAGAGATGAAGCGCGCGATCGAGGGCCTCGGCGCGCGCGGCGTGCAGGTCTTCACGAACGTCAACGGCCGTGCGCTCGACGATCCCGAGTTCTTCCCGATCTTCGAGCGGATGACGGGGTACGACTTGCCGGTCTGGATGCACCCGGCGCGCCCGCCGCGCTTCGCCGACTATCCGGGCGAGGCGAAGTCGAAGTACGAGATTTGGTGGGCGTTCGGGTGGCCCTACGAGACGAGCGCGGCGATGGCGCGGATGGTATTCTCGGGGATGTTCGACAAGCTGCCGGCGCTCAAGATCATCACGCACCACATGGGCGCGATGATCCCGTTCTTCGAGGGGCGCGTCGGCCTGGGCTGGGATCAGCTCGGCACCCGTACCTCCGACGAGGACTACGAGTCGCTGCTCAAATCCCTCAAGCGCCGTCCGCTCGACTATTTCAAGATGTTCTACGCCGACACGTCGCTCTCGGGCTCGTTCAGCGCGACGCGCTGCGGCCTCGACTTCTTCGGCGCCGATCACTGTTTGTTCGGGACCGACTGCCCGTTCGATCCCGAAGGCGGCCCGCAGTTCATTCGAGAGACGATCGCGGTGATCGACCGCCTCGAGATCTCCGAGCGCGATCGCGAGAAGATCTACTCCGCGAACGCGATCGAGCTGCTGCGCCTCTCGCGGGAGGCGCTCAAGGCGTAGACCTTGCGCGCGAGCTGCCAGCCCTCGCGCGCAGTGACGACGCAGATCGCGACGCGCGAGCCGGCGGCGGCGATCGAACCCTCGCCCGTGAGCGAGGCGTTGCGCGCGTCGTCGAGCACCGCGCCGGCGGCCGCCGCACCGGCGATACCCGCGGCGCGCACCGAAGGCGCGTGCTCGCCGACCCCGCCGGTGAAGACGATCAGGTCGATGCCGCCGAGGACGCCGATCATCGCGCCGAGCGCGGCGCGGAGGCGCCAGCCGAGGACGTCGAGCGCGAGCCGCGCGTCCGGGTCGTCCGCCGCCGCGAGGAGCTCGCGCACGTCGCCGCTGCGGCCGGAGATCCCGAGCAAGCCGGAACGGCGTTCGAGGGTCTCCTCCAGGTCGTCGTGCGACATCCCGCCGCGCAGCAGGTGCAGCAGCAGCCCGGGGTCGACCGAGCCGCTGCGCGTCGCCATCGGGAGACCCTCGAGCGGCGTATAGCCCATCGTCGTATCGATGCTCGCGCCGCCGCGGACCGCGCAGAGCGACGAACCGCCGCCCAGGTGCGCGGTCACGACGCGCGCACTCCTCACCTCCAGCCCGGCGAGCGCGCAGCCGCGGTGCGCCGCATATTCGTGGCTCAGGCCGTGGTACCCGATGCGGCGCAGCCCGGCGCGGGTCAGCTCGCGCGGAAGCGCATACGTCGCCGCGGCCGGCGGGATCGTGCGATGAAAGGCGCTGTCGCCGACGGCGTACTGCGGCACCGCCGGGTCGAGCTTCGCGACCGCCTCGACCGCGCGCAGCGCCGGCGCGGAGTGCAGCGGCGCGTCCTCGCCGAGACCGCCGATCGTCTTCTCGCTCGAACCGTCCAGGCGCAGGACCGGCGGCGCGTCGTCCGCGAGGCGCACGAAGCGGTGGGCGACCGCGTCGGGCGTCTCCCGTAGAAACTCCGCCAGCGCCGCCTCGGCGTCGCCCGGGCCGACGTTCGCCGAGCGCACGGGCTCGGGCGGGTCGGCGAGCTCCGTAAGCGGTGCCGCGAGCACGTAGCGCTCGAGCTTGAGCGAGGTCGAGCCCGCGTTGACCGCCAGGATCTGCATCGCGTCCATCGTGCAGCCCACCTATCCCCGACGTGTGAAGAAACGAGGAAGCGACATTCGCCGCTCGTTCACGCCGAGTGCGACGGGCACCCGGTAGGCTTGGGCCATGGAACCTCGTGACGAGCCGCTTCCGGCAACCTTCGCCTTCGTCCTGACCCTCGGCGGCCTGATCGCCGTCGGGTGGTTTTTGATGTTCTTCCTCATGCGAGCGGAGTGGTAACCGTGCACATCCACCGCCAAGAGCGCATCTGGATGACGATCGGCCTCGCGATGCTGGTCGTCTTCGCTGCGTTCATCACGACGGCAGCGGTCGTCGACGGCTTCGTCCCGCCGAGTCACGTGCAGAGCATCGATCCGACCAAAGTCTCGGAAACCCCGCCGTTCGACAAACCCGGCCTGCGCAAGGTGGCGAACGGTGAGTACGAAGCCTACTACGTCGCCCGCATCTTCTCGTTCACGCCCGCGGAGATCGATGTCCCGCTCGGCTCGCGCGTGACGTTCTACGTCACCAGCGCCGACGTCGAGCACGGCTTCAGCATCCCCGAGACCGGCGTGAACACGATGGTCACGCCGGGCTGGGTCAGCCAGGTCTCGCACACGTTCACCAAGCCCGGCACGTACTTGCTCGTCTGCAACGAGTACTGCGGCGCCGGCCACCAACTGATGTCGGCGAAAGTGGAGGTGCGCTGAGATGGCCGCCGTGATCGAAAAAGCTCCGGGTGCGACGCTGCGCACGGGCGGCGACCGGCTCGTGCTGGCCCACATCACGACGGCGACCGTCGCGGTCGGTCTGGGCGCGCTCTTCGGGATGCTCCAAGGCTTTTCGCGCGCCGACTTCATCGTGATGCCGCCGTGGTTCGACTACTACCGCATGCTCACGGCGCACGGCGTCCTGATGGCGCTGGTCTTCACGACGTTCTTCATCACCGGGCTCTTCACGTATGCGACGTACCGTACGATCCCGCGCGACCGCGGCACGCGGCTGGGCTGGATCGGCTACGCGGTGATGCTGCTCGGGACGGTGATGGCGGCGACCGCGATCCTCGACGGGAGCGCGAGCGTCCTCTACACGTTCTACGCGCCCCTCAAGGCGAGCCCGCTGTTCTACTTCGGCGCGACGTTCCTCGTGCTCGGCACGTGGATCGTGGCGGCGGACCTCTTCATCGACGTCATCTGGTTCAAGCGGCGTGAGCCGAAGGAGCGCATCCCGCTCCCGGCGTTCATGGCGACCTGCACGATGATCATGTGGATCATCGCGACGCTCGGCGTCGTCGCCGAGATGACGCTGCTGATCCCGTGGTCGCTCGGCTGGACGCAGGGCATCAACGTCGAGCTCACGCGGATGTTCTTCTGGTACTTCGGTCACCCGCTGGTCTACTTCTGGATCATGGGCGCGTACACGATCTGGTACGCGGTCGTCCCGACGACGTTCAAGGGGACGATTTTCAGCGATGCGCTCACGCGCCTGGCGTTCGTGCTGCTGCTCCTGCTCTCGACCCCGGTCGGGCTGCACCACCAGTACCTCGATCCCGGCGTCTCGGCGGGCTGGAAGTGGATGCACACGATGCTGACCTACGGCGTCGTCGTCCCTTCGTTCATGACGGCGTTTGCGATCTTCGCCTCGTTCGAGATCGCGGCGCGTAAGGCCGGCGTGCGCGGGTTCCTCAACATCGTGCGCTGGCTGCCGTGGAAGAACCCCGTCTTCGCCGGCCCCGCGTTCGGGATGATCCTGTTCATCTTCGGCGGCTTCGGCGGGATCGTGAACAACTCGTACTCGATGGACGTGCTCGTCCACAACACGATGTGGATCGTCGGGCACTTCCACATCACCGTCGGCGGCCCGGTCGCGCTGACGTTCATCGGCGTCTCGTACGGTCTGGTCCCGGCGCTCTCCGGGCGCCGGCTCTTCGCGCCGCGTCTCGCGCTGCTCCAGGTCTACCTCTGGTTCATCGGGATGGCGATCATGTCGACCGCGATGCACTGGGCCGGGCTGCTCGGCGCGCCGCGGCGCACCTCGGAGGTGACGTACTTCGGCGCGCAGGGCGCCGCGACGTGGCACCCCGAGATGGTGTGGGCCGCGATCGGCGGGTCGATCCTCGCGATTTCGGCGCTGCTCTTCCTGATCGTCGCGGTGGGGACGCTGATCGCGAACCGGCGCACCGACCCCGCTTCGAAGCAGGCCTTCGCCTTCGCGGCGACCGACGAAGCGGCGATGGACACGCCGCCGGTCCTCGACAAGCTCGGGCGGTGGGGCGTCGTCGCGATCGCGCTCGCGGTGCTGGCCTACGCCGGACCGATCACGCAGCAGCTCCAGGCGCATGCGTACCTCGCGCCCGGCATGAGGACGTGGTAGCGACGCAGCCGCCGGCGATCGTCGCCCCCGCGCGCCTCCCGGCGCTGCATGGCGAGGTACTCGCGATCGACCGCGTGACGGGCCAGGTGCTGGTCCGTCACGCGCCGTTCGAGGGGATGCCGGCGATGACGATGAGCTTCCGTCTTGCATCGGGCGCGCCTGCGTTGCACGTCGGCGACGCCGTGCGCGGGCTGGTCGACGAGCACACCGATCCCTGGACGCTGCGCGACGTGCACGTGGTGCGCGCGCCGTCCGCGGCGAAGCCGCAGCCGTTCGTCCCGGTGTTGCGCGAAGGCGACATGGTTCCGGCGACCGCGCTCGTCGATGAACACGGACGCCCGTTCTCGCTGCAGTCGTCCGACGGGCGCACGACGATCGTCTCGTTCATCTACACGCGCTGCCGCGACGCCTCGATGTGCCCGCTCGTCTCGGCGAAGTTCGCACGGATGCAGCGCGCGATCGGCACCGCGCCGATTCGTCTCCTCCTGCTGACGCTCGATCCGTCGTACGACACACCGGCCGTCCTCGCGCGGTACGGCGCCGCGTACGGGGCCGACCCGCGTCGCTGGACGTTCGCGACCGGCGAGCCGGACGCGGTCGAGAATCTCGCCGCGCGCCTGGGCATCAACGCGACGCGCCCCGTCCCCGGCGTCGTCGTTCACGACGAGGCGGCGCTGATCATCGATCCCAGCGGACGCATCGCCCGCATCGTCACCGGCGCGACCTGGCTGCCCGACGATCTGCTCTCGAACGCACGCCACGTCGCCGGTGCCGGCGACGATCCGCTGCGGCGTCTGCGCCTCTGGCTCGGCGCGAGCGCGAGCGCGCTCTGCGGCGCCGCCGGCGGCACGACGCTCACCGTCGGCGCGGCACTGGCACTCTTGGCATTGCTCATCGCCTCGTTCACCCTGATCGCCCGCCGCGCATTCCGCACCTAACGACAGCCCTTCGACACGCTCAGCATGACGAGAAGTGGCCCCGTTACGGCGCCGGGGTCCACTTCCAGTCGCGGATCGCCGGCGGGTCGTCGCCGTGCTCGATGATGTAGCGCCGGTGGTCGACCAGAAGGTCGCGGATCCGCTGCTTGAGATGCGCGCCGCGATCGCGCAGGCGCGGGACGCGGTCGATGACGTCGCCCGCAAGGTGGAAGCGGTCGAGCCGGTTGCGCACCGCCATGTCGAACGGGGTGGTCGTCGTCCCTTCCTCGATGTACCCCCGGACGTGGAAGTTGTCGTGACCGTTTCGTCGGTAGGTCAGGCGGTGGATCAGCGTCGGGTAGCCATGGAAGGCGAAGACGACGGGGTGCTCCGTGCCGAACATCGCGTCGAACTCCGTGTCGGGCAGTCCGTGGGGATGCACGCTGGACGGTTGCAGCGTCATCAGGTCGACGACGTTGACGACGCGGATCCGCACGTCCGGCAGGTGCTCGCGTAGGAACGCGACCGCCGCGAGCGTCTCGAGCGTGGGGACGTCGCCGGCGCACGCCATCACGACGTCCGGCGCGACGCCCTCGTCGTTGCTCGCCCAGCGCCAGATCCCCGCGCCGGCGGCGCAGTGCCGGATCGCTGCCTCGATGTCGAGCCATTGCGGCGACGGCTGCTTCCCGGCGACGATCACGTTGACGTAGTCGCGGCTGCGCAGGCAGTGATCGGCGACCGAGAGCAGCGTGTTCGCGTCGGGTGGAAGGTAGACGCGCGCGACGTCGGCCTTCTTGTTGACGACGTGGTCGATGAACCCCGGATCCTGATGGCTGAAGCCGTTGTGGTCCTGGCGCCAGACGTGCGAGGTGAGCAGGTAGTTGAGCGAGGCGATCGGGCGCCGCCACGGCACCTCGCTGGCGATCTTCAGCCACTTCGCGTGCTGGTTCACCATCGAGTCGACGATGTGGATGAACGCCTCGTAGCACGAGAAAAGGCCGTGCCGCCCGGTGAGGAGATAGCCTTCGAGCCAACCCTCGCACTGGTGCTCGCTCAGGACCTCCATCACGCGGCCGCCGTGCGCGAGATGGTCGTCGCTCGCGAGGATCCCCTCCGTCCACTCGCGGTTCGTCACCGAGAAGACGTCGTCGAGCCGGTTCGAGGCCGTCTCGTCGGGACCGAAGAGCCGGAACGTCGTCACGTTCTTGCGGATGACGTCGCGCAGGTACGTGCCGAGCACGCGCGTCGCCTCGGCGATCGTCTCGCCCGGCGCCGGCACGTCGACGGCGTAGTCGCAAAACTCGGGGAGCGCGAGAGCGCGCATGACGAGGCCGCCGTTCGCGCGCGGATTCGCGCCCATCCGTTTCGTCCCGGTCGGCGCCAACGCCGCAAGTTCCGGGCGCAGCGTGCCGTTCGCATCGAACAGCTCCTCGGGACGGTACGAGCGCATCCACGTCTCGAGGATCGCGAGGTGCTCGGGATGCTCGTGGAACTTCGCCACCGGGACCTGGTGGGAGCGGAACGTCCCTTCGACCGGCTGGCCGTCGACGCTCGCCGGTCCCGTCCAGCCCTTCGGTGTGACGAGCACGATCATCGGCCAGCGCGGTCGCGTCGTCACGCCGCGCTCGCGCGCGTCGCGCTGGATCGTGCGGATCTTCCCGTACACCGTTTCGAGCGTCGTCGCCATCAGCTGGTGCATCGCCGCGGGCTCGTGGCCTTCGACGTAGTGCGGCTCGTAGCCGTAGCCGGTGAGCAGCGCCGTCAGCTCCTCGCGCGGAATGCGCGCGAGGATCGTCGGGTTCGCGATCTTGTAGCCGTTCAGGTGGAGGATCGGCAACACCGCGCCGTCGCGCGCCGCGTCGAGGAACTTGTTGCCGTGCCAGCTCGTCGCGAGCGGACCTGTCTCCGCCTCGCCGTCGCCGACGACGCACGCGACGATCAGATCGGGATCGTCGAACGCCGCGCCGAACGCATGCGCGAGCGAATAGCCGAGCTCCCCGCCTTCGTGGATCGAGCCCGGAGTCTCGGGCGTCGCGTGGCTCCCGACCCCGCCGGGGAAGGAGAAGCGCTTCATCAGCGCCTGCATCCCCTGCTCGTCGCGCGTGATCTCGGGATACAGTTCGCTGTACGTCCCTTCGAGATACGTGTTGGCGACCAGACCCGGGCCGCCGTGTCCCGGACCCGCGACGAAGAGCACGTCGGCGCCGTGCCGCGCGATGAGCCGGTTCAGGTGCGCGTAGACGAAGTTCAGTCCGGGCGTCGTCCCCCAGTGCCCGAGCAGGCGCGGCTTGATGTCGCTCGGGCGCAACGGCTCGCGCAGGAGCGGGTTGTCGAGCAGATAGATCTGTCCGACGGAGAGGTAGTTCGCGGCGCGCCAATAGGCATCGAGGAGCCGCAGCTCCGCGTCGTCGGGCACGACGGAGGATGCCGGCGCCGGCGCGCCGCTCGTGGTCGTAAGGCTCATAGCAAGCTCGATCAGAGTCCTTGGAAGATGTGGTGGAGGTGGCGTTCCGGGTGGTCGGGGCCCATGCCGGTCGGGGCGAACATGACCGGGATGCGCGAGCGGCGCGCGACGCCTTCGGCGACGCTCCCCATCACCGCGCGTGCGAAACCGCTGCGGCCGTGGCTCGCCAAGATGATCAGGTCGGCGGTGAGCTGCTCGGCGGCGCGCAAGATCGCGTCGACCGGCTCCCCCTCGACGACCAGGCCGGTTGCGTGCACGCCTGCGCGCTTCGCTTTTTGGGTCAGGTCGGAGACGAGCTGCCGCGCGTCCTGCGCGGTCTCGTCGATCACCGGCTCGGGATCCTCGAGCGGAGTGCGCATCGCAAGTGCGGCGATGCGGCTGCTGTCGACCGCGTTGACGAAGATCAGCCGCGATCCCTCGGCGATGCGGATCGCGAAGTCGGCGGCGTGCTGCGCCGGCTCCGAGGAGTCGACGGCGACGAGGACGACGTGAAACGCCTTCATGAGGCGGGGCGATCCTGATGCTCGGCGGCCGGCGCTGCCGCGTGGACGATCAGCACCGGGACGCTGCTCTTGCGCATCACCCCTTCGGCGACGCTGCCGAGCAGCAAACGCCGCACGCTCGTTCGGCCGTGGCTGCCCATGACGATCGTGTCGACCTCCTTCACGTGAGCGATCCGCAGCAGTTCATCGACGGGGCTGCCTTCGACCAGCATCGTGTCCATCGCGACCCCATAGTCGCGCTCGGCACGCTCGCGGTCCTCGCGCAGCAGCGCGACCGCCGCCTTGCGCGCCGCGTCGTGCGGTTCGGGGACCCATTGCACGTGTCTGCCGCGCAGCATCGGTACCGATTCGGCGACGTGCACGCCGATCAGCGTTCCGTCGCGCTCGTGCAGGATCGAGCACGCTACGTCGAGCGCCGCCGCGGACGGCGGCGAGCCGTCCAGAGCCACGAGGACGCGAGAGAAATACCGCATCGCAGTTCTTCCTTTCGAAGCGCGCGTCATCGGATGAGGACTGCGCGGGTTTCGCTCGACTGCGCGGCCTCGCGCTCGACGACGTCCTCCACGAAGAGCCGTCGCACGAGCACGATGGCGACCGCGACGAACGGTGCCGCCATCATGATCCCCAGGATCCCGCAGCTCAGCCCCAGGACGAGCTGGGCCGCGATCGTGAGCGCGGGGGGCAAGCGCACGACGCGCCGTTCGGCGAGCGGGATGACCAGGAAGTCGTCGAGCGCGTGCGCGAGCCAGTACAGCGCCGCGACGGCGACGACGCGCTCCCAGCCCGACGGCGCCGCGAGGAGCAGCGCCGGGATCGCCGAGGCGATCGAGCCGATGTTCGGGATGAAGGCGAGGATGCCGGCGAGTACGCCGAGGACCATGGCGTAGGGGATTCCCAGCAGCTGCAGGCCGACGCCGGCCAGAACGCCGACCGTCGCCATCGAGATCACTCGCGCGATCAGCCAGAGACCGATCGTCGCGCCCGCGTCGCGCAACGCGCGGTCGACGCGCGCGCGCCGTGCCGGCGGGACGAGCCGCAGCAGCCCCTCGACGTACGTGCGCGGCTCGGCGGCGAAGCAGATCGCGGCGAACACGACGATCGCGGCGTCGAGCAGCAGGGAGAACGTGCCGCCGAGGAAGCCGCGCACCCCGCCCAGCACGCTGGCCGCTCCACTGAAGAGCATCGCCGGATCGGGGGCGAGGTTTGCGAGCGGCGCGGCCCAGGGATCGGTGCGCAGCCGCTCCGCGAGCCGTTCGGTGAGCGCGGGCAAGGTCGCGAGCAGTTGCGCGAGCTGCGCGGCGACGACGCTCTCCCAGCCCCACAGAATCGCGACCGTCGCCAGCGCCGCCACCACGAGTACGGCGACGAGCGCCGCCGCGTCCGGTATGCGCAGCCGTGTCGCGAGTGCGCGGGTCGCTTGATGCAACGGCACGGCGAAGATCGCGGCGGCGAAGAAGACGAGCACGACCTCGCGGAAGACGACGACGAGCGCGCCGAGTGCCGCCAGCGTCGCCGCGAGCCAGACGGCCCTCATCGTTTGAACGGCTCCAACCAGAGTGTCGCGGCCAGAGCGGCGCCGACGGCGGAGAGCGCGAGCGAGGGGGAGGGAACGCCGAGATGGAGGACGCTCGCGAGCGGGGGGACGAGGATCGCGAGCGCAAGACTCGCGAGCGTCGCGCCCGCTAGCCACCACGCGACCGGCGTCGGTGGGGCCCCGCGCCACACCGGGCGCGCCGGGGAGCGTTGTACGAAGACGAGTACCGTCTGCCCGACGAACATCACGATCAGCGCGGCCGCGCGCGCCGTGCCGACCGCCGTGCCGGTGAGCAGGAGCCATGCGTCCAGGGCGACGACCGCGAGCGCGAGCGTCGTCCCGAGCAGGGCGGGACGAAGCCAGTCGGAGCGCCGCAGCAGCCCCTCCGTGCGAGGGCGCGGCGGGCGCCGCATGACGTCGGCGTCGGCCGGATCGCCCTCGTAGACCAGCGACGAGGTCGGGTGCACGACCAGTTCCAGCCAGACGAGATGGATCGGCTCGAGCAAGAGCGGGAGCCCGAGCGCCGGGAGGGCGATCGCACCCGCGAGCAGCGGCGCGTGGAAGCCGACGAGATAGCCGAACGCTTTGCGCAGGTTGTCGAAGATCCGCCGCCCGTCGCGGATCGCGCGAACGATCGTCGAGACGTCGTCGTCGAGCAGGACGAGCCCGGCCGCTTCCCGCGCGACCTCGGTCCCGCGCCGCCCCATCGCGATCCCGATGTCGGCTTCGCGTAACGCCAGCGCGTCGTTCGTCCCGTCGCCGGTCATCGCGACGACCTCGCCGTTCGCGCGCAGCGCGCGCACGATGGTGAGCTTCTGCTCCGGACGGGTGCGGGCGAAGACCCGCGCCGATCCGATCAGCGCGCGCCGGGCATCGTCGTCGGCCGCGTCGAGCGCGTCGCCGGTGACGAGACGGTCGGCGTCCGCACCGAAGCCGACGCGCTGCGCGATCGCGCGCGCGGTCGTTGGGTGGTCGCCGGTGATCATGACGACGCGCACCCCGGCCGAACGGCATTCGGCGAGCGCCGCGGGAGCGTCGTCGCGGACGGGATCGCGGAAGCCGGCGAGACCGAGCAACCGGAGCGGTGCGCGGTCTGCGGCGCGGGCGACGGCCAGGACGCGCATCCCCTCGGCGGCGAGCCGGTCGTTCGCGTTCCACGCCTCGGCGCGCGTCGCCGGATCGGCATGCGTGAGGTCGAGGACCGCTTCGAGCGCGCCCTTGACGGCGTGGATGACCTCGCCGTGCAGCCGCCAGCGCTTGGCGGCATAGCGGCGCCGCGCATCGTAGGGAACGTCCTCGAGCAGCGCGGCGCCGACGCGCGGGTCGACGAGGACCGCGCGCGTGAACGCCGCGTCGAGCGGATCGGCGCCGCGCGGTTCGCTCGCGAGCACGGCGGTCTCGAGGACCGTTTCCTCGTCGCCCTCGCGCGCGACCACCTCCGCCAGCTCGACGCGTCCGTGCGTCAACGTTCCGGTCTTGTCGACGCAGATCGTGCTCGTCGAACCAAGCGTCTCGACGCTGCCGAGGCGGCGGACCAGCGCGCGGTCGCGCGCGAGCCGCCATGCGCCGAGCGCGAGATACAGCGTGTACACCATCGGCAGCTCTTCGGGCATCGCCGCCATCCCGAGGCTGACCGCCGCGATAAGCGCGACGGTCCACGGGGAACCGTGCATCCGTTCGCTTACGGCTACGGCGACGCAGATGCACACGACGGCGATCCCGATGCGGAACACGACGCCGCGGATCGCGGACTCGATCGGGGTGCGCGGCGGGGTGAGATCCCGCAGCATCGCGGCGATCGCACCGTAACGGCTCGCTTCGCCGGTGGCGCGCACGTGCGCGGTGCCTCGCCCGCCGACGACGACCGTCCCTGCCGCGATCGCGACATCGCCGCCCGGCGCATGCTCCACCGGGATCGACTCGCCGGTCAATGCGGACTCGTCGATCGCGAGCCGGCCTTCCACGAGATCGCCGTCGGCGGCGACGACGTCGCCCTCGCCGACGACGAGCAGGTCGCCGGGGACGACGTCCTCGGCACGGATCTCCTGCTCTACCCCGTCGCGCACGACGCGGGCGCGCGGCGCGGCGAGATCGCGCAGGCGCGCCAGCGCCGCGTCGGCGCGGCCTTCGAGGACGACGCCGACCAGGACGATCGGGACCAGCGCGATCCCCGCGACCCACGCGTCGACCTGGTCGCCGAGCGCAACGTACGTCGCCGCGGCGACCGCGAGGAGGATCGCCATGGGGTCGGTCGCGATTCGACCCGCCCAGACGAGGATCGGCGGAACGCGGCGCCGCGCCGCGACGCTGTTCGCCCCGTAGCGGCGAAGCCGCTGCGCCGCCTCGACGGCAGTGAGGCCGGCTGCAGAAAAGGCGCCCGTTCGCTCGCCGGTCTCAACGTTCACCGGTCGTGCCGCTCCATGCGCGCACTCTAGCGTGGCGGTGTGAACACCGTTCGAACGAGCCGCCGCCGCCGTTCACGCCTCCTTCGCAAAAGCATGCGACCATCCCGAGAACCCGCTCTTTTCCGGAGGGACTCTTGGTGAGCACCCGTATCTCCGCTGCGTTGGCAGCGCTTGTTCTCGTGTGCACGACCGCGCTCGCAAGCCCGGCCCCGAAGACCGCCTATTCCACCATGACGACGCTCGCGCAAGGGATCGATGCCGCCGCGGAGCGCGGCGACTGGGTTTCCGCCAACCGGCTCTCACGCCAGCTCCACGCAGCCTGGGCCGACGAGCGGCCGGAAACGCTGCGCGGGATCAAGGGACAGTCGTACGCGCAGAGCTTCGATGCGTCGCTGAAGTGGATCAGCAGCGCGATCGCGCAGCGCAGCGCGCGCAACGTCCACGACGCCGCGCGCAATGCCGAGAAGACGCTGCACGAGCTGGAGGAACGCGCTTAGGGTGCCGTGCCGATCGCTCCGCAGGCGAGATGGTGCGTCACGTTGGCGACACGCGCGTGGATCCCGAGCGAGTAGGTGCCGTGCGTCAGCGTCTCCAGCCGGAGGTTCGGCACCGTCGTCGTCGAGCGCCCTTGCACGACCGGAGCGAGCTGGTACGCCGTGCGCACGTGCGGCTGATCGCACGCGCCGCCGTGGATATGCGCGAGATAGGGTTCCTGCGCATGCCGTCCCGCCAGTTCGATCACGACCGTCAGGTCGTTGCCGTGCTGCGTCAACACGGCGGTGCCGTGGAGGCCCGAGCTGTACTCTTGCGCGAGCGTGACCGTGCGGCTCGGCGCCGCGAGCGCGGGCGCGCCGGCCGCGAGCAGCCCCGCGATCGCGAGCGGGACGAAGCGAACGATCGTGACCATGGATCCTCCTATCGCGCGGTGCGGCCCAGTTCGTGCATGCGCGCGATCCAGCGCGCGCGCGTCCCGTCGCTCGCGGTATCGACGCCGCCGAAGAACGTCGTGCGAACCGGGGCGATCCCGGAGAAGCGCAGGACGTTGCGCTCCAGATTTTTCACGCCATGCGCGCCGAAGTACCAGCGGTAGAAGAGCGCCGGCATCCCCATCGTCACGACGACGCGCGCGGAGCGTCCGCGCAGCGGGTGCGCGAGGAGCGGGTTGCGCACCTTCCGCGGCTCGCCGAACGTCGGGCGGAAGGTCTGCTCGAAGAACGCCTTGAGCAGCGCGGGCATCTCTCCCAACCAGAGCGGAAAGAAGATCGCGAGGTGTTGCGCCCGCAGAATCGCCTGCTGCGCCTGCACGAGCGCCTCCGGCGGCGCTCCGCGCACGAAGTCTTCGGCGCTGCGCAGGAGCGGAACGTCGAGGGTCGCGACGGCGATCTCCTCGACCTGGTGACCGGCCTCGGCGGCGCCGCGCGCGTACGCGGCGGCGAGCGCGTTGTTGAGGTGCGCGGGCGCCGGATCCGGGTGGCCGCGGATGATCGTTACGCGCGTCGGCATCGGTGTCATCGTCGCGCGCTCGTGAGAAGACCGTGCGAACGGGCGATGAACGCCCTCAGGGCAGCGGTGCGAGCTCTTGGTCGAGGACGACGATGCGGCGCCCGAGCGTGCGGATGCGGCCCTCGCGCGCGAGCTGCGTGATCTGGGCGGTGACGGTCTCGCGCGTGCTTCCGATCAGCGAGGCGAGGTCGGCGTGGGTGAGCGGGACGTCGATCATCGTCCCGGCATCGGAGGCGACGCCGTGTTCCGCGGCGAGCCGTTCGAGCAGCTTGAAGAGGCGGTCCGGGACCTTCAGCGACGCGAGGTCCTCCACGACGGAGAGCGCGTCGTCGCGTTGCTCGCGCAGGTAGTTCGCGACGTTGAGCGCGATCGAGGCGTGGCGCGTCATGAGGCCGTAGAGGTCTTCGGCGCGCGCGGTGCAGAGGAGCGAATCTTCCAGACACGTCGCGAACGTCGAGCGCACGACGTCCGAGAACACGACCTCCTCTCCGAAGAGATCGCCCGGCCCGAGGATCGCCATCGTGATCTCCTTGCCGTCCTGCGTCGCGCGCGCGATCCGCACGCGACCGATCTTCACGATGTAGACGAGGCGCCCGACGTCGCCCTGCTCGAAGACGAGCGCGCGCTTCGGATACGGAACCTGTGTGAAGATGTGCTCGCAGTTCGCGACCGCGTCGTCACCGACGCGGTCGAACAGACGGGACTTCTTCAGGTACCAGACCTTGTTCTCGAGAGCCGTCATACGCGCCGCCGTGGGGGAGGGTGCGGTCTGGGGCCCATCGTACACCGCGGGGGAGGGTAGAGCAATCTTCGCCATCGCCTTCGCCTTGGGCGGCACGCTGACGCGCGAGGAGCGCCTCGAGCGGCAGGCCTTCCTCGAGCTGGCACGGGGCCTTTCAGCCGATCGGCCCGTGCCCTTCGACGCCGACGCCGCGGAACGGATCGCCGACGAGCTGTTCCCCGTGGATCGCACCGAGCACGACGCACAGCCGCGAGCGCTCGTCGATGCCGTCTCGATGCTCCTGGGCACGTCGTTGCCCTTCGCGTTCACCGTCGCCCGCTTTCGCCAGCTCGCCGGGCTCCGCGCGGCGGAGGCGGTTCGCGTCGCGCCGGAGACGCGCGTGTTCCTCGAGCGCGTCGCGTCGCTGCGCGTCCCGGCCGCAATCTTGTGCGAGGGATGGAGCACGATCGCGCAGCGGAAGGCCGCCCTGACCGGCCTCGATTGCCCCGTGCTCGTCTCGGAGGATATCGGTGCCGCGAAACCCTCGGCGGCGGCGTTCGCGACGCTGGTCGCCGCGATGGGCCTGCCGCCGGAGCACGTGTGGTACGTCGGATGCGATCCCCGGCGCGACGTCGGCGGCGCGGCGCTCGCCGGTCTGCGCGCGATCTGGCTGAACACGCAGGGCGCTGCGTATCCGTCCGACGTGCCCGTACCGGCGCGAACGATCACCGCGCTCGACGAGCTGCTCCCGGAGCTCTGCGAAACCTACACGCGCTCGCTGCTGGGGTTGCGCTACGTGCTGCACAGCACGCTCGCCTGGCGGCCGGGGCATTTCGTCCCCGGCGTCGAGTACGGGCTCAACGATCCCGCGACGATCCCGCCGATCGTGTAACGCCGCCTACATGCGCGCCGCGAGCGCGCGCCTAGACTCGATGGCATGGACCTTGGTCGTGAGCCGTTCGAGCCCGTGCGGCGCGTCGTGCGGCGAGGCGCCGCGGCGCTGCTCTGCGCCGTGCTGTTGGCCGTCTCGCCGGCGGGACCGTCTGCAGCCGAGCCCGGAACCGTCCGCGCCGTCGGCACGGTCGCGCTCGCCGTCGAAGATCTGGACCGATCCGTCGCCTTCTATACGAGCGTGCTTGACTTCGTCGAGATCGATCGCGGCGAGCTCGCCGGCGCGCCCTACGAACGGCTGGAGGGGATCGCCGGACTGCGCGTGCGCGTCGCCCGTCTCGCGCTGGGCGACGAGCGGATCACGCTGCAGGAGTATCTGACCCCGAAAGGCCGGCCCGTCCCCGCCGATTCGCGGGGCAACGACCGCTGGTTCCAACACGTCGCGGTCATCACGAGCGACATGGACCGCGCCTACGCGCGCCTGCGGGCGGCGCACGTGCGCGCCGCGTCGTCGGCGCCGCAGCGCTTGCCGGATTGGAATGCGAACGCCGCGGGTATCCGCGCGTACTATTTCCGCGACCCCGACGGTCACTATCTGGAGATCCTGCAGTTCCCGCCGGACAAGGGCGCTGCGAAGTGGCACGCGGGCGCGAGTCGGCTCTTCCTCGGGATCGATCACACGGCGATCGTCGTGCGCGATACCGAGGTGAGCCTGCGGTTCTATCGCGATGCGCTCGGGATGCGGGTCGTCGGCGGGAGCGAGAACTACGGGCCCGAGCAGGAGCGGTTGAGCGGCGTGGCCGGCGCGCACGTGCGCATCACGACGCTGCGCGCCCCGGCGGGACCGGGGATCGAGTTTCTCCAGTATCTCGCGCCCGCCGACGGCCGTTCCGCGCCCGCCGACGAGCGCGCGAACGATCTGGTCTCGTGGCAGACGACGGTTGCGGTCGACGAGCTTCCCGGTCCGCTCGGGGCGCTGCGCGCCGCCGGTGCTTCGCTCGTCTCGACCGGACCGGTGACGCTGCCCGGTGGGAGCGCCGACGGCGCGGTCGTCGTGCGCGATCCCGACGGACACGCGATCGAGCTGGTCACGCGATGACCGAGCGCTGCGGCGACGAGGTCCGCGTGAACTCGGTCGACCGCCTCGGGCGTAGCCGGCTCTTCGCCGGCGCCGAGCGTGCCCTGGTGGAACGCTGTGCCGCCGCATTCGACTTGCACCGCATCGCGGACGGCACGACGATCGTGCTGGACGGCACGGCCGAGCGCAGCGTGCACGTCATCCGGCGCGGCGCCGTCAGGATCGAGCTGCGCGGTCCGCGCGGCGTGCGGCTCGTCGCGGGACAGCTGCGCGAGGGTGACGCGTTCGGTGTCGAATCGCTGCTCGGCGCGCGTCCGCACGCGACGTTCGCCGTGTGCACGCAGCCGACGACGCTCCTCTCGGCGCCGGCTGCGGCGCTCGCCGGCGCGCTGCAAGCCTCGCCGGCGGTCGGGACGAACGTGGCGCGCATCGTCGTCGAACAATTCGACGGCGTGGCGATCGCGCTTGACGGCCTGCGCCATGCCGCGCTCGCGGCGCGAATCTACGCCGTCCTCGAACGTCTCGCGCCGGCGTACGGCGTCGACGTCGCGGACGGCACGCTGCTCGACGTCGCGCTCGCAGCCGACGACGTCGCGGCGCTCGCGCGCTGTTCGGCGATCGACGCGGAAACGGCGCTGTTCTTCCTCGAACGCGACGGGCGGATCGGCAAGAACGGGTCGCTGATCACGCTGCTCGGCGTGAGCGCGTTTTCGTAAGGGACCTTACCGCGCGGCACACGCCTCCGTGTCACGATCGCCGCACACTCTTCACGACGAGGAAGCCATGCAGGGAGTGATGACGTTTCCATCCTTGAGTGACGCGATCCGGGCCGGTTTTCAGGTCTTCGATCGTACGAGCGACGGCTATCTGGTGCGCACGCGTACCTCGGCGGGCTGGGCGCTCGCGATCGTCCGCGTGCGATGACGCCGTTCGAAGAGCTCGTCAAAGCCGCAACGCTGCACCTGACGACGAGCGTCGAAGCGATCGGTGCCGCGGTGATCGCCTTCGCCGTCGCGACGACCGTACGGCGACGGCTTTGCACGCTCGTCACGCGTCTCGCCCTCGTCTCGCTGGGGACCCGGCTGTCGTTCGCCCTGGAATTCGAGGTCGCAGCGCTGCGCAGCGTCCTCAACCTCGTCCTGCGCTCGGAGTCGGACCACCTCGTAAGGACGCTTACCGTCGCAACGTCGCGGAACGCGTAAGGTGCGTGGAACGACGATGCAACGCGTGACCGAGCCCGTCCTTTCCCCTCCCGGCAGCCGCTGGTCGCTCTATGCGATCGAAGCCGTTGCGACCGCGGTCCTGGTCGGCGCGGCGGGCGTCTATACGCTCGCCGTGCAGCACCCCGCCTCACCGCTGCGCGCCGTCCTCACCGATCCGCTCGCTCGGCGCTTCGCGATCGGGAGCGCGATGGGCGCGACGATCACGGCGATCGCGTACTCGCCGTGGGGACGCCGTTCGGGCGCGCACTGCAATCCGGCGCTGACGCTCGCGTTCTTCCGGCTCGGCAAGGTCACGCGTGGCGATGCCTACGGCTACGTCGCGGCGCAGTTCGCCGGTGCGCTCGCCGGAGCCGCGAGCGTCGCGGCGCTCTGGCGCACCGCGCTCGCTCATCCGGCCGTGCACTGGTACGTCACGGTACCCGGGACGCTCGGCGCGGCGGGCGCTTTCGCCGCGGAGTTCGCCGTCACCGCCGCGCTGCTCGCGACGATCGTGCACGCGATGCGCTCGGCGCGCGGGCGCGGGCTGACGCCGGTCTTCGCCGCGACGATCGTCATGCTCGCGATCACGCTGGAAAGCCCGCTCTCGGGAACGGGGCTCAACCCGGCGCGCAGCGCCGCCACGGCCGCCGTCTCCGGGATCTGGACGGGCCTGTGGATCTACCTCACCGCCCCGGTCTGCGGGATGCTTCTCGCCGCCTCGGCGTTCGCGCGCGGCGGTGTTCCGTGCGCCAAGCTCGTGCACGACACGGGCCGTCCCTGTCAGTTCCTCGGCTGCGCCTTCACGCTCGACGCGCTTCGTCGCGAGCCGCCGAACGGCGCAGCGCTCCTGCTCCATGGAGGCCACTCATGAAAGCCATCGCGGTCGACCGCGAACGCAACGGGGGCGCGCGTCTCGTCGACGTTCCCGTCCCGCGCGTCGCCGACGTCCCCGACGGTCGCGGCGTCCTCGTGCGCGTGCTGCGCGTCGGCGTCGACGGTACCGACAAAGAGATCCTCGCCGGCGAGTACGGTTCGCCGCCGCCGGGCGACGAGTACCTCATCACCGGTCACGAGAGCTTCGGCGTCGTCGAAGCGGTCGGGCCCGCGGTCCGCTCGGTCGCGCCCGGCGACTACGTCGTCGCGACCGTGCGCCGTCCCGGCTCGAGCCCGTACGACGCGATCGGTACGTACGACATGACCACCGACGATCAGTATTTCGAGCGCGGGATCAACCTGTGCCACGGCTATCTCGCCGAGTACTACGTCGACGACGAGGAGTACGTCGTGCGGGTGCCGGCGGAGCTGCGCGACGCCGGCGTCCTGCTCGAGCCGATGAGCGTGGTCGAGAAGGGGATCGCGCAGGCGTATGAGATCCAGCGCCGCCTGCGGATCTGGCGCCCGCGCAGCGCGTTCGTGCTCGGCGCGGGGACGATCGGGCTCCTCGCGACGCTCGTGCTCCGGCTGCGCGGGCTCGAGGTCCACACCTTCGCGCGCGATGCGACGCCGAACCCGAACGCGACGCGCGTCGAGCGGCTCGGCGCGACGTACCACGCCACCGCGAAGCGGTCGTTCCGCGACCAGGCGGCCGATCTCGCACCGCCCGACGTCATCTTCGAAGCGACGGGGTATTCGCCGCTCGTCTTCGACGCGATGGATCTGCTCGGGAAGAACGGGGTCCTCGTGCTCTCGAGCGTGACCGGCGGCTCGCGGACCGTCGAGGTTCCCGCCGACCGCATCAACCTCGGGTTCGTCCTGGGCAACAAGGTCATGGTCGGCACGGTCAACGCGAACCGCGAGTACTTCGAGGCCGGCGTACGTGACTTCGCGCTGGCGGCCGCGACGTGGCCGCGGTGGGCGCAGGAGCTGATCACGCATCGCGTCCAGGGTCTGGAGTCGCACGACGAGCTGCTGCGCCTGTTGCGCGAGGGGCACGACGTGATCAAGGTCGTCTGCGAGGTCGCGACGCTGCCATGACCGCGATGAACGCCGAGCGGCGGCGTCTGGCCGCACAAGACGAACGCAGCGCGCACTGGCTGCGCTGGGGTCCCTATCTCGCCGAGCGCCAGTGGGGGACGGTTCGCGAGGACTACAGCCCCGGCGGTTCGGCGTGGGACGAGTTCCCGCACGATCACGCGCGCTCGCGCGCGTACCGCTGGGGCGAGGACGGGATCGCGGGGATCTCCGACAACCACCAGCGCCTGTGCCTCGCGCTCGCGCTGTGGAACGGCAACGATCCGATCCTCAAGGAGCGGCTGTTCGGGCTCGCCGGTCCCGAGGGCAACCACGGCGAGGACGTCAAGGAGTACTACTTCTACCTCGACAACGTGCCCTCGCACGCGTACATGCGGATGCTCTACAAGTATCCGCAGGCGGCGTTCCCGTACGCGGACCTCGTCGCGGAGAACCGCCGCCGCGGGCGCGACGCGTTCGAGTACGAGCTGCTCGACACCGGGGTGTTCGCCGACGACCGGTACTTCGACGTCACGGTCGAGTACGCCAAGGCCGATCCCGAGGACGTGCTCATGCGCGTGACGGTGCAGAACCGCGGGCCGGAGGCTGCGAGCATCGACGTGTTGCCGACCCTGTGGTTCCGCAACACGTGGTCCTGGACGCCGAACACCACGAAGCCCCTTCTGCGGCGTGCGCGAAACGAAGGGAACGTCGCGATCGTCTCGGCGGAGCACATGCAGCTCGGTGCGCGCTGGCTCTACGCCGACGCGCCGGACGAGGTGCTCTTCACCGAGAACGAGACGAACGCCGCGCGTCTGTACGGCGGCGGCAATGCCTCGCCGTACGCGAAGGACGGGATCGACGACTGCGTCGTGCACGGCCGCCGCGAGGCGGTCAACCCCGCCGCCGAGGGGACGAAGGCGGCGGCGCGCTGGCATCTGACGATCCCGGCCGGCGGGAGCACGAGCGTGCGCGTGCGCCTGAGCGACCGCGAGCACCTCGCCGATCCGTTCGGCGCGCCGTTCGAGAGCGCGTTCACGCAGCGGATGCTCGAAGCCGAGCAGTTCTACGCCGACCTCACGCCCTATCCGCTCGATGACGACAAACGTTCGGTGCAGCGCCAGGCCTTCGCCGGACTCCTGTGGTCGAAACAGTGGTATCACTACGTCGTGCGCGACTGGCTCGACGGCGATCCGGTTGGTCCGCGGCCGCCCGACGCGCACCGCTCCGGCCGCAACAGCGACTGGCGGCATCTCTACAGCGACGAGATTCTCTCGATGCCCGACACCTGGGAGTATCCGTGGTTCGCGGCGTGGGACCTGGCCTTCCACGTGATCCCGCTCGCCGTCGTCGACGCATCGTTCGCGAAGCGCCAGCTGCTGCAGCTCACCCGCGAGTGGTTCATGCACCCGAACGGACAGCTCCCCGCCTACGAGTGGGCGTTCGACGACGTCAATCCCCCGGTCCACGCCTGGGCGGCCTATCGCGTCTACAAGATCGACGCGAAGATGAACGGCAAGCGTGACGTCGTCTTCCTCGAACGCGTCTTCCAAAAGCTGCTGCTCAACTTCACCTGGTGGGTGAACCGCAAGGACGAGCGCGGGCGCAACGTCTTCCAAGGCGGCTTCCTCGGCCTGGACAACATCGGGATCTTCGACCGCAGTCAGCCGCTCCCGACCGGCGGACACATCGACCAGTCGGACGGGACGAGCTGGATGGGCGTCTACGCGCTGAACATGCTCGCGATCGCGCTCGAGCTGGCGCGGTACGACCGCGCGTACGAGGACATCGCCTCGAAGTTCTTCGAGCACTTCCTGCGCATCGCGGCCGCGATCAACGAGTTCGGAGGGCGCGGGCTCTGGCACGAGGAGGACGGCTTCTACTACGACGCCCTGCACTTGCCGGATGACCGGACGATCCCGATGCGCGTGCGGAGCATCGTCGGTCTGATCCCGCTGCTCGCGGTCGAGCTGCTCGAACCCGAGACGCTCGACGCGCTCCCTGACTTCACCCGGCGTCTGGAGTGGTTCATCGACAACCGGCCGGAGCTCAAGGCGGCCGTCGCGTGCATGCGCACCGAAGGGATCGGCGAGCGGCGGATGCTCGCGATCGTCGGGCCCGACCGTCTGCGGCGCATCCTGCGCACGATGCTCGACCCCGAGGAGTTCCTCGGCGCGCACGGGATCCGCGCGATCTCGCGCTACCACCGCGACCATCCGTACGCGATGACCGTGAACGGCGTCGAGTACCGCGTCGCGTACGAGCCCGCGGAATCGTCGAGCGGCCTGTTCGGCGGCAACTCGAACTGGCGCGGTCCGGTGTGGTTCCCGATCAACTATCTGCTGATCGAGGCGCTGCAGAAGTATCACCACTATCTCGGCGACGACTTCCGCGTCGCGCTCCCCGGTGGAGCCGAGGGGACGCTGTGGGACGCCGCGACCGAGATCTCGCACCGCATGATCGCGACGTTCGCGCGCGACGAGGAGGGGCGGCGGCCGGTGTTCGGTGGGAACGCGACGTTCCAGAACGATCCGCACTGGCGCGACTACCCGCTCTTCTACGAGTACTTCCACGGCGACAACGGCGCCGGGATCGGAGCCAGCCATCAGACCGGCTGGACCGGCGTGGTCGCCAAGCTGCTCCAGCAGTGCGCCGAGTACTGCGGGACGGGCACCTCGCCGCTCGCGCGCGAGCACGCGGCGCACGCGGCGCCGCGAGCGAACGGCGTCCCGGTCGGAGGTGCGCGATGATCCGCGAGGCCGACGCGATCGTCGTCGGCAGCGGGCAGGGCGGCGTCCCGCTCGCGATCGCGCTCGCGCAGGAAGGCAACCATGTCGTGCTGTTCGAGCGCGGACGGTTCGGCGGGACGTGCATCAACGTCGGCTGCACGCCCTCGAAGGCGTTTCTCGCCGCGGCGCACAGCGTGGGGCGCGCGCGCCGCGCACGAGCGCTCGGGCTGCGCGGCGAGGTGACACTCGACTTCCCCGTCGTCATGGAGCGCGTGCGCGCGATCGTCGCGGCGTGGAGCGCCGCGACGCGCGCGCGACTCGAGGCCGCCGGCGTCGAGATGGTCGCCGCGGAGGCGTCGTTCCGCGCGGAGCGCACCCTCGAGGGCGGCGGGGTCGTCGTGCGCGCGCCGCTCGTCGTCATCGACACCGGCGGCAGCGCGGCGATCCCGCCGCTCGAGGGTCTGGCCGAGGTACCGTATCTCGACAACGCGAGCTTCTTCGCGCTGCGCGCGCTGCCGCGGCGCTTGCTGGTGCTCGGCGGCGGCTACATCGGGTTGGAGCTGGGGCAGGGGATGGCGCGCGCCGGCAGCGAGGTCCACGTCGTCCACCCCAAGGCGCGCGTCCTCGACAACGAGGAGCCCGACGCGAGCGCCGCCCTCGAGGAGGCGCTGCGCGAGGACGGGGTCCGTCTCCACCTTGAGGCGCGCGCGGTCTCGGCGCGACGGCGCGGCGGCGAGATCGTGCTGGGTCTCGCCGACGGCGACGAACTGGCCGGCGACGCACTGCTGATCGCGACGGGCCGCAAGCCGAACAGCGCGGCGCTGCGCTGCGAGCGGGGCGGGATCGCGCTCGACGAGCGCGGCTACATTCGCGTCGACGCGCAGTTACGCACGAGCGCGCAGGGCGTCTTCGCGCTCGGCGACGTCGCGCGCCAGCCCGCGTTCACCCACGTTTCGTGGGAGGACCATCGCCGCATCCTCGGCGTGCTGCACGGCGAGCCGCGGACGAGCGACGATCGCGTGCTGGGCTACTCGACGTTCACCGAGCCGCAGGTCGCGCGAGCCGGGCTCACGCTCGATCAGGCGATCGCGCGCGGCTGCGACGCGGTCGCGGTGACGCTCCCGCTGCGGGACGTCGCTCGGGCGGTGGAGTGGAACGAGGAGCGCGGGTTCTTCCGGCTCGTCGTCGACCGCCGCGACGAACGCATCGTGGGCGCAACGCTCGTCGGTTACGAGGCCGCCGAGCTGGTTCACGTCCTCATCGCGCACATCGAAGCCGGATCGACGTGGCGTCGGCTCGCCGATTCCGTCCACATCCATCCTACCCTCGGCGAAGGGCTGCCGGCACTCGCGCGGCTCATCGCCCGGACGCAACGACCGGAGGCCGTCGCATGACTTACGACGTCATCATCATCGGAACCGGCGCGGGAGGCGGCACCCTGCTGCATGCGCTTGCGCCGAGCGGGCTGCGCATCCTCGTCCTCGAACGCGGCGGCTTCGCGCCGCGTGAGAAGGAGAACTGGGACCCGACGTCCGTCTTCGTCGAGCAGCGCTACACGACCCAGGAGAGCTGGCTCGACGCCGACGGCAAACGCTTCCGCCCAGGGATGCACTACTATGTCGGCGGCAACACGAAGTTCTACGGCGCCGCGCTGCTGCGGCTGCGCGAGCGCGACTTCGGCGAGGTCGTCCATGCCGGCGGGGTCTCGCCTGCGTGGCCGATCGCGTACGACGAGCTGGAGCCGTACTACACACGCGCCGAGCATCTCTACCACGTCCACGGCAAGCGCGGCGTCGATCCGACCGAACCGCCCGGGAGCGCCGAGTACCCGCACCCGCCGGTCAGCGACGAGCCGCGCATCGCCGAGCTGCGTGCGGACCTGACGCGGCGCGGGCTGCACCCGTTCCCGCTCCCGATGGCGGTGCTGCTCGACGAGCGCGACCGTGAACGCAGCGCGTGCATCCGCTGCGACACCTGCGACGGCTACCCGTGTTTGGTCGACGCGAAGGCCGACGCGCACGTCATCGCCGTGCGCCCCTCGCTCGCGTTCGACAACGTCACGCTGCTCACCGGCGCCTACGCGAAGCGGCTCGTGACGTCGGCGTCCGGCCGCGAGGTGACGGGCGTCGTCGTCGAGCGCGACGGGGCCGAGGAGACGTATCAGGGCGCGGTCGTCGTCGTCTCGTGCGGCGCGATCAACTCCGCCGCGCTGCTGCTGCGTTCGGCGAACGACCAGCATCCGCGAGGTCTCGCGAACCGCTCCGATCAGGTGGGCCGCAACTACATGGCGCACAACAACGCCGCGCTCGTCGCCGTCTCGAAACGCCGCAACGACACGACGTTCGAAAAGACCCTCGGCGTCAACGACTACTACTACGGCGCCGACGACTGGGCGTACCCGATCGGGCACATCGCGATGCTCGGCAAGTCGCACGCCGCCGTCTTCCGCGGCGATGCGCCGGGATTCACTCCGGACAAGGCGCTGATGACGCTCGCCGATCATGCGCTCGACTTCTGGGTGACGAGCGAGGATCTCCCCGATCCGGAGAACCGCGTCGAGGTCGAGCGCGACGGGACGATTCGCCTGCGGTACCGCGCGAACAACCTCGAAGCGCACCGGCGTCTGGTCGCGAAGCTCAAGGATCTGCTCGGACACCTCGACTGCGAGCGGCACCTGATCCCGAACGCGCTCTATCTCGGCAAGAAGATCCCGCTCGCGGGCGTCGCACACCAGAACGGGACGGTCCGCTTCGGAACCGATCCGGCGAGTTCGGTGCTCGACCGCGACTGCAAGGCGCACGACCTCGACAACCTCTACGTCGTCGACGGGAGCTTCTTCCCGTCGAGCGCGGCGGTGAACCCTGCGCTCACGATCATGGCGAACGCGCTGCGCGTCGGCGATCGGCTCGCGGCACGCTTCGCCGGAGACGAGGCCCGCCGTGCCGTCGCGTGATCTCGACCGCGCGACGTTCGCGGAGCTGACGTGCGCCGAGGCGCGCGAGTGGATCGTCACCAACGGCTTGGGCGGCTTCGCCTCGGGGACCGTTGCCGGGACGCGGACGCGCCGCTACCACGGGCTCCTCTTCGCCGCCCGCCGGCCGCCCGTCGGACGCACGCTGCTCTGCCCCGCGATCGACGTCGCCGTCGACTACGACGGTGCGCGTTACCCGCTCGCGACCGAGCGCTGGAAGAGCGGCGCGATCGCTCCGTACGGCGTCGCGCACCTCACCGGCTTTCGTCTCGAGGGCACCGTACCGGTGTGGACGTACACCTGCGGCGACGCCCTGCTCGAGCAACGCATCTGGATGGAGCAGGACGCGAACCGCACCTACGTCACGCTCCTGGCGATGCGGGCGCGGCGTCCGCTGCGCCTCGCGCTGCAGGCGTTCGCGAACCATCGCGATCTGCACGGCGCGATGCACGCCGGCGATTGGCGGATGGAGGTTGCCGCCGACGACGCGGGTCTGACCGTCGTCCCGTTCGCGGGCGCCGCCACGATCGCGTTCCGCTGCGATCGCGCGACGTTCGCCTCGCGGCACGTGTGGTATCGCGACTTCGCCTATCCCGCCGAACGCGCGCGCGGCCTCGACGACGCCGAGGATCATCTGCTGGTCGGCGAGGCGGAGGCGACGCTCGCCGAAGGCGAAGCGCTGACCATCGCCGTCGCCGACGCGCCGATCCCGCCGCTCGACGGCGAGGGCGCGCTGCGGCGCCGGCGCGCGCGCGACGAGACGCTGCTCGCGCGGGCAGGCGAGGGTGAACCGGGATGGGTCGATCGGCTCGTGCTGGCCGCCGACCAGTTCGTCGTGCGCCGCCCGCTCGCCGACGATCCCGAGGCGCTCTCGGTGATCGCGGGCTACCCATGGTTCGGCGACTGGGGACGCGACACCGCGATCGCGCTGCCGGGCCTCGCCCTCGCGACCGGCCGGCCGGAGGTAGCGCGGGCGATTCTGACGACCTTCGCACGTTTCGTCGACGGCGGGATGCTGCCGAACTTCTTCGCCGACGGCGGCGAGCGGGCGGAGTACAATACCGTCGACGCCGCGCTCTGGTACGTCGAGGCGGTGCGCCGCTACGTCGACGCGACGGACGATCTCACGGCGCTGCGCGCGCTCTTCCCAACGCTGCGCGCGATCGTCGAGGCGTACACGGCGGGAACGCGCTTCGGGATCGGCGTCGACGCGAACGACGGCCTCTTGCGTGCCGGCGTCCCCGGCGTGCAGCTGACCTGGATGGACGCGAAGGTCGGCGACTGGGTCGTGACGCCGCGTATCGGCAAGCCCATCGAGGTCAACGCGCTTTGGATCGCCGCGCTGCGCACATCCGAGCGGTTCGCCCGCACCCTGGATGCCGATTCGCTCCCGTTCGCGATCGCCGCGACCCACGCCGAAGCGAGCTTCGAGCGCTTCTGGAACGCCGAGGCCGGCTGGTGCTACGACGTGCTCGACGGCCCGGACGGCGACGATCCGGCGCTGCGGCCGAACCAGCTCTTCGCCGTCGCGCTCCCGATCGACGTCCTCGACGCCGAGCGGCGCCGCGCGATCGTCGACGTCTGCGCGTCGCGTCTTTGGACGCCGGCGGGGCTGCGCAGCCTCGACCCGGCGCACCCGGCGTTTCGCGGCCGCTACGGCGGCTCGCCAGCCGAGCGCGACGGCGCGTACCATCAGGGCTCGGTGTGGATCTGGCTCGCCGGTCCGTTCGCCTTGGCGCATCTGCGCGCGTACGGCGATCCGTCTTGTGCGCGCGAGTTCCTCGCGGAGGTCGCCGAAGGGTCGTTGACCGCGGCGGCGTTCGGCTCGCTCCCCGAGATCGCGGAGGGCGACGCGCCGTTCGCGGCGCGCGGCGCGACCGCGCAGGCCTGGAGCGTCGCGGCGATCCTCGACGCCTGGCGCGCGACGAACGTAAGGACGCCTACCGCGGCGAGGGCGGAGAGCGGCTATCGTCGGTGACACACCGTCCCGAAAGGAGCACCTCCATGGCTACCCTGACCACCGCGCGGCGCGTCGAGCGCGCGCTCAACCCCACCCAGATCGGCGTGATCGGCGTAGCGATCTGCCGCTATGCGCTGATCGTCGTCATCGGCCTGATCGGCCTCTCCAAGTTCACCGCCGGCGAGGCGAACGCTGTCGCGCCGCTCATCGCGCACAGCCCGTTCCTCGCCTGGACTGCCGCGTTCGGCACGCAGGCGGCCTCGAACGCGATCGGCACCGTCGAGCTGATCGTCGTCGCACTCCTGCTCGCGCGCCCGTTCGCTCCGCGCGCCGCCGCCCTCGGCGCGCTCCTGGCGGTCGGCACGTTCCTCACGACGTCGAGCTTCCTGATCACGACGCCGCATGCGTTCGCGTTCGACGGCTTGGCCGTGTTGAGCGACGTCGGCGCGTTCCTCATCAAGGACCTCGTCCTGCTCGGCGCCTCGGTCGTCGTCCTCGGCGATGCGCTCACGGCGGCTGCGCGGCGCACCGGCGGCTGACGCGCTGCGCGCTACATCCGCATGTTCGTCGGCGACTGCGTGTCCATGTACCGGATGTGCCCGAGCAGGCCGACCCACGCGGTCGGTCGGATCCGCAGATCGCCGCGGAACGGATACTGCAGCTCGAAGATCATGACGAACATCGAGACGATGATCGCCGCGACGCACGACGTCATGATCAGATGCGTGCGCGTGTTGCGCATGCCGAAGAGGAAGCAGAACCCGATCACGATCGCGGCACCGATCACGAGCACGGCCCAGTCGAACCACGAGAAGCCCTGCTCGTTGCTCGAGAGCCTGCGCAGGCGCGCGTCGTGCAGCTCCGTGAGCAGCTGCAGCGCGGCGGCCTGCGCATTCGTCTCGGCGCCGTTGTGCGGCACGTACGTACCGACCGTTCCCGTCGCATCCATGATCAAGGCGTCGCCGCGGGCGCTGAAACCACCGCGCTCCATCCGCGGCCACTCGACGTCGATCATCTCGTGCGTGTACGCGAGCATGTCGGCGCGCAGGCGGGAGCGGATCGCCGGCGGGAAGCCGACCGCGTCGTGCCAGGCGTCGATGACCGCGGCCGTCTCGAGCGCGAGCCGATCCTGCATCCCGTCGTACTGCTGCCACACGATGACGGTGAAGAAGCCCAGCACGACGGCGTAGAGTGTCCCCACGACGGCGATGATGAACCCGGCGACCTCGTTATGAGCGACGAAGTCGGCGTTCTTGAACCGGCGGTGAACGAAGGTCTGCGCTGTGCACGCGATCGCGACGGCCAACGTGATCGCGGCGACGAGGAGGACGGCTGTCGGGACGTTGTAGAGCAAGGAGACCGAGCCTTCCCGCAAGCCTGCACGAATACCCTTTCTAGGCGGGCGTCTCGATCGGGACGAAGCTCCAGCGACCGTCGTCGCGCAAGTCGAGCACGGCGTCGTGGAAGCGAAGCAGCTCGGGACGATGACCGACACTGACGTAGGCGCGGGTCGTCCGCGCGAGAGCGCGATAGAGCGCGGCTTGGCGCGATGCGTCCAGCGCGCTCGTCGCCTCGTCGAGCAGCGCGCACGCGGGCGCGGCGAGCAGCAGCCGAGCGAAGGAGAGACGCTGCTGTTCTCCGAGGGAAAGTATGCGCGCGAAATCGTACGGCGTGTCGAGGCCGCCGGCGCGCTCGGCCAAACCGTCGAGCCCGACCGCCGCGAGCAGCGCGTGCGCGGCGGCGTCGTCGAGCGTCTCCGCCGACGGGTAGCGAAGCTGGTCGCGGAGCGAGCCTGAGGTCAGGTACGGCGTCTGCGGGAGGAAGAAGAGCCGCTCGAGCGGCGGCCGGACGATCGTCCCGCTTCCTGCGGTCCACAGGCCCGCGATCGCGCGCAACAGCGAACTCTTCCCGCTCCCGCTCGGGCCGCGCACGAGGATGCGCGACCCCTCACGCAGCGCGAGCGTGAGATCGTGCAGCAGCGCGCGCTCGCGGTCCGGCGTGAGGACCGTGACGCCGGTGAGCCGCAGGGCGTCGCCGGACCGCGTCGCGATTCGCGAGCCGTCGTCCTGGGGCGTCATCGCGCGCAGCATCGTCGCGAGCCGTTCGGTCACCGCCGAGAGCTGGCCGATGTCGCCGAGCGCGCCGATCAGGACGCTGAGCGAGCCGACCGCGAGCGAGACGTCGCCGGCGACCTCGAGCACGCGTCCGACCGGCATCGTCTTGGCGAGCACGCGCGGACCGAGCACGAGGATCGGGAGGACGATCGGCAGGTTCTGCAGCAGCGCGGAGTACGCGTTCAAAAAGAAGTACTGCCAGCGCGCGATCGCGCCCTCGACGTCGATCACGGCGTTCAAGCGGCGCTGCAGGCCGCGCGATTCGTCGTGCTCCCCGCGCGAGAAGGCGATCGACTCGGCACCGTCTCGGACCCGGATGAGCCCGAAGCGTAAGTCGGCCTGTCGCCGCAGGCTCGCGAAGTTCAGCCGCCGGAGCCGGCGCCCGAAGACGACGAACGCGAGCGCGTTCCCCACCGCGGCGTAGAGCAAGACGGTCCACAGAAGCGTCGCGTCGATGCGGAAGATCGCGATCGCCGGCGCGACGAGGCCGACCACCGCGCCGACGAGTGCGTTGAAGAGCGAGATCACGCCGTTCGTGAACGACGAGACGTCCTCGCTGATCCGCTGGTCGGGGTTGTCGATCTGCGGTTGCTGCGCGATCGCGTAGTAGCCGCGGCCGGCGAAGTAGCGGCCGAGGAAGCGCTGCGTGAGGAAGCGCCGCCAATGGTTCTGCAAGAGGTCCGGCAGGTATTGCTGCGCGATCCCGAGCGGGACGTAGACCGCGAGGATGACGGCGAAGACCAGGATCTCGTGCTGAAGGAGGACGGCGTTGCGCGTGGAGAGCGCGGTGATCACCGCGCCGCTCTGCTTGTTGACGTAGGTCTGCGCGATCGGTCCCGTGACGACCGCGACCGTCCCCGCGACGAGCAATGCGATCGCGACGCGGCGGTCGAACGAGCGCAGGTAGTCGATCACGAACGGCCACGCGCGCCGCGCCAGCTCCGCGAGCGACGCGCGCAGCTGCGGCGCTTCCCGATCGCTCACGATGCCTCGCGGCCGAAGGCGTCGTGCGGCGACGCGGTGATCGCGCGTCCGTCCCGGATCAGCACGACCCGGTCGTGCAACGCCCCGAGCGAGGCGCGATGGCCGACCGTGACGAGCGTGATCCCGCGGGCGCGCAGCAGGCGGTAGAGCGCCGCTTCGTCGGCGGGATCGAGCGCGCTCGATGCCTCGTCGAGGAGCGCGTAGCGCGGGTTCGCCAGGAGCAGCCGCGCGAAGGCGAGGCGCTGCCGCTCGCCCGCGGAGAGCATCGCTTCCCAGGGCCGTTCGACGTCGAAGCCGCCGCTGCGCTCGGCCAACCCGCGTAAGCCGACCGCCGTCAACGCGGCGCGCAGCGCGTCGTCGGGGAGCGGCGTGTCACGGTGCGGGTACTGGAGCTGGTCGCGCAGCGTCCCCGCCGGAAGGTACGGCCGCTGCGGCAGAAACAGCATCGACTCGAGCGGCGGTCGCGCGATCCTCCCCGTGCCGCGCCGCCACAGTCCTGCGAGCGCGCGCAGGAACGAGCTCTTCCCGCTCCCGCTCGGGCCCGTGACGAGCAGCGCGGCGCCGCGCGGAACCTCGACGCTCAGACCGTCGAAGAGCGGTGCGCCGTCGGGCGTCGCGAGGGCGAGCCGGTCGACGGCGAGCGTCTCCGCGTCGAACACCACGATCGCGTCACGGGAGCGCGGCTGCTCGCCGAGCGCGGCGAGCATGGCGTTGACGCGGACCGTCGAGGCGAAGATCCCAGCGAGCCCGGAGAGCGCCCCGCTGAGCGCGCCGAACCCGCTGATGATCCCCGCCGCGTTGCCGCTCGACTGCACGACCACGCCGACCGCGAGATGGCCGCTGAGCACCTGCGGCGCGAGCAGCACGACCGGCAGCAGCGCCGGGATGTTGGCGATCGTCAGGTTGAAGCCGTTGAGGTAGACGTCGCTCCAGCGGTAGATCCGGTTCTGCACGTGATACACGGGGACGAACCGCGCCGCGAGCTCGGCGGCTTCGCGTTCCTCTCCCCGGAGGAAGGCGATCGCCTCGGCACCGCTGCGCACGCGTGCGAGCGAGGACCGAAAGTCGGCCTCGAGCTGCAGCTGACGTACGTTGAGCGCGGTGAGCCGGCGCTGGAAGACGACGACCGCGAAGACGGTGCTGACGACGCCGTAGGCGAGCAGCACCTCCGCCAGCAGCGTTGAGGTGTGCCAGAGCGCGATCGTGCTGAAGACGACCGACGACGGCGCCGAGACGGCTAGGAGGCTCAGCACGACCGACATCTGCGTGAAGCTGCCGACGTCTTCGGCGATGCGCTGATCGGGGTTGTCGATCGTCGCCTCGAATCCGAGCCGGTAGAACGCGCGGCCGTGGAAGTAGCGTTCGAGCACGCGGATCGTCAGCCAGCGCCGCCAGCGAATCGGCAACAGGTTGAGCAGGTACTCGTAGACCGACGCGACGGCGATGTAGACGACGAGGATCCCGAAGAACGCGAACACCGCCGCGCGCAGGCTCGCGGAGGTGCCGCTCGACAGCGCCGTCACCAGCGCGCCCGAGCGCGCGTTGAGGATGGGGCCGAGCGCCGCCGTGGCGACGCTCAGCCCCAGCGAGAAGACGAGCATCGCCAGCGCCCCGAGGCGTTCTTCGCGGATGAAGTAGGCGAGCCCGAGGCGCAGCAGCGGCGGCAGCGACGTTCGGTCCGCGCGCCTCGACACGCTCAGCATGACACCGCATCCATATCGGAGGTCAACCCGCTGACCGAATGTACGGATTCGTGCGGTCGACCGACCGCCGTGATGGGTCGGCCCTTACAGCGACTCGACGTACGCGGCGACGTCTGCGACGTCGCGTTCGCTCAAACGCGACGGATACAGCTTCGGCATCGGCGCGACCGGGTTTTCGATGAAGCTGACCGCCGCACGGAGATCTTTGCGCGACCGCTCGCGCGTGAGCGCGGGGCCGAAGCCGCCCGCGCCGTCCGCGCCATGACAGCTTGCGCAGTTCTGCGTGTAGACGGCGCGCCCGTGGGCGACGCCGGCTGCGACCTTCGGCGGCGGACCGGCGTTCCCGGTGCCGACAGCGGCGAGGATCGGGATCGCCGTCGCTGGTTTGCCGGCCGGGATCGACGCGAGAAACGCGTAGATGTCGGCGGCGTCGCGCTCGCCCAGGATCTTCGCGTCGTACGGCGGCATCGCCGAGCGCGGCTTACGCAGCTGCGCGAGGAACGCCTCGTAGGGGACGGGATGCGGGGCGATCCGCACCCCGTCGCGCGGGTTGCCCTGTCCGAGCGTCCCGTGGCACTCCTCGCAGCCGTGCGCGAAGAAGGCGGTACGGCCGCGCGCCGGATCGCCGGCCGGGCCGGCGTTCTGCGCCGCGCCGAGCAACGCGAGGGCGAGGGCGAAGGCGAGAATGCTCGATCGTGACATCATGCGCTACCTTCCTTGCGAAACGACGTCGATGAGTGCCGGACGCCCGCGTTTGACGGCGTCGATCGCGCGCGCCAGCGCGGGCGCGAGATCGTGCGGCGAGGAGATCGGTCCCTCGGCGTACAGGCCGTAGGACTCGGCCATCTTCGCGTAGTCGATCGCCGGATCGTCGATGACGGTCCCGACGCGTCCGTTCGCGGGGTTGCGATCGCGCCGGTCGGCGATCCGCGTGACGTGCATCTCCTCCTGATGCCACGAGCGGTTGTTGTGCACCACGTTGAGGACGGGGATGCGATGATGCGCGAGCGTCCAGAGCGAGCCGGGAAGCACCATCAGCTCGCCGTCGCCGACGATGTTGACGACGAGCCGTCCCGTCCCGTTGTGGGCGAGCGCCGCGCCGACCGCGGCGGCGCCCTGATAGCCGACGCCGCCGCCGCCGGCCGAGCCGATCCACTGGTAGTGCTTGGTGATGTCCCAAAGCCGCTGCGGCCAGCTGCCGATGAACTGCGACTGTGAGACCAGCGCCCAGTCCTCGTGGCGGATCTGGTTCCAGATCTCCATGCACATGCGCGGGACGCTGATCGGGCTCGCGTCCCAGGCGACCGCGGCGGCGTCGCGATCCGCCATGCGGCGGGCGATGAACGCGGCGCGGTAGCGCTGCGCGCGCTCGGCGTTCTGCGCGCGGCGCTCGGGTGTGAGGCGACGCTGCACGGCTTCGATCAGCATCGGCAGCGAGGCCTCGGCCTCACCGGCGATCGCGATGTCGGCCTGCACGAAGCGCTGCTTGTCCTGATAGTTCCCGGCGCCGACGGCGAGCTCGGAGTTGATGTCGACGATCTTCGTGCTGCGCTTGACGCGGCTGACCGTATGACGCTGCACGAGGTCCGGTACGTCGTCGACGACGCCGAACAGCTCGTCGTTCTCGAGGTTCAGCACGAGATCGGCCTCGGCGACGACCGAGCGCCGAAAGCTCTGGTTGAGGTAATGGTCGGTCGGGAAGTTCATCCGCGCCGCGAGATCGACGACGGGGGCTTGCAGGAGCTCCGCGAGCGTGACGAGCGAGGCCATCCCGGCCGGCGTGCGCGCGACGCGGTTGGCGACGATCACGGGCGCCGTCGCCGCGACGAGGAGCCGCGCGACCTCGTCAAGCGCGGCGGGATCGCCGACCGGCGGCCGAACCGGGCGGTACGGCGGGATCGCGGCGGGCTTTTCGCGCACCGGAGACTCGGCGAGATCGGCGTCGACGACGATCAGCCCGGCGCCTTGCGGGGGCGTCGTCATGAGCGCGTACGCGCGCGTCGTCGACTCGCGGAACGAGTCGAGCGAGAGCGGCTGATCGTCGTACTTCACGAAGCCGCGCACCATCTGCGCGACGTCGGTCGCGGTGTGATCCCATTCGACACCCGGACGGCGGGTCGCCGCGTCGGCGATGTTGCCGACGAGGACGAGGATCGGCACGCGGTCGCACCAGGCGTTGTAGAGCGCCATCGAGGCGTGCTGCAGGCCGACGGTGTTGTGCACGATGATCGCCATCGGCTTGCCGGCGACCTTGGCATACCCGTGAGCGAGCGCGGCCGAGATCTCCTCGTGGACGACGGTGATCCACTCCGGCTTCGTGTTGCCGCCGTAATTGACGAACGACTCCTGGATCCCCCGGAACGTCGAACCCGGCATCGCGGCGATGAAATCGACGCCGAGGTTCTTGACGACGTCGACCATGTAGTCGGAGCCGGGGTCGAAGACGTGCAGCGCATCCGCGCTCACCGGTGGGAGCGGTTTCGTGTCGGCTGCGGCGAGGATCGGCGAGGGCGGGGCGAGCTTCGGCGGCGGCGTCGCGTCGGCCGCTGCGGCGTTCGGTGTCACCGCGGTGACGGCGGCGCCGGCGGTCGCGATCCCCATGCCGGTCAGGAACGAGCTTCGGCTGGGGCCCTTCGTATCGGGTTCCGAGTGCAAGACGAGTCCCTCCGCGGACGAATCGGAAGTATGGCGCATCAGAAGTCGCTGACGTACTTGAAGATCGCGTCGACGTAGAGGCTCACGTTGTGCCCGGAGTTCGGCGTCGGCGCGTAGTTGTGGTCGTTCTGGATGTGGACATCGTACGCGAGGAGCTTCGAGGCGTTGATGCGCAGGCCGGTGAAGGTGCGGCTCGTGTGCGCCGGGACGACGTCCATCGCGAAGAACCCGGTGAAGTTCTGGTATTCGAAGTACGGCACGACCTTTTGCTGGCCGAATAGCTCGAACTGCCCGCGCATCCAGTACTGGAAGACGGTCTTCTTCCCTTCGTCATAGGGCCCGGGCGGGATCGGAACGCCGATGTCGTGGTGGTGGTTGACGAACATCTCCTCGGCGTAGACGCGAAACGGCTTGCCGATCATCGAGTTCGGGCCGAACACGTACGTGACGCCGGCATACGTCGCGGTGTAGAAGCGTTTCGCGGCGACCGTCGGGTCGCCGGCACCGGGACAGCACGTGCGATGGCGTTCGCGATGGCCGACGTCGAGCGCGAGCCCGTGGGGGAAGTCCCAGCTGAACCCCTCGGAGGTGCGCTCGTCGCGGTTGTAGCCGGGGTAGGTGCGGACCCCGTTCTTGTACGTGGCGCCGTCGATCTCGGCGGGGTTGTCGTACTTGATGAATGCGTGCAGGTGCGGTTTGAGGGCGATGAAGAGATCGCCGTCGAGGACGATCTCGTTGTCGGTAGGCTGACCCGGAAGTGAGCGTTCGTCGGCCGAGAGCGGGAAGCTCTGCGTCGGGCGGACGTCCAGGACGATGAGCGGCTCGCGTCGCTTGAGCAGGAGCGGCCTGAGCGGCGTCGCCGGAGCGGGCGAACTCAGGCCGGCCGGCGGAGGTGAGGGCTCGTCGGCGGGGACGGGTGCCGGCGCGGCGAGCAGACTCGCCACCGCGAACGGCGCGATCCAGGTAACGGAGAAGACGCCGCGAGCAAAAAGACGCAAGGCGCACATTTCCTTTCACCGGAGTCGGGTGAAGATTTCTTGCGCGCCCTATTGCTTGTAATGAATATAGCGACCTTTCGCTGCAGCGAATTTGGCCGCCCTATTCTTCTTGGCGGAACACCGCCTTCTTGAGCGAGGCGTGGACGCCCCAGTTCCCGTCGACGACTTGCGTGACGCCGAAGTCGACGGCGACCGACATCAGCGAGATCGCTTCGTCCTCGCTCAGGTGCTGCGCGTTCATCAGCAGGCTGCGCATCTTGCGGAACGCGTCGCGCATCGCTTTGTCGAGCGACGCACTCTCGCCGACCTTGTTCTGCTCTTCCGGCGAGGCGCCGAAGGTGGCGAGGTAGTTGGGATAGCTGAACCCGTGGACCACCCACTCGTCCTGCGTCTCCAGCAGCGGGTAGTTCACGTGCTGCAAGAGCGTGCCCGCGAGCGCGTTCGCCTTGTGCAGCACGATCTGGAAGACGCCGGTCCACGACGATTCGATCGCGGTCCCCGAAAGCTCGGAGTCGCCTTGTGCGGCGTGCGTGTCGCCCATCGAGATCAGTGCGCCGTCGACGGAGACGGGATAGTACATGACGGCGCCCTTGCCGATCCGCCAATCGTCCATGTTGCCCGCGGTGTAGCTGGGCGGGATCGAGTTGACCATGTCGGCCTCGCGCGGCGCGAGGCCGATGTTGCCGAAGTGCGGCCGGATCGGGACGCGCACGCCGCGCAGCACGCCGTGGTTCTCGTGGACGTCGCGGTGGTCGACGACGATCCCCGGGTAGTCGTAGATCGCGTGGACGACGCCGCTGGGATCGCGCGTGGGGAGCCAGCGATAGTTGTAGACGGGGCGCGCCCACGCGCTCTCGCCCCGCGCGTCGATCTCGTAGATCGTGATCACTTCACGCGGGCGCGGCTCTTCGATCAGATCGTGGTACTGGAAGCCCCAGTTCGCCGCGAGGTTCGTGCCGAACGCCTTGTTCGGGTAGCGCGGGTTCCCGGACGGCCGCGGGTACATGTCGAGGATGCGCACCTCGAGCACGTCGCCGGGGGCCGCGCCGCGCACGGCGATCGGCCCGGTCATCACGTGGACGCCCCAGCCCGCGCCGGCGCCGACCTTCGCGTGCATCGGCCCCGCGCCGCGGCGTGCGACGGACTTCTCCGTCTTCGTCCAGTGGTAGATGCTCTCGAGCCCCGGATCGCCCTGGATCATCCGCTCGTAGTCGTCGGAGGCCTGGTGCGTCGCGCACTCGACGGTGACGAGATCACCGGAAGCGATCTCGAGCTGCGGCGCGAGGTGCTTGCTGAAGTAGCCCCAGTGCACGGTCTCGGCGCGCGCGGGAAGATACCAGTGGTTCGTCCGTCCCGGAAGCGGTCCCGGGCGCAATGCCGCGGCCTGCGCCGGCGAGGGACGCGCACCGGTCGCGGCGAGCGAAACCGCGGCGGCGGCGCCTCCGAACGCTTCGAGAAAAGCGCGCCGGCTGCGGCGCAGGTCGAGCGGCATCGAGGGATCGCAAGAATCGTCCAAAGGATGCTCCGTGTAGCGTCGGTGTCGTGAGCGAGCCTTTGGGACGATGCGCGCGCGCACCGCGTTGCGCGTGATGCGTATGCGTACGCGGTGCGCGCCTGGTGTCGATTGACAACCGAACGCGCGATCGGCGTCTTGCTCGCTCGCGCGCTAAGACGAGCATCGAACACAACCGTTTGTGCGGCGAACCATCGGTATGCCGTGTCGGCTGGGGATGCGACCGTCGGAACGAAAGAGTGCGAGATGCCGACCAGACGACGCGCCGCGCCGCCCGGTGCCGGTGACGCGCTTGGAACGGGGCTGCTGCTGCGCCGCGCGCACCGCGCGCTCGCTCGCGCGCTCACGCCGCGGTTCGCCGCGTACGGCGTCTCGGTCGGCGCGTTCAACGTGCTCGTCGCGCTCTGGCAGCACGACGGGCTCACGCAGATCGAGCTCGGGCAGCGAGTCGACGTCGACAAGGCGACGCTCACGCCGATCTTCGACGGCCTCCAGCGCGCCGGGCTGATCGAGCGGCGCCGCAACCCCGACGATCGGCGCCGCAACAACGTGTTCCTCACGGCGCGCGGGCGCGCAGTGCGCGCGCCGCTCCTGCGCATCGCTTCGGGCGTCGTCGCCGGCGCCGTGCGGGGTCTCTCCGACGATGAGCTCGCGGTGCTGCGGCGCGGGTTGGCGACGATCCTCGCCAATCTCGGCGAGCCGCTCGCGAGCGGCCCAGGCATCGTCTCCACGCCTAGGTAACCGGCAAGAAGGCCGTACGCGTCCCGCGAACTTCCCGTGCGATGCACGCGTCGGTTCCCGCACGCCGGGACGTCACCGAATACGGTCTGCGGCGCCTCCTCGTCGTCATCGGCGTCATGGCGGCGGCGCTGATGCAGACGCTCGACTCGACGATCACGAACGTCGCGCTCCCGACGATCCAGGGTAACCTCGGGGCGAGCCTCGACGAGGGGACGTGGGTCGTCACGTCCTACGTGATCGCCGCGATCATCGTCATCCCGCTCACGCCGTGGCTGCAGAACCGCTTCGGCCGCAAACGGTACTTCCTCGCGTCGATCGCCGGCTTCACCGTCGCTTCGATCGCGTGCGGGGCCGCCCAGAGCCTCGACGTGCTGGTGATCTCGCGCGTGGTCCAGGGCGCGTTCGGCGGCGGCCTGTTGGCGACGAGTCAGGCGATCCTGCGCGAGACGTTCCCGCCCAAGCAGCTCGGCGCGAGCCAGGCGATCTTCGCGCTCGGCGCGATCATGGGGCCCGCGCTCGGTCCGCCGCTCGGCGGGTTCCTCGTCGACAACGTTTCGTGGAACTGGGTCTTCGACATCAACATCGTCCCCGGGATCCTCGCGGTCGCGCTGCTCGGCGCGGTGCTGCGCGATCCCACCGAGCCGTTCACGGGCCCGGTCGACTTCGTGGGGCTCGCGTTCCTCACGGTCGCGCTCGGGACGATGCAGTACGTCTTCACCGAAGGCGAGCGGCACGATTGGCTCGGCGACCCGACGATCGCCGCGACGAGCGTCATCTGCATCATCGCCTCGGCGGCGTTCGTGCGGCACGAGCTGTACGGCACGACGACGCCGATCGTCGACCTGCGGATCCTGGCGAACCGCACCGTCGCGGCCGGCTGCCTGATCGCGACGGCGCTCGGCGCGGTCGTCTTCGGCTCGACCTACGCGATCCCGCAGCTCACGCAGAGCGACCTCGGCTTCACGCCGACGCTCAGCGGCGAGCTGTTCATCCTGCGCGCAGTCCCGATCGCGCTCTTGACCCCGCTCGTCGTGCGCGTCTCCTCGCGCGTCGACAACCGCGTCCTGCTCGGCGTCGGCTTCGTCGGCGTCGCCGCGGGGACGGTGCTGCAGGGCTACGTCACGACGGGTCTGTCGAGCTACTGGACGTTCGCGCTCGCGCTGATCGTCGTCGGCGCGGGCTCGGCGCTGCTCTGGACCCCGCTGGCCATCGCCGTGCTGAGCGCGACGACCCCCGCCGAGGGGCCGAAGGCCGGCGCAATGGTGAACCTTGCGACGCAGCTCGGCGGCTCGGCGGCCGTCGCGCTGCTCGACGTCGTGATCGACCAGCGGATGACGTTCCACTCCGAAGTCCTCGACGCGAACGCGACCCTGCACAGCACCGCGGTCCAGCAGTTCTTCGGGCACGGCGGCGGCCTGCAGCAGCTGGCCGGGATCGTTGGCCGCGAGGCGGCGATCCTGGCGTACGCCGACGCGACGTGGGTGATCGCGGCGGTCGCCGTCGTCTGCACGCCGCTCGTCTTCCTGATGCGCGCGCCGAAGCGCGCCTAACGGCGTATCGCCCGCCAGGGCGAGCGACGGCTCACCGTCCGGCGGCTGCGTGTAAGGGGCCGCCGAATGGGCAGGAACGCTCCCATGACCAGACGTTTCGCATCGGTGGCCGCGATTGCCGTCGCGTTGCTCGCGTTTGCGGTCGCAAACGCGCAGGCGCGTCCGCAAGCGCCTTCCCCCACGGTCGCGCAAATGCCGAGCGCGAGTCCCTCTCCGATGGGGTCGTCGATCCCGTAAGGGGCGATCTCCCCAGCGCGAGATCGTCTGCGTTGTAGACGTTTTCGCGTCCAACCCCTCGAAGCGCGGAACGTGCCGCGGCGACCACGAACGGCGTTGCTCGATGGACCGTCAGCCGTGATCGCCGCGAGCGCCTTCACCGTCTTCGCCCTTGGGTTGCGCCACGGCGCCGATCCGGATCATCTCGCCGCGATCGACAACGTGACGCGCAACGCGTATCCGCGCGCGCCGCGGCTGAGTCGCTTCGTCGGCACGCTGTTCGCCGGCGGCCATTCGATCATGGTGCTCGCGATCTCGCTGCTCGTCGGCTGGCTCGGCGCGCGCTTCGCGACGCATGGCGCCGCGATCGAGACCGCCGGGACATGGGTCTCGATCGTCGTCCTGCTCGCGATCGCGGCAGCGAACTTCCGCGCGCTGCGTAGCGGAAGCGAGCGCGTCGCGGGCTTGAAGACGCGTCTGCTCCCGCGTGCTCTGCGCGAGGGCGGGAGCGCGCTGCTCGCGGTGCCGATCGGACTGCTGTTCGGCTTCGGATTCGAGACCTCGAGCCAGCTCGCGACGTACGCCGTCGTCTTCGCCGCCGACGCGGGGGTGCTGGGCGCCGCCGCCGTCGGCGCAATGTTCTGCGCCGGGATGGTCTGCACCGACACGCTCGACTCGGTGCTCGTCCACCGCCTCGTCGCGCACCGCTCCGGCGCGCTGCCGTCGGTGATGCGCGTCTGGATCGGCTCGGTCACGGTGCTCGCCGTCGCCGTCGCGCTCTACGAGCTCGCGCAAGTCCTGGGCTGGCGTTCGCCGGTGAGCGATCTCGCCGTGAGCAGCGCGCTCGTCAGCGCGCTCCTCGTCGTCTTCGCCTACGTCTTCGTGCGCACGCGGCGCGTTCAGACGGCGGCCGGCTTCACGACGCCGTCGGCCTCGAGCCAGCGGTCGAGGTGCTCGAGGTAGTCCGGTCCGAACGTGTCGAGCAGACAGGCGCGGTAGGCGTCGTAAGCGACCGGATCGCCGCCGAGGCGCTCCTCGAGAACCCGGCGGTGGATCGCCATGTAGCCGTCACGCAGGCGCAGGCCGCCGTGGATCAGCTGTAACAGGATCTCGCTGACCGAGCGGTCGCGATGCAAGGTGAGCCGCGACTCGAGCCAGGCGTCGATCGCCGCGGGGAGCCGTGTCGAGCGGGTCGGACCCATCTGGCCGGACCCTCTGGTACGCCCCACCCGGGCTAGTGCTCGTCGTCCGCGTGCGGATCGGCCGGAGCGTGCTGCGGCTCCGTCGGCTCCGTCGGCTCGTGGACGTGGGCTCCGTTTCCGAGGTGCTCGTGCTGATGGTCGTGATCGGCGTGGCCGTGCTCGTGTGCGTGGGTCACGCCGTCCGCGTGGGTGTGCGGATGCAGGTGCCGTTGCGCCATGTACCGGGATTAGAACGCGTGTGAGCGGTTCGCCTCCAGCCAGTCGCGTAGGATCCGGTTGAACGCTTCGGCCTGCTCGACGTTGGGGAAATGCTTCGCGCCGGCGATCGCTTCGGCGCGCGCGCCGGGGATCGACGCCGCGAGGCGCTGGTTCTCCGCCGGCGGCGTCATCGGGTCGTCGGCGCCGTAGACGACGAGCGTGGGAACGCGCACCGATCCGAGCGACGCCGTGTAGTCGAACTCCGACATCGCCGCGACGCAGCCTTCGAAGCCCGCGACCGACGTCCCCATCAGCGTGTCGTGGATCTGCTGCCAGCGTGCCGCACGCTGCGTCTTGAACGCATCGGTGAACCAGGCCTTGAGTAGACCGCTGCGTACCGGCGCGAGCGAGTCGGCTTGTCGGACCATCGCGAGCGGTGCCGACCACGCGCCGCGCGCGCTCGGCGGCGCCGAAGGCTGCGTGTCGCAGAGCAGGAGCGACGCGAGCTTGGCGGGATTGCGGATCGCCAACGACTGGGCGAGCATCCCCCCGATGGAGAGACCGACGAGATGCACGCGTTCCAGTGCAAGCGCATCGAGCAGCGCGACGAGATCGTCCGCGAGCGCGTCCATCGTGTAGGGCGGTTCCGCGGGTGCGCTTCCGCCATGTCCGCGCATGTCGGCGCGCAGGACGCGGAACCCGGCGGCCAGCACGGCCTCCACCTGCTCGGCCCACATGCCGCCGTCCGATGCCAGCGAGTGCGCGAAACATACGACGGGGGCGTCTTCGGCTCCGAGCAGGTCGTAGGAGACGCGGCGGCCTTGAAGGTTGACGAGCATCCGCGCTCGTTCCCGCGCGCTACGCCGACTCCCCGCTCGTGCGAGAGAAGGAGTGCCGGGCTCTTGTGCAAGTAGGCAAGCAAGGGGAGCGTTACCAAAGGTTGTGCTTCGGAGGGACCCGCGACTCATCGCGCCGTCGACCCGCGTCCGCTATCACTCTGCGTATGGTCCGAACCTCGCGCCAGGCCCGGGCTCTCTCGGGGACGCTCGCGGCCGTGCTGGTGCTATGCACCGCAGTCTCGGCGATCCGCTGGTACCTGAGTCCCAACCGCCTCTCCGGAAAATCGACGATCGACCGCACGCTGCTGCTGGCGCGCTCGCGCTTGTCGCTCCCCCCGAGTGCCGAGACCTTTGCGCTCGCGCGCTCGCGTGCGAAAGACGACGACTGGACGACCTTCGCGCACGACGACGCGCGAACCGGCTTTCAGCGCACGCAGACCGGGATCACCAAGGAGACCGTCGGACACTTGCGGCGACGCTGGCTGCGTTCGCTGAACGAGCGCGTGTGGTCGAGCCCCCTGGCGGCCGACGGTCTCCTGTACGTCGCCACCGAGGAAGGTAACGTCTATGCGCTCGACGCGGCGAACGGCGAGGTCCGCTGGAAACGCAACGTCGGTACCTCGGTGCACATGACGCCCGCGCTCGTCGACGGGCGGCTGCTCGTCGGCGCCTACGGGCGTCTTGGTGTGACGGGCGAGAAGCCGCGCGACGCGGCGCTCGCGGCGCTCCATCCGGGGAGCGGCGCGCTCCTGTGGCGCACGCCGCTCCCCGGCCTCGTGCGTTCGGAGCCCGTCGTCCTTCACGGCATCATCTACGAGGGACTGGCCGGCGGCGACGCGTTCAGCGGCTGTTTTCAAGGGAGCGTCATCGCGCTCGACGAGCGCACCGGGAAGCCGACGGGAGCGCGCTGGCACCCGACGCGCAAAGCCGACAACGGCGGCGGCGTCTGGGGACCGCTGAGTACGGACGGTACGCGCATCTACGTCGGCACGGGCAACACGTGCAGCGACCTGGGCGGTGCGGAGTACGGTGACTCCGTCGTCGCGCTGAGCCGCGATCTGCGGGTACTCTGGCATCTCTCGACGCGTGTCCCGGGCGTCGACGACAGCGACGTCGGCGGCGGTGTCGCCTTGCATGGAAGCCGTACCTACGTGGCCGGAAAGAACGGCTATTTGTACGCGCTCGACCGTGCCACCGGGCACGTCCTGCGCAGGGCCGACCTCGCGCCGTGGGCACGCAACGGCGGAACCACCGCGACGCCGACCGGGGACGGCACGATGGTGATCATCAGCGACGGCGAGCGCACGGACCAGAACGACGACACGAAGGGACCGGGCTCCATCGTCACCGCCTTCGATCACGAAGGCCGCGCCCTGTATCACTTCACGACAGCCGGCGTCGTGGCCAGCAGCGCGGCCTTCATCCCCGGGATCGGATTCCTCGCGCTGGATCGCCGGATCGTGGCGTTCGATGCGCATACGGGGACGCAGCTGTGGAGCGCAGACCTTGGGGACCGCGCCTATCCGTCGCCCGTCGTCGTCGCGAGCGGCCTCTACGTCGTCAACGACGTCGGCGACGTCCAAGCCTTCGGCTTGAGCGCCGACGAATTCACCGCCATCACCAAACGCTGACGTGCCGCGAGCCGCGACGCCGCCCGCCGCGGCTAGGACTCCGCTCGAAGCATGGGCCACGAGCTCGGTACGCGGATGCTTCGACGAGGGACGGCGGCACACACGAAAGGGGGACGACCGTTGGCCGTCCCCCTTTGATCGCGCGTTTCGCGTGCGGGCTAACTCTCCAGGGTTGCGGTGATCGTCGCGCGCAGGCGTTGCACGGCGGCGCGGACTTCGTCCAGGCTGATGATCAGCGGCGGGACGAAGCGCAGCGTGTTGCGCCCGGCGGCGTTGAGGAAGAGCCCGTGGTCGAGTCCGCGGGCGACGAAGTCGGACGCCTTGTATCCGTCGCGGACGGGGAGGCCGAGCATCAGTCCGACGCCGCGCGGCGGTCCGAAGACCCCGGGAAGCTCGCTCGCGATCGTGGCGAGCTCGCTCAGCAACAGCTCGCCGGACGCGGCGACGTTCGCGTCGATGTCGACGACGTCGCGGATCGCGAGATGTTCGAGCGCCGCGGCGGCGGGGACCGGCGAGCCGCCGAACGTCGTGCCGTGATCGCCGGGGCGCAGCCCCGTCGCTGCGGGGCCGCGCACGACGAGCGCGCCGATCGGCAGCCCGTTCGCGAGCGACTTCGCCAGCGTGAACGCATCGGGCTTTACGCCGAAATACTGGTGCGCGAACAGCTTGCCGGTGCGGCCCATCCCGGTCTGCACCTCGTCGAAGATCAGCAGCGCGCCGCGCTCGTCGCACAGCCGCCGTGCCGCTTCGAGGTACGCCTTCGTCGCCGGGACGATCCCCGTCTCGCCCTGCACGGGTTCGATCAGAAAGCACGCGGTGTGCTCGTCGATCGCTCGTTCGAGCGCGGCGACGTCGTTGAAATCGGTGAATGCGAAACCCGCCGGCAGGGGGCCGAAGCCTTCCTTGTAGGCCGGATTATCGGTCGCGGAGAGCGCGCCGAGCGTGCGGCCGTGGAACGACCCGTGCGCGGCGAGGATCACGTTGCGGTCGGGATCCCCGTTGCGGTACGCGACCTTGCGCGCGAGCTTGATCGCCGCTTCGTTCGCCTCGGCGCCGCTGTTGCAGAAGAAGACCGCGTCGAAACCGGCGAGCTCGGCGAGCTTGTCGGCGAGCGTCCCCGCCGGCTCGTGGTGGACGAGATTCGAGACGTGCACGAGCGTCGCGGCCTGTTCCGCGACGGCGCGTGCGATCCGCGGGTGCGCATGGCCGAGCGCGCACACCGCGATCCCCGCGACCATGTCGAGGTAGGCGTTCCCCGACTCGTCGTAGAGCCAGCACCCCTCGCCGCGGACGATGTTGATCTCGAGCCGCCCGTAGTTCATCATCAGATGCGGATGCTGCGTCACCAGACGCGCCCCGCGCGAAGCCTGAATCATCTCACTCACGTCCGGTAATGCGCGTTGATACGCACGTAGTCGGTGGAGAAGTCGCAGCCCCAGGCGACCGCGCTCGCGGTGCCGATGCCGAGATCGAGGCGCGCTTCGATCGACGCGTCCTCGAGGACGTTGTGCGCCTCGGCTTCGCTCATCGCCTCGACGGCGCCGCGTTCGACCCAGAGCTGTTCGCCCAGGTACAGCGACCACGTGTCGGGATCCATCCCGGCGTGTACCGAACCGGCTGCGGCGACGATACGGCCCCAGTTCGGGTCCTCGCCGTAGAGCGCGGTCTTGACGAGCGAGGAGTTGATGACGGCGCGCGCGATCGTGCGCGCCTGCTTCTCGTCGCGTGCGCCGGTGACGCGGAACGTGAAGAGCTTCGTCGCGCCCTCGCCATCCTTCACCATCGCGACCGCGAGGTCGTGGCAGACCGCGCGCAGCGCGGCACGCAACCCCGGACTTGCATCGTCGGTGCCGGGCTTCGCGCAGCAGTAGATGGAGTCGTTGGTCGACATGTCGCCGTCGACCGAGATCATGTTGAACGTCCCGTCGGTCGCTTCGAGCAGCGCTTCCTGGAGCGACGCGCGCGAGACCGCGGCGTCGGTGACGAGGAAGGCGAGCATCGTCGCCATGTTGGGGGAGATCATCCCCGAGCCTTTGGCGATCCCGCCGATCACGTGACGCTTCCCGTTCTCGTTCCAGGCGTAGGCAGCCATCTTCGGGACGTGGTCGGTCGTCATGATCGCCTCGGCGGCGTCGTAGCACGCCTCCTGTCCTTCGCCGAGCTGCTTGAACGCGCGGTCGAGCCCCTTCGCGAGGCGATCCATCGGAAGCGTGACGCCGATGACGCCGGTCGACGCGACGACGACCTGCGTCGAACGCAGACCCATCAGCGTTGCGGCGTGGCGTGCGGTGTTCTCGGCGTCGCGTTCGCCGCGTTCGCCCGTGCACGCGTTCGCGCAGCCGGCGTTGCAGACGATCGCCTCGATCGCCTCGCCGTCCGTCTCGAGGTGCCGGCTCGTCACCAGCAGCGGCGCGGCTTTGATCTCGTTGGTCGTGATCGCCTGCGCGCAGACGTGCGGACCAGGCAGCGCGATCAGCGCGAGGTCGGTCTTGCGCTTCTTGATCCCGGCGTGAACGCCGGCGAGACGAACGCCGGGGACCGCGCCGAGGCCCCCGCGGACTTCGATGAGCCGGACGTCAGCCGACGGTGGTGCGAGCATCGAGACCTTGTTCCTCCGGGAGACCGAGCACGAGGTTCATGTTCTGGATCGCTTGGGCGGCAGCGCCCTTGCCGAGATTGTCGAGCGCGGAGAGCACGTGTACGACGCCGTCGCGCTCGGCGACCGCAAGGTGCGCGTCGTTCGTCCCCTCGAGCGCGGGAAGATGCGGCGCGCGCACGTCGCGGAACACCGTGATGAAGGGGTTCGCGGCGTAGAACCGCTCGTACGCCGCGAGAACCTCGTCGCGGCCGAGCGGCGCGCGCGGGATGAGGTAGACGTCGGCGAGGATCCCGCGCTTGAGCGGGACGACGTGCGGCGAGAAGATGATCGGCGCCTCGATCCCGGCGGCACGCGCTTCCTGCACGATCTCGGCGCCGTGCCGGTGACCGGTCAGCCCGTACGCGCGTACGTCGCCGTCCACCTCGGCGAACATCGCGCCGACGCTCGGATTGCGGCCCGCGCCGGTGATACCGCTCTTGGCGTCGATGACGATCTGCGCGATTCGATCGGCGAGCGGGGCGAGCGGAACGAGCGCCAGCAGCGAGGCGGTGACGTAGCAGCCCGGGTTGGCGATCAGACGCGCCTGCGCGATGCGATCGCGGTAGCGTTCGGGGAACCCGTAGACTGCCTCGCCGGCGTTGGCGTGCAGCCGGAACGCATCCGAGAGGTCGATCACGCGTGCGCCCTTGGAGAGGAAGAGCGGCGCCTGTTCACGCGCAAGCTCGTGGCCGCCAGCGATGAAGACGACATCGTCTTCCCGCACGCGCGCGAGCGTCGTCCCACTCTCCTCGAACGCGACGTGAAGATGCGGGAGCCACGGGAAGACGTCGCCGACCGGGCGCCCGGCCGATGAGCGGCTCTCCAGGACGCCGAGAGCGACCGAAGGATGGCGGTCGAGCAGGCGGATGAGTTCGGCGGCCGCGTAGCCGCTGGCGCCGACGACATGAGCGGTGATCATGGGGACCTGCATAATTATGCACGAAACGAATAATTATGCAAGGGCGACGCCCGCCGCCCTCGCCCCCGGCCCTTCGGCGCTCAGCGTGCCTCTTCCACGTCCCCCGCTCGTAAGAGATTCTCGCGAAACGCCCAGGCGACGAGATGCGCGCGATTGCGAACGCCCGCACGCAGCTGCATCTCGCGCACGGAACCGTCGATCGCGTCCTCCGACGCGCCGAGCTCGCGCGCGATGCTCTTCGTCGTATGGCCGTTCGCGAGCAGGACGAGGATACGGCCGTCGCGTGCCGCTCTGTCCATGTTCCTTCTGATCCTCCCAACCGCCCGTTTATCCGTATGGCGGAGACGCCACCCGCAAAGTCGTACTAGCAGCCAACCATGGCTAGGCGCTTCATGCGCGCCGACCTGCGGTCGCTCCTCTGCGTCCTCGACGCGTTGGAACGTCCCGCGTCGGCCGCCGAGCTCGCCGCAATTCTGAAGCTCTCCGATCGCCGTGTGCGCGAGATGCTGGCCGAAGCACACGAAAACGGCGACGTGCGCCTCGCCGGCGCCGGACGCCGGCGCTACGCGCTCGTTCCGAACGACGATGAGCCGTTCTCGTACGGAGAATGCGAGCGCGCCGCGCGCGCGATCGCCGTGCGGCTCGAACGCACCGGCACACGTCATGCCGAGATCGCGCGCGGTTTCTTCGATGCCGCGGCGGTGGACGCGGAGCTGCACGATCGGCGGGCCGCGCGTGATCCCGCCGCCCACTCCGACGTCGAGCTGCACGATCGCGGTGATCTCCGTGAGCTGCGAGGCCGGCGCGAGGGCGACGATCGTGCGCTGCGGCCCGGTGACGATCCGGGCGCTGGGGTAGAGCTTGCGCAGCGTCGAGACGACGCGGCCCGGGTCGGCGAACCGCAGGGCGAAGGTCTGCGCGTCCGTCGCGTGCGGGCTCTTGCTTTCGAGCGCCTCGAACGTCGTGCGCACGGCGTCGAGCCGCGACTTCGGGCCGAACACGACGACGGAGTCGGTCCGTTCGTCGTCACGAACCCGTAGGTCGGGGAACAGCCCGTGCAGCAGCGTCGCCGCACGAGCGGCATCGAATGCTTTCGGTTTGAGGACCAAGGGCGGGTCCGCGGGATCGGTCCCGGCGGACGCGACGCCGGCGACGACGTTCGCCGCCGAGAAGACGAAGGCGAACATCGCGACGAGCGCTCGTGCACCCGGACGAGCGGCGGTGGGCATGCCCAAACAGTATGCGATCGCCTACCCAGCGGGAGAAGCGTGATTCCGCACGCCGATCCGCATTATCCCTCACATGATCTGCGATGCCGGGCCGCCGTTAAACGTGCCTTAACGACACCCACCACCTACGAACAACCGCGCCCGAACCCCGAACCCAAACCCGAACCCGAACCCCCGTCACCCTGAGCTTTTCGAAGGGCGTTGCGCGCGAAGCGCGCAGTCCGAGCTCGTCGAGGACACCCGGCACTGCGCAGAACACGTGGACATGAGGATGCTTCGACAAGCTCAGCACGACGGAGAATGCTTCGACAAGCTCAGCATGACACGACACGGTGGGGAAGGCGCGCGCCCGTGTGCCCTGCACGCCCGTGTGCCGTTCACGGCACTTGTCTCGTTTGCGCACGTCTGGTCGTGCGCAAACGAGGCCGGACGTGCACGTGGTGATTAGGTGCGATTCAGGGCCGCGATCGCTTCGCGGGTGGCGGTGATCGAGGCGGCGACGGCGTCGGGCGCCGTGGAGCCGGCGGTGCGTTTGCCGAGGACCGATCCGAGCGCGTCGACCGGGGCGTTCGGGACACCGAGCGCGTCGAGGTCGGTGGCGTCGAGGGCGCGGCCTTCTTGTTCGGCGATCAGGACGCGCGTGCCGACGGCGTGGTGCGCTTCGCGTGCGGACTTCCCAGCGAGGATCACCGCGTCGGCGAGATCGGTCGCGACCGTGTAGCCGTCGGCGGCGTGCGCGGTCGTCACCTCTTCGATGAAATGCACGTGCGCGAACGCGCGGCGGAACGCGTCGAGCGCTTCGAGCGCGTTCTCCGTTCCGGCGATGACCTGCGCCTTCGTCTCCTGCAGGTCGCGGTGGTACGAGAGCGCGATCCCGTTCGTCGAGGCGAGCGCACCCGCGTAGACGCCGACGGCGCGCGCGCCCGCGGCCCGCACCAGCTCGAAGGGATCGGGGTTGCGCTTCTGCGGCATCAGGCTCGAGCCGGTCGAGGCGGCGTCGTCGAGCTTCACGTAGCGGAACGCCGGCGTCGCCCAGATCACCAGCTCCTCGCTCGGGCGCGAGGCCGCGACTGCGGCGCGCACCGCGGCGTGCAGCAGGTCGAGCGCGACGTCGCGGTCGCCGACGGTGTCGAGCGCGTTGCGCGTCGGTGCGCCGAAGCCCAATTCGCGCGCGGCGGCCTCACGGTCGAGCGGGAGCGACGAACCGGCGAGCGCGGCGCTCCCGAGCGGGCAGAAACGCGCCGCGTCGGCCGCGACGCGCGCGAAACGTTCCGCGGCCCGCACGAACCCCTGCGCACAGGCGTCGAGCCAGAACGCCAAGAGGACGGGCTGCCCGGGCTGCCAGTGCGTCGTCGCGGCGATCAGCGCGCGGCGCCTGAGCGCGTCAGCGGCGCGATCCTCGCAGAGCGCCGCGATGTCGATTGCGATCTGCTTGCCGCGCGTCGCACGATCGCGCGCGTAGAGAAGGAGCGTCGTCGCGACCTGATCGTTGCGAGAGCGCCCGGCGTGCAGCTTCTCGCCGTGCGTTCCCGCGTACTCGCGCACGCGCGCGTCGATCGCGCCGTGGACGTCTTCGAACGAACCGTTCGCGAGTGCCCATTGCGCGAAGCTTCCGTCGTCGATCTCGGCCGCGACGCGGTCGAGTGCGACGCGCAGCGCGTTCGCGACGACGGCGCTCAGCACCCCGCCGGATTCGAGCGCGGCGACGTGCGCGCGCGAGCAGCGCACGTCGAACGGCGCCAGCACGAGATCGTCTTCGAGCGACGAGCCGAAGGCGAGCAGTGAAGCATCGGGGGCGGACGCGAAGCGCCCGCCCCATTGCAGACTCACGGAAACCCCGCGGCTACGCCGGCTGGGGCGTGGCGGCTTCGGCGGCCTGCGCCGCCTTCGCCGCGCCGGCCGCGACCGGGAGACCGTGGATCTCGATGAAGCCGCCCGCGGCATCGTGCCGGAAGCGGTCGCCGGCGCCGTAGGTCGCGAGCGACTCGTCGTAGAGCGCGAACGGCGAGCGCGAGCCGGTGACGACCGCGCGGCCGCGCACCAGGCGCAGGCGCACCTCGCCGGTCATCCGTTCGGCGAGCTTGTCGTTGAAGGCGTTGAGCGCGTCGCGCAGCGGCGCCGACCACTGGCCGTCGTAGATCAGCTCGGCGTACTTCTGGTCGAGCGTCGCCTTGAGACGCAGCTCGTCGCGGGTGAGGACGAGCCGTTCGAGCGCCTTGTGCGCCTCGATCAGCGTGATGCTGCCGGGGCACTCGTACACTTCGCGCGACTTGAGGCCGACGACGCGATCCTCGATCACGTCGATGCGGCCGACGCCGTTCGCGCCCGCGATCTTGTTCAGCTCGAACACCATCTCGGCGCCTTCGCGCCCGTCGATCGTCGGAATCCCGTGCTTGAACGCGACGACGATCTCGTCGCCGCTCGCGGGCGCCGTCTCCGGCGCGACCGTCCAGGCGTAGGCGTCTTCCGGCGGCGCGTTCCAGGGGTTCTCGAGGATCCCCGCTTCGATCGAGCGGCCCCACAGGTTTGCGTCGACCGAGTACGGCTTCGCGGCGGTGTGCGCGATCGGGACGCCGTGCTTCTGCGCGTAGGCGATCGCGTCGGGGCGCGAGAGCGGGTTGTCGCGCAGCGGCGCGAGCGTCTTGAGATGCGGGGCCTTCGCGCGCACGCCGACCTCGATGCGGACCTGATCGTTGCCCTTGCCGGTGCAGCCGTGCGCGACCGCGTCGGCGCCGTGCGCGAGCGCGGTCTCGACGAGCAGGTCGGCGATCAGCGGGCGCGAGAGCGCGGCGCTCTCCGGATAGACGTTCTGGTAGAGCGCGTTCGCGGCCAGCGCCTTGTACGCGTAGTCCGTGATGAACCGCTCGCGCGCGTCGATCAGCACCGCGTCGACCGCGCCGAGCTTGAGCGCCTTCTGGCGCACCGCTTCGAGCGCGTCCATCGCGCCTTCGCCCGCGACCATGTCGGACTCGCCGAGGTTCAGCGTCATCGCGACGACCTGATGTCCCGCTTCGATGAACTGCTTGAGAAGAACGGAGGTGTCGAGACCCCCGGAGTACGCCAGAACGATTTTCATTCTTTCAGCCTACGTGGTGATGGAGCGAGCGCAGGGGAATCGCGAGGGAGCCGTCAGGTTCGATGCGAGCTCGGACCAGGGGCCCCACGCGAACGCGTGGGGGGCGCGGAGCCTAGGGCGGAGCGCCGTGAGACTACTCTCCACGCATGTCGAGGAAGCGTTGTGCGATCATCGGGGTCAGTTCGGGTTTTTCGACGATCACGAGGACGGTGTCGTCGCCGCCGATCGTGCCGAGGATCTCGGGCCAGTCGGCACCGTCGATCGCCGACGCGAGCATCATCGCGCTCCCCGGATGGGTCCGCAGCACGATCTGGTTCACACTCGAGCGCACCGAGACGACGAGCTCCGCGATGACGCGGTGCAGCCGAGAGGTGAAGGCCGGACCGACGGTCGGTTCGACGTACTTGAAGGCTCCGCCCTTGAGCGATTGCTTCATCAGGCCGAGCTCCTTGATATCGCGCGAGACGGTCGCCTGGGTGACCTCGTAGCCCTGCTCCTCGAGCAGAGCGGCGAGCTCGTCCTGCGAGCGCACCGGGCGCGCCGCGATCAGCGAGAGGATCGCGCGCTGGCGTTTGGTTTTGGGTTGCGCAAGCGTTGAGTCCATCACATCGTCATTCCGTGAGGCCGCGGAGGTCGGTGAGGAGGGCCAGGAGCAGCGCCTTCTGCGCGTGGAGCCGGTTCTCGGCCTGGTCGAAGACGACGCTCTGCGGGCCGTCCATCACCTCGTCGGTGACTTCCTGGCCGCGGTGCGCCGGCAGACAGTGCATGAAGAGCGCGTGCGGAGCGGCGGCCGCCATCAGCTCCGCGTTGACTTGATAGGGACGCAAAGCCGCCATGTTGCGTTCGACGAACTGCTCGTCGCCCATCGAGGTCCACACGTCGGTGTAGACGACGTCGACGTCGCGGACGGCACGGAGCGGCGAGGTGAAGGCGCGGGCGGTGACGTTGTGCTCGGCGCCGAGCTTCACCAGCTTGCCGAGGAACGTGTCGCTCGGCCGATGCGTCGGGGGCGCCGCGAAAGTGACCGACATCCCGCTCATCGCGGCGGCCTCGGCGAGCGAGACCGCGACGTTGTTGCGCGCGTCGCCGACGAACGCCAGGCGCAGGCCCTGCAGCGTCCCGAACCGTTCGCGGACCGTCAGCAGGTCGGCGAAGGCCTGGCACGGGTGGCCGGCTTCCGAGAGCGCATTGATGGTCGGCACGGTCGCGGCGCCGGCGAAGCGGGTCAGCGGCTCGTGGGCGTGCGTGCGGTAGACGATCGCATCGCCGTACCGCGAGAGGACGCGGCCGGCATCTTCCGGCGTCTCGCGCGTCCCGATCCCGAACTCGCCCCCGGTCGCCGCGATCGCGTGGCCGCCGAGCTGTGTCATCGCCGTCTCGAACGAGACACGCGTGCGCAGCGAGGGCTTCTCGAACAGCATCACGAGCGTCTTGCCCTTGAGGAGCGTGAGCTGCTCGCGCCCGCGCTCCTTGAGGGTCTGCGCCAAAGCGAGCAGGCTGGTCAGCTCGTCAGCGCCCAGATCCGTGACCGAGAGAACGTTCCGGCCGCGCAGTCGCGCCGCCGCCGGCAGAGCAATCATGATCTGCATAATTATACACTGATCGCATATTTATGCAACCCCGCCTCCCGGCAGCAGCAGCACGGGACGGGACACCCGACCCCCCGTACCACACCACGATCGACCCCTCACCACGGCCGACCTTGACACCCTCACGATGACCATCGGGAACGCGGCGGGCTGGGGCTTAGGCGAGCGCCATGATCCCCGTCGGGTCTTCGACGAAGCCGAGGCGGGCGTAGAGGGAGCGGGCCCCGGGGGACGGGCGCAGGAACGTGCGGCGGGCGCCGGAGGCGCGGATCTCGTCGACGACGGCTTGCACCAGGCGCGACGCGTGGCCGGCGCCGCGGTGCGAGGGGGCGACGTAGACGCCGGAGAGCTCCGCGTGGAGGGAGCCGTCGGGGAACGGGAGGCGCTCGAAGTAGACGGCGCAGGCCGAGCCGACGATCGTCTCGCCCTCGCACAGCACCCACGCCACGAGGCGGCCGGCGCGGAACAGGCGCACCAGATCGTCGGCGGCGCGCGCGGCGAACGGCCGCGGGTCGCCGTCGGGCGCGTAGCCTTGCTCGATCAAGCTCGCGACGCGCACGCGCGCGAGCTCCTGGGCGTCGGCCTCGTCGGCCCGTCGAATCACGCTCATCGCTCCGTCACACAAAAGAAAAAGCGCGCCGTTTCCGGCGCGCCCGTTCGCTTCGTCACCCGCTTCCCGCTACGTCACCGCGTGACGACGGGAACCCGGTGCGAATCGCACGGGCGCGTCCATAGGCGGTCGGCGGAGATGGAAGAGGTTCATCGAGGAGTTAGTCATACAGCGATTCGCCTCGGTCGTCAAGTGCTCGTCCGGCAGAGGCGCCTCCAGCGCAAGCGCGCCGACGTATGCAGCGCCGAGCGCGAGCGCATGCAGGCGCCAGCGCCGTGCGCCGAAGGCGACGATCTCGCCGCGCACGTCGAGTTCGCGCGGGTCGCACGCGAGCCCCATCCCCGTCGCTTTGAGGACGCTCTCTTTGCGCACCCACATCTCCAGAAAGGCGCGCTCGCGCGCCGCGCGCGGGAGCGCGCCGATCGCGCGGGCCTCGGCGTCGTTCGCGTAGCCGCGCACGAGCCGGTCGAGATCGTCGCCGAGCGGTGCTAGCGGCTCGAGGTCGATCCCAACCTCGCAGGGCGCGAAGGCCACGGCGACCAGGCCGCCGCCGTGCGCGATCGAGAACGGCGGGCCGAGCGGCGAGACCGGACGCCCGTTCGTCCCGATCGCGAGCGGGACGTCCGCGGGCGCCAGGCCGTGCCAGGCCGCGAGCCGACGGCGCACGACGGCGCGGCCGGCGATCCGCTCGCGCCGCGCCGCCTCCGAACGAAACGCGCTCAGCGCGCGCCGTTCGGCGGCGCTGAGCGCGTCCAGATCCGCGCCGTCCGGTCCGTCGCTGCGAGCGAGGTGGATCTCCGGCTCAGCTAACATTCAGGGCGTTGCGCAGCAAGGCCCCGACCTGGCGCGGATTCTCGACGACGAAGTGATAGCCGCCCGGCACGACGCGCAGGCGCAGCTTCCCGATGTAGCGCGACCACCCGCCGTCCGGACCATGGTGCGGACGCACGTCGTCCTCGCCGACGAGCACGTAGGCGTCGCCGTCGTAGGAGGGGACGCGATACTCGTAGATCGCGCGCTCGTAGTGCTCGTTCTTGAAGTCCGGACTCGCGAACGCCGCGGCGTCCGGTTCCGTGTGCGCGCGATGGCGCGCGACCGGTGCGCCCAGGCGCGCGCGCACCTTCTCGGCGAGCGCGCGGCGTTCGTCGCGCGCACCGCGTGCGAGCGTCTGCACCACGCCCGCGCCGGCGCGCGACCAGCGCATGAGGCGGCCCCGTCCGCGTTCGCTCAGGCGCAGCGTGCGGCACAGGCGTTCGGTGATCGGGCGCAGCTCCTCGGCCAGGTCGTGCAGCGGCGGCAGCCCCGCGAGGACCAGCCCTTCGACGTTCTCGCCTTGCGCACGCAGGCGCGTCGCGATCTCGTACGCGATGATCGCGCCGTTGCAAAACCCCCCGATCACGTACGGACCGTGCGGCCGCACCGCGCGGATCTGCGCGAGCCGCTCCTCGGCCATCCGCGGGATGTCGGCCGGGAACGGCCGGTTGTCGTAGCCGTGCGGGTGCACGACGTAGAACGGCACCTCGGGGGGCGTCTCTTCGAGCAGCTGCCACGAATAGAGCCCGTCGCCGTTGTACATCCCATGGAACCAGAAGACCGGCGTGCGCGACGGATCGCCGATGCGCATCGGCGTGACGATCGCAGTCTGGTTGCTGCGTCCGTCCAGGCTGGCGGCGAGCGCGCGTATCGTCGGGTCCTCGTAGAACGACGCGAGCAGCGTCCCCAGACCTTCGGCGCGGAACCGCGCAGTCGCGGCCGGATACAGCTCTTCCAGGCGTGCCGTCAGGCGCGCGGCGAGCAGCGAGTGCCCGCCCAGCGCGAAGAAGTTGTCGTCGATCCCAACCTCGGCGACGCCGAGCACCTCGGCGACGATCTCGCACAGGCGCAGTTCGAGGTTCGAGCCCGCCGTGGCGCAGAGCGGAAGGCTGCGCACCTGCTCCGCGAATGGGTCAGGGAGCGCGTTGCGGTCGACCTTTCCGCTCGCGTTGTGCGGAAACTCCTCGAGCACGACGCAGCGTGCCGGGACCATGTAGTCGGGAAGACGCGCCGCCAGGAACGCGCGCAGCTCGGCGTTGGTCGGCGGAACGCCCCCGGCGAGAACGTACGCCGCCAAGCGCGTCCGGTCGCCCTCGCCGCGCGGCATGACGACGGCGTCCGCAACGCGCTCGTGCTCGCGCAGATGGCGTTCGATCTCGCCGAGCTCGATCCGATAGCCGCGAATCTTGATCTGGTCGTCGAGCCGGTTGAGGAACTCCAGCTCGCCCTGCTCGTTCCAGCGCGCGAGATCGCCGCTGCGGTACATCCGCTCGGAGTGGCCGAACGGGTTGGGAACGAAGCGTTGCGCCGTCAGCTCGGGGCGATTGAGGTAGCCGCGTGCGATCCCCTCGCCGCCGTAGCAGAGCTCGCCCGCGACGCCGACCGGTGCCGGTCGTCCGTCGGGATCGAGGACGTACGCGGTGTGATTCGTGAACGGGCGTCCGATCGGCGGATCGCCGTCGACCTCGGTGACGTGATGCCAGACCGAGTACACCGTGTCTTCGGTCGCACCGCACAGGTTGAGCACGCGCAGCCCCGGGTGCGCCACGAGCGTGCGGGCGAGCGCGGCGTGAAGGCGCTCACCGGCCTGCATGACGGTGCGCACATCGGCGGGGAGCGGCGCGTTGCGCGTCAACTCGGCCAGGCCCGAGGCGACGCTGCTGATCAGTCGCACCGCGTCACGCGCCGGCGCCTCGCGCAGCGCCAGCACGTGCTCGACCAAGATCACACGCCCGCCGTGGCAGAGCGGCGCGAACAGCTCGAAGACCGAGACGTCGAACGCGATCGACGAAGAGCAGAGCACCCCGCCCAGCTCGTCGTCGTCGAACGACTCGCGCGTCCACGCGACGAACGCCGCGAGGGCGTGATGGTCGATCATCACGCCCTTCGGGCGTCCGGTCGAACCCGAGGTGAAAATTACGTACGCGAGATCCTGCGGCGTCGCGCGTAGCGGCAGCGGCTCTGCGTCGTACGATGCGAGATCGAGCTCGTCGACGAACACGAGCCGTTCGTCCTGTTGCGGAAAGAGCGGTGCGAAGGCGCGCTCGGTAAGGATCAGCGCGGGCTCGGCGTCCTCGATGATCTCGGCCTGTCGGCGCGCGGGATTGCGCGGATCGAGCGGAACGTACGCTGCGCCGCTCGCCATGATCGCCAGCACCGTCGCCACCATCGTGACGTCGCGCCGCAGGCAGAACGCGACGAACGCGCCCGGGCCGATGCCCCGCGCGGCGAGCCAGTGCGCGAGACGATGCGCGCGTGCCGCGAGCTCGCCGTAGCGATAGTGCTGCTCGCCGACGACGAGCGCGACCGCGTCGCGTCGTTCCGCGGCGATCGCGTCGAATCGCGCGATGACCGGCTCGTCCAGAAACGGTGCAGCTGTTTTGTTCCAGAGTTCCAGGGGATCGCCGCCTTCGGACGGTTCGGAGTCCAAGACGATCACGTCCCGCACCGAGTCATGGCGGAGAGAGAAGCAGCGTATTGGCAACGCATCGTCGTACCTATGGGATCGCGGTATACAGGGGGGCGATACACCGCGCCATCGCCTCGCTCGCGCAGAAGATACCCTCCCCGTGCCAGGACGATGCCCCAGGTTTCTGGGGGCCTGCTCCCTCGCTATGACCGGAAGTCGCGTTTTTTGCCGCGAACAGCCGCCGCAATGGTGATCGTCCTCAAGTACGGCGGCAACGCGATGGCCGCCGAAGGGAACCCCGACCCCGTTCTCGACGACGTCGCGGCATTGGCGCTGCGCGGCGAACGGATCGTGCTCGTCCACGGCGGCGGCCCGCAGATCGATGCCGAGCTTGCGAGCAAAGCGATCGTCGAGCCACGGGTCGCCGGGCTGCGCGTGACGAGTGCGCGTACGCGCGACGTCGTCGAGTATGTGCTGTGCGGCACAGTCAACAAGGCGCTGGTGCGCGCACTGCTCGCGCGGGGCGTCCCGGCTGTCGGACTTTCCGGAGAGGACGGCCGTACGCTGGGAGCACGGCGCGCGGCCGCGATCGACGGCGTCGATCTGGGTTACGTCGGCGAGGTGGCCGCCGTCGATCCGGCGGCACTGCAGGCGTTGCTCGGTGCGGGGTTCGTCGCGGTCGTCGCGCCGCTCGGGCTCGACGTCGAAGGCGGCGGCGCGCTGAACTGCAACGCGGACACCGCCGCGGGCGCGCTCGCCGGCGCGCTGCGCGCCGACGCGTACGTCGTCATCACCAATGTCGCGGGCGTGCGCCGCGACCTGCACGACCCGGCGTCGGTGATCGCGCGTCTCGACATTGCGCAGGCGGAGGGTTTCATCGACGACGGGACGTTCACCGACGGGATGATCCCGAAGATGCGCGCGGCGATCGACGCGGTGCGCGCCGGAGCGCGCCGCGCGGTCATCGCCGGCGCCGGCTACGGCGCGATCAGCGCGGCGTTGGCAGGAAGCGGTACGGAATTGGTCGCGTAGGACTGCGTTCCCGACGGGACGGCGGCGCGCGGCGACGGCGCGTCGCGTTCGACGACGCGCCGGCCGAACCACGAGCGCGCGGAGAACTCGCGCACTTCCGCCGCGACGTAGTCGTAGAGATAGGGCTGTTCGCCCAGATCCGCGAGACGCAGCGCGGCGACGAGCGCGTGACGTCGATACCCCATCGCCCGAAATCCTTGGAACGCGTCGCGGTAGGCGTGGTGCGCTTCGACGCGCTCCCCGGCGGCTTCGGCGATCGCGCCCTCGACGAGCCGCGCATAGACGAGGCCTCGCGGATCGTTCGTCGTCCGCGCGGGCATCGCGTCCGCGTAGCCGTGCAGCGCAGCGCGCGCATGCGAAACCTCGCCGGCGTGCGCCAGTTCCTCCGCCAGCGTCAGCATTACGCGCCGATCGGCTTCGGACGGATCGTCCTCGCCCAGCTCGGCGATGATCGTCAGCGCGTGCAGCGCGTGATCGCGCTGCGCCTCGGCGTCGCCGTTCAGACGCGCGATCGTGGCACGCCGCAGCCGCGCGTGCAGACGCCCGCGCGGCGAGGGCGCGCGCTCCTCGGCGAGCCGAGCCGCACGCGTCGCGGCGCCGCCGCGACCTTCCAATTCTTCCATCTGAGCGCGCGCCAGCGCGACCCAGAATCGTCCCTCGGCCAGGTGCGGATCGTCCCCGGCGATCCGGTTGGCGCGCGTTCCGACGAAGCGCCAGAGTGCGCGATCGAGAAGCTCGACCGCGAACGTGCTCAGGGCGGCGATCGCGTCGCTCGCCACGCGATCGTCGCGCAGCCGCGCGCGGTCGAGATGTTCGATCGCCGCGCGCAGGAGCGCCGCGGCGGTGACATACTCGCCGCGCGTCTCCGCGATCCGTCCGCGCAGCTGGAGTCCGCGCGCGTAGAAGACGCCGGCGTCGGGCCCGACTTCATCCAATGCGGCTTCGGCCGCGTCGAGCTCGCGCCGCGCGACGCACGAAACCGCGTGCTCGTATGCGAGCTCACTGCGAAGCATCACGTCGGCGGCTCGTTGCCGAACGCGGCACGGCGGGCAGGCCGCACCCGATCTGCCTGTTCCGAGATAGAGATGTACACCCTCCCGGGATGAGGCGCGAGGGCCCGGAGGCCCCCGCGCAGCTTCCCTGCCGCTCCCTTCGCCGTGTCGCCGAAATTCCTGCCTGAAGCGTTTAGTGATCTGCCTCGCTTCGGCGTGCGTGCTCGTCGGCGTTCGGATCGGGTTTGGCGCGTGGCGGGAGCGCATGGAGGTCGAGCGCCTCCAGATGCGCCGAGCGCAGCGCGAGTTCCAGCGGGCGCACCGTCTCGGCGAGGAACCGACGGTATCCCAAAAGCGCCGCATCGCCGTCGCGCTGGAGCGCGGCGGCCTCCGTCAGCTGTGCCTGCGGCGGCATTCCGGGTCCGAGGTCGCTCGCGAACGTCAGGACGCGTTCGCGTAGCAGATCCTCCAGGAAGTCGTCGTCCTGATCGTTGACCGGCTGCGAGCTGATCGTCGCCTCGACCCGTCGAGCCTGCGCGAGCGTCTCGCGGATGCGCGCGCCGAGCACCGGATCGGCCGTGGCGTCGGCGCGATCGGGGAGCTGTAGGCGCAGGTTGTCGAGCACGTTGAGCGCTTCGTCGAGCTGCGCCAACTCGGCGTAGGTGCGCGTCGCGAGCGCGTGCCCCGCGCGCTCGTCGGCGCCGGAGGCGATCCGGCGGTCGCGCAGCACCCGGATCGGGCGTGCGGTGACGAAGCCGTCGCGGATCAGGCGGACGGTATAGGTCCCCGAGAGAACCGGGACGCCTTGCTGCGGGCCGCGGTCCCACGGCGCGGCGCGCAGCCACGGCGTCGGCGCATCGGCGTCGAGCGCCCACACGATCCGGTTGAAGCCGGGTTTGTTCGAGACGGCCGGCACCGGCTCTCCCGCGACGTCGTGCGTCCCCGCGAACCGGCGCACGACGTTCCCCTGCGCGTCGACGATCTCGATCGTGGGGAGGTGCTTCGCCGGCTCGCGTTGCCAGAACGTGATCGTCGCCGGGGGGGCGTCGGCGCTCGCGGGGCGCGCGTTGGCGGTCGTGTTCGCGCGCTCGAGCGGCTGCGCGTCGCGCAGCGGGAACAGCTCCGCGACGGCGCGGGTCGCCGGGTCGTGTCCGCGCAACGGCGCGAGGTCGTCGAAGACCTGCATCCCGCGGCCGTGCGTCGCGATCACCAGATCCCCGGCCGGCGGGATCGTCAGATCGTAGACCGCGACGGGTGGAAGCGGCGCGGGGAACGTTCTCCACGAGGCGCCGCGATCGCGGCTGTACCAGACGCCGATCCCCGTCCCCGCATAGAGCAGCCGCGGATCGGCGGGATCTTCGCGCACGGCATGAACCTCGGCGTGCGGCAGGCCGTCGGTGATCGCGCGCCAGTGCGCGCCGTAGTCGGTCGTCACGTACACGTACGGCGTGCGGTCACCGGTGAAGTGCCGGTCGACGGCGGCGTACGCCGTCCCGGCGCCTGCGTGCGAGGCCTCGATCGACGAGACCCGCGCATCGGCGTCCAGTCCGGGGATCGTGACGTTCTTCCAGTGCGAGCCCCCGTCGCGCGTGAGCTGGATCACGCCGTCGTCGGTCGCGGCCCAGAGCGTCCCGCTCGCGAGCGGCGAGGGCGCGAGGGCGAGGATCGTGTCGAACGTCTCGGCGCCGGTGACGTCGAGCGTCACCGGACCGCCGGAGAGGCGCTCGCGCTCGGCGAGGTTGCGGGTGAGGTCAGGGCTGATCACGCTCCAGTGCTGCCCGAGATCCGTCGTGCGGAAGACGACGTTGCCGGCCGTGTAGGCGACGCGCGGATCGCGCGGCGAGAACACGATCGGCGTCTCCCAATTGAAGCGATAGCGCAGCCGGTGCGGCGCGACGACGTTCTGATCGCGCAGATACGGCGAGACGTCGGTCTGCGTTTGAAAGCGCGCGTCCCAGCGCGCGAGGTCGCCGGCGTTGTCGCCGCCGCCCGCCGCGGCGAGCACGACGTTCGGGTCGCGCGGGTCGGGGACCACGTAGGTGCCGTCGCCGCCCGAGACGCGGGTCCAGTCCTGCGGCAGGATCCCGTGCCCGGTGCGCACCGGGGCGCACCATGCGCCGTTGTCCTGCAGGCCGCCGCAGACGTCGTACGGCGCGCGCGTGTCGTACGCGACGTGATAGAACTGCGAGATCGGGAGCACGTTCCGCCACGACCAACTCGCACCGCCGTCGCGCGAGATCGCGGCGCCCCCGTCGTTCCCCTCGAGGATCGTCTTGCCGTTCGCCGCGATCCAGAGATCGTGGTGGTCGCCGTGCAGCGTCTTCCCGCTCACGTGCCAGGTCTTGCCGCCGTTCTTGCTCTCGGCGAGCAGCACCGAGACGGAGAAGAGGTGGTCGGCGTCGTGCGGGTCGACGACGACGCGCGTGTAGTAGAACGGGCGCTCGTCGATCAGCGTGTTCTTCGAGGTCATCTTCCAGGTCGCGCCGCCGTCGTCGGAGCGCCAGAGCAGCCCTTCCTTCGATTCGATCAGCGCGTAGACGCGTTTCGGGTCGCTCGGCGCGATCGCCAGCGCGATGCGGCCCAGCGTCCCGCTCGGCAAGCCGTTCCCCTCGAGCTTGGTCCACGTCGCGCCGCCGTCGGTCGACTTGTAGATCCCGTCGTCGGCGCCCCCGCTCTCCATCCGCCACGCCGAGCGCCGGAAGCGCCAGAGGCCCGCGTAGAGGACGTCGGGATTCCGCGGGTCCATCGCGAGATCCGAGGCGCCGACGGCCGGGCCGCGATAGAGCGTCTTCTCCCAGGTCTTCCCGCCGTCGAGGCTGCGGAAGACTCCGCGTTCGGCGCTCTCGCGGAACGGGTCGCCCAGCGCGGCGACGAGGATGCGGCGCGTGTCACGCGGGTCGATCAGGACGCGCGCGATCTGCGAGGTCCCGGTCAGCCCCATGCGCGTCCAGGTCTTGGCGCCGTCGGTGGAATGGTAGATCCCGTCGCCCGGCAGCACGTCGTTGCGCACCCAGCCCTCGCCGGTCCCGACCCACACGTCGCGCGCGTCCTTCGGTGAGATCGCGATCGCGCCGATCGACTGCGAGCCTTCGGCGTCGAAGACCGGCTGCCAGTCCATTCCGCCGTTCGTCGACTTCCAGACGCCGCCGCCCGCCGCGCCGGCGTAGAACAGCGCGGGGTCGAGGTCGGTCCCCGCGACGGTCGCGACGCGGCCGCCCGAGACCGCCGGACCGATCGAGCGCCACTGCAGCGGCGGCGGCGGGCTCGGTGAGGCGGACGGCGACGGCGCGGGCGAGGCCGCCGGTGCGGGACGGGAATCTTGGGCGAACGCCGGCAGCGCCGCCGCGAGGAGAAACGGCGCGACGAGCGCGGCGAGACGAAGCTGGCGCGAACGCATGGCCGCCGGTGTTTGCGACCGGACGGTCGTGCTCATGCAGCGCTCGGGCCCCGGCCGTGGTTGAAGCGCAACGTGGAATCGACGGCGCGCAGCAGGAACGACCTTGCCTTCGTGGGGCTCCTCGGCGCGCTCTCGATGCTCGCGCCGCTGGGGATCGACGTCAGCCTCCCCGGCCTGCCGACGATCGCGCGGGCCCTGCACGCCTCCGGCGGCTCGTTGCAGGCGACGCTCTCGGTCTTCGTGTTCGCGTTCGGCGCGGGACAGCTGGTCTTGGGCCCGCTCTCCGACCGCTACGGGCGGCGCCCGGTGCTGCTCGCGGGTCTGGCGCTCTTCGCGCTGGCCGGCGCGGTGTGTACGTTCGCGACCGACGTGCGCGTGCTGCTGGCCGCGCGTTTCGTCCAAGGGCTGGGCGCGTGCGCCGGGAGCGTGATCGCGCGCGCGATCGTCCAGGACGTCGCGACCGATCGCGCGCGCGCCGCCTCGCTGCAGTCGTACATCAGCGCGGTCAGCTCGCTCGCGCCGATCCTCGCGCCGCTGATCGGTTCCGCGGTGCTCGTGCTCTGGGGCTGGCGCGCGCTCTACGGCGTCGTGCTCGCCGCGGGGCTGGCACTGATCGTCGCGGTGACGTTCGGCTTGCGCGAGACCGCACCGCGCGCGTCGCGCCGCATCGGCGAGGCGTATGCGCGCGTCCTACGACTGCCGCGCACGATCCCGCTCGCGGCGCTCGTCGCCTGCCAGTTCGGCGCGTACTTCGCGCTGATCAGCGGCTCGCCGTTCGCGCTCGTCGAGCAGATGCACGTCCCGAGCGGCCTCTACGCGCTCGCCTTCGCGCTGAACGCGTGCGCGCTGCTCGCGGGCTCGTTCGGCGGCGGCCGCGTCGCGCACCGCGTCGGTCCGGAGCGGCTCTTCGCGTTCGGCGTCGCGCTCTCGCTCGTCGCGGGGATCGCCGTTTGCGCGCTCGATGCGCTCGTGCCGACGCCGGTCGTCTTCGTCGCGGGGTTCGCCTTCGTGGCGTTCGCGTTCGGGATCGCCTTCCCGGGCGCGTTCGCGGCGGGGCTCGCCGAGGCCAAAGGCGATGCCGGCGTCGCCTCGGGGATCCTCGGCGCCTCGCAGATGCTCGGCGGCGCGATCGGCAGCGCGGCGACGGGGCTGCTGCCCTTTGCGCCGAGCGCCGCGGTCGGCACGGTGGTTCTCGTCGGGACCGCGGGCTGCGCCGTCGCTTATCTCGCCTCGCGGAAATAGGAAGCCGACCGCTCAGGGCGACGGGCTGATCGCGTTACGCTCTCTTTCGCGCGCGGGGAACGCGTGCGTCACCTCGCGTAGAGGGGCACATGAAGCGTCTCTACGGAATGGCGTTGGCGCTCGGGTGCGCCGCGCTCGTCTTCACGCCCGCGGCTGCTGCGCCGCCCGCTCTCTTTTCGATGGACGACGTACTGAGCGCGCCGTTCGTCGAAGACCTCACCGCCTCGCCGGATCATCGCGCGCTCGTGTGGACCGTGCATGAACGCGGAGCGCGCAACGTCGCCGTGTGGAAAGACGGCGTCGCGCGCAACGTGACGTCCTACGCCGACGACGACGGCGCCGAGCTCGATGCGGTGCAGTTCACGCCCGACGAGAGCGCGGTCGTCTTCGAACGCGGCGGCGCCGGGCAGGACGGCGGCGGCGAGAATCCCGATCCGACCGCACCCGCGAAGCGCGCGCCGCGGCGCATCGTTCTCGCTTCGATCGCCGGCGGGTCGACGCTCGAGCTGGGCGAGGGCGGCGAACCGGCGGTCTCGCCGAAGGGCGATCGCGTCGCGTGGATCGCGAAAGGCCAAGTCGTCAGCGCGACGCTGAGCACCGACGATCACGGCAAGACCTGGAGCGCGGGGAAACCGGAGCCGCTCTTCACGGTGCGCGGCACCGCGAGCGCGCCGCTCTGGTCGCCTGACGGCTCGCGGATCGCGGTGGTCGACCATCGCGGCGACCACACGTTCGTCGCGATCTACGCGCTCGGCGCGAAAGACCTCGTCTTCGCGGCGCCGGATTTCGCGAACGACGGGTTCCCGGCGTGGTCCCCCGACGGCACGTCGATCGCGCTGGTGCGCCGTCCGGCGCGTGCGATCGGCTGGTCCGTCTACGACGATCCGCCGGCGCAGCCGTGGTCGATCGTCGTCGCCGACGCGCGCACGGGCGCGGGGCGCGTCGTGTGGCGCGCCGATCGCGGGATGGGCCACGAGTTCTCGGCCCCCGGCGACGCCGCGCACCTGTGGTGGTCGCGCGACGGCGAGATCGGGTTCATGTGGGAGAAGGACGGCTGGCGTCACCTCTACGCCGTCCCCGCGCGCGGCGGTGCGGCGCGCCTGTTGACGCCGGGCGCGTTCGAGGTCGAGCAGGTCACGCCGACCGCCGACCGCACGGCGCTGCTCTACACCTCGAACCAGGGCGATCTCGACAGCCGTCACGTGTGGAAGGTCGCGTTCGCGGGCGGCGCGCCGGGGCGCGTGAGCGGCGGTCCGACCAACCAGTGGTCGCCCGCCGCGCTCGGCGACGGAAGCTTCGCCTTCATCGATGCGGGCTACGCGAACCCGCCGCAGGTCACGCTCTTCGCCTCGGGGAGCACGCACGCGCTCAGCGCCGAACCGACGCCGCGCGTGTTTCCGGCTTCGGCGCTCGTCGAGCCGCGCGTCGTCACGTTCCACGCGCCCGACGGACTGCTGCTGCACGGCCAGCTGCTCGTCCCCGCCGACGGCGCGGCGCGTCATCCCGCATTGGTCTTCGTCCACGGCGGGCCGCAGCGGCAGATCCTCCCGGGCTTCAACACGATGGAGGCGTACACGGATCTCTACGAGCTCACGCAAGAGCTGGTGAACCGCGGGTTCGAGGTGCTCTCAATCAACTACCGCGACGGGATCATGTACGGACACGACTTCCGCGAGCCGCCCCACCGCGGATACCTCGGCGCGAGCGAGTATCAGGACGTGCTCGCCGGCGCGGCGTTCCTGCGCGCACGCGCCGACGTCGACGCCAAGCGCCTGGGGATCTACGGGCTTTCGTACGGCGGCTATCTGACCGCGCTCGCGCTCGCGCGCAACTCCGACATCTTCGCCGCGGGCGCCGACATGTCGGGGGTGCACGACTGGCGCCAGATCCTCGACGCCTGGATGGAGCATCCCGTCGGTACGGCGCAGCAGCGCGCGATCGCGTACGCGTCCTCGCCGGTCTCGGGGATCGCGACGCTGCGCTCGCCGATCTTCCTCTCGCAAGGCGACGACGACCGCAACGTGCCGTTCGCGCAAGGCGTCGACTTCGCGGAGCGCCTGCGCGACCGCGGCGCCGACGTGACGGATCTGGTGACGCCCGACGAGACGCACGAGTACATCGTGTACGCGCACGAGCTCGCGCTCTATCAGGCGGTCTCGAACTTCCTCGCCGCGCGCCTGCACGCGCCGCGGTGAGCGCGGCCGGGACGCGCTGGGGCCGCGTCACGCTGCTCATCCTGGCCGGGATCCTGCACGTCCCCGAGTCGCGCGGCGCCTCCCCCGCTGATGGGCCTCAGACGTAGCGCGCCGACGCCATCGCGGTGACGGCGAGGACGAGCAGCGCGGTCGTGGCCAGCTCGCCGCGTGCGACGCGCATGAGGAGCGCCGGGCGCTCCTCGTCCGCGAGCTTCCCGAGGCGGGCGGCCGTACGGCCTTGGAGGGTACCGGCGACGGCCGCGGCGATCGCGGCCAGCGCGCCCAGCGTGAAGGTGAGCCCCGTCGGCGTGAGCACCCACGCGAGCCGGAAGCCCTGCGAGTCGTTCCAGTACAGGAACATCCCCGAGAGGACCGTGAGCGCCCCTGCGATCGGGATCGTCGGCAGGAAACGCGAGCGTGCGATCGTGGGCCGGCTCATCGCGGCCGTCGTTCCGCTCGCGCTCGCACCGCGCGACGCGCGCGCGGTGCTGCTGATGCTCACCAGCTTCGAGACGTTCGACGCGCTCGCCGGCGAGGACCGCGCGATCGCCGCGGTGGCGCCCGTCGTGCAGCGGCTCGCCGAAGCCGCGTTGCGGCACGGAGACGGGCCCGTCGCGCCGTGACGCGCGTTCCCAGCGTACCTCAAGAAACGTCCCAGCGCGCGTCAAGAATCGGTGCCGATCGGCAGGTGCGGAGCCGTTCCGCTCCTCCGGCGGAACGAGCTCGCCAGCATCACCTCTGAGGAGCTCATATGAGTTTCGGAGTCTCCGGGACCACCGATCCGTGGTCGACGCAGCAGACGAATCCGTGGTCGCAGAACGACGGCACCACGGGCGGCGGCATGCGCGCGCTCTCCAACCTCAATCTCACCGAAAGCCAGCGTTCGCAGATCCGCTCGATCCTGCAAAACGCGCGGCAGAACGGGACCTCGCAGACGGACGTGCAGAGCCAGATCGCGTCGGTCCTCACGCCCAGTCAGCAGGCGACGTACCAGAGCGACCTGCAGCAGCAGGCGCAGACGGCGTCCGCGCAGTCGACGACGACGCAAGCGACGTCGACCGCGAGCACGTCGCAGACACAGACCAATGCCTTCGCGAACCTGAACCTGACGGCGCAGCAGCAGCAACAGATCGACACGATCCTGCAGAACGCGCAGAGCCAGGAGACGAATCCCAAGGAGGTTCGCAGCCAGATCGCGGCGGTGCTCACGCCCTCGCAGCAGGCGACCTTCCAGTCCGACGTGCAGAACGCACAGAGCGCGGGTTCGGGACACCACCGTCACGGTGGCGGCGGGCACGGCTCATCGACGGATACGTCGAGCTCGACGCTCGGGACCGACGCGTCGGTGACCGGCCTGCAGAACCAAGCGGCGGCGGGGCAGTCGATCTGGCAGCAGCAGCTGTTGAACGAGATCAACGGCACGACCGTCACGGGCTGACCGAGCGCGGCGCCTCGCGGCGGGACGTCAGTCCCGCCGCAAGGTGTAGCCGACGCCGCGCACCGTGCGGATGAGCGCCCCGCGCGGCGGCTTGTCGACCTTCGCGCGCAGTACGCTGATGTACGCGTCGATCGTGCCGGCCTTGACGCTGCGTGGGCTCCACAGGCGCTCGACGAGATGACCGCGGGTGAAGACGCGCCCGGCTTCGCGCGCAAGGAGCGTGAGCAGGTCGAATTCGTGCGCCGTCAGCGCGATCGTCTCTCCGGCGCGTTCGACGTGACGGCGCGCGGTGTCGATCACGAGATCGTCGTACGCGATGGTGGTGATCTCGCGCAGCTGCGGACGGCGCAGCGCCGACCACAGGCGCGCGGCGAGCTCGTCGAGCGCGAGCGCGCCGGGCATCGCGCCGTCGGCGCCCGCGTTGAGGATCGCGATGCACGACGCGACGTCGTTCTCCGGCGCGAGCGCGATGATCGGCGCATCGGTCATGCGCCGCAGCCGTGCGATCAGCGCGAGCCCGTCGCGCGTGCGCACGGCCAGATCGAGGACGATCGCGTCGATCGCTTCGCGTTCGACGAGCTGCAGCGCGGTGACGGCGTCGTTCGCGGCGCGCACGAGAAAGCCGTAGCCCTCCAGTCCAAGCTGCAGCACCTCCCGCTGGTGCGCGTCGCAGTCGACGACCGCGAGCGTGGGCGACCGTTCAGCCACCGCAGTTGGATACCAGCGAACGCTGTGAGGCCGCTCGGACCTTCCTGAGTACCAGCTGCGCGCCGCCGGCTCATGGCGGCGAGGTGAGCGTTGCGTTGACGCGGTCGCCGTGGACGGCCTAAGCTAGGCGTGACCGCGGACAGTGGTCCGCCCAGACTTCGGAGGTCATCCCTTTGCCGAATACACCCGTGACGCTTTCCGTCAACGGTCAGCATCGCACGGTCGCCGTCGATCCCGATACCCCGCTCCTCTACGCGCTGCGCGACGAGCTCGGTCTCACCGGTCCGAAATTCGGCTGCGGTTTGGCGCAGTGCGGCGCATGCACGGTGACCCTGAACGGCCGGGCGATCCGTTCGTGCGTGACCCCGGTCTCCAGCGTCGGCGAACAGGCCGTCGTGACGATCGAGGGTCTCGGCGATGAGCAGCACCCCGACAAGCTGCAAACCGCGTTCATCGCGGAACAAGCCGCGCAGTGCGGCTACTGCATCCCGGGGATGATCATGAGCGCGCACGCGCTGCTGGCGACGAACGCGCATCCCTCTGACGGCGAGATCCGCACCGCGCTCGAAGGCAACCTCTGCCGCTGCGGGACGCACCTGCGGATCCTGCGCGCCGTCAAGCGCGCCGCGGGAGAGACGGCATGAGCGTCACGTTCGATCGCGCCGCGTTCCTCAAGCAAGCGGGGCTCCTCGTCGTCGCGTTCGCGATCCCGGCTCCCGCGTTCGCGCAGAACGCCTCCGCCGCGGTGAAGAAGGAAGCGAACCCGCTCGCCGGTCCGAGCTATCCCGACGTCGACCAATGGCTCGCGATCGATCGCGCCGGCGACGTCACCGTGACGTTCGGCAAGGTCGAGCTCGGGACGGGGACGCAGACGGCATTGCTGCAGCTCGTCGCCGACGAGCTCTACGTCCCGTTCGAGCGCGTGCACGTCGTCGAGGTCGACACGACGCGCGTCCCCAACCAAGGCTACACCGCCGGCAGCACGACGCTCTCGGTCGGCGCGGTCCCGGTGCGCCAAGCGGCCGCGACGGCGCGCGCGCTCCTGCTCGGGCTCGCCGCCGAACGCCTGCACGCGGCGCCCGGCGACCTCGAACCGCGCGACGGCGCGATCATCGTCGCGAACGATCCGTCGCGCCGCGCGACGTACGGCGAGCTGATCGGCGCGCAGACGTTCCATCAGAAGATCGAGGCGCACCCGCACATGCGCCCGCCGCAGAGCTACAGCGTGATCGGCAAGCCGATCCCGCGCGTCGAGCTGCCCGCGAAGATCACCGGTCGCTTCACGTACGTGCAGAACGTGCGCGTCCCCGGGATGCTGCACGCGCGCCTCGTGCTCCCGCCGCGCGTCGGTGCGCAGCTCGAGAGCGTCGACGAGAGCTCGCTGCACGCGATCCCCGGCGCGCGCGTCGTGCGCAAGGGCAACTTCCTCGCCGTCGTCGCGCAGAAGGAGTGGCACGCGGTGCGCGCCGCGCGCGAGCTGAAGACGAGCTGGAGCGCGGGGACGACGCTGCCGGCGATGGCGCAGCTCCACGAGGCGGTGCAGGCGATCCCGGGGACGCCGCGCGAGCTCACGAAGACCGGCGACGTCGAGGCCGTGCTCGCCGCGTCGAAGCGCGCGGTGCACGCGCGCTACGAGTGGCCGTATCAGTCGCACGGCTCGATCGGCCCGTCGTGCGGCGTCGCCGACGTGCGCGACGGTGCCGCAACGGTCTGGTCCGCGACGCAGGGCGTCTTCCCGCTGCGCGGCGCGATCGCCGAGCTGCTGAACCTCCCGGCGGAGAAGGTGAAGGTCGTCTACGCCGAGGGCGCGGGGTGTTACGGGCACAACGGCGCTGACGACGTCGCGGCGGCGGCGGCGCTGATCTCGCAGCAGATCGGCAAGCCCGTGCGTCTGCAGTATATGCGCGGCGACGAGACCGGCTGGGACCCGAAAGGCCCGGCGATGGTGCACGAGATGCGCGGCGCGCTCGACGCGCAGGGGAAGATCGCGGCGTGGGACGCCCGTATCTGGTCGCCGACGCACAGCGGCCGTCCGGATGCAAAGGCCGGCAACACGCTGCCGGGGATCCTCGTCGGGATCCCGATCCCGCCGCCGTCGTTCATCGGCGGCGACCGCGACGGGCTGACGAACTACGAGCTGCCGACGCAGCGCGTGACGATCGTCGACCAGCAGCACGCGATCATCCGCCAGTCGGCGATGCGCGGTCTGGGCGGGACGCAGAACTCGTTCGCCAACGAATCGTTCGTCGACGAGCTGGCGCACGCGGCGGGCGTCGACCCGATCACGTTCCGGCGCCGGCACCTCACCGAACCGCGCGCGCTCGCCGTCCTCGACGCGGTCGCGCCGCAGTACAAACCCGGCCGCGGCGTCGCGTTCGTGCACTACGAGAACACGGAGGCGCTCGTCGCCGCCGTCGTCGACCTGAGCGTCGATCGCGGTACCGGCGTGGTGCGCGTCAACCACGTGTGGATCGGCCACGACTGCGGCGTGATCGTGAACCCCGACGGTCTGCGTAACCAGATCGAAGGGAACGTCATCCAGGCGACGAGCCGCGCGCTGCGCGAAGCGGTGCAGCTCGACGGCAGCAGCGTCGCGAGCGTCGACTGGGCGTCGTACCCGATCCTGCGCTTCGAGGAGATCCCCGAGGTCGACATCACGCTGATCGACCGTCCGAACGAGAAGCTCGTCGGCGCGGGCGAAGCGGCGACGACCGTGATGGCCCCGGCGATCGCGAACGCGATCTTCGCCCAGACCGGCAAACGCCTGCGCCGCGCCCCCTTCACCCCCGACGCCGTCCTCGGCGCGCTGAAGGCCTGACGCCCGTGTCATGATGTCATGCTGAGCGTGTCGAAGCATGGGCCACGATCGTGCCGATCCGTGGTTCGACAAGCTCACCATGACCGCGAGGACGGCTTGTGCTTGGGATAGCTCTGTGATACAGAGTAGAGCACGATGAGGATGCGTCACTTCGTTGCACTCGCGCTGGCGGTCGGGACGTTCGCGCCGGCGGCGGTGCCGGCCGATCCGCTCAGCGTGTTCCAGCCGACGCGGGTGCGGCCGATCAGCATCACCCCGGCCGACGAGCGCGCGCTGCGGGCGCTCCCGCCGCTCGACGCGTTCGGGACGCTGCGCGGGACGCGCAGCCCGGGGTTCGACGAGGTCGGTTCGGCGCGCGAGGCGGCGCGTGCGGCCGGCCGTCCGCTGCGGCTCCCGGCCCACGTCCCGGTCTCGGTCGCCGGCGCCGTGCGCTACGAGGTGACCCAGCCGACGCGCACGACCTTTACCTTCAGCGCCGCGAAGGCGGCCGCGTGGGCGAAGGAGGAGAAGGTCGCGCTCGTCCCGTTCCCTCCGGGGCTCGACGGAACGTCGTACACCGCGACGCTCGCGCCGGTCGCGATCGTGACGTACGGAACCCCGCCGCGGCGCTCGCACGAGCGCGGCGCGCGCCGGGGTGCGTACCTCACCGTCGTCCAGGCGCCGGTCCCGCGCGTCGTCGCCCGCGGCGCCTCGCTGGAGACGCTGGTCACGTGGTTCACGCGGCAGCCCGGGATCTCGCCCGCGCTCGCCGCGCAGGTCCGCGCGATCGGCGACCCGACGCAGACGCTGCCGATCCCGGTGCGTTTCGACCGCAACACCGCGACGAGCATCGACGTCGACGGCGTCGAGGGGCTGGCGATCGGGGACGAGACCGGGATCGGTTCTGCGATCGTGTGGACGAAGGGCGGGACGCTCTACGCCGTCGGCGGCACGTTCGCACAGAGCAGCCTGCTCGCGCTCGCCGGCGGGCTGCGCTGATCGTGCCGCACGACGAACGGCACGGTGCGCGCCAGCCGCACCGCTTCGATCCCGCGCGTGCCGCGAAGCTCGACGATCCTGCGCGTCTGGAGTGGGTCCCGCCGCAGGAGGTGCTGCGCCTTCTCGATGCACCGGAGGCGGGGCTCGTCGTCGATTTCGGCGCCGGGACGGGGATGTACGCCGCCGCGCTCGCGCGGCTGCGCCCCGATCTGCGCGTCCTGGCGCTCGACGAACAGCAGCCGATGCTCGAACGACTCGCCGCGCGCGCCGCGAACGAAGGGCTCGCAAACCTTGAGCCGACTGCGCCGGACGCGCTCGAGGAGGTCCGCGGGCGTGTCGATCGCGTCCTTGCGCTGAACGTGCTCCACGAGTTGGGCGACGATGCGCTTGCCGCGCTCGTCGCACTGCTGCGGCCCGACGGCGCCGCGCTCGTCATCGACTGGAACGCGGCGGTCGAGCGCCCGGCCGGGCCGCGCCGCGAGCACGTCTACGCGCCGTCGGAAGCGCGAGAACGGCTGGCGCGGGTCGGCGTCCCGACGTCGGCCGATGCGGCCTTCCCGTTCCACCACGCCTTCCTCGTGCGTCCGCCGGTGTGAGCGCCGTCGACGCGATCGTCGCGCAGGGGCTCGCCAAGCGCTACGGCCGCGTCGACGCATTGCACGACTTGAGCCTGCGCGTGGCCCCGGGTGAGTGCGTCGGGTTCCTCGGTCCGAACGGGGCGGGAAAGTCGACGGCCGTGAAGCTGCTGCTCGGCCTCGTTCGTCCGACGCGTGGGACCGCGACGCTCTTCGGCGAGCCGATCGGCGATCGCCACACGCGCCGCGCCGCGGGCTACCTCCCGGAACTGTTTCGCTATCCCGACTGGCTGAGCGCGCGCGAGGTCCTCGCGTTCCACGCGCGCCTCATCCGCCTGGGCAATGCCGGGCGCGCGATCGGTGCCGTGCTCGACGAGGTCGGCCTGGGCGCACGCGGCGACGAACGCGTCGGCACGTACTCCAAGGGGATGCAGCAGCGGCTGGGGATCGCCGTCGCGCTGCTCGGCGAGCCGCGGATCGTCTTTCTCGACGAACCGACGTCCGCGCTCGACCCGGTCGGGCGCGGCGAGGTGCGCGCGCTGCTCGCGCGCCTGCGCGAACGCGGGACGACGGTCTTCCTGAACTCGCATCTGCTCGGCGAGGTCGAGCGCGTCTGCGATCGCGTCTGCGTCCTCGACCGCGGCCGCGTCGTCGCCGAGGGAAGCCTCGACGGGCTGCTCGGCGCGGCGCGCGGCGTACGCGTGCGGCTCGACGACGGGTGGCACGACTACGACGTCGCGGCCGAGGCGATCCCGGACCTGATCGCACGGCTCGTCGCCGAAGGCGCACGGATCCATGCGGTCGAGCCGCGGACGGCGACCCTCGAAGAGCGTTTTCTCGCGCTGGTGCGGCCGGGATGACCGTGCTGCTCTTCGCGGCATTGACGCTGCGCGAGCTGATGCGACGACGGCTCGCCGCCGCGGTCGGTTTCGTGACGCTGGCGATCGTCGCGTTCACCGCGTGGGGGTTCCACCGGCTCACGGTCGCCACCGTTGGCGGCGTCACGCTTCCCGAGCCCGCGCTGCGCGCCACCGCGGCGGGGATCGTCATCCTGCTCGCGTTCCTGTTCTCGTTCGTCCTGGCGATCGGGGCGGCGCTGATCGGCGCGCCGGCGCTCGGCGAGAGCCTCGCGAACGGCGAGATCCTGGCCGTCCTCGCGCGTCCGATTCGCCGCGCCGAGTTGCTCGCGGGACGGTGGCTCGGTACCCTCGTCGCGCTCGTGCTGTTCGCCGCGGTCGCCGGCGGCGCCGAGCTGCTCGTCGTGCGGGCGATCACCGGCTACGTGCCGCCGCATCCGCTCGGCGCGCTCGCCTACCTCGCCGGCGCTGCGGCGGTCGTCACTACCGCGGCGATCGCGCTCGCGACGCGGCTCCCGGTCATCGCTGCCGGTGCGGTCGCTGCGCTGCTCTTCGGTCTGGCCTGGATCGGCGGGATCGTGGAGACGATCGGCCTCGCCCTGAACAACGACCGGCTCGCCGACGCGGGGACGCTCGTCGCCCTGGCGTTCCCCTCCGACGCGCTTTGGCGGGGCGCGCTCTACGATCTGCAGCCCGCCGTCTTCAGCGCGCTCGCCGCCACGATGAGTCCGAGCGCCGCGGCCGGCGGGGTGAACCCGTTCTCGGCGGCGGCCCCGCCGCCGGCGGCGTTGCTGGCCTGGACCGCGGGGTGGGTCCTCGTCGTCTTCGGCGCAGCCCTCGCATCGTTCCGGACGCGCGATCTGTAGAGGCTGATTGCAGTACAGTACCGCGGGTCACGTCATACCATCCTACGGAGCGGCGTTCGTATACTTGCCCGCGTGAATCAGAGCTTCGGCGAGCGCGTTGGCGCATGCGGTCGGCGTCACCGAAGGGGCGATCCGCCAGATGGAGTCGGGCCAGACGAAGGCGGCGAGCTTCGTCTTCGGCCTGCGGCTCGCGCGCGTCCTCGACGTCACGCCGTGGTATCTCGCTACCGGCGCGTGAAAGCGCTGGAAGCCCCGCGTCGCTCCGGTAAAGGGCGAAAAGCTCCAGAATGACCGCGGTCCCTTCCGCGAAGGGACCGTCGAGCGCCGAGAAGCCGGCCAGGGCAATGGCAGTGTAGCGTCCGCTCATTTGTAGGTTTCTTGTGTAAGCGTCGAGCAACGGAGCAGAAAACTTCTTGCGGAGGGGTCGCTCCAATTCAGATCTCACGTCTCGCCCTTGTCTTGGCGCTCGGCGCCTGCTGTGCGCTGCCGGCCGCTGCCCTCGCCCAAGCCCCGGCGTCGTATCCCGCCGAGGCCTCGCACATGACCCTCGTCGGACACGTCGCTCTCACCAGCGGCGGCGAGGGGTACGCGATGAAGCTCGCGGGCTCGCGCCGCCTGCTCTACGTCGCCCACGAATCCGGGCCGGAGTGCCTGAGCATCATCGACGTCACCGATCCGGCGCATGCGTCGATCGTGCGCACGATCGAGACGGCCTCGCCGGTCGTGCGCTGCAACTCGCTCGACGTGAACGGCAACATCCTCGTCGTCGCGGCCGAGACGAAGAAACAAGGTGAGCCCGGCGGCGGCTTTCGCGTCTACACGCTCGACGACCCGACGAATCCGAAGCTCGCAGCGTACTTCGACACGACGGGACCGCACTCGCGCGGCGCGCACCACGTTTGGCTCTCCGACGAGAAGACGGTGAACGCGACGATGGGCGCGCCCGATTTCACGCCGAACCGCTCCGAGGACGACGAGTACTTCCGCACCGTCGACATCAGCGATCCGGCGCATCCGAAGCCCGTCGGCGACTGGTGGTATCCCGGCCAACGCGCCGGCGACGCCGCGCCCGCGCCGCGCGACCTGCCGATGGCCGAGATGACGGCGAACGCGGTGCGCTCGCACGACATGACGATCTACCCCAGCCATCCCAATCGCGCGTACGTCGGGTATCTCGACGAGGGGATCGTCATCCTCGACATCTCCGATCGTGCACATCCGAAGATGGTCGGCAACGTGCGCTACGTCGGGCCGTTCACGCACACCGTGCTCCCGCTCTTCTCGCGCAATCTGCTCTTCACGACCGAAGAGGCGACCGCGGACAACTGCGGCGACGATCCGAAGCGGATGACCGTTTGGGACGACTCCGACGAGGCGAAGCCGCGTCTGCTCTCGGTCGTTCCGTACGCCGCCGACAGCGCGTCGCTCTGCAAGCGCGGCGGGCGTTTCGGGCCCCACAACGTCTACGAGAACAAACCGTACGGCCCGAGCTGGCACTCCGACCGTTACGTCGTGACGACGTGGTTCGGCGGCGGCGTGCGGATCTTCGATCTGGCCGACCCGTCGAATCCGAAGGAAGCCGCGTATTACGTCCCCGCGACGCCGGTCGACTCACCCAAGCACGCGCCGCAGCTCAACGACGTCTTCGTCGACGACCGCGGCTACATCTACAGCGGCGACCGCTTCACCGGCGGCTTGTATATCCTCAAGAGCGACGTGATCGCGCCGCAAAAGTAAGCCGATCGCGCTCCGGCATGAAAAAAGGGACCCTCGCTCGCGCGAGGGTCCCTTTTCGTGGTCGCGGCCGGTGTGGTTACTGGATGGTGCCGGTCCCCGTCGTGACGCTCAGCCACAGGACGGCCGACTGTCCCGGCGCGCCGGTGACGGTAACCTTGCAGATCCCCGCATTCTGCGCGGTGACGTTGAAGGTGAGGTTATCGGTCGTCGTGACCGCGGCGACGGCGCTCGCGCCCGAGCCGCAGCTCGTGGGATCGAGCGCGTACGTGAAGCTGTGCCCTGCGTCGGACCAGCCCGTTTCGCTCGCGGTGAAGCTGCGCTGCTGCCCGGTCGAGGCGAAGTATAGCGTCGGCGCGCCGTAGTTCACGTCACCCGAGGTCGCGTCGACCGTCGTGTTGCTGAAGCTGATCGCCTGCGCCGGTGCGACCGGGACGGTGCCTGAGCCGGAGCCGCCCGCGATCTGATATGTCAAGTTGATCAGGGTGAAGGTCGCGCCGTCGTAGGTGACTGTGACGGTGTCGCCGGTGCCCGTGAGGGTGACGGTCGCTCCCGGGGTGCCACCGTTCAGCTCCAGCTGCGTGTCGGGCGGACTGTTCGGATCGGTGTCGGTGATCGTCACCGAGTTGGCGAACGTGCCGCCGACGATCTGCGCGCCGCTCGCGTCATAGTACGTGATGACGAGCGCGCCGCTCGAGGCGTGGCCGACCGCGAAGCTCGGCGGCGTGATCTGCAGCGAGGCGACGATGCTGTTCAGCGTGACGCTGAAGCTCGGGTTCGAACCGGTGACGGTCTGCGTCGTCGTGACGGTCGCGAGCTTGTCGTTGTTCGCGTCGTACACGTCGAACGTGTAGTTGACCGATCCGGGCGGAGCCGGGATCGTCACGGCGCAGTTCAGCCCGTTCGTGCCGGTCGTGTCGGCGGTGCAGTTCGTGCCGGAAAGCGCGATGTTCGTCGTCGCATGATAGCCCGCGGGGAGTGTCGTGTTGCCGTTGACGGAGTTGATCGTCACGACCAGCGTCTGCGCGGCGGCCGGAACCCCGCTCATCGGGCGCCGCTTCGCCGACGCCGCGTTGCGCTCGACTTTGAACGTCAGGCTAGCGGTCCCGGGAGCCGCGGTGGCGGTGGAAGACGGGTTCGGCGAGGGCGAGGTGCTCGGCGTGCCCGAACCCGACGGATGTGGCGAAGGCGCGCCGCTGCCGCTTGCCTGGGGCGTCGGTGAGGAGACCGGCGGGCCGATGCCGACCCCGTCGGAGTGCCCTGAGCACGCGACGAGCAGCATGAATGCGCCCAAAACAAAAGCGCTGGGTCTCCACAACATTCGGAAGCTCCTCGACGACCGGCCTGATTTCTTGCTCCGTTAGGCGGGTGCCGCTCGCTGCCCTTGGCTCGGCGTCCGCTGCCATCGTAAAGGGCATGTGAAGGCAAGGGACGGTACAGGAACGCCGCGTTCATCAGCGATTGAGGTTCCGATGATGGAGACGCTTTCGGATCCGGGTCGTGCGCTCGACGCGCGAGGGTACGCGGTCCTCCCCGGGCAGCTCGACGCGGCGGGCTGCGCCGAGCTGCGCGCCGCGTTCGACGACGAAGCGGCGTTCCGCAAGACGATCGTCATGGAACGCCACGGCTACGGCCGCGGCGTCTACCGCTACTTCGCGTATCCGCTGCCGCCGCTCGTGCAACGGCTGCGGGAGGATCTCTACGACCGGCTCGCGCCGATCGCGAACGACTGGTCGGCGGCGCTCGGTCGACCCGAGCGCTATCCGGAGACGCTCGCAGAGATGCTGGAGCGCTGCGCGGCGCACGGGCAGCGGCGGCCGACGCCGCTCTTGCTGCGGTATCGCCCCGGCGACCACAACGCGCTCCACCAGGACCGGTACGGCGCGATCGCGTTTCCGCTTCAGGCGACGGTGCTGTTGAGCGAGCCCGGCCGGGAGTTCACCGGCGGCGAGTTCGTCCTGGTCGAGCAGCGGCCGCGCAAGCAGAGCGTACCGCACGTCGTGCCTCTCGGCTTGGGCGACGCGGTAATCTTCCCGAACGCGGAGCGTCCCGTGCCGGGTGCGCGCGGGACGACGCGCACGCTCTTCCGGCACGGCGTCGGCGAAGTGCGCACCGGGGAGCGGATCACCCTCGGGCTGATCTTTCACGACGCCGAGTAGGGACGGCGCGGCGCGATCTGCGTCACGAGCGCTTACCACGACGTGAGGCCGGCGCAGGACCGGGGTATGAGCCTGCTCCCTCGTCGTCTGCCGGCCGGGCCCCCGGCCGCGCATGAAAGCGCCGGTCCCTGGGAAGGATCACTCCAATGAACCGGACGGAAAAAACTTCCGCGATTACCGTGCGGAAATACAACGATTTTCCACGTACGGCCGCCCCCCGAGCGAGCGGCACGTCGGACGCCGTCTCCGCGCCCCAGGACGGGGAGCGGCGGATCTGGTTCTTCGAGGACGGATCCGCCGAGATGAAGGATCTCCTCGGCGGCAAAGGCGCCGGGCTTGCGGAGATGACGCGCGCGGGGCTCCCCGTCCCGCCGGGCTTCACCATCACCACCGACGTCTGCCTCGCGTACTACGCCGCAGGGCGACGTTTCCCGGACGGACTCGCCGATGACGTTCGCGCCTCCATGCGTGAGCTGGAGCGCCGGCTCGGCAAGCGCTTCGGCGAGGCGGCGAACCCGTTGCTGGTCTCCGTGCGCTCGGGTGCCCGCGTCTCGATGCCGGGGATGATGGACACGATCCTCAACCTCGGGCTCAACGACGAGACGGTCGCGGGGCTCGCGAAGCTGACCGGCGACGACCGCTTCGCCTACGATGCCTACCGACGCTTCATGGCGATGTTCGGCACCGTCGTGCTGGAGATCCACAAGGACGAGTTCGACCGCGTGGTCGAGGAGGCGAAGCGCAAGGCGGGCGCGGGAAGCGATCCGGAAGTGCCGGCCTGCCGCTGGCGCGAGGTGATCGCGCAGTACCGCGAGATCGTGCGCGAGCACACCGGCAAGCCGTTCCCGCAGGACGTCTACGAGCAGCTCGAGATGGCGATCCGGGCCGTCTTCGACTCGTGGAACTCCAAGCGCGCGATCGACTACCGCAAGTTCAACAAGATCCCCGACGACTGGGGCACGGCGGTCAGCGTCTGCACGATGGTCTTCGGAAACCTCGGCGAGGACTCGGGGACCGGAGTCGCGTTCACGCGCGATCCGAACACCGGCGCGAAGCACCTCTACGGTGAATACCTGCGCAACGCGCAGGGTGAGGACGTCGTCGCGGGGATTCGCACGCCCGAGACGATCGAGGATCTCAAGCACGCGCAGCCCGAGGTCTACGGGCAGTTCATGACGATCGCGGGACAGCTCGAGCTGCACTATCGCGACATGCAGGACCTGGAGTTCACCGTCGAGCGCGGGAAGCTCTGGATGCTGCAGACGCGCAGCGGGAAGCGCAGCGCCGAAGCGGCGGTGAAGATCGCGCTCGACCTCGCGCGCGAAGGGATCATCACGAAGCAAGAGGCGGTCGCGCGCGTCGACGCCGCCTCGCTCGACCAGCTCTTCCATGCGCGGATCGATCCGCACGAGAAGGTCGAGCTCGCCGGGAAGGGGCTCAACGCCTCGCCGGGCGCGGCGAGCGGCGAGATCGTCTTCGACGCCGACACCGCCGTCATGCGCGGGGAGCGTGGCGACGCGGTGATTCTCGTGCGCACGGAGACGGCGCCGGACGACGTCCACGGGATGATCGCGGCGAAGGGGATTCTCACCTCACGCGGCGGGGCCACCTCGCACGCGGCGGTCGTCGCGCGCGGGATGGGCAAGCCGTGCGTCGCCGGGTTCGACGGGCTGCGCGTCGACGCGCGCACGAAGACCGCGACGATCGGCGACCGCACGCTGCACGAGGGCGACTGGATCACGATCGACGGCACGAGCGGCAACGTGATGTTCGGACGGCTGACGCTGATCCCACCGCCCTCGGAGCTGCCGGACTGGCTCGCCGAGTTCCTCGGCTGGGCCGATGCCGCGAGCCGCATGGAAGTGTGGGCGAACGCCGACACGCCGGAGGACGCACGCAAGGCGCGCGAGCTGGGCGCGAAGGGCATCGGCCTCTGCCGCACCGAGCACATGTTCATGCAGCAGGACCGTCTGCCGGTCGTGCAGCGCATGATCATCAGCGACACGCCGCAGGCGCGCGCCGAAGCGCTCGCGCAACTGCTGCCGTTCCAGCAGAACGATTTCGCCGGGATCCTCGAGGCGATGGCCGGCTATCCGGTGACGATCCGCCTGCTCGACCCGCCGCTGCACGAGTTCCTCCCGTCGCTCGAGCAGCTGCTCGTCGAGACGACGGAGCTGCGTCTCACCAAGGGTGAGAACGATCCCGGCTACCAGCAGAAGATGAAGGTGCTCGGGCGCGTGCGCGCGCTGCACGAGCAGAACCCGATGTTGGGCCTGCGCGTCTGCCGGCTCGGCATCGTCTATCCCGAGATCTACGCGATGCAGGTGCGCGCGATCTTCGAGGCGGCCTGCGACTTGCGCGCGCGCGGCGTCGATGCGCGGCCCGACGTGATGATCCCGGGCGTCGGCACGGTCGAGGAGATGCAGGTGACGCACGACGCGACGCAGGCCGTCGCGCAGGAGGTCCTGACGCGCCGCGGCGTCGAGGTGCCGTATCACATCGGCACGATGATCGAGCTGCCGCGCGCGTGCGTGATCGCCGGCGAGCTGGCGGGGATCGCCGAGTTCTTCTCGTTCGGCACCAACGACCTCACCCAGACGTCGTACGGCTACAGCCGCGACGACGCTGAGGCGAGCTTCATCCCGCGCTACCTCGAGCTGAAGATCCTCAAGGACGATCCGTTCCAGGTGCTCGACCGCGTCGGCGTCGGCGCGCTGATGCGCGAGGGCATCGAGAAGGGCCGCGCCGCACGCCCCGACCTGAAGATCGGGATCTGCGGCGAACACGGCGGCGAACCGTCCTCCGTCGCTTTCTGCGACGAGGTCGGCCTCGACTACGTCTCCTGCTCGCCCTACCGCGTCCCGATCGCTCGCCTCGCCGCCGCCCAATCCGCGATCATCGCTTCGGTTCAGTAGCGGGCGACTTCGATGACGGCGTCGGCGAAGGCGCGCGGGGCTTCTTGCGGGACGTTGTGGCCGATGCCGTTCAGGACGCGGTGGGAATACTTGCCCGTGAACATGTTTCGGTAGGATGATCCGTCCGCGGCCGCGCCGTCGAAATCGCTGGCAATGGTGATCGTGGGCACGGCGATGGCGGGGCCTTGAAAGAGGCGATTCTCGAGATCGTCGTAGCGTGGGTCGCCTTTCGCGAGGCCCAGCCGCCAGCGGTAATTGTGGATCACGATGGCGACGTGATCCGGATTCTCGAACGACGCCGCGGTGCGATCGAACGTCGCATCGTCGAAGTCCCATTTCGGCGAGACGATCTTCCAGATGAGCCTGTTGAAATCGTTCCGGTTTTCGCTGTAGCCGAGCCGGCCCCGTTCCGTGGCGAAATAATACTGGTACCACCAGCCTAATTCGGCCTTCGGAGGCAACGGCTGTTGTTGGGCTTTCACGTTGGTGATCAGATAGCCGCTCACCGCGACCAGCGCCTTGCAGCGCTCGGGCCAGAGCGCGGCGATGATGTCGGCCGTCCGCGATCCCCAATCAAAACCGGCGACGATCGCCTTCTCGATCGTGAGAGCGTCCATGAGATTGATGATATCGACGGCGACGGCAGCTTGCTGGCCGTTGCGGAACGTCTCGCTGGAAAGAAAACGCGTCGGACCATAACCGCGCAGATAGGGGACGATCACTCGGTACCCCGCCGACGCCAACAACGGAGCGACATCGACATAGCTGTGAATGTCGTATGGCCAGCCGTGCAGCAGAATGGCTGCAGGACCGTCGGCGGGACCGGCTTCGGCGTATCCGATGCGGAGAACGCCGGCATCGATCTGCTTCAGGGACGCGAACGAGGTGTGCGTCGCCGGCCTCGCCGCGAAGCCTGTCATGGCGAGCTCGGCGGCGGCGAGGCTCACGGCAGCATTGCGCAAAAAGCGGCGGCGATCCGAGGCGATTTCTTCAGGCATGTGTCTTCTCCCCAAGGCCGGCTGTCCTGGTGCCGGGCGGAGGCTCCGTGAGTCGTCGCCTGCGAGGGCGATCAGCTCGCGGTAATCGAGACGTTATCGCGAACCGGTCGTCGAGCACAAAGGCCGAGGGCGGAGGAAGACATGCTCATTCAGTCCATCCATTACACGTTTGCTCCCGAAGACGCCGACAAAGCCGAAGCGATCCTGCGCGAGTTGCGTGATGCCTCGCGCAAGGAAGAAGGCGTGATCACCTTCGACGTCGCGCGAAGCCAGGAGAAGCCGAACGTGTTTGCGCTATGGGAGGCGTACAAGGATGGGGCGGCTTTCGACGCTCACAAGGCGACGGAGCACTTCAAGCGCTTGGCGATCGACGGCGTGCGGCCGTTGGCTCAGCAACGAAACGGAGAGACGGTCTTCCCCATCTAAGCTCACGCGGTGGCTGCGGGTTCGCGTTCGGCGAGCGCGTGTTCGCAGCGGCGCTTGTAGCGTTTGCCCCAGTCGGCCATGTGGCGCAGCACCGGTTCGAGGGTGAGGCCGAACGGGGTGAGACGGTACTCGACGCGCGGCGGGACGACAGGGTGAACGGTGCGCGCGACGATCCCGTCGGCTTCCAGCTCGCGCAATTGGAGCGTCAGCATCCGCTGCGTAATCCCGGGGATCTTGCGGCGCAGCTCGCTGAAGCGCAGCGTCCCGTCGAGCAGGTAGTAGAGGATCACCGACTTCCACTTGCCGCCGACCATCTCGACGGTCAGTGCCACGGAGCATCGCGGGTTCGCGCTCACCGGGTGGCCCTCTTGGTATACAAAGTGATACTACGCCACATCGCTGTACGTACTTCCCTCGTTCGAACTATGGCGCTATCATAACGCCCATGTCTCGCCGCGTCCACTATGCCTGGATCGTCGTCGCCGCGACGTTCGCGACCCTCGTCTGCGCCGCGGGGCTCGTCTCCGCACCGACGATGTTCATGCGCCCGATGGAGGCGATGTTCGGCTGGAGCGAGGCGGCGATCTCGAGCGCGATCGGGATCCAGATCGCGCTGTTCGGTCTTACCGGGCCGTTCGCCGCGGCGGCGATGGAGCGGTTCGGGGTGCGTAAGACCGTCGCATCGGCGCTCTGCCTGCTCGTCGCGGCCTCGATCGGCGTGACGTTCGTCACGGCGGCGTGGCAGCTGCTGCTCTGGGGCGCGCTCGTCGGCGTCGGCGCGGGCTCGATCGCGCTGACGTTCGGCGCGACGATGGCGAACCGCTGGTTCGACACCAACCGCGGCACCGTGATGGGTCTTTTCTCCGCCGGAAACGCGACCGGGCAGCTCGTCTTCCTCCCGCTCTTCGGGCAGATCATCGCGCACGCGGGCTGGCGGCCGTGCGCGTACGTCCTGGCCGGCGTCGCGGCGACGATGATCGTCGTCGTGCTGACGTTCGTGCGCGAGCGCCCGGCCGACGTCGGCCTCCCGCGCTACGGCGCGAGCGCGGTCGACACGACGCCGCCCGTCAAGGCCGATCCGCTGCGCCGCGCGTTCACGACGCTGCGCGACGCCTCGCGAGAGAAGACGTTCTGGATCCTCGCCGGCAGCTTTTTCATCTGCGGCGCGAGCACGAACGGGCTGATCGGCGCGCATCTCGTTCCGGCGTGCGGCGATCACGGGATCCCCGAGACGCGCGCGGCCGGGCTGCTCGCCGCGATGGGCGCGTTCGACCTGATCGGGACGACGCTTTCGGGCTGGCTCTCCGACCGCTACAGCAGTCGCTGGCTGCTCTTCTGGTACTACGGGCTGCGGGGCCTCGCGCTCTTGTTCTTGCCGTTCGCATTCGGCGCGGGCGTGCTGGGGCTGCCGGTCTTCGCGGTGTTCTACGGGTTGGACTGGATCGCGACCGTCCCGCCGACGGTGAAGATCGCGACCGCCGCGTTCGGCCGCGAGCGCGCGCCGGTCGTCTTCGGCTGGATCGCCGCCGCGCATCAGCTCGGCGCGGGGATCACCGCGTACGTCTCCGGCGCGGTGCGCACGCAGATCGGGAGCTACGACGACGCCTTCATCACTTCCGGACTGCTTTGCCTGGTCGGTGCGGTGCTCGTGCTCACCGTCGCGCGGAAGATCGCGACCCCGGCACCGGTTCCCGCGCGCTAGCCCGCCGTGACGGGCACGTTCACCCGGCGAGCGGTTCGAGGCGGTTCCGGCCGCGGCTGTATTGCCGCGGCGAACCGCCCATGACGCGTTTGAAGGCGGTACTGAAGGCGCTTTCGGATTCGTAGCCGAGCGAGAGCGCGATCGCGGATACCGAATCGGCGGAATTCGCGAGGCGATCCTCGGCCAGCATCATGCGCCAGCGCGTCAGGTATTCCATCGGTGACGCCCCGACCGTCTCTTTGAATTTCAGCGCGAACGTCGAGCGCGACATCCGGGCGCGCTCCGCCAGCTCCTGCAACGTCCAGCGATGCGCCGGATCGTCGTGCATCGCCGTGATCGCGCCGCTCATCTGCGGGTCGGCCAGGGCGAAGAGCCACCCGACGCCGCCTCGCATCCCTGTCGCGAGATGCAGCCGCAAGGCTTGAACCAGCATCATGTGTGCGAGGTGCTGTGCTACCAGAATGCCGCCCGGCTGCCCCTCGCGCAGCTCCTCCATCATGCGCCGCAGACACCAGCGTAGCGCCGCGCGATCCGATTCTTTGCGGATGTGCACGATGGGCGGCAGCACTCCTACCAGGAAGCCGGCGTGATTGCCGCTCAGAGCGAAGTGCCCGCCGGCGACAAAGCAATCCCCGCCGCCGTTGAACGTCGTGACGCCGCCGTTCTGCGGGTCCGGAAAGATCGTACGGGCCTCGACCGGGGGTAACGTAAGATCGCTTGCGAGACGGAACGGCCGCCCATGGGGCAGCAGCACGCAGTCCCCCTTCTGGAGGCGCACCGGATCGGGAACGTCCTCGACGGCCAGCCAGCACGCGCCGGAAACCACGGCGTAGCATTTGATGCCTTCGTGCCGGCCGAACCGGATCGACCACGTTCCGCCCGCATCGAAGCCGCCGGAGATCGAGCTGCGCGGTTTCAGCAGCGAGAGCACATCGGAGAGCGGATCCATAGGCCATCCCGGACGATCGCGAAGATACTGCGGACTTTCCAGCATAGATCGTTTCTCCTTCGTCGCCTATCGTGATCGGTAAGGGGCCGCGCACGTGGTCTCGCAACACAGGAAAAAGGATAGGTTTTGATGCGTGTCTTCGTCACCGGCGCCACGGGATTCGTCGGCTCCGCCATCGTGCGTGAGTTGATCGGCGCGGGACACACGGTGCTCGGCCTCGCGCGCTCGGATGCGGCTGCCGCGTCGGTTGCGTCGGCGGGAGCCGAGGTTCATCGCGGTTCGCTCGAAGATCTCGAGAGCTTGCGCAGCGGAGCGGCAGCGGCGGACGGCGTGATCCATACGGCCTTCATCCGCGACTTCACCCAATTCGAGACCAACGTGAAGATCGATTTGGGGGCGATCGAGACGATGGGAGCCGCGCTGGAGGGCTCGGGGAAGCCGTTCGTCGTGACGTCGGGAACCGGGGCGCTGAAAATCGCGCCCGGCCGCCTCGGCACGGAAGACGATGCGGGTGATCCCAACCACGCCGCGGCCGCCCGCATGCCGGCGGAAGATACGACGGTTGCGATGGCCTCACGCGGCGTACGCGCCATGGTCGTGCGGCTCTCGCCGTCGGTACACGGCGAGGGCGATCACGGCTTCGTTCCGCGGATCATCACCGCCGCGCGCGAGACGGGCGTTTCGGCGTATGTCGGTGACGGGCTCAACCGCTGGCCCGCGGTGCACCGTCTCGATGCCGGCCGTCTGTACCGGCTGGCGCTGGAGAAGGGTTCCGCGGGAGCGCGATATCACGCGGTCGCCGACGAGGGCGTGCCGATTCGCGAGATCGCCGCCGTCATCGGCCGACGCCTGAACGTTCCGGTCGTCTCGAAGTCCCGCGAGGAAGTCGCCCGGCAACTCGGCTTTATCGGCTACTTCCTGGGTGTCGACTGCCCGGCCTCGAGCGCGCAGACGCAACAACGGCTAGGCTGGCGCTACACGCAGCCTGGGCTCCTTGCGGATCTCGACGCGCCGCTCTACTTCGAGAGCTGAACGGCCCGCGCCGTTGCGACGGCGCGGGCGCCGGCGGCGCGCCCGAAGACCAGGCCGCGCAGCACCGACGTCCCGCCCGGGGCCTTGCCGTAGTAGAGCCCGGTGATCTCGCCGGCGGCGTAGAGCCCGGGGATCGGCGCGCCGTTCTGTGCCAGCACCTCGGCGTGCTCGTTCGTCGCGAGCCCGCCGAACGTGTAGGCGATCGCACAGACGACGGGATACGCGAGATACGGCGGGCGGTCGATGCGGCGCGCCCAGTGCGACTTCGGCGGGACGTAGCCTTCGCGCGTGCGCAGCCCGTCGAGCCGCATCGCGTCGAACGTCGCATCGTCGGCGGGCGCGGCGGCGTTGTACGCGTCGATCGTCGCGCGCAGGGCGGCCGGATCGACGTCGAGCAGCGCGGCAAGCTGTTCGATGCTCTCGGCCTGCAGCGGCGCGACGTCGCTCAGGATCGCGCGCTCGTAGTTCGCGATCTCATGCAAGCGCTGGTCGAGGATCACGTACGCGATCCGTTCGGGCTGGTCGAAGAAGATGCGGCGCGCGAACACTTCCCACGTCTCATCGACGCGGCCGCTCGCTTCGTCGACGAAGCGCGTGCCGCGCGTGTTCACGAGCACGCCGTACGGATAGACCAGGACGACGGCTTCGGCTTTTCCTGAACGCGGGTCGACCGGTTCGGCGTGGAGCCCGTTCCAATCGCCCGACGCCTTCGCGCCGACGTCGAACGCCATGCGGATCCCCTCGCCTCGATTGAAGCGTGTTCCCTCGCAGATCGGGCGCATCGCGTCGGCGCCGGACCCGAACGTGCGCACCATGAGCGCAGGATCTTGTTCGAAGCCGCCGCAGGCGAGGATCACCGCGTCGCACGCGAGGGTCTGCAGCGTGCCGTCCGCGGCGCTCACCTCGATCCCCGCGATGCGGTCCTCGGCGTTGCGGACCAGACGCTCCGCAGTCGTGCCGTACCGGAACGCGACGCCCGCCGCGGCCGCCGCGGCGGTCAGCTCGCGCACGATCGCGGCGCCGCCGCCGACCGGCTGGATACGCGGCGCGGCGGCGGTGAGGAAGTACGTCTTCGGTGCGTGGAAGCGCACGCCGTGTCCGGAGATCCAGCGCAGCGTCGCCGTCGCCTCGCGCGCGAGGCGTTCGACGTACGCCGGGTCGGAGCGTCCGTCCGAGAGCGCGTGCATGTCCTCGGCGAATCGATCGGCGAGGCGTTCGGGCGATTCGAGCCGCATGTACGCAGGGCTCCAGCGCGTGTTCCCGCCCTGCTCCGCTTCATCGGAGCGCTCCAGCAGCGTGATCGAGACGGGGACACCGGCCGCGCGCGCCGCCTCGGCGGCGCCGAGCGCCGCGGCAAGTCCGGCGGCGCCGCCGCCGACGACGACGACACCGAAACGTTTCGATTCCATCGAGGTCTCCGTGAAAGACGAGCGCCTGCGGGTCATCGCGCCGGCGCGGCCAGGCGCTGGTCGAGGCTTCCGACCAAGAACGCGTACGAACCGCAGCCGAAAACGAGCGCGATCGCGGCGGTCACGAGCAGCGGGAGCTGGAAGCTTCCGCCCTCGGAGATCAGGAGGCCCGTGACGACGGGCGCGAACGATGCGGCGACGTTCGCGCCGAACGTCGTCAACGAGACGAGCGACGAGACGATATGCCGGGGCGCGATGTCGACCGGCATCGATTGAATCGACGCCGTCGAGAGGCTGAAGCCGACAACCGAAAGGGTGAGGAACGTCACCGCGGGGACGATCCCGGGCGTGTAGGCGCCGAGCAACGTGAAGAGCGTCGCGATCAAGAGGCCGCCGACGGCGAACGTCTTGCGCGCGACCGAGACGCGCCAGCCGCGCGCGACGAGCCGATCGCTGGCCCAGCCGCCGAAGATCGTCGCGATGATCCCGCAGATGAACGGGAGCATTCCGACGAAGCCGCTGTTCAAGATCGTCAGGTGCCGCTGGATGACGAGATAGCCCGGAAGCCACGTCGCGAAGACGTAGTAGATGTACAGGTATCCGGCCTGGCCGAGCATGATCGCCCACGTCTTGCGATAGCCGAGCAGCGTGCTCCAGCGAATCGACGCCGTCTCGGGCGTCGGCGGCGTGTCGGCGGGACGTCGATACGCGAAGAGGAACCACGCGATCCACACGAAGCCGAGCGCGCCGGTGATGTAGAAGACCCAGCTCAAACCGAGCAGATGCAGCAGGATCGCCGCGAAGGGGATCCCGAGCGTGAGGCCGACTTTGTTGCCGGCGTAGAACGTCCCGACGGCCCAGGCGCGGCGTTCGCGCGGGAACGTCTCGGCGATGATGCGCTGTCCGGCCGGCAGCATCGGACCCTCACCGATCCCGACGAGCGCGCGAAACACCGCGAGCGGCGTGAACGCCGTCGTGACGCCGCAGAGCATCGTCGCGACCGACCAGAGCGTCACGCCGACCGGATACGCGACGCGCGCCCGCACGCGATCAACGAACGGGCCGGACGGAAGCAGCGCGAACGTGAACGCCCAGCTGAAGATCGAGAGCAAGAGGCCGAGCAGCGCCGGCGTGAAATGGTGCGCGCGGATCAACACCGGTCCGACGACGGAGAGATTGACGCGGTCGAAATAGGCCAGCGTCTGCGATGCCGTCAACACGAGTAGGACGTTCCAGCCCGCCGCGGTGATCGGCGTGGCGGCGGCGCTCTTCGGCGGCGGACTCTCCGGCGTGGCTGATGTGCGGACACCCTCGTACATCATGCGGGCCATGCTCCTTATGTGCAGCGCTCAAGCGCAGCCGTGATTCTGTCGACAGGATAGTCAGTGGCGAGCGATCAATCCTGCTCGCCGATCACGGGTTGCCGCAGGCAATTTTCCGTCCTGTCGACAGCCGGGCCCAAGGAGTTCGCTTTCCGATGACCTTCGACAGCCTCCGCGCGTATCTGGACCAGCTGCATGCCAAGGAGCTGGTGACCACCGTCGAGGAGGCCGATTGGGATCGGGAGATCGGTGCGGTCACCGAGGTCGTCGCGATGTCGAAGGCGCCGCGCGCGCTGCTCTTCGACCGCATCAAGGGGTATGCCCCCGGTCTGCGCGTCGTGACGAACCTCTACGCCTCGCCCCGTTTGCAGGCGCTCGCGCTCGGGCTTCCCGACGACGTCACGCCGGTCGAGGCCGTCTCGCTCTGGCGTGAGAAATCGCGCGCCCACAAACCGCTCCCGCCGCGCGTCGTCAAGGACGGCCCGGTGCGCGAGAACGTGCAGACCGGCGATCAGATCGATTTGCTGAAGTTTCCCACGCCGTTCTGGCACGAGTTCGACGGCGGCCGGTTCTTCGGCACCGGCGACCTCGTCATCACGCGCGATCCCGACGAGAACTGGGTCAACCTCGCGCCGTACCGCGCGCAGCTCCACGACGCGAAGACGCTCGGGCTGATGATCTCGCCCGGCCATCACGGCTGGCTGCAGATGGAGAAGTTCTGGGCGCGCGGCGAGGACGCGCCGGTGGTGATCGTGGCGGGACAGGACCCGCACACGTACGCCGCCGCGTGTCTGCCCGCGGGATGGGGCGAGTCGGAGTACGACATGGCCGGCGCGTTCGCCGGGCAGCCGATCGACGTGATCCTCGAGCCGCGCACGCAGCTTCCGATCCCGGCGACCGCCGAGATCGCGGTGATCGGGCACGTCCCGCCGCTCAGCAAAGAGTCACGTGAAGAAGGGCCGTTCGGCGAGTGCACCGGCTACTACACCGGTCACGGTCAGAGCCTCGTCGTCCACGTCGACGAGGTGTGGCACCGCAACGACCCGATCATGCAGGGCAACCCGACGATGCATGGTTCGGCGATGATGCACGGCCTGGGCGCGGAGATCTTCACCAGCGCGATCGTGTGGGACAGCGTCGAGCGCGAGGTGCCGGGCGTCGCGGGTGTCTATTCGCTCTACCAGCCGTGCCAAGCTGGTTCGTTCCTGATGGTCGTCGCGATCAAGCAGCGCTATCCGGGCCAGGCGAAGCACGCGGGCCTTGCCGCGCTGGCCTCGCGCGGGACGATCTTCATGAACAAATCCGTCGTCGTGGTGGATGAAGACGTCGATCCGGCCGATCTCAATGAGGTGGTGTTCGCGATCACGACCCGCTGCAATCCGGCCGAGGACATCGACCTGATCCGCGGCATCCCGGGGACTTTCCTCGACCCGCGCATCTCGCCGACGCAGCGCGCGGCGAAGGATTCGACGACGTCCACGATGCTGATCAACGCCTGCCGGCCCTTCACCTGGAAGGACCAGTTCCCGCGCGTCAACATCATCGCCCCTGAGCTCAAGGCCGCGACCTTGGCGAAGTGGGGCGAGCGGCTGGGGCTCCGATGAGCGCGGTCGCGGAGCGCAAGCGGGTCGCGCCGATCGGCGCGGCGGGCTGGAATCTGTTGCTGGTCCTGACGGCCTCGCAGATGCTGGCGTACATCGACCGCGTGAATCTCTCCGTCGCCGGGCCGGTGCTGATCCACGCGCACCACTACACCCCGAAGACCTTGGGCGCGCTGTTCTCGATCTTCAACTGGGCCTTCACGATCGCGCTGCTGCCGTCAGGACCGTTCGTCGACTGGGTGCGCGCGCGCGTCGCGTATCCGGTAGGCGTCGCGCTGTGGTCGGTGGCGACGATGCTCTGCGGGGTGACGTTCGCGTTCACGCCGCTGGCGGCGTTCCGCGCGCTGGTCGGGATCGGCGAGGCGCCGATGATCCCCGCGGGTCAGCGCGTGATCGCGGAGACGCTGCCGCTCGAGCGGCGCGCGTTCGCGATCGGGACGTTCTTCGCGGGCAACAAGATCGGCCTCGCGATCGGCTTGCCGTTCGCCGCGATCCTGCTGCACACGCTCGGCCTGGGAGCGGTCTTCTACATCACCGGCGCGCTCGGCTTCGTGTGGATCGCGTGGTTCCTGGTCTCGTACCGCGGAGCGCCGCCGACGGCGATCGCGCCTGCCGCGCGCGCAGAGAGCACGATCCGTTGGGGGACGCTGCTGCGGTACCGGCAGACGTGGGGGATCATGCTCGGCCAAGCCGGCTATCTCTACATCTACTTCGTCTTCGCGACGTGGCTGCCGGGGTATCTCGTGCTGCAGCGGCACATGTCGGATCTGAACAGCGGATTCGTGGGGATGCTGCCGTTCGTCTTCGGCGTCATCGCGACGATCTTCGGCGGCTGGGCCGGCGACCGGCTCGTCTCAGCCGGCGTGCGCGTCACCCTCGCGCGCAAGATCTTCGCCGTCGGCGGGCTCTTCCTGGCGACGGTCTTCACGCTGCTCGGCGCGTACGCGTCCGGCACGGTGGCCGCGGTCACGTTCCTCACCCTCTCGATCGTCAGCTTCAGCCTCTCGACCGGCTCGATCCAATCGATGGCGGTCGACATCGCGCCGCCGCACATCGTCTCCTCGCTCGTCTCGCTCCAGAACTTCGGCGGGAACGTCGGCGGCTCGTTCGCGCCGCTCGTCACGGGCTTCCTGATCTCCGACGCCGGGAGCTTCCAAGTGCCGCTGCTCGTGACGGCGGCCGTGGCGCTGGTCTTCGGCTGCGGGTCGTACGGGATTCTCGTCGGCGACCTCGACAAGAAGCTGACGGCCCCCGTCTCCGGCAGGTCATACGGCGCCGCGGCGCCGAGAGAGTAAGGTGCGGCGCATCATCGTCGGCGTCTCGGGGGCGAGCGGGAGCATCTACGGTTACTCGCTGCTGCGCGCGTTGCGCGAGCGCGACGACGTCGAGACGCACCTGGTCCTCTCGCGCGCGGCGAAGCGAACGATCCAGCTCGAGATGGACGACGTGCGCGCGACCGATTTCGAAGCGCTCGCCGACGTCGTCCATCGCGACGAGGACCTCGCCGCGCCGATCTCGAGCGGTTCCTTCTACACCGACGGGATGGCGATCGTCCCGTGCTCGGTGAAGACCGCCTCCGCCGTCGCGTACTCGCTCAACGACAACCTGCTCGTGCGCGCCGCCGACGTTTGCCTGAAGGAACGTCGTCCGCTGGTGATGGTCGTGCGCGAGACCCCGCTCCATCTCGGTCACCTGCGCACCCTCACGCAGCTGGCGGAGACCGGCGCAATCATCCTGCCGCCGATCCCCGGGATGTACAGCAAACCGCAATCCGTCCAGGAGATCGTCAACCACACCGTCGGCAAAGTGCTCGACCAGCTCGGCCTGCGCAACGACCTCTTCCGCCGCTGGACCGGCCCCGAAACCTGACCTCTACCGGCTGCCCGCCCGATCACACAAAACCGCGTCACCCTGACCTTGAGGATGCTTCGACAAGCTCAGCATGACGGAGGATGCTTCGACAAGCTCAGCATGACAAAGGCACGCTCGGCCTGCGCAACGATCTCTTCCGCCGTTGGACCGGCCTCGAAACCTGACTTCCGCCGGCTGCCCCGCCCGATCACACGAATCCGTGTCACCCTGAGCTTGTCGAAGGGCCTCGCGGCGTCACGCTGAGCTTGTCGAAGCGCGTCGTCCGAGGTCGTCGAGGAAACACCGACTGCGCGGGTGCGGCGATGCTTCGACGAGCTCATGCTTCGACAAGCTCAGCATGACAAAAGGCATGGCGTGCGGCGATGGTGACGTGCCGGATGCGGTGGGGCGATACCGCTACGGTAAGGACGCGGGCGACGATCCGGGTGCGGTGCCTGCGGTGAAGCTGTCCCAGGCGCCTTCGATCGCGCGCAGCGCGCTGCCGACGATCCAGCGGTTCACCGCGACCGCGAGGCGGGCGTCGCGCGCGTCGTAGGCGCGCAGCAGCATCTCGTGGCCGATCAGGGAGCGGTCGAGGCGGCCGTGCAGCGAGAGGCTGAAGTGGCGCAGCTGGTGCGTGCGTAGGCGCAGGCCGTCGAGGAGCTTCTTGAGCTGCAGGTTGCGGCTGATCTCGACCTCGGTGTCGCGGAAGCGAACGTTGGCCCAGAAGTAGCGGTCGACGTCTCCGGCTGCGTGCGCGTCGGCGAGCTCGTGGTGGCAGGCCCACAGCGTCGCCAGCTCCTCGGCGCTCGCGCGTTCGACGATCAGCTCGGAGGCCAGGCCGTAGAGGACTGCGCGCAGCTCGTAGAGATCGCGCACGTCGCTCAGGCGCACCTCGGCGACGCGCGGGCTGCGGCGCGGCTCGATCGCGATCAGCCCCTGGTTCGCGAGCAATACCAGCGCCTCGCGCACGGGGGTGCGGCTGGAGCGGAAACGGCGCGAAAGCTCGACCGAGCTGAGATCCTCGCCCGGGTGCAGCCGTCCCTCGATGATCGCGCGCGCAACCCAATCGGCGATCGAGCCGACGAGCGAGTCCTGCGAGGCGGACGACGTGTAGTCGCCCTGAACGGGGCTTTCCATCGGTCCTGTCGACAGTCTGCCGCCGTGGTGGGAATTTCCTTGTTGATTTTTCCCACGGGGTGCGATACGTTACCCCTTGCGTGTCGACAGCTTCAGTGCAAACCGCGCGTACCCCCGATGGTGTCGCGCTTTCGTATCACCTCCGCGGGGAGGCCCGCGGCGACCGGGCGAGGGTGGCCCTGATCCACTCCCTGGGCCTGAGCCGGTACGTGTGGGAAGACGTCGCGGACCGGCTGTCCGACCGCGCGCAGGTTCTCGTCTACGACTGCCGCGGCCACGGCGCCTCGGACAAACCGGCCGGTCCCTATACGCTCGAGCTGTTCGCGCGCGATCTCGCGGCGCTGCTCGATCACGTCGGCTGGGAAGCGGCGATCGTCGCCGGATGCTCGATGGGCGGGAGCGTCGCGCAGCAGTTCGCGGCCTCGTATCCCACGCGGCTGCGGGCGCTCGGCCTGGTCGACACGACGGCGTGGTACGGAGCGGATGCCGTCACGGCATGGAACGAGCGTGGCCGGAAAGCGAAGAACGACGGGCTGCAGTCGATGATCGGTTTTCAGGAGACGCGCTGGTTCAGCGACGCGTTCCGCGCCGCCCGTCCCGAGGTGGTCGCGCGCTGCCGTGAGACGTTCCTCGCGAACGACGTCGACGCGTTCGCGGCGACGTGCGCGATGCTCGGCGCGTTCGACGTGCGCGGGACGCTCGGCGCGATCGCCGTCCCCGTCGCGATCGCCGTCGGGGAAGAAGATTATGCCACGCCGCCGGCGATGGCACGTGCGTTGCACGACGCGATCGCCGGATCAACCCTCGAGATCATCCCCGCCGGGCGGCACATCACGCCGCTCGAGCGCCCGGACGTGATCGCCACGATGCTCGAGACGCTGCTCGACCGCGCCGCGGGCTGACGACCCAGGAGCTCATCCGTGCAAACATCCGGAACGATCACGATCGGGGCGCAGCGCGCCGACGTGTACGCGTTCGTCTCCGACCCGCAGCGTCTGGCGACGTGCATCCCCGGCTGCTCCGATCTCAAGGAGATCGAGCCCGGCAAGTACGCCGCGGTGCTCAGCAACAAGGTCGCGTTCCTCTCGGTGAAGTTCGACGTCGTCGTGCAGATCGTGCGCGAGGTGCCGAACGAGGCGATCGACGCGACGATCACCGGGAATCCGGTCGGCCTGGCGGGCCGGCTCGAGGCGCGCGCGGGGGTGCGTCTCGCCGACGCCGACGGCGGCGCGACGCAGATCGCGTACGACGTCGACCTGGGACTCACCGGGAAGCTGGGCGGTCTCGGACAGCCCGTCTTCAAGGCCAAGAGCGAAGAGCTGAGCCGCGTCTTCGGGACGAACCTGAAGGCTGCGATCGAGTCGTCGTCCGGAGCGCGCGCGTGAGCCCGTTCGAATTGCTGGAACCCGCGTCGCTCGACGAGGCGCTCGCGGCGCTCGACCCGAGCGATCCGCAGGTCCGTCCGATCGCAGGCGGGACGGCGCTCGTGCTGATGATGAAGTCGCGCGTCTTCCGGCCGCAGCGTTTGGTGAGCCTACGCCGCCTGAACGGCGACCTGCGCCGCGTGCGCGTCGACGACGACGGGACGCTGCGCATCGGCGCGCTGGCCTCGCTCTCGGAGCTCGAGCGCTCGCCGCTCGTCGCGAAGGCCGCACCGGTCGTCGCGCAGGCGCTGCGCACGCTCTCGAACGTGCGCATCCGCAACGTCGCGACGCTCGGCGGCCACCTCGCGCACGGCGATCCGCACATGGATCTGCCGCCGATCCTGCTGACGCTCGGTACGCGCGTGCGTGCCAGCTCGCCCACGGGCGAGCGCTGGATCGACCTCGCGGACCTGATCGTCGGCTACTACGAGACGAGTTTGCGCGGCGACGAGCTGATCACCGAGATCGCGATCCCGCCGCTCGCCGCCGGGACGCGCGCGCACTACGCAAAGCACACCGCGCTCTCGGCCGACGACTGGCCGGCGGTCGGCGTCGCGGTCGCGTTCCGGCGCGAGAACGGCGGGCTGCGCGACGCGCGCGTCGCGGTCAGCGCGGCGACCGAACGGCCGATCCGGCTTTCGGCCGCGGAGGCCGTCCTCACCGAGGGCGGCGGCCCCGAGACGTTCGCCCACGCGGCGGACGCCGCGGCCGACGAGGTGCAGACGCTCGGCGATCTGCGCGGCTCGGCCGCTTACAAGCGCGAGATGGTTCGCGTCCACGTCCGGCGCGCGTTGCACGCCGCCGATGCATCCACGGAGGGACGATAGACGATGGCCGGAGTGAAGACGCCGCCGGCGACCGACGTGACCGCCGTCCCCGCGCTCGATGCGCTGCGCGAAGTCTCGCGTAACGTCAAGCGCGTCGAGAGCGTCGAGAAGGTCACCGGAAGCGCGGAGTACATCCACAACCTGCGCCTTCCCGGGATGCTCTACGGGAAGATCGTGCGCAGCACGGTCCCGCACGGGCGCGTCGTCTCGATCGACACCTCCGCAGCGCTCGCCGTCCCCGGCGTGCACCGCGTCATCACCGGCGCCGACGTGCTCACGCTGGTGAAGAATCCCCATTACGGCCCGGCGTTCCACGATCAGCCGATCCTGGCCGTCGACAAAGTGCGCTTCGTCGGCGACCCCGTCGCCGTCGTCCTCGCCGCGGACCCCCACGTGGCCGAGGAAGCCGCCGACCTCGTCGAAGTCACGTACGAGACGCTCGAACCGGTCTTCGACGAGGTCGCGGCGGCGCAGCCCGGCGCGCCGATCGTCCACGACGAGCTCAAGCCCGCGGGGACGTTCACCGACCTCAAGTACCTCGCCGGCCGCTCCGGGACGAACATCGCGCTCGACGCGATGGTCCGTCACGGCGACGCCGAGGCCGCGTTCGCGCGGGCCGACCGCGTCTTCGAGGAGACGTATCGCACCGGCCAGGTGATGCACACGCCGCTCGAGCCGCTCGTCTCGGTCGCCGAGTCGCGCGCGCGTGAAGAGCTGATCATCCACACCGCCTCGCAGAGCCCGTCGTTCGTGCGGATGGAGGTGAGCCGGCTCTTGGGTTGGCCCGAGAACAAGGTGCGCGTGCGTACCGCGTATCTCGGCGGCGGGTTCGGCGCGAAGCTCTACATCAAGCTCGAAGCGCTCGTCGCGGTCTGCGCGCTGCTGGTGCGCCGTCCGGTCAAGATCTCGCTCACGATGGAAGAGCAGTTCTTGATGATCACCAAGCACGGCACGACGGTGAAGATCAAGTCGGGCGTCACGCACGACGGCACGGTGATCGCGCGCCGCACCGAGACGTACTGGAACGGCGGCGCCTACGCCGACATCGGTCCGCGCGTCACGCAGAAGTCCGGCTTCACCGCCGCGGGCCCGTACGACATCGAGAACGTCTCGATGGACTCGTTTGCGTGCTACACGAACCTCCCCCCGGCCGGCGCGCTGCGCGGCTTCGGGATCCCGCAGCTCGTGTGGGCGTACGAGAGCCACACCGAGGAGATCGCGCGCGAGCTGGGGCTCGATCCGGTCGAGTTCCGCCTGCGCAACGCGCTGCGCGACGGCCGACCGCACGCGACCGGGACGATCATGGAGAACGCCCGGATCGTCGACTGCATCGAGAACGTCGCCAAGCGGTTGGAGTGGGAGAAGCCCTTCGAGCGCGGTTCTGGACCGATCAAGCGCGGGCGCGGGATCGCCGTCGGCTTCAAGGCCTCGATCTCGCCGACGACCTCGGTCGCGATCCTCAACGTCTACGGCGACGGAAGCTGCGGGCTGCACTGCGGGACCGTCGACATGGGGCAAGGCTCCGACACCGCGATGGCGCAGGTCGCCGCCGAGGCGCTCGGGATCCGCACCGAAGAGGTGCGCGTCCTGCACCCCGACACCGACATGACGCCGTACGACATGGCGACGCTCGGCTCGCGTTCGACCTACCACATGGGGAACGCGGTGCGGCTCGCCGCTCTCGACGCGCGCCGTCAACTGATCGCGCTCGCCGCGCAGTCGCTCGGCGTTCCCGAGGACCAGCTTGCGTGCAAAGACGGCGCGGTCAGCGCATCGGACGGCCGGCGTAAGACGTTCCGCGAGATCTTCGTCGACCGCTTCGGGATGCAGGCGGGGAACGTCGTCGGCTTCGGGACGTTCGCGCCCGAGTACGAGAAGGCCGATCCGAAGACGGGCCAGTCGCCGAACATCACGCCGTTCTGGATGGTCGGTGCGACCGGCGTCGAGATCGAGGTCGACACTGAGACCGGCCGCATCACCGTGACGAAGATGGTGACGGCGGGCGACGTCGGCCGCGCGATCAACCCCGAGATCGTCGTGCGCCAGCTCGACGGTGCGGCGATCATGCAGCTCGGCGCGACGCTCTTCGAGCAGATGATCTTCGACGGCGGACAGGTCGTCAACGCGAGCCTGGCGGACTACAAGATCCCCGGGATCCACGACGTCCCGCACCACATCGCCTCGGATCTGATCGAAGTCCCGCACCCGCGCGCGCCGTACGGCGCGAAGGGCGTCGGCGAGTCGGGGACGTTCGGCGTCTCGCCGGCGATCGCGAACGCCCTCGCCGACGCGTGCGGTGTGCGCGTCCGCGAGCTCCCGCTCACGCCCGAGCGCGTCTTGCGCGCGATCCGCTCGAAGAGCGGCGATCCTTTGGAGGAAGCCTAAGTGGCCGACGGCCGGCGAACGATCCGATTCACCCTCAACGGCACGGCGGTCGCGGCCGACGTCGCGCCGCACGAGAACGTCGTCGAGGTTTTGCAGAACGCGTTCGATCTTTACGGCGCGCGCGAGAGCTGCGGGCAGGGCCTCTGCGGCTGCTGCACCGTCGTCGTCGACGGGACGGCCGTTTCGGGCTGTCTCTTTCTTGCCTCGTCGCTCGACGGTACGACGGTCGAAACCGTCGAGGGGCTGTCCGACGGGAAAAATCTCGATCCGGTCCAACGTTGCTTCGTCGAGAACTCCGGGTTCCAGTGCGGGTTCTGCACGCCGGGGTTCATCATGATGACCAAGCAGTTGTTGGCCGAGCACGCGGACCCGAGCGAAGAGCAGATCCGCGACTATCTCTCCGGCAACTTGTGCCGCTGTGCGGCATATCCGGACATCCTTCGCTCGGTGCAGGCCGCGGCGAAGGCGCGCGCGGGTGGCGGCGACCGGGTGAACGCGATCTCGTAAGGAGACCACATGGAAGCACCGGCCAACGCAACCGCACCCGTCACGACCGCCGTGCCGTGGTACCGCGTCCTCGATCGGCGTCGCTGGGCGACGTTGGCCGCCGCCAACCTCGGTTGGCTCTTCGACGGGTACGAGACCTACGCGCTGATCCTGACCGTCGCGGTCGCGCTGCACCAGCTCGTCGCGCCCGCGCAGTACAAGGCGATCCCGTTCTACGCCGGCGTGACGATCGCGATCACCCTGCTCGGCTGGGGGATCGGCGGGATCGTCGGCGGCATCGTCGCCGACTACATCGGCCGTAAGAAGATGATGATCATCGCGATCCTCGCGTACTCGCTCGTCACCGGATTGACGGCGTTCGCGTGGTCGTGGACCTCGTTCGTTCTGCTGCGCTTCCTGGTCGGCGTCGCGCTCGGCTCGGAGTGGGGGACGGGGACGTCGATGATGGCCGAGATGTGGCCCGACGGGACGCGCGGCAAGGGCGCCGGGCTCATGCAGTGCGGCTTGGGGATCGGGTTCTTCCTGGCTTCGGCGGTGTGGTTCTTCGTGAGCGGCGCGGGGCCGTCGGCATGGCGTTGGATGTTCATCATCGGCGTGCTGCCGGCGCTCGCGACGCTCTGGGTACGTCGCGGGATCGAGGAGCCGGCGCTCTGGAAGGCCGCCGACCAGCGTCGCCGTGACGCGCGCGCGGCGCTGCAGCGCGGCGAGAAGATCAGCAGCGTCGAGGAGCAGGCCGCGCGGTTCACGCTCTCCGAGCTGTTCGCCGACCCGAAGGCGCGCAAGTACACGATCTTCGCGCTGCTCGGCTCGATGACGACGACGCTCGGCTGGTGGGGGATCTCGAGCTGGGTCCCGCCGTACGTCGGTTCGCTCGCCGCGACGCACGGGCTCGCGCCCGGGCAGTGGGCCAGCTTGGCGGGGATGGTCTACAACGCCGGCGCGATCGCGGGGTACATCGGCTGCGGGTTCTTCGCCGACAAGTGGGGGCGCAAGCCGGTGACGTTCGCGTTCTTCGCGCTCTCGCTGCTCCTCACGCCGGTGCTCTTCCTGTGGACGCACGACCTCACGCTCGTGCTGATCATCTGCGTCGTCAACGGCTTCTTCACGCTCGGCCAGTACACGTGGATGCCGACCTGGCTCCCCGAGATCTATCCCACGCGCATCCGCGCGACGGCGATCGCCGTCGCCTTCAACGCGCCGCGCTTCGTCGCGTTCCTCGGCCCGCTCGTCGCCGGGACGCTCATCACCCACTTCGGCGGCTACGGCGAGGCCGCGACGATCGTCGGCCTCATCTACATCGTCGGGATGATCGCCGTCCCGTTCCTCCCCGAGACCCACGGCAAACCCCTCCCCGACGC
>DATJHK010000006.1:0-111672 GCA_035493875.1 Candidatus Limnocylindria bacterium
CTGGAAGACGCGCGGCCACGTGTTGACGTACTCGAAGTCGTAGTACTTGCCCTCGAAGTGGAACGGGCCAGCCTTCGTCCACGCCTGGATGATCAGATCGTGCGCTTCGTGGAAGCGGTCGTGCGACTCGGTCGGGTTGACGCCCCACGAATGGTACTCGGCGCCGATCCCGCGCACGAATCCCGCGATCAACCGGCCGCCGGTGATCTGGTCGAGCATCGCGTACTCTTCCGCGACGGTCAGCGGGTTGTTCAGCAGCGGGAGCGCGCGGCCGAGGACGAGCAGCTTGCCTTTCACGCGGCGCGAGAGCGCGCCGGCGATGATCCCCGGGATCGGCATCAACCCGTAGGCGTTCTGATGGTGCTCGTTGACGCAGACGCCGTCGAAGCCGGCGGCGTCTGCGAGTTCGAGCTCGTCGAGATAGCGGTTGTAGAGCGCGTGTCCACGCTCGCGGTCGAAGTACGTGTTCGGCAGCGTGACCCACGCCGAGTCGTACTTCTCGGTGTACTGCGGATCGAGGTCCGCGTACGGCATGAGGTGGAAGGCGTAGAACTTCACGCGGACTCCCTTGTGAGGAACGCTTCGACGTGTTGGGCGAAGACCGCTGGCTTCTCGACGTGCGGCAGATGACCGCACTGCGGGATCGTGGCGACCCGCGCGCCGGGGATCAGCCGGGCGAACTCGGCGGCGTACGCCGCCGGGAGCAGCGCGTCGTCCTCGCCCCAGAGGATCAGCGTCGGGACGTCGATGCGGTGCAGCCACTTCGCGAGATGCGGATCGTAGAGGCGCGGCTGCCAGGCGACGCGCGCGGTCGCGAAACGGTTCTTGAGCTGCAGGTCGAGTGCGGCTTCATCGACGGGCTGCGCGAGGACGCGTTCGGCCAGGGCGGGATCGTGGAAGAGCCGGCGCGTCACGTCCTCGTGCGAGTGCGCGAAGATGTCGAACTTCTGCACGCCGGGGACGCGCAAGCCGGCAGGCGAGACCAGCACGAGGCGCCGCAGTGCGATGGTGCTTCGCACGGCAAGCTCGCAGGCGATCCAGCCGCCGAGCGAGTTTCCGACGAGATCCACCTGCGCGAGACCGAGTGCTTCGATGAAGTCGAGGTAGAAGTAGGCGAGATCGTGGATCGTGTCGAGCCAGGCCGGCATCTCCGAGCGGCCCCAGCCGGGGTGGTCGGGGATGATCACGTCGTACCGTTCGGCGAGGCGGTCCATCCACGGGAGCCAGGCCGCGACGCCGCCGGAACCGTGGAGGAAGAGGAGCGGAGGTCCGGTACCGCCGCGCAGGTAGCTCGTGGCGCAGCCGTCGACGGTGAGGGTGTGCCGCGCGTGGTTCTGGGTGAGTGCGGTCATGGTGCCTCGCGGGTGGGGCGGTGGAGATCGGACGTGCAGCGAGAAGCGACGAAACGATGAATCCGAGCGTGCGACAGCTGGAGGCGTTCGTCACCGTCTACCGCGAGGGGAGCCTCACGAAGGCGGCCGAGAAGCTCTACCTCACGCAGTCGACGGTCAGCGTGCTGATCCGTCAGCTCGAGGTGTCGGCGGGGGTGCGGCTCTTCGATCGCACGACGCGTTCGCTCGCGCCGACGCGCGTCGCGCGCGAGATGATCGAGCCGGCCGAGCGCGTCCTGCGCGATCTCGACGCCTGCGGCGACCTGTTGCGCGCGTTCGCCGACCGCAGCCGCGGGACGATCGACTTTGCGGTGACGCCGTCGTTCGGCGCGGCGGTGATGCCGGTGGTGCTGGCGATCTTCGCCGCCCGGTATCCGCGCATCGAGGTGCGGATGCGCGACGTCGCGCTGCACGAGATTCGCGCCAACGTCCTCGACGGCGAGGTCGAGTTCGGGATCGCCGCACCCGAACAGGGCGCGGGGCTCGAGGTGCAGACGATCCTCACCTACGCGCCGGTCCTCGTCTGCCGCAAAGACTCGCCGGTCGCGCGCCGCAAGCAGCTCGCCTGGCGCGACGTGATCGAGTATCCGACGATCATCGTCCCGCCGATGCGGGCGTGGATCGAGCAGACGTTGGCCGACGTCGGCAAGGCCTACAAACCGGCGTGGGAGGTCTCGCTCTTCGCGACCGCGCTCGCGATGACGAAGCAGAATTTGGGTCTGGCGATCCTGCCGTCGTATCTTGCCGAGCACTACGCCGCCGAGGAGCTGGCGACGATCGAGCTCGTCGCGCCGAGCACGACGCGCGATCTCGTGCTGCTCAAGCGCCGCGAGGCGACGCTCTCGACCGCCGCCGACGCGCTGGTCGAGATCGTGCGCTCGCACGTGCGCACGACCGCGAGCGAAGAGAGCCATTAGGAGGCGTACGGCTCCGCCGCCGCGTCCTCGCGTACGATCTGCGCGAGCGCCTCGGCGTGGGTCGTCGCGACGTCGTCGCCGGCGTCGATCCGCGCGATCGTCGTCGCGCGCAGCTCGGCGACCCGCTGCTGCGCGGCGAGCGGGAACCGCCGGTCGCGCGCGCAGAGGACGTACGTCGAGGGGACCGCACGCCAGGCGACCGCACCGATCGGCGTGACGTTGTCGGTGACCGTCTCGCCGTAGTCCGGCATCTCGCCCGCGACGTAGATCAGGTGTGCGGCGCTGCGCCGCGTCGCGGCGGCGGTCATCACCGCGCCGCCGCCGTGGTGCCCGACGAGCACGGCGGGGCGACCGAGCGCGGCGAGCGCGTCGCGCACGCGCCGTACGCGCGCCTCGAACGCCTCGTCCGCGCGCGCGTCGATCAACGTGACCGGCGCGCCGTTCGCGGTGAGCGCGTCGGCGAGACGGTGCCAGCCGTCCGCCGGTTCGCCGGCGGCGGGGATCAGCAGGATCGGTGCCCGGAGCGCGTTCACGCCGGCTCCCGCGCGAGCGCGACGAACGCGCCGTCGAAGTAGAGCAGCGGCGGCCTGCCGCCGTTCGTGGCGGACTCGACGGTCCCGATGAAGAGCGTGTGCGTCGCGACGTCGTACGCCGAGCTGGCGCGGCAGACGAACGTCGCCGCGGCGTCGGGCAGGACGGGGCAGCCGCCGGGCTCGAGCTCGTAGGCGCAGCCCGCGAACTGGTCGTCGATCCCGGCGGCGAAGCGGCTCGCGATCGCGAGCTGCGACTCGTTGAGGACGTGCACCGCGAAGCGGCCGCTGCTGGTCACGAACGCGTGCGAGCGCGCCGTGCGGTTCACGGCGACCAGCAGCGTCGGCGGATCGGCGCTCACGCTCGTCACGGCGGTCGCCGTCATCCCGTGGATCCGCCCGCCGTACGCCGCCGTGACGACGCTGACGCTGCTCGCCATCTGCCGCATCGCCGCGCGGTAGGCGTCGGGGCTCGCCGTCACCATGCCGTCGCTCCGCCGTCGATCGGGATCACGGCGCCGGTGAGGAAGCTCGAAGCGTCCGAGGCGAGCAGCAGCGCGAGCCCCTTGATCTCCTCGACCTCGCCGATCCGCCCGAGCGGGACGTCCTGGGCGAAGGCTTTCTCGACCGAGGGATCCTTGTGGAGCCGGCCGTTCGCGATGTTGGTGCGGAAGGGTCCCGGCGCGATCGCGGTGACCAGGACGTTGTCGCGCGCCAGCTCGACGGCAGCGTGGCGCACGAGGTTGTTCAGCGCGGCCTTCGACGCGGCGTACGCATAGCCGACCATCGGCTCGGACTTCATCCCGCCGATCGACGAGGTGACGATGATGCGGCCGCGCTTGCGCGCGCGCATGTGGACGGCGGCGGCCTGCATCGTCGCGAAGACGCTCGTGACGTTGATCCGCAGGACGCGCTCGAACGCGTCGAGCGAGACGTTCGTGAGCGCGCCGGCTTCGGTGAACGGTCCGGTGCCTGCCGAGATCCCGGCGTTGGCGAAGCAGACGTCGAGCGCACCGTGGCGCGCGACGACGTCGTCGACGACGCTGCGGATCCGCGGCAGATCGAAGACGTCGAGCACGACGGCTTCGGCATCGCAGCCCGCCGCGCGCAGCCGCGCGGCTTCGCGCTCGACGCCGGCCTCGTCGATGTCGGCGAGGACGACGCGCGCGCCGCGCGTCGCCAGAACCTCGCCGAACGCGAGGCCGAGGCCGCTCGCGCCGCCGGTCACGAACCCGACGCGACCGCTCAGATCGAACTCGTCCGTCATCGCGATGACCTTCGCTCCGGGTGCGACGATTCGTTGCCGCGAGTCATCGAATGTTCGCGCGCATTCGTGGACCCGATCCATGAATGCGCGCCGTGGATGCGCTGCGCTTAGGCGGTCGTCGTGCGGAGCTGCGGCTCGGCGCCGTGCGTCCGTTGGACGTGCGCGTAGAGCCGAACGAGCGTGACCGCGCCCAGTGTCCCGACGATCAGTGGGATCGCCGCGTAGAGATAGAGCCGCGCCATCGGGAGGTGCGCGCCGACCAGCGCGCCGCCGACCATCGGGCCGATGATCGAGCCGAAGCGTCCGATCCCGAGCGCCCAGCCGACGCCGAACGCGCGCACGCCGGTCGGGTAGATCAACCCCGCGGAGGCGTTGAGCCCGAACTGCAGGCCGAGCAGGCAGAAGCCGGCCAGGAAGACGGCGGTCATCAGCGCGCCCTCGTCGTGTGCGAGGAAGCCGATCGAGGCGACGACCGGACACGCGAGCGCGAAGAGAATCGCGACGGGGACGAAGCCGTAGCGGTCGAGCGGACGCGCGAGCACGAGTCCGCCGATCGTGCCGCCGACCTGGAACACGGTGACCGCGAGCGCCGAGTCCTTTATCGAGAGGCCGGCGTCGGCGAAGACCAGCGGTATCCACTGGTTGAGAAAATAGAACGTCATCAGGTTGATGACGAACAGGAGCCAGAGCAGCGGCGTAACCCACTGCAGGCCGTGCGCGAACAGCTCGCGCGCCGAGATCGCCGCCTTGTGCTCCTCGTCGAACGTCAGCGTCGCATCGGAAGCGATCTCGGCCTGCGGCCCCAGCCGGCGTGCGACGCGGACCGCCGCCGCGTTGTCGGCGCGCCGCAGCGCGAGGAACTTGAGCGACTCCGGCAGCGCGACGATCAGGCACAGGCCGACGACGATCGGGATGAGCCCGCCGACGATGAACAGGATGTGCCAACCGTAAGTCGGGACGAGCAGCGCCGCGATCGGGCCCGGCAGACCGCCGCCGAGCGTGACGCCGGTGAACATCAGGATGACCATCGTCGCGCGGAAGCGCTTCGGCGCGAACTCCGCGTTGAGCGCGATCGCGTTGGGCAGCACGCCGCCGATCCCGAAGCCCGCCAAGAAGCGCAGCACGATGAGCGTCTCGAGCGAGGTCGCGAAGAGTCCCGCGAGCGTGAAGACGCCGTACCAGAGCGCGCCGGTGATGATCGCGACCTTGCGGCCGAAGCGGTCGCCGATGTAGCCGAACAGCGGAGAGCCGATCAAGATCCCGACGAAGCTCGCCGAGAAGAGCGGCGCGAACGCCGCGCGGTTCTCGATGTGCCACACCTTCGCGAGCGACGGCGCGACGAAGGCCATCAGCCCGATGTCGAACCCGTCGGTCACCATGATCAGGAACGACCAGAGGACGAGCCGGAGGTGAAAGCCGCCGAGCTTCTGATGATCGACGAGTTCCGAGACGTTGACGGACCGGGATGGAGTCATGCGGTCACCTCGGCTCAGCCGTGGAACTTGTAGTCGACGCCGAGCTGGATCACGGTGTAGTGCGGGACCTCGGTGCCCTTGAACGGGTAGCCGTTGTCGGTCGCGACGAGGTTCCGGATCGCACCGCGCATCACGACGTCCTTCGTAATCACCTCGGTGAACCCGTACACCATCACGTTCGCGAACGTCGGCACGGGCGAGTTCATGTAGAAGTCGCTCGGACGTTCGTAGCTGACGAACGGGACGAAGCGGCGCTGGCCGAAGACCGGCGGGCGGAACATCAGCGAGTAATTCAGGATCGGGCGGTCACCGTAGTACGTCTGTCCCGCCGGGACGCCGGCCGCGACGGAGGCGAGCTGCGGGTGGATGACCTCGATCGCTTGGAACGACGCGATGAAGAGCGGGCCGACGCTCGTGAACGGGCCGAACCGGATGTTCCCGCCCAGGAAGTACCCGCCGTAGCCGAGGGGCTTGGTCTGGTTCGGATCGCCGTCGCCGGGGCAGCACATGCGGGTGCGGTGATAGTAGCCGGCGAGTCCCGTGAAGTAGCGATTGAACGTGTGCGAGATCCCGATGTTGGTGAAGTAGTCCTCGGTGATCCCCGGATAGATCTTCGCCGCGTGCGGCGCCGGATAGACGCTGCCGAGCGTGTAGAACGTGTTGAGGTGGTTGAAGTACAGGCTGGTCCCGTTGTTGATCCTGTAGTCGACGTTGTAGTTCCACGCAACGTCGTTCGTCGTGCGCGTCGTCCCCTGCGGGTTCGACGCGTTGCCGTTCGTCGCCAGATACCACTGCGGCGTGACGTCGACGGTGAAGTTCTCGAGCGCGTCGTGCGCCGAGGCGGGGCCGGCGAAGCCGATGGCGGCGCACAGGGCGGCCAGGGCGAGAGCGGCACGTGTTCCGCGAGACCAAAGCTGCATAGCGGCCCAGGGTTGACGCAAGGAACTTTCTTTCCTCCGGATTGTGAACAGAATCTCCGGATATCGGGGAATTGCGCCGATATACGGGAAAAGATTCTTGACCAAAAACGGCACGCGCCGTACAGTCATTTCCACGGAGTGCGAAATCGGGAAAGTGAGTCCGAAAATCGGGAAAGAAAACGGCGACCAGCTTCGCACGGTCGCCCGTTCGGTTCAAGTCCTCGAACTGGTCGTCGCACGCGGGTCCGTCACGTTACGTGACGCGCAGCGTGAGCTCGGGCTCGGCCACACGGTCGCGCACCGCATCCTCCAAACCTGGACGCACCTGCAGTACCTGACGTTCGATTCGGAGCGGAAGATCTATCGGGCCGGGCTCAAGCTGCTCTGGACCGGGATGCGGGTCCGCGCCGCGCTCGACAACCCCGATCTCGACGCGCGGCTGCGCCGCATCGGCAGCGCGCTCGGGCTCACCGCCAACGTCGGCGTGCTGGACGGCCGTTTCGTGTTGCACGTCGCGCGGCACCAGACGCGTTATGCGCCGTTCCACGTCGAGATCGGCTCGTCGCTCCCCGCGCACGCGACCTCGCTCGGACGCATCCTTCTCGCGTTCCAGCCGCAGCGCGCGGTGCAGCGCCTCTACGGCGGCGAGCACCTCACCTCGTACACCGCGGCGACGATCTCCGATCTGCCGCTGCTCCTCGCCGACCTGCAGGCGATCCGCGAACGCGGTTACGCGGTCTCGTACGAGATGATCGAGGCGGGGACGGCGAGCATCGCCGTGCCGCTACGCGAGCCCGGCGGGCGCGTCGTCGCCGCGATGAACGCCGTCGGCCCGAGCGCGTCGTTCGACGCCGACGAGGTGCGCGGGCGGATTCTGCCGACGATGCTCGAGGTCGCGGGCCCACCGGTCCAACTCCCGACGCTCCTCTCCGGCGATCTGGTTCCGACGGAGCGATGACGCGCACCGCGGGTGAGACCGACCCGCTCCTGCTCGACGGCGATCTGACGCCGCAGGAACGTGAGGTCCGCGCGCGCGTACGGAAGTTCGGCGAGACGATCGCGCTCCCGCTCGTCAACGCCCATTGGGAGCGCGCGGAATTTCCCGCGCAGCTGGTCCCCGCGCTCGCCGCACTCGGCGTCGCCGGCGGGACGATCGCCGGATACGGGTGCCCCGGTCTGAGCGCGACCGCAGCGGGCCTGGTGACGTGCGAGTTGGCGCGGATCGACGGCAGCGTGCAGACGATCTTCGGCGGGCACTCGAGCTTGGCGATGACGACGATCGCGCTGCTCGGCTCGGAGCAGCAGAAGCAGCGCTGGCTCCCCGCGATGGCGCGGATGGAACGGCTCGGCGCGTTCGCGGTGACCGAGCCCGAGCACGGCTCCGACGCGGTCGCGATGGAGACGCGCGCGCACCGCGAGGGGGCGAGCTGGGTGCTGCGCGGGCGCAAGCGCTGGATCGGCCTGGGGACGGTAGCGCAGCTCCCCATCGTGTGGGCGCGCGACGACGAGGGCGAGATCGGTGCGTTCGTCGTCGAGCTGCCGGCGGCGGGCTGGAGCGCGACGCCGATGACGGGGAAAGCCGCGCTGCGCGCGATCCCCAATGCCGAGATCGTGCTCGACGGCGTGCGCATCCCGCTGGAGAACCGGCTCGCGCACGCGAACACGTTTCGCGACGCGACGCGCGTCCTGACGCGCACCCGCTACAACGCCTCGTGGGCCGCTCTCGGCCATGCTCTCGCATCGTACGAGATCGCGCTCGACCACGTGCGCACGCGGCGCCAGTTCGGCAAACCGCTCGCCGCGTTCCAGCTCGTGCAGCACCGTCTCGCGACGATGCTCGCCGAGATCGCGGCGATGCAGCTGCTCTGCCTGCGGCTCAGCCAGCTCGTGGAGCGCGACGAGATCACCGCCGCGATGGGATCGCTCGCGAAGATGCACAACGCCGCGAAGGCGCGCAAGGTCGTCGCGGATGCGCGCGACCTCCTGGGCGGCGACGGGATCCTGCTCGAGCGCCACGTCGTGCGTCATCAGAGCGACATGGAAGCGATCTCGACCTACGAGGGGACCGACTTCATCCAGGGACTCATCGTCGGCCGCGAGCTGACCGGGATCTCCGCCTTTACCTAACCCCGCACGATCATGCCGACAGGGAGACGAGAACGACCGTGAACACGACCTCGCGCGACACGCGCGTCGAACGCCGCGAGAGCTGGCTGGAGATCGCGATCGACCGGCCGGAGAAGCTCAACGCGCTGCGCGAGCAGACCGCCGAGGAGATCCTCGCCGCGCTCGCCGACGCGGAAGCCGATCGCGCGATCCGCGCAGTGATCGTCTCGGGGGGCGCGAAGGCGTTCTGCACCGGGATCGACACGAGCGAGTTCGTCGTCGGACCCGACGAGAAGTTCGACTTCTACCGCGCGCGCAAGCGCTGGCGCAAGGCCCCGACGCTCTTCAAGACGTTTGCGGAGTTCACCAAGCCGATCGTCTGCGCCGTCGAAGGGTACGCGCTCGGCGGCGGCTTCGAGTTCGCGCTGGCGGCCGATCTGGTCGTCGCGGGCGCGGACGCGCAGTTCGGGCTCCCGGAGGCGAAGCTCGGGATGATGCCGGGCGGCGGCGGAACGCAGACGCTCACGCGTCTGGTCGGCAAGCCGCTGACGAAGGAGCTGATTTGGACCGGACGCCGTCTGCGAGCCGACGAGGCGCTCGCGCTGCGGATCGTCAACCACGTCGTCCCGGCCGGCACGGCCCTCGACAAAGCGCGCGAGCTGGCGGCGGCGATCGCGCAGAACGCACCGCTCGCCGTGATGATGAGCAAGGCCGCGATCGAACGCGGCGCCGACATGTCGCTCGCCAACGGCTGGGCGTACGAAGGCGATGCGTCGTTCCTGCTCTACTTCTCCGAAGATCGCGGCGAGGGGCTCGCCGCGTTCCGCGAGAAGCGTGCGCCCGCGTTCGAGGGCCGCTGATGCGCGAGGTCGCGATCGTCGCCTACGCCGAGACGCCGATCGACGTCAAGACGGGGCGCAGCGCCTACGATCTCGCCGGCGAGGCGTTTGCGGCGCTCCTCGCGTCGACCGGGGTGCCGAAGGCGGAGATCGACGGGCTGCACGTCGTCCTCCCGGTGAGCGAGGGGCAGAACCCGTTCTTCGCGGTCTACATGGCCGACGCGCTCGGGCTCTCGCCGACGTGGCTGCAGCTCGGCGCGCTCGGCGGCGCATCGGCGGTCGGCGGCGTCGCACGCGCGGCGAGCGCGGTGCGCGAAGGGCGCTGCAGCGTCGCGCTGGTGATCGGCGCCGACGCGCCTTCGACGGTCTGGCGCGCGAACTACGGCGCGTACCAACCGGAGTTTCAATCGCCGACGGGGATCGGCGGTCCGCCGGGGATGTTCGGCCTGCTCAGCAGCCGCTATCGCGCGCAGTACGAGCTCGACGAGGACGCGCTCGCGACGATCGCGATCACGCAGCGCGAGCACGCGCTGCTCAACGACAACGCCTGCCCGAAGCTGCGCAAGCCGCTCACGCGCGAGGAGTACCATGCCTCACGCGCCATCGCCGACCCGCTGCGGATGCTCGACAGCGTGATGTTCTGCGACGGCGCGAACGCGGTCCTGGTGACGACCGACGAGCACGCGGACCGGCTCGGGCTGCATAAGCGCGCCTACGTCGCCGGCTACGCCGAGATCACCAACTTCCAGGGCGACGAAGCGCTCCCCGATGTGACGCAGACCGGCTTCTCAATCGTCGCGCCGCGCGCGCTCGCCGAGGCGGGGATGCTCGGACCCGCCGAAGTGCGGATGTTCCACCCCTACGACGACTTCACGATCGCCGTGCTCATGCAGCTCGAGCAGATCGGCTTCTGCGCGCCGGGCGAGGGCTCGCGGTTCGTCCTCGAAACCGATCTCTCGTACCGCGGGGCGCTCCCGCTCAACACCGGCGGCGGGCAAATCTCGGCCGGACAACCGGGCCTCGCGAGCGGGGGCGTCAACGTCGTCGAGGCGGTGCGCCAGCTTTTCGGCGAGGCCGGTCCGCGTCAGGTCGACGATCCGCGCAACGCGATGGTGACGGGTCTGGGCGTCATCCCCTACGGCCGCAACTGGTCGGTCAGCAACGTCCTGGTCCTGCAAGGAGCGCGCGCGTGACCGAGACGGTCAAGAGCGTGATGCCGAAGATCGGCACGTTCGTCGACACGCAGCCGTTCTGGGACGCCGCGCGCGAACGGCGCCTGGTGCTGCAGTACTGCCGCGACACCGGCCGTTTCCAGCACTATCCGCGCCCGGTCAGCGTCTACACCGGGAGCCGGAACCTCGAATGGCGTGAGGTCTCGGGCGAAGGGACGGTCTTCGCGTGCACGATCATGCGCGTCCCCTCACCCGGCTACGCGGGCCCGCTGCCGTGCGCGGTCGCGACGATCGAGCTGCGCGAGGGCGTGCGCATCATCGCGCGCATCGTCGACTGCGAACCGGAGGCGGTGACGATCGGGATGCGCGTGCGCCTGGCGTGGGAGGAGCTCGGCGAGACGCATTACCCCGTCTTCAGGCCCGTCGGGGCACCGTGAAGACCGCGCAAGTCCTCGCCGCGATCGCGCAGCGCTTCCCCGAGCGTGAGGCGCTCGTGTGCGGCGAGACGCGGATCACCTACCGCGCCTTCGCGCAGCGGGTCGACCGCATCGCCGCCGCGCTCGTCGCCCGCGGCGTCCGCGACGGCGAGCGCGTCGGCCTCTTGCTCGAGAACGGCACCACCTGGATCGAAGCGTTCGTCGCGATCGTCGCGACCGGGGCGATCGCCGTGCCGATCAGCACGCGGCTCTCACCCGCCGAGGTCACGTTCGTCGTCGGCGACGCGCAGCCGTGCGCGCTCGTCTTCGGCGAGAGCCATCGCGGGCACGTCGCGCACGCACTCGCCGGGACCGAGATCTTCGCGCTCGACGCCGCAGCGATCGAGATGATCGCTGCGGACGACGCGATCGTCGCCCCCCAGCCGCCGCTCGGGCCGATGCCCGACGATTGCATGATCATGTACACCTCGGGGACCTCGGGAACGCCGAAGGGCGCGATCGTCACCCACGCCAACCTGCTGCTGTTCGGCTTCGTGAGCGCCGCCGAATGGGGACTCACCGACGCGGACCGCTTCCTCGTGACGACGGCGTTCGCGCATCGCACCGCGGTCGCGCGGTTCTACAACGCGCTCACGCTCGGCGCGACGCTCGTCATCCTCGATCGCTTCGATCCCGCCGTCGCGCTCGAGACCATCGCGCGCGAACGCGTCACCGTCGCCGGGATCGTCCCGACGATCGCGCGGATGCTGCTCGCGCGGATCGAGTCCGGCGACCGGCGCTGCGAGACGTTGCGGACGATCGTCGCGACCGGCGAGGCGTTCCCGGTCGAGCTGAAGGAGCGCCTCTTCGCCGCGCTCCCCGGCGTCGCGCTCTACTCGTTCCTGGCGATGACCGAGGCCGGCGGGATCGGGACGCTGCGGCCGCAGGAGCAGATCGCGCACGCGGGCTCGGTCGGGCGTCCGTCGCTCGGCGTCGAGGTGCGGCTCGTCGACGACGACGGTGCCGAGGTCGGTGCCGGCGAGGTCGGCGAGATCACCGTGCGCTCCGGCGAGCCGGGCCGCTTTCTGACGATGCGCGGCTACTACAACCGTCCGGAGGAGACGGCGGCGGCACTGCGCGGCGGCTGGATGCACACCGGCGATCTCGGGCGCTTCGACGACGAGGGTTATCTCTACGTCGTCGACCGCAAGAAGGACATGATCCTCAGCGGCGGGCTCAACGTCTACTCCAAAGAGGTCGAGCGCGCGCTGCTGAGTCATCCCGCCGTCGCCGACGCGGCGGTCGTCGGGATGCCCGACCCCGTCTTCGGCGAGGCGGTCCTGGCATTCGTCGAACTCGTCGACGGGCTCGCGGCGAGCGAAGCCGAGTTGATCGACCACTGCCGCGAGCGCATCGCCAGCTACAAGAAGCCGAAGAAGATCGTCTTCGGTGAGGCGCTCCCGCGCAACGCCCAGGGGAAGATCCTCAAACGCCTGCTGCGTGAGGGGATCTTGTGTCACCCTGAGCTTGTCGAAGGGGCGGACCAGGCTTAGTCCGCGATCCCCAGCTCGCGGCGCACGAGCTTCGTGCCCTCGACGAGGGCGCGAAGCTTGGCGAACGCCGTCTCGCGCGGGAGGTACTTCATCCCGCAGTCGGGCGCAAGCATGAGGCGCTCCGGGGAGATGTGCGCCAACGCCTTGCGAATCTGCGCGGCGACGGCTTCCGGCGTTTCGACGGGGGCTGCGTCGTCGAGGTCGAGGACGCCGAGGATCACCGTCTTGTGCGGCAGGGTCTCGAGGATTTTCAGATCGACCTGCTGCTGCATCGACTCCATCGCGATCTGCTGCACGCGCGTGCCGTCGAGCGGGGCGATGAAGGGATAGCCGTCGGGACGCGCGTGGACGACGTGCGCGTAGCCGAAGCAGGTGTGCAGCACGGTGACGCCGTCGATCCCCTCGAGGGCGCGATCGATCGCGGCGAGCGCGTACTTCTGCGCCTCCTCGGAGCGCGCTTGGAGGTAGGGCTCGTCGATCTGCACGACGTCCGCGCCGGCGGCGCGCAGCTCGCGCAGTTCCTCGTTCACCGCGACGGCGAAATCCATCGCGACCGCGGCGAGATCGGGATAGAAGTCGTTCTGCGCCTGCTGCGTCATCGTGAACGGACCGGGGACCGTGATCTTGATCGGCCGGCCGGTGTTCGCGCGCAGAAACTGGACGTCGCGCACCATGACCGCTTCGCGGCGGCGGATCTTCCCGGTGATGCGCGGGACGGGGTTCGCGTGGCCGGTGCGGTCGAGCGCGGTGCCCGGGTCGTCGAGGTCGATGCCGTCGAGCGCGGTCGCGAAGCGGTTGGAGTAGCTTTCGCGGCGGACCTCGCCGTCGCTGATGATGTCGATCCCGGCGCGCTCCATGTCGCGGATCGCGATCAGCGTCGCGTCGTCCTGCGCCTGTTCGAGGAAGCGCTCGGGGACGCGCCAGATCTCCTTCGCCCGCACGCGAGGCGGGAGACGGCTGGCGAGCATCGCGTGGTCGACGAGCCATTCCGGCTGCGGATAGCTGCCGACGACGGTCGTGCGGAGCGGCGCGAGGATCGCGGAGGGCGACGAGATCACAGAAGACATCGGCATCCGTACTGAGACGTCGCGGGCACGAACTCCCGCCGCCCTCGGCGAGCGGTGCGACCGGCACGGGTCACGCGGTCCCTCACACGACGTCGCCGACCGGATGCACCTCGAACTCCGCCGTCAGCGCGCGCAGAGCGCGCAGCACCGTCTCGAGCTTGACCGCGAGCGGCAGGTTCATCGCGGGGAAGAAGCCGAGCTCGGGGCAGTCCTCGGCGCAGAGGAAATCGAGCGGGTGCAGCAGGATCGAGGGCTCCGTCCCGGTGAGCTTGCACGCCCGCAAGGCGCCGCGGAAGTAGTGCATCGCCAGGCGCGGCGAGACCGCCGCGATGTAGAGCACGTAGCTGATGTGGATCGGCAACCGCAGCCCGGGGAACGTGGTGACGGGGACCTCCGCGATCGACGTGTCGCCGACGCGCACGCGGTGCCGCCGGTTGGGGAGAAAGCCGTCGCTGAACTGGCCGAAGAGGTCGTGCCGTTCGCGCATCTCCGCGGCGCCCAGCTTCGCCGTGCGGAAATAGTACGCGCGGGCGAACGGACCGATGAACGTCGGGAGCGACGAGGCGTCGTACGCATAGCCGCGCCGCACGAGCGTCGCGAGCATCGTCTGCGAGCGCACGAAGCCGGGGCCGCGAAAGCCGCGCGGAAGCCGTCCCGTCGCGCAGGCGATGCTCTCCTCGGCGAGCGCGAACTCCTCGTCGATCGCGCGCTCGTCGCGGCGGTGCATCCACGGCTCGTGGTAGTGCGAGTGGTTGCCGATCTCGTGCCCCGCCGCGGCGATCGACGCGAGCGCGTCGGCGTGCCGCGGCAGAGCCGCGTCCTGACCGACGATGAAGAAGGTGATCCGCAGGCGCTCGCGCGCCAGGATCTCGAGGACGCGCGGGACGAGGACGTCGAGATACGAGGGGAACTCTTTCCACGCCGGGTCGCCGTGCGTCTTGAGGTACGACCACTTGTTGTCCAGGTCGAGCGAGAGCGCGGCCTTCACGCGATCGCTCCGACGCGCGCGGGCGTCCGCGCCAGCAGCTCCGCGGAGACTTCGTGCGCGAGCTTGACCGTCTCGTTCACGTTCAGCGTCCCGTTGACGATGTGCGCGCTGCTCGCGACGAACAACGCGGGGATCGTCGTGCGCACCGGCGGCAGCCGCTCCGAGTAGTCGAGCGTCGGCACCGGGAAGACTTGCCGCACCCGCGAGACGCGGAACGCGCGCACGGAGCGCCGCGAGAAGCGCGGGTGCATCCGTTCGAGCGCGGCGAGGAACGCGTCCTCGATCTCGCGGTCGCTCGCGAGGAGCGCAGGGTCGTCGGGGGCGACGTACTTGGGAAGATAGACGAGCGACGCGCCGCCGAACGCCGCGCGGTCGACGAGCGCGCTCATCTCGATCACCGCGGTGAAGGGGATCGAGGCGTCGGCGATGTTGGTGATGTAGTGCGGTGAGAGCGGCTCGTCGAGCAGCAGCGAGGCGCAGACGATCCCCTGATACTCGACGCCGGCGCCGAGCGCGAGCTCCGCGGGGCTGAGCGCCGGGCAGAGCCGTGCGGCGAGCGGCGCCGCGAGCGTCACGAGCGCGCGGTCGAACGCGCCGCGGCCGGCCTCGGTCACGATTGCGACGCCCTCCGGCGCCGGTTCGACGCGCTCGATTCGGCACGACGTCCGCAGCTCGACGCCCAGGCGCGCGAGCCGTTCCTCGAAGCGCCGCAGTACGCGGTCGTAGCCCCCCGGGACGTAGCCGAACGACTCGCGCTTGCCGCCCCCGCGCCGCGCGCCGTACATCCGCGCGATGATCGCCCAGATGAACGCCGCCGACGCGCGCTCCGCGTAGGGGCCGAGCTTCGCGCGGAGCAGCGGGAGCCAGATCCGTTCCACCGTCGCGCGCCCGCAGCGGCGCGTCAGCCACGCGACCGCCGTGACGCGCTCGAGCGGGCGCCAGTCGGTGATCCGCGAGGCCTGCACGATCGTCGCGGCGAGCCGCGCCTTCTGCATCGGCGAGAGCGGCGGGAAGGCCGCGAAGTCGCGAACGCTCGAGAACGGGTGCAGCGTCCCCTCGACGTAGAATCCGGTGCGCGTCGTCTCCCAGCGGATCTCCTCGTCGAGGTCGAGCTCGCGCAGCAGCCCGCGCAGCGCATCGTCGGAGCGCAGCGTGACGTGATAGTGACGGTCCCAGACGACCTCGCCGAGCTGCCAGGGCGCGGCGAGGCCGCCGCAGCGCGGCGCCGCCTCGAAGACGGTGACGCGGTGTCCCGCCTTCGCAGCGTCCCACGCCGCGGTCAGCCCGAGCATCCCACCGCCCACGATCCCCAGGCGCATCAGTTCCTCGCCGGCGCCAGCTCGACGACCTCGAAGCCGCGCACCTCGTAGCGCGCCGCGCACGACGGGCAGACCGCGACGACGGCGACGCCGGGATCGGCGTCGACCGAAAGACGCATCCCGCACGCGCAGACGCTCCCGATCACGCGCGCCGGATTGCCGACGACGAGCGCGAAGTCGGGGACGTCGCGCGTCACGACCGCCCCCATCCCGACCATCGCGAAGCGGCCGATCGTCAAGCCGCAGCCGATCGTCGCCTGCGCGCCGATCGTCGCGCCTTCGCGGACCAACGTCGGCAGCGTCGTCTCGTCGGGGTCGGAGCTGCGGAGCCGGCGCAGGTCGGGCGTCGTCGCGCGCGGGAAGCGGTCGTTGGTGAAGACCGTCCCCGCCGAGATCATCACGCCGCGCTCGATCGTGACGCCGGTGCAGATGTAGACGTAAGCGTTGATCTTGACCCGGTCGCCGATCGTGACGCCGTACGCGATGTAACTCTTCTCCCCGACGATGCACTCGCTCCCGATCCGGGTCGAGAAGCGGACGTGGACGTTGTCCCAGATCGCCGTGTTGCGGCCGATCGTGACCTCCGGCTCGATGATCGCCGTGGGATGGACGGCCATCGTTACAGCGCCCCGAGCGCCGGAGCGGCGGAGAGCGCGGTTTCGATCCGCTCGATCCGGCTCTCGATCCGCTCCCAGCGCGCGCACTCGAGTGCCGCGTACGCGGCCTGGATCACCTCGACCGAGGCGAGCGCATCGCGCGGGGTGATGACGAGCTCCTCGTCGCCGGCGATCGCCGCGCAGAAGTTGCGCAGCTGGTCGCGGAAGGCCTGGACCTTGTCGTAGCCGTTGCCCAGAACGCGCCACGCCGCCTCGCCGCGGCGGCGGTACTTCGACTCCTTCCAACCGACCAGGATCGCGCCTTCGCTGCCGTAGACGCGCAGGTACGTCTCGAGCTCCTTGTCGATGCTCCAGGAAAGGTCGGAGGACCCCATGACCCCGTCCTCGTTGTGCACGAAGAGCCGGACGGTGTCCTCGACCGGAAGGTTCTGCAGGCGGCGGCCCTCGACGATCTGGACGTCGCGCAAGCACCCCAGGAAGTAGCGCAGAACGTCGACGGCGTGCGTCCCGTTGTCGATCAGCACGCCGCCGCCGCTGATCGCGGCGTTCGCGTTCCAGCGCGCGCGCATGTCGACGCGCGAGGTGAAGGCGTTCTCGACGAAGACGAGCTCGCCGATCGCGCCCTCGCCGACGAGCGCCCGCGCGCGCCGCACGTCCTCGACGTAGCGGAACTTCGAGGCCATCGTGAAACGCGTCCCGCTGCGCTGCGCGGCGTCGATCATGCGGTGCGCGGAGGCGACGTTGGTCGCCAGCGGCTTCTCGCACAGCACGTGCTTGCCGGCATCGAGCAGCAAGCACGTGATCGCCTCGTGCGAGGCCGGCGGCGTGCAGACGACCGCCGCGTCGAAGCAACCCGCCGCGAGCAGATCCTCGACCGCCTCGAAGGCACGGCAGCCGACGCGCCGTCCGAACTCCTCGGCGGCCTCGGCGCGCACGTCGCACACGGCGACGATACGCGCCTCGTCGAGCCGGTCGAACGCGGCCTCGTAGGCGCGCGCGATGGCGCCCGTCCCGATCATCGCGAACCCGACGCGCGCGCTCACCGTACCGTCTCCTCGGCGAGCTGCCCCGCCGCCCACCGCAGCGCGTCGGCGACGTACGCGACGTCCTCGTCGGTGTACCGCTCGTTGATCGGGACGACCAGGATCCGCTCCAGCGCGCTCACCGTGCCGGGATAGCGCGCGAGGTCGTAGTCGAGCGCCTCCGGGCGTGCGAGCGTGAACGGGTAGCCGCTCGAGCCGAAGGTGCGGCGATCGCGGAAGATCGCGCACTGGAAGGCGGGCTTCTGGATGTAGCGCGGAACCGTCACGATCCCGCGCTCCTTGAGCAGTCGCGCGAGCGTGACGACCGCGTCCGCGGGGAGCGCGTCGTGCGTGCGCACGCAGTACTTCCAGAAGCTGTGCTCGGCATCGGGCGCGACGGCCGGCGGGACGAGCGCGTCGACGCCGCGCAGCGCTTCGGTCAACTGCGCGGCCAGCTCGCGCCGCCGCGCGACGGACCAGGCGAGCTTGTCGAGCTGCGCGCAGGCGACGCTCCCGCAGAGCTCCGACATGCGCGCATTCAGCGCCAGGAAATAGTGGTCGGGCTGCGGGTCGCCGTAGCCCCACGCCTTGTTGATGAAGAGGTAGATCCGGCGCGCGAGCGCGTCGTCGTTCGTGACGACCAGGCCTCCCTCGCCGGTGGTGACGTGCTTTCCCTGCTGCAGGCTGAAGCAGCCGACGGCGCTCGCCGTGCCGACGAGACGCCCCGCGGACGAGGCCAGGAACGCCTGCGCGCAGTCCTCGATCACGGGGATCCCGTGCCGCGCGCCGAGCGCGACGATCTCGTCGACCGCGCAGGGGTTGCCGAAGAGGTGCGTCGCGACGATCGCCTTCGTGCGCTCGGTGATGCGCGCGGCGATCGTCTCGGGCGTGACGTTGCACGTGAGCGGGTCGACGTCGGCGAAAACCGGGATCGCGCCCTGGTAGAGGATCGGCGCGAGCGCGCCCATGTCGGTGATCGGCGTGGTGATGATCTCGTCGCCGGGGTTCGGGTCGACCGCCGCGACGGCGCAGTGGATCGCGGCGGTCCCCGACGCGCACGCGAAGGCGTGCTTGACGCCGAGCATCGCGGCGAAGCGCGTCTCGAGCCGGCGCACGAAGGTGCCCTTCGTGCTGGTGAGCGTGCCGCTGCGAATCGCCGCGGTCACGGCCGCGATCTCCTCGTCGCCGAGCGTTCTGCCCGTCGCGTCCTGGTCGGACGGGAGCGCCCTAGGTCGTGCGGGCGGGGAGGTCATAGTCATGTGCTGCCACTTCCTTTGCTCGACGGCGGCGCCGCCGTTGGGTGGTGTGAACGTACGTGCCGAGCTGACCGGCGAAGATGCCGAGGCTCGTGTACTGGACGACGGCGGTCAGCGCGGTCCCGGCCGCCAGCACGCCGGGACGGACGTGCAGCGCGAGGAGGATCGCGATGACGATCGGCAAGAGGCCGGGGAAAAGCCCGGGGACGGCGAGCCACAGCGCGGGACGATGACGGAACGCCATCGCGAGCGTGGCCCAGATCTGCGCGGCGAGCCGCGCGACGCGCAGGCGGCCGCCGGCGCGCCGCCGCTCCTCGCTCCAGCGCAGCGTCGCCGGAATCTCGACGACGCGGAGCTGCAAGCGCATCGCGCAGAGCGCCTGCTCGGCGATCGCCTCCATCCGGTCGCTCGCGAACGTCAGCCGCCGCAGCGCGGCGACCCGGTAGGCGCGCACCATGCAGGTGAGGGTCGCGACGCGGCCGCGGACGGCGAGCGAGAGGAGCCGGTTCGCGTTGCGGCTGAGGATTCGCCGCAACGGCGGGACGTTGACGACCGCCCCGCCGCGCGCGTACGGCGAGGCCAGCGCGACGTCGGCGCCTTCCTGCTCGAGCGCCTCGATCAGCTCCATGCACGTCGCCGGCGAATAGCTCAGGTCCGCGTCGAGGACGACGGCGAGGTCGGTGCTCACGTGCGCGAAGGCCGTGCGCAGCGCGGCGCCGAGGCCGCGGTTCTCGGCGTGGCGCAACACCCGTACGTTGGGTCGGCAGCGGGCGAACTCGTCCGCCGCCTCGGAGGTCGCGTCGGTGCTCCCGTCATCGACGACGACGTACTCGAACGCGTACACCGAGCCGCGATGGAGCGCGAAGTACTCGGCGACCATGCTGAGCGTGGACGCGAACGCCTCGCCCTCGTTGTAGGCCGGGATGACGACCGCGACGCTTGTCACGACGGTGCACCGTCGAGCGCTCGCGGCGTGAAGTAGTCGTCGTAGTCGGTGACGCGGACCGGCTCGCGGTTGAGGACGATCCCGAGCAGGTTCTCGAGCCGCAGGGATGCGATCTGGCCCAGCGTCTTGCGCGTGCTGCGGTCGTCGGTGTGCTTCGAGACGACCAGGACCGTGCCGTCGACGTGCGTGGCGATGAACAGGCCGTCGGAGACCGCGGAGGCTGCCGGCGCGTCGACGATGACCATCGCGTACCGTTCCTGCGCGGTGCGCAGCAGCGACTCGAAGGCGAACTCGAGCGCGGCGACCGGGTTCGCGGCGTCGCCGCCGCTGGTGAGCAGGTCGAAGCCCGGAAGGACGCTCTGGACGGCGTCGTCGAGCGGGAGCGTCCCGCGCAGGACGTCGCTCAAGCCCACGTCGTTCGGTCGTCCGGCGCGCTGGTGGAGCGTCGGGCGGCGCATGTCGGCGTCGATCAGCAGGACGCGCGGCTGCAGCGACGCCATCGCGCTCGCGAGATTGAACGCGACAGTCGACTTGCCGTCGCCGCGCGAGGGGCTCAGCACGACGAGCGAGCGCAGGCGGTGCGTGGAGACGCGCTTGAGCGCGACGCAGAGATGGAGGAACGCCTCGATCGTCATCGACTGGGCCCACGGCAGCATCCGTTTGCTGGACGGCGCGAACGCCGGGATGCGCGCGAGGACCGGCAAGCCGTAGACGCTCGAGGCGTCGGCCGCGATCGCGCGGTGGTCGAGCAGATCGAGGACGTAGACGATCCCGAACGCGAGCAGCAGCGCCGCCAGCAGGGCGACGCTGACGTTCGTGACGAGGCTCGGCCGCCGCACGGCGGATTCCGGGCGCGCCGACTCGACGACGAAGATGTCGCTGATCGCCGTCGTCGTCGCGATCTGCGCGTCGCTGTACTTGCGGGCGAGCGCGGAGTAGACGTTCTCGGCACGGGTCGCCTCGTCGCGGATCGCCGCGTACGCCATCACCTCGGACGGGAGCGCGGCGACCGTCGCGCCGTACGCCTCGCGGCGCGCGCGCAGCGCGCGGAGCTGCCCGTCATCGCCCTCGATCCGCGCGCGATAGGCCGCCGCCTGCTGCTCGAGCGATCCGTAGAGCGGGTTCGGCGAGATGCTGGTGCGGCTGACGACCGACTGCGGCTGTGCCGCGATCTGGGAAAGGAGCGCCGCGCGCTGCCGCTCCAGCGCGATCACGGCGGGGTGCTGCGGCGTGTACTCCTGACGCGCGTCGGCGAGCTGGGTCTCGGTTGCGACGAGCTTCGCGCGCAGGTCGGCGAGCAGCGGGTTCGGCTGGAGGTCGTGCTCGCTGTCGACCGTCGCCTTGAGCGTCGCCTCCTGGCGGGTGACGCTGGCGAGGAGGGACGAGGCCTCGATCGCGTCGATGGTGAGCTGGTCGATCCGCTGATCGAGCGCGCCGACGCGCGAGGCGACGTCCTGCTCGTGCGCGGTCGCGTCGATGTAGCCGTGCGTCGCCTGGAACCGGGCGAGCCGTCCCTGTGCGATACGCAGCCGTCCCTGCGCCTTCGGCAGCTCCTTGCCCAGAAACCCGAGCGCGGCGACGGCCTCGGAGCGGACGTACGAACGCTCCTGCTCGATGAAGGCGTCCGCGAAGGCGTTGGTGATCGCGGCGGCTTCCTCCGGGCTGCGCCAGCTCACGCTCAGGTTCAGCAGCGCGGTGTTGACGACGGGCTTGACGCTCAAACGGCCCAGGAGCGCGCGGGGCGTAACGTGCAGGTTCTCGGCCGCGATGACGTCCTGCGCGATGTCGTGCTGCTGCGCGAGCTGCGCGAACGTCTCGGCGGTCTGTTCGCCGTTCTGCAGCACGAGCGCGTTGAGGATCGGCAGCGCCGTGTCGTTGTCGTGCGCGGCGATGTCGCGGCTCGGGCGGCCGGCCATCAGGCGCGCCGTGGTGGTGTAGGACTTCGGCGTCAGATAGGTTGCGAGCGCGACCAGCGTGACGAACCCGAACCAGAGCGCGAGGAAGAGACGCCAGCGCTTGGCGATCACAGACCAGGCGCGCAGGAGGTCGTGGACCTCGCCGGAGCGCGCGGCGCCCTCGTCGTACGCGACGACCCCGCCCCTGGTGTACGGTGACAACTGTGACATCGCTGCGAGCCGATCGTACGCGCGGACCGGGAAGGGCCGTGAGAACGACTCTGCTCACCGGCTGGGACCTTCGCAGCAGGGACTTCCGCCCCGCGGACCGCGGTCACGGCGGCTGGGCCCTAGGCCTCTGCGGGCGCGGCGAGCACCGCGCGTATGATCGGGCCAGCACATCATGTCCACGCGCATCATCGAGCGATCGACCACCCGGCACGGGCGGTCTCCCGTTCGCGGCGCGCCGAAGGCGCATTCCGCGCGCTGGGTCGGCGTGCTGCTCGCGACCGACGTCGTGCTCTTCGTCGTCGCGTCGGGGCTCGGCGCGCTGCTGGGCTTCCACCACTGGGAGTCGCCGCGCATCGTGGGCCACCTGCTCGTCGCCGAAGGGGTGTTCGTCGCCCTCTGGGTCGTGGTGTTCGACCGGCTGGGGCTCTATCGCAGTACGTACGCGCTCTCGATGAAGGACGAGCTGTACTACACCGTCGCGGCGCTGATCTTCGGGACGATCCCGCAGATGGTGCTCTTCACGCTCTACCCGGGGATCTCGACTTCGCGCGTCGCGCTGCTGTACGCGCTCGCCTTCTCGATCGTGCTGGTCGGTTCGTCGCGCGCGATCCTCCACCGCGTGCGCGGAAGCCGGCGGTTCGGCGGCCGCCGCCGCACGAGCATCGTGGGCAGCGCGGAGCGGGTCGCGCAGGCCGCCGAGAGCCTGGAGCTGCCGGACGAAGGCGAGACGGTGCTGATCGTCGTCGACGACGTCGACGAGACGGTGCGCGAGGTCGGCGTCCCGCGCGGGACCGCGGTCGAGGACGTCGAGTGGTTCGCCGCGGCGCGCAGCTGGGGCTGCGAAGTGCTGATCCTCACCGAGATCGTCGCGCCGCCGGTGATGGCGTGCCTGCTGGAAGCGGCGGAGCGGGAGCACATCCGCCTGGCGTTCGCGCCGCCGCGGATCACGCGCTGCGCGTACGAGCTCTCGCTGCAGACCGACGGCCGTCAGGCGCTGATCGTCCCCTCGCGCCTGCGGGCCTGCACGCCGCGCGCGCAGCTCATCAAGCGGATGATGGACATCGTATTTGCCTGTTTCGCGCTGGTGCTGTTCGCGCCCGCGATGTGCTTGGCGGCGCTCGCGGTCTACCTCGATTCGGGGCGCCCGATCTTCTTCGCGCAAGAGCGTGTCGGACTGCGCGGCGGGCTCTTCCGCATCCTCAAGTTCCGCTCGATGCAGGTGGACGCCGAGCACGAGATCGGCGCGGTCTGGGCCACGGCGACCGACCCGCGAAAGACGCGCGTCGGCGCGTTCCTGCGCCGCTTCAGCATCGACGAGCTCCCGCAGCTCGTGAACGTGCTGCGCGGCGACATGTCGCTCGTCGGCCCGCGCCCGGAGCGTCCCGTCTTCGTCGAGCTCTTCCGCGAGACGCTCCCGCGGTACGACGACCGCCACCTGCTGCGGCCCGGGATCACCGGTTGGTCGCAGGTCCACATGAAGCGCGTCCTCGAGCCCTCGCAGGCCGGCGAGAAGCTCGGCTACGATCTCCAGTACCTGGAGAACTGGTCGCCGTTTCTCGACGTCTCGGTGCTGTTCCAGACGCTCTGCGAGTTTCTCTTCCATCGAGCGGCGTAGCGCGATGACGAGCGCGAAGGTGCGCGTGCTGCACGTCCTACCCTCGATCCGCGGGTACGGCGCGGAGCATCAGGTCGTCGAGCTCCTCAAGCGCCTGCCCTCGGAGCGGATCGAGCCCGTGCTGCTCACGATCTACGAGCCCGCCCCCGAGGAGCGCGAAGGGCTACCCTTCCCCGTCTTCCACGTCGGGCGCAAGACGCGCAAGGACATGCTCTTCCTCGGCCGCGCGGTCGGCGAGATCCGGCGCATCGCCCCCGCGATCGTCCACACGCACACGCACGTCGGGAAGTACTGGGGGCGGCTCGCCGCGCGGATCGCCGGCGTCCCGCTGATCGTCCACACCGAGCACAACCCGTGCGACTTCCGGCGCACGGCGCTCGAGCGCGTCGCGGACCGCGTCCTCGATCCGTGCACCGCGCGCGTCGTGACGTTCTTCCGGGAGCAGGGCGCCTCGCTCAGCAGCTTCGAGCACCTTCCGCCGGCGAAGATGGTCATCATCCCCAACGGCCTGGCGGACGTGCCGGAGGGCTGCGCCGACCGCGACGCGACGCGGGCGCGCCTCGGGTTCAGGCCCGGCGAGCACGCGCTCTTCGTCGTCGGGCGGATGGAGTTCCAGAAGAACCAGTCCCTCGCGCTGCGCACGCTCGCCGCGCTGCGCGAGGACGTCCTTACGAAGACGCTGCTCGTCTTCGTCGGCTCCGGGCGCGACGAGACGCTGCTGCGCGCGCTCGCGCGCGCGATCGACGTCGAGCACCGCGTGCGCTTCCTGGGCTATCGCACCGACGTGAGCGCGATCCTCGGCGCGGCGGATCTCGTGCTGATGACGTCGTGGTTCGAAGGGATGCCGCTGACGCTGCTCGAGGCGATGCTGGCGAGCGTCCCGATCGTCAGCACGCCGTGGGTCGGCGCGCGCAACATGCTCGGCGAGGGGCGCTACGGGTTCCTCGCGCCGGACTTCGAGCCCGCGCACGTCGCCTCGGTGGTCGAGCGCGCGCTCGCGCACCCGCTCGCGTGCCGCCGGCTCGCGGAGCGCGCGCGGCGCCATGCGGACGAGGAGTACGGGATCGGACGGATGGTGGAGGCGCACCGGCGCCTGTACGTGCGGCTCCAGGAGGCGCGCGCGTGATCCTCATCGTCACCTCACGCTATCCGTTCGGGAGCCAGGAGAGCTATCTGGGAACGGAGCTGGCCGAGCTGACGCGCCACTTCGCGCGGATCGCGGTCGCGCCGGTGCGCTCGCCCGGTTCCGCGGCGGCGCGCCAGCTCCCCGACGGCGTCGAGCTGGTCGCGCTGCCGCTCCTCGGCGGGGACGTGCTGCTGCGTGCGGTGCGCGCGTTCGCCGCGGCGCCGCGGCGCGCGCTGGGAACGCTCGCCGAGCTCGCGCGCTCGCGCGACCCCGGGCGCGTGAAGAACCTCGCCGTGGCGCTCAAGGGGCTCGCGCTCGCGCAGTGGGCGCGCGAGCACGGCGTCTCGCACGTCCACGCGTACTGGGTCTCGACGCCCGCGACCGTCGCGATGATCGCGGCGAAGGTCAGCGGCGCGTCGTGGAGCGCGACCGCGCATCGCTGGGACATCTACGAGCGCAACGCGTTCGACGTCAAGGCGCGCAGCGCGGCGTTCGTGCGCGCGATCTCGCGGCGCGGCGCCGAGGACGTCGCCGCGCGAATGCCGGGCGTCGCGGGGCGCGTGGTCCAGCTTCGGCTCGGCGCGGTCGTCCCGGAGATCGCGCTCCCGGTGCCGGCCGCCGACGCGTTCCGGATCGTCTGCCCGGCGGCGCTCGTCCCGGTCAAGGGGCATGCCGACCTGTTCGCCGCGCTCGCCCTGTTGCGCGCGCGCGGCGTCCCGGTCCGCTGCACGCTGGCCGGAACCGGCCCGCTGCGCCGCGAGCTGGAGCTCCTCGCCGCGCGTCTGCGGATCGACGACGCCGTCGCGTTCGCCGGCTTCGTCCCGCAGCAGACGCTGCACGCGTGGTACCGCGCCGGGCGCTTCGCCGCGGTCGTGCTCGCCAGCCGCGCCTCCGGGGCGCGCGAGATGGAAGGCGTGCCGTCGGCGCTGATCGAGGCGATGGCGCTCGGGGTCCCCGTCGTCGCGACCGATTCGGGGAGCGTCGGCGAGCTCGTCGACGCGAGCTGTGGGCTCTTGGTCGCTCCGGGCGATCCCGACGCGCTGGCGCGCGCGCTGCGCGAGGTGGCCGAGGATCCGGAGCGTGCGCGCGAGCGCGCGCGCCGCGCGCACCGTACCGTCGCCGAACGGCACGACGTGTGCACGCAGATGGTCGCGCTCGCGGCGGCGTTGCGAAAGGCAGGTGCATGACGATGCGGATCGCGGTGATCGGCTTGGGCTACATCGGGCTGCCGACGGCCGCCGCCTTCGCGGCGGGCGGCCATCGCGTCCTCGGCTACGATGCGAACGCGGCGCTGCGCGCGTCGCTCGCGGCGGGACGCGTCGAGGTCGACGAGCGTGCGGTGCGCGAGGCGGTCGAGACGGCGCTCGCGTCGGGGCGGCTGCAGGTCGTCGACGCGGTGCCGGACGCCGAGGCGTACGTGCTCTGCCTGCCGACGCCGACACGTGGGGGGATGCCGGATCTGCGCGCGGTCGAGCACGCCGCCGCCGCCGTCGCCGAGGTCGCCGCGCCGGGCGCGATCTTGATCCTCGAATCGACCGTCCCGCCCGGCGCGACGGAGCGCGTCCTCGGACGCGCGCTCGCCGCGCGGGGGAAGGCGCTCGCGGACTTCCACGTCGCGCACTGCCCCGAGCGCGTGATCCCCGGCGCGATCATGCGTGAGCTGCGCGGGAACGCGCGCGTCGTCGGCGGCCGCACGCCGGAGGACGGCGAGCTCGTGCGGCGTCTCTACGCGTCGTTCTGCGCGGGCGAGATCGCGGTCACCTCGACGGCCGCGGCCGAGTTCATCAAGGTCGTCGAGAACACGTATCGCGACGTCAACATCGCGTTCGCGAACGAGCTCGCGGTCGTCGCCGAGGAGCTCGGGATCGACGTCTGGGAGAGCATCGCGCTCGCGAACAAGCACCCGCGCGTCGCGATCCTCGCCCCCGGTCCAGGGGTCGGCGGGCACTGCATCCCGGTCGACCCGCACTTCCTCTCCGACGCGAACCCGTTCGCGACGGAGCTGATCCAGGCCGCGCGGCGCGTCAACGACCGCATGCCGCACCGCGTCGCGCGCCGCGTCGCGGAGTTGGTGAATCACGAAGGCGCGAAGATCGCGCTGCTCGGCGCGGCGTACAAGGCCGACATCGACGACGCGCGCGAGAGCCCGACGCTGCGCATCGACGCGCTGCTGCGCGAGCGCGGCTACGAGACGGCGATCCACGACCCGCACGTCGCGCGCTTCCCGCGTCCGCTCTGCGCGCTCGAGGACGCGCTCGCCGGCGCGGACGCGCTCGTCCTGGTGACCGGGCACGCGGCGTTCCGCGCGATCGTCCCCGCCCGGGCCGGCGCGCTGATGCGCGGCCGGCTGCTCGTCGACACGCGAGCGTTCTTCCCGGCAGCGGCGTGGGAGAACGGAGGCTTCGCGTGCTGCGTCCTCGGGCGGCCGTTCCGGCGCGCGCCGGCCGCGGCGGAGGTGCCGGCATGAGCGCGCTGCGCCGTCTCGCGCTCGGCTTTCCGCTGGAGTGGGAGCACCGGCGCGGCTACGCGTTCGACGCGCTCGCGCATCCCGGCGCGGGCCCCTATTTCATCGAGTGGGATCCCGGGAGCGGGGTGTACGGCGAGGACTGGACGGCGAGCGCGCGCGACGCCGCCGGTGTGCTGCTCACCGGGACCGCGAAGGTGTACCACCCGATCCGCATCGCGCAGTTCGCGCTGCACCGCCACGGCCGCTGGCTCGCCGCGGGCGACGACGCCGCGCGCGTGGAGTTCCTCGCGCAGGCCCGCTGGCTGCGCGACCGGCAGCAGCGCGGCGGGATCCCAGGGCTCTATCGGTTCGGCTTTCCGTGGAAGAAGTACGCCGCGCCGCGCGGCTGGTCGTCGGCGATGGCGCAGGGCGAGGCGATCTCGGTGCTGCTTCGCGCCGAGGGGCTGCAGCCCGGCGCCGGATTCGGCTCCGCCGCGCTGCGCGCCGCCGAACCGTTCCGCTACGACCTCGCCGAAGGCGGCGTCGTCTGGCGCAGCGGAACGGACGTCTTCTTCGAAGAGATCGCGAACCGCTACGCGCCGCACGTCCTCAACGGCTGCGTCTTCGCGCTGTGGGGGCTGTGGGAGCTCGCCGAACGCGGCGGCGACGCGCAGCACCGGCGGCTCGCCGAGGCCTGCGCGATCACGCTGCGCCGCTGGGTCCCCGCCTACGACACCGGCTGGTGGACGCTCTACAGCCTCCTGCGCAGCGCGGCGCGGCGGCCGCACATCGCGACGCTGAAGTACCACGCGTTCCACGTCGCGCAGATGCGCGTGCTCGCAGAGATGTTCGACGAGCGCGTCTTCGCGGCGGCCGCCGACCGGTGGTCGTCGTACGTCGAGAACCGCGCGTGCCGCAGCCGGCTGTTCGCGGCGACGGTGCGCAGTCTCCCCGAGCGTCTGCTCGGACGTGATACCGTCGCGGGCGGCGCGCGCGTGTGAACGTCGCCGTCGTCGCGCACTTCTACCCGCCCGAGCCGTGCGCCGCCGCGACGCGGATCGCCTCGCTCGCCGCCGCGCTGACGCGCGCCGGTCACGACGTCACGGTCGTCACCACGTTCCCGTCGTTCCCGACGGATTGCTTCCTCGCGGGGAGCCGGCCGGTGCCGCTTCGCAGCGAACGCTGCGGGGAGGTGCGCGTCGTGCGGCTGTGGTCGCTACTCGTGCGCGGCCTGCCCGGCCGCCGTTTGCTCCACTGGGGCTCCGCCGCGTTCGCCGCGGCGGGATACCTGCTCCTCACGCGCCGCCGCTACGACCAGATCATCGTCAGCCTCCCGCCGATCACGCTCGCCCCGGTCGGGATCATCGCGGCGTGGCGGCATCGCGCGAAGCTCGTCGCCGACGTCCGCGACGTCTTTCCCGACATCGCGATCGCGATGGGCGCCTGGCGGCCGAACGGCTTCTGGGCGCGCGCGGTGGAGCGGCTCGCGCGAGCGCTCTACCGGCGCGCCGACCTGATCGTCGCGGTGACGCCGACCGCGCTCGAACAGATCGCCGCGCGCGGCGTCGATCCGGCACGGCTGCTGCTCGTGCGCAATGCCGCAGAGCATATGGCGGCCGTCCCGCGGGCCGCGCCGTGCGGCGGCTTCACGGCGATCTACGCGGGCAACCTCGGCGTGGCGACCGACGTCGACCTCCTGCTCGAGGCGGCGCGGCTGCTGACGCGCGAGGGGATCACGATCGCGGTCGTCGGCGACGGCGCTCGCGGGCGCGAGCTCGCCGAGCGCGCGCGCGGCGTCGCGAACCTCGTGCTGCGCGGGAGCCTGCCGCGGGCCGCGGCGATGCGCGCGGTCGCCGCGGCCGACGTCGCGATCGTCCCGCTGCGCAAAGGGATCGCGGAGAGCGTGCCGACGAAGCTGTACGACGCGGTCGCCGTCGGCTGCCCGGTCGTCGTCGCCGGCGACGGCGAGGCGCGCACCGAAGGTGCGGCGCTCGGCGCGCTCTGCGTCGCGGCGGGCGACGCAGCCGCGCTCGCAGCCGCGCTGCGCCGTCTGGCGGCGCTCGACCGGCAGGCGTTGCGGGCGCTCGGCGATCAGGGCAGGGCGCGGCTCGCCGCGCGCGCCGACAGGGCCGCGGTGATGGGCGAGTTCGCGGCGCGCGTCACCGCGCTGGGCTGAGCCGCGGGCGCGGCGTTGCGCAGGAACGCGATCAGGAACAACACGAGCCAGGCGTACTTGTAGGTGAACAGGTCGATCGTCAGCGAGACGAACGCGATCGCGATCAGCGCGCCCTCCATCGCGATCCGCTCGTCGTACAGCTCGCTCTTCGCGTCGATGAAGCGCAGCGAGCGGAACGCCGACCAGAAGAAGAGCGCGATCAGGAGGAGCCCCACGAAGCCCAGCTCGACCTGATAGTGGAGCACGAGGTTGTGCGCGGGGCTGTTCCAGCCGAACGGATACGTCTGGTGGACGCCGATGTAGTACAGATCGTACGCCTCCTGGAAGTTGCCGATCCCGTAGCCCTGGATCGGGCGCTGCTTTGCAGCCTGCACGGCGACGGCCCAGATCGACGTGCGGCCCGAGCCGCCGGTCTCGAGCAGTGTCGAGAAGCGCGTCCAGATCGAGGTCTGCACGCTGAGCACGAACGTGAGCAGGACGGCGACCGCGATCCCGAGCTGCAGCCGGTGCCGCGAGCGGATGAGGAAGTAGAGCATGATCAGCAGCGTCGCGCTGAGCGCCTCGCGCGAGCCGCTGAGCAAGATCGCGTCGGTGAAGATCGCGAGCCCGGCGATCCCGGCGACCTTCGGCACGAGGCGGCGGCTCCGCAGCGACCACATCGTGAGCACCGCGAGCGGGAAGAGCAGTGCGTTTGAGAAGTGGTTCGGGTCGATCGTCGTCGTGCCGGCTTGCACGACCAGGCGCGTCGTCGTCGCGTGCTGCGCGAGGCTCGGATCCTGGTAGAACGCGTGGATCCCGTACACCGCGGCGGCGAGCCCCCCGGCGACCAGCAGCACGAGCTGCGTGCGCAGCGCGCGCGGCGTCGCCGGCACGATCGTCACGACGGCGTAGAGCAGCATCAGCCCCGCGTACGTCGAGATGCTTTGGAGCGCCGTGCGCTGGTCGAGCGCCCACAGCGCGCTGAGCAGCATCCAGGCGACCAGACCGGCGAGCAGCGCGACGGACCTTCCCAGCGGGCGCGCCGTGCGCCGCCGGAGGGTCCAGAACAGGAGGGCTGCGCCCGCCAGCATCCCGAGGAACTTGGTGAGGGTACCGAAGGTCCCGGCGCCGAGCAGATTGTCGAACGGGACGAGCACGACGTAGAGCCCGAACGGGAACAACAGGGGACGTGCGAACGCGCTCTGCAGCGCGTAGGGGACGACGAGCAGGAGCGCGAGCGCGAGCACTGCCGGCGGCGGTCCGAGGGCGATCACGAGCACGGTCGCGGCGCAGTAGAGCAGGACGACGATCGCGAGCACCACGCGGCTCATGCGCGCAGTCTACCACCGCGCGCCTGCGCCGCACGCGGGCTGGAAGATTCAACGCCTGGGAAGGACGGCCGATGCGCCGGGGCCGCCCGGCTGCCTAGACTACGATGTGCCCCACGGCTTTTGGGCCTGGCAGCTTCTGCTCGCCATGGCGTTGAACGGCTTCGTGCAAGCGCTCGCGATCGCGGCGTACGCCGCGCGTTTGGCCGGCGCGCGCTCTGGCCGCGTCGCGACGGCGATCTCGCTGTTCTACATCTTCGGCACGAGCAGCCGCTTTGCGCAGATCTTCTACATGCCGCTGCTGGGATCGCTCTCCGACCGCGCACCGGCGGCCTCGCTGGGCACCTACGAGTGGCAGCTGCGCGCGATCGTCTTCGCGGGGACGGTGGGGACGGTGGTCGGGGCGCTCGCGATGCCGACGTTCGTGCGGCTCTACCTGCGCGCGATCCGCGCGCTCGAGCGGCGCGGCAGCGTTCCCAAGGCGATGCTCGGCATGCTGCGGCCGGCGACGGCGCTCGCCGTCCTCCGCGACGTCGACCTGCGCGTCCTCCCGCGGATTCGCGCGCTCTCGTTCAAGCACGTCCCCAAGGACGTCCTCGTGCTGAACACCGTCGTCTCGGCGGTCTACGCGATCGGGATCGTCGCCGCCGCCTACGCGAGCGTGCTCGACCCGCAGGCCGCGCGGACCGCGGTCCTCTCGAGCGGGTTCGTGAACGGCGGCGCGACGATCGCGTACAACATCATCGTCGACCCGGCGACCGCGTTGTATGCCGATCACGCGGCGCGCGGCGAACGGTCGATCGCGGACGTGAAGGCGCTCGTCGCGGGACTTGCGGTGACGGCCGTCGTCGGCTTCGTCGTCTCGCAGGCGTTGCTCGTCCCCGGCGCCTACCTGATCGCCTGGATCGCGCGCCTCATCGTCGCGCGCTGACGCGCCGCAGGCGCGTCAGCGAACGGCGGAGGCTAGGGCAGGGTGTGGATCGTCGGGAGCGTGAGGACGTCGAAGTCCGTGATGTGGATGTGCGAGAGCGCGGAGAGATCGCTCGAGCTCCAGGGATTGGTCCCGTTGGACGCGTTCGCGAAGTAGAGCGCGTTGCCGCTCGAGCCGGTGTCGGAGAGGTAGACGCCGTACGTCTTCAGCGCGGTGGCGACCATCTGCGCCTGCGGTCCCCAGCCCGCGGTGCTGAACGACGCTTTGAGGCGCAGGTGCGCGCCGTAGGGCAGATCGTACGACGAGCCGTTGAACGTGAGGTGGTCGGTATCGCTGGCCGGGAGCACGTACTTCTTGTAGGAGACGGTGTGCGCGATCGCCGCCCAGTTGAGCGCGTGCCGGATCGCGCCGGATTGGTAGTCCTCCCACTTCACCATCCCGGCGAAGAGCGGCAGCCCGGAGGCCATCGCGGACGGCGAGTTCGGCGGCAGCGGGACGAAGGGTTTGGTCAGATCCCAGTTCGCACCGCTGTACGCCGAGAGCGTCGACCCCGAGTATACCGTGCCGTAGGCTTCGTAGAGATGGCAGCTCTGCGTTTGCACGACCATCGCGTGCTTGTCGCCGAGCGGCTCGATGAAGAAGCCCTGCGCCCAGGGATAGGGGACGGGGAAGGTGTGGTAGCTGACCTGCTGCTTGACGGTGAGGAGCGGGGTGCTCGCGGTCGCGAGGTTGGGACGTTCGACGCCCGTCGAGGCATAGAAGCCCGCCGTGTTGCCCGCGCGCGACATCGAGCTGATGTACGCGGCGCTGTTCGGATCGACCGCGCTGGTCGAAACCGGAGCGTTGTAGTAGTCGCCGGCGGTGAAGACGGGGCAGCCTTGATACGTCGCCACGTTGGTGCTCGATGCGACGAGCGTCGATGCCGGTGAGAGGACGTTCGAGCCCGGCGCGACCGTCTGCGCCGATGGGGACGACACGGTGCCTCCCCCGACGGGGATGGCGCCGGAACCGCCGTTGCCGCCGCATGCGGCGAGTGCGAGCACGAACGAAGAGCAGACGGCTCCGCGAAGTGCCGTCGCGAGAACAGACACGAAAAAAGAACCTCCGAAGCGGCGCGAGCGATACGCGCCGGGATGGGGAGATCGATCGCGCGCCGGAGTCCGTTCCGGTGACCCGCCACGTGCGCGCGTTCGCCGACCCCATGATTCGCAGCAAGACGGGGAACTCTCGTTGCCCGTGCGCTCCCACGAAACGAGAGGGCCGCAGGAATCGCGCGGATGCGCGGCGTTACGCTGGGTTCGTGTTCCGCGTCACGCCGTTTCGCGCTTGAAGATGACCCGGCGCACAGCGGCGCAGGCGGGGTATCCCAGCGTTTCGTGCCGCGGAAGGCGCGCTGCGCGAGTGCGAATTCATCCGTTCTCGCGCCGCGCAGTGAGTTTCGTCGTCCGCGTCACAATTCGGCTCGCCGCCGCCTCCGTGCAGGCGAAATCCTTCCCGCGGGCGTCGAGCATACGCCGGTTCGTCCGCGCCGGCGGAGCGAACGCGAGGCGTAGGACCGTGCGGCGGATACGCCGACGTTCAGGTGCGCGGCACGACCTGGATGTGCGGCAGCGTGAGCACTTCGAAGTCGGTGACGTGCACCTGCGTGAGCACGGCGAGATCGGACGCGTTCCACGGGTTCGTCCCGTCCGAGGCGTTCGCGAAGTAGAGCGCGTTGCGGGCCGAGCCGGTGTCGGCGAGGAAGATCCCGTACGTCTTCATCGCGTGCGCGACCATCTGCGCCTGTGGTCCCCATCCCGCGGTGCTGAATGAGGCCTTGAGCCGCAGGTGGGCGCCGTAGGGGAGGGCGAGCACGTCGCTCCCGCCCTTGAACGGGAGCTGATCGGTGTCGCTCGCCGGGGCGACGAACTGGTACTGCGCGACGGTGTGTGCCGGCGGCGCCCAGTTGAGGGCGTGATCGATCGAACCCGCCCGGTAATCTTCGAAGCGCACCGTTCCGGCGAACAGCGACAACCCCGACGCCATCGCCGAGGGCGAGCCCGGCGGCAAGGGCGCGAACCGTGTCCTCAAGTCCCACTCGGCGCCGCTGTACGCCGAGAGCGTCGTCCCGGAGTAGGTCGCGCCGTACATCTCGTAGAGCTGGCAGAGCTGCGTCTGCACGACCATCGCGTGATGGTCGCTGAGCGGTTCGATGAAGAAGCCGTCGGCCCACGGATACCGCACGGCGAAGGGGTGAAAAGTCACTTGTGGCTTGACGCTGAGCAGCGGCGTGAGGTTCGTGGCGAGGTTCACCTGCTCGACCCCCGTCGACGCGTAGAAGCCCGCCGTGTCGCCGCTCGACCACAGCGCCTTGATGTACGCGTCGCTGTCCGGATCGACGGCGGCACTGGTGACCGGCGCGTTGTAGTAGTCGCCCTGCGTGAAGACGGGGCAGCCGTGGAACGAGGCGACGTTCGAGAGGGGATCGATCGAGGCCGCGCTCGTCACGTGGCTCGCGCTCATCGAGCCGGGCGTGCACGCCGCCACGAGCAGGACGACCACGGCGGCGGCGAACCGGCGGCGCCCGGTCATCGAGGCGGATCTTTCGCACGCAGCAGCCGGACGCGCGAGCCGAAGAACGCGGCGTCGTCCTCGACGCGATAGTCCGCGGCGACGGTTCGCTCGACGATCGGGCAGCCGAACGCGATGTTCGCCGAGGCGCACTCACCGGCCGTCACCAGCCACAGCTCTCGCGCGCGCGGCAAGGACACGCGCAGCTCCGCCTCGTCGTGGACGACGAAGCGCGTCACGTCATAGTGACGGAAGTCGACCGCGTGCGGTATCGCCGTGATCGTGTTCGGACCGTGGTAGTAGTAGGCGAGCGGGAGCGCGTTCTCGGCTTCGAACACGACGATCGGCTCACCGGGGCGCTCGTGCGCCCGCAGGTAGGCGGTCGCGCGGAGCCAGTCGCCCGGCTTCGCGAGCGGCGCGTACGTCTGCGCGAGCGCGATCGTCGAGGCGAGCATCGCGACGCAGAACCACGCGGTCGTCGCGCGCTCGCGCAGCCCGGGGCGCAGGAACGTCAGCGCAGAGAAGACGCCCAAGGTCGCGGGGACGTAGAGCGAGGCGGCATGGCGGTTGAGCACGTGCACGCCGGCCGCGTAGACCGCCGTCGCGAAGAGGAGGAGCGCGATCGTCGCGATCAGGAGCAGGTGGCTCTCGCCGCCCTTCGTGAACGACCGGCGCCGCAGGATGCAGAGCGCGGAGAAGCCGATCGCGAGCGCCGCGTAGAGCAGCTTCGCGTGCGGAACGAGGAGCGGCAAGAGATAGCGCGCGACGATCGAGGCCAGCGTCGTCGTCGCGTCGAGGATCGACGACGGCGGCGTGAACGCGCCGCGGAAGTTGTGCACCTGCGCGAGGACCACGAGGATCATCGGCGTGAACACCGCGGCGCCGGCGCCGGCGGCGAGCGCGAAGCGCCACACGTGCCGCGGGGCGTAGCGCAGCAGGACGATCCCCTGCGCCGCGACGAGGAAGGCCAGATAGTACTGCGTGTAGAGCGCGACCGCGACGCACAGCGCGTAGACCGCCGCGGCCGGCGCGCGCACGCGCGGGCGCAGGAACGCCTCGTGGAACGCCAGGAGCAGCAGCGACGAGATCAAGATGATCAGCGCGTAGACGCGCATCTCGACGGCCGCCCAGATCAGAAACGGGTTCCACGCGGTCAGGAGCGTCGGCAGCATCGGGTCGACGCTCGGGAGGTAGCGGCGCGCGAGGCTCGGGACGAGCAGCACCGTCGCGGCCGCGCACGCCGCCGAGAAGAGCCGCAGGAAGAAGATGCTCGCGTCGAGGTGGCGCCACAGCGTCAGCAGCACGAAGTACAGCGGCGCGTTCTGCTCGAACGCGAGCGACTCGCGGAAGGCGTACGCGAGCGAGCCGCTCGTCGTGTGCAGCGTGTACGTCTCATCCTGCCAGATGTTGAGCGCGTACGCGAGAGGGAGCGCGAGCGCGAGCGTCGCGCCGACGGCAAGCGCGGCGAACGGCGTTCGATAGGCTTTTGCGAGCGAGAGCCGTTCTGCCGCAGCCATCTCGTGAAGTATAGCGCGTGAAAGGATCGGCGCCGACACGGGCCAGGGAACCACGCGATGGTTCGAAAGTCCCGGGCGCGCACCTGAGCCGTTCGCCGCCCGCATGGCGCCGACCGACCCTCCCTGCGGGCGGGGCGCGAGTGGTAGGGTGGGTGCTATGCAGAAGGTGGCCGCGCACGGCGCGTTCGCCGTCGTCGCGATCGCGTTCGTGATCGTCGCCGCGGCCCTCGCCCGGCACGGAGTCGTCCAGCACCAGAGCTTCAAGGCGTTCTACTGCGCCGGCGAGGCCGTGCGCGAGCGCCGTGACCCGTATCGCGTCGAGCCGTTGCGCTCGTGCGAGCGGCGCGTCGCGGCGATCGACGCGCCGGAGGGCTACGTCGAGCCGGCTCCGCTGCCGGGATACGCGCTCGTCCCGTTCGCCGCGCTCGCGGCGCTCCCGGTGCGGACGGCGGCGCTGCTGTTCGCGGTGCTGCTTGCCCTTGCATCCGTCGCGGCGGCGTGGTTCCTCGCCGCCGCGTTGCGCGCGCCGCCCGCCGCGGTGCTGCTCGCCTTCGCGCCGCTCGCCTTTCTCAACGCGGCGTACGGGGAGATCCCGCCGTTCGCCGTGCTGGGGATCTGCGCGGCGGCGTACTGTCTGCGCACCGAGCGGTGGAACCTCGCCGGGATCGTCGTCTGCGGCGCGCTGCTGCAGCCCAACGTCGGCGTTCCCGCGGCGCTGGCGTGTCTGATCTGCGTCCCGCGCGCCCGCCGGGCGCTCGTCGCCACCACGCTTGTCCTCGCGGGGATCAGCCTGGCCGTGCTGGGCGTCGCCGGGAACGCCGAGTATTTCGGCGCGGTGCTGCCGCTGCAGGCGGGGGCCGAGCTGGCCGCCTCCGATCAGTACAGCCTCGCGCGGCTGCTCGTCGTCGCGGGCGTCGCGCCGGACGCATCGCTGCTGGTCGCTAAGCTCGCGTTCGCCGTGATGGTCGCCGTCGGCGTCGTCCTGGCCGGAGTGATCGCCGTGCGGCTGCGCAGCCCGGAGGCCGTCCCCCTGATCCCGCCGGCGGCGGTGCTGCTCGGCGGGATCTACGTCCACGACATCCAGATGCTCTTCGCGCTTCCCGCCGCGCTGTTCGTGGCCGCGCGGCTGCGCGGACCGCTCGCCGAGACGTTGGGGATCACCGCGCTCGCGCTCCTGATCGCGGTCTGGACGCAGCGCGCGGCGCGCGCCGTGCTCGTCCTCGACGCGCTCGGCGTCGCCGCCGGCGTCCTCGCCGTCGCGTCGCGCGCCGATCGCGTGCGCGCGCTCGCGCGCGCGGCGACCGCCGCGGTCGCCGTGACCGCATGCGTGATCGTGTTCCAGCGCGCGGCGCCGCCCGTCCCGACCTCACAGATCGTTACGGCGCCGTTCGGCGCCTCCGCGGACGAGCTCGCGCCGGCCGCGTGGGCGCGCTATCTGCAGGCGACGCCCGCGCTGCGGCGACCCGAGCTCGTCCTCAAGCTGCCGACGTGGTTCGGCCTGGTCCTGCTGCTGCTCGCATCGCTGCAGCTCGGGCTCGCGCGCCGCTCCGATGAGGGCGGTGAGGAGCTCACGCCAGCCCGTTCCGCACGGCGTGAACCGCCGCTTGCGAGCGCGTCGTGAAGTGCAGCTTCGAGAAGATGTGGCTGACGTGGTTCTTGACGGTCTTCTCCGAGAGCACCAGGCGCTGACCGATGTCGCGGTTCGACATCCCTTGCGCGATCAAGCGAATGATGTCGATCTCGCGTGGTGAGAGCGCGCTCGTGCTCGCGCGGTGCGCGGGGGCGCGCCGCCGCAGCAGATCGCCGGCGACCCGCGGGTCGACGTAGCTCGACCCCTGGGCGACGGTGGTGATCGCGGCGGCGAGCTCCTGTAACGAGGAGTCCTTGACGATGTAGGCGTCGGCGCCGGCGGACAGGCAGTGTTGGAGCAGCTCGGGCTGCGTGTGCATCGAGAGCGCGCAGATCCGGATCGCCGGGAAGCGCGACTTCAGGAACTCGATCGCGTCGTCGATGTCGTCGACGTTGTCGACGTCGATCACGACGACATCGGTCCGCTCCTTGAGAAGGAGCGCACCGTCGCGAGTCGCGGCGAGACCGACGATCGTGATGTTCGGATCGGCCGAGAGCGCCTGCGCGATCGCCTTGCCGAAGAGCAGCTGCTTCTCGATGATGCACACGCGCAAAGGGGTCGCCGAACTCTCCACATGCCGCTCGCTTTCTGCCGGGGAGTGATTGAAGGGGACGAGGCTGCGGCGCCGCTGCCGCCGATCAGGCGATGTCGGGTGCCCCGGCGAGCTCGTGGGCGCTATCCCAACCGAGGACCTTGGCGACCATTGCGGGGCGGTTTCGCGACCGCGTTTTGATCAAGAGCTGCTTGAAGTACCCGTGCACCGTCCCTTCGGCGATGTTGAGCACGGCGCCGATCTCGGCCGCGGACGCGCCTTCCAGCACCAGCGAGAGGACCTCGGTCTCGCGCGGGCTCAGCCCGTAACCGCGCGCGGCGCGGGCGAAGTGGTCCTGGTTGCCGCAGCACTCGACCGTGACGGCGACGAGCGGTTCACCCGCTCCGTCGAGCGGGGTCGCGGCGACGACGCGAAAGCCGTGCGGAAGGAGGGCGAGCCGCTGCGGCGCGATGGGAGAAATCTGATCGCAGCAGGCGGCGACGAGATCGCGCACGATCGCATCGAACGGCGCGTTCAGACGCCGGGTGCGCGCATCGAAGAGATCCGCGGAGTCCCTATCCGCCATCCCTTGCGAAACGAGTACTACGTCGAGGTCGTAGTTCACCACGATCAGCCGTGGACGTGCTCGGCACGGGCAGGCATGCGCAACCTCGACGAGGTCGCTCGCCGGCGCGTTCATCACTCGAGATCGGTTGGACATGCGCGTGCACCTTAACCGAATCTTGGATATGCGAATTCACCGACGTCGGTCACGACGGAACGAACGATCGTCGATGAACATGCCGTCGGGAGAACGCTCCATTCAGCACCCCTCGTGAGCGTGCTTCCCCCGTCCAGCAACGAGACAATAGCATGCGAAGGGTGCACGGCGCATCCCCAACTTTTGGATGGACCATTGAGCCCTAACGCCCCGGGATCACGGTCCCTTTCGGGACCTTCCGTCCGGTGTGGCATCCGCCGCATCGTTCGAGATCCGCGCGCCTCGGCGTACTCCTAGTCCACGGCGCGAAACGCCGCGAGCGCGAGCGCTCCCATGCCAAGCAGCAGCGCGCCGCCGAAGACGCGCGTCGAGCGCTTGTGCAGCGCGCGGTACGCGATCCGCCGCGGATCGTCCTCAGCAACCTCGCGGAAGCCGCCCATGCTCCGCTGCGTCTCGGCCATCGCGGGGACGATCGCGCGCTGATGGTAGCGGAACAGGCAGATCGCGGCGAGGTTCGCGCTCGCGCGCGCGAGGTCGTTCTCGCGGCTCCCGTCGCCCAGCACGCTCCGCACGAACGCGGCACCCGCGGCGACGCTCGCCGCGACGTACGCCACGCGCGTGAGGCGGTCCAGTGTCTGCCCGGTGATCTGCGAGAAGACGTCGCGATCTTCGACCAGGTGGAACGTGATCGGCGAGGAGAACGCGAAGCCGGCGCCGGCGCCGACCCACAGCGCGTCGGCGCACGCTTCGATCGCGCCGAGGGAGCCTTCGAGAATAGCCATGCCCCTGCATTCGCCCCGCTTCGGCGGCCGCGCTTCCAAGAGCGACGAGGGGACGCCCGGAAAAAGCGAGGGCGACCTAGTGTCCTGAGGCGGTACTAGGGCCGGTGCGCACGTTCTCGCGCAGCGTCTTCTTCGCGACCTTTCCCGTCGCGGTGAGCGGCAGCTCGTCGGCGAAGACGACCTCGTCGGGAAGCCACCATTTCGCGACCTTCCCGGCGAGGTGCGCGATCACGTCGTCGCGTTCGAGCGTGTTGCCCGCGCGGCGGACGACGACGAGCAGCGGACGTTCGCCCCAGCGCGCGTGCGGGACGGCGATCGCCGCGGCCTGCGCGATAGCGGGATGCGTGAGCGCGGCGTGCTCGAGGTCGATCGAGCTGATCCACTCGCCGCCGGATTTGATGAGATCCTTGCTGCGGTCGCGGATCGTGAGGTAGCCGTCCTCGTCGAGCGTGCACACGTCACCGGTCCGCAGCCAGCCGTCGGCGGTGAACGCCGCCGCGCTCGCCGCGTCGTTCGCAAAGTACGCGCTCGCGATCCAAGGACCGCGCACCTGCAGCTCGCCCTGGGACTCGCCGTCGTCCGGCAGCACCGTGCCCTCCTCGTCGACGATCCGCATCTGCACGCCGTACATGCAGCGGCCCGCGCGGCGCTGATACCGCTTGCGCGTGAGCGGATCGCGGTGCTTGGGTTTGAGCGATCCGGTCGTGCAGACGGGGCTCGTCTCGGTCATCCCCCAGCCGTGGATCACCTCGATCCCGCGCCGCTCGTACGCGGCGATCATCGCCTCGGGCGCGGCCGAGCCGCCGACGCGCAGCGCGCGCAGGGCCGTCAATTCCTTGCCGGTTGCCTCGAGGTGTTCGAGCAGGCCGAGCCAGATCGTCGGCACCGCCGCCGCCGTCCGCACGCCCTCACCTTCGAGCAGCGCGTAAAGGCTCGCCGCATCGTGCGCGGCGCCGGGCAGAACGAGCTTCGCGCCCATCATCGGCGCGGAGAACGGGAAGCCCCACGCGTTGGCGTGATACATCGGGACGATCGGCATGAGACAGCGGCTGCTCTCCGTCAGGCGCGTCATCTCGGCCATGCAGCCGCTCATCGCGTGCAGCACCGTCGAACGGTGCGTGTAGAGGACGCCCTTCGGCTCGCCGGTCGTCCCGGACGTGTAGCACAGCCCCGCCGCGGTGCGCTCGTCGAAGACGGGCCAGTCGATTCGCTCCGGCCGGCCGGCGATGAGCGACTCGTAGCAGCGCGCGTTCGGCAGCGATGTCGCGGGCATCGACGGCGCGTCGCAAAGCAGGACGTAGCCGCGCACGCGCGGGAGGCGCGGCGCGAGCGCTTCGAGCAGCGGGACGAACGCCGTGTCGGCGAAGACGTAGCCGTCCTGAGCATGCGCCGCGACGTAGGCGATCTGGTCGGCATGGAGCCGTGGGTTGATCGTGTGGCAGACCGCGCCGATCCCGGCGATCGCGTAGTACAGCTCGACGTGGCGGTGCGTGTTCCAGGCCAGCGTCGCGACCCGCTCACCCGGCTCGACGCCGAGCGCGCGCAGCGCATGCGCGAGCTGCGCCGTCCGCCCCGCGAGCTCGCGATACGTCGAGCGATGCACGGAGCCGTCGGCGACGCGCGCGACGACCTCCGTATCGCCGTGAAACCGTGCCGCATGTGTGATGATCGAGCTGATCATCAGCGGCACGTCCATCATCAGACCGTCCATCTCGGGCGCGCCGCCGCTCAGAGGCGGTGCATCGTGAAGACCGGCTCGACGAGCGGGCGGATGAACCACGGCATCGTGTTGCGCACGAAGTGGTCGATCTGCGCGTTCGGACCGGTCACGATCGCGACGAGCTCCGAGTGGCGCAGGTCGGTGCGCAGGTCGTGCGTGAGCGGGAAGAAGAGGATCACGTAGAGGACGATCCAGGAGCCGACGAGCGCCTTCGCGATCCCGACCGCCGCGCCGCCGGCCGCGTTGCCGACGCCGATCAGCGGCAGCTTCGCGATCCGCGAGAGCGCCGCCGAGAGCACCATCAGCGAGGCATAGACGATCACCGCGAAAGCGATCATCCCGACGACGTGCGCCGACCCTTCGCCCAGGTGCAGATAGCGCATCAGCGTTCGGTCGAACGTCCCCGGGTAGCGCAGCGCCGCCCAGATCGCCGCGGCCAGCGCGATCGCACCGCCGATCTCGGCGACGAAACCGCGCTTCCAGCCCTTCAGCGCGAAGAGCAACGCGATCCCGCCGATGACGAGATCGGGCCAGGTCACGCTCGTGGGATCGCTCCGAAGCGTTCGCGCAGCGTCGCGGCGACGCGCGCCAGCGCGGCGTCGGCGGCCTCGTCGGTCAGCGTCGACTCGTCGCTCTGCAGCACGATCCGCAGCGCGAGCGACTTCTTGCCCTCGCCGATCTGCGGGCCGCGGTACTCGTCGAAGACGTTCGCGCTGCGCACGAGCGGCTCGCCGCGCACCGCGCGCGCGAGATCGCCGGCGAGGACGTCGAGCGCGACGACGACGGCGAGGTCGCGATCGACCGGCGGGAACTTCGAGGGTTCGACGTACTGCGCGACCTGATGCGCCGGGAGGGCTTCGACGAAGATCGTCGCGAGCGCGGCATCGTCGGGGACGTCGTAGATGCGCGCGAGACGCGGGTCGACGTACCCGACGTACGCGACGATCGTCTCGCCGATCCGCAGCGCTGCGGTCTTGCCAGGATGGAGCGAGGCGTGCGTCCCACGCTCCACCTCGGCCTCGACGCCGGTGATCGCGCGCAGCAGCGCGAGGACGTCGGACTTGAGCTGGCCGAACGCGGGGACGCGGTCGACGCGCAGGGCGGTCAGCTCGACGCGCTCTTGCGGCTCGGGCTGCGCCTCGGCGAACACGTGGCCGAGCTCGAAGACGCGGAACGGCCGCAGCGCGCGGTCCCGGGCGGCGAACTCGAGCAGCGCCGGGACGAGCGAGAAGCGCATCCAGCGCTGGTCCTCGCTGAGGGGGTTGGTGATCTCGACCGGCTGTGGGATCGCGATCCCGGCGGTCCGCCACGCGTCGGCGACCGTCCCCGGCTGCAATGAGAGCGTGACGAACTCGGTGTAGCCCAAGCCGGCGAGCGTCGTCGCCAGCTCCGTCTCGCGCTCGAACGCCGCGCCGTCGATCGCCTGCGGCGCGACGGCCGGCACTTCGGCGCGGACGTGCTCGTAGCCGACGACGCGCGCGATCTCCTCGACCAGATCGGCCGAGATCAGCACGTCGCCGCGCCAGTACGGCGGCGTCACGGCGAAACTCTCACCCTCACGCACGACGGTGAAGCCGAGGGAGCCCAGCGCGCGTTCGATCTCCGCCGCTTCGACGGCGAAGCCGAGCAGCCGTTCGACCTCGGAGCTCGCGAGCGTCACGGGGGCGGGACGCGGCGCGGCGTGACCGGCGGCCGAGGGCATCCGCACCGTTCCGCCCTCTTGTTCGAGCAACCGCGCCGCGCGCGCCGCGCCGACGTCGGCGAGCGCGACGGGCAGCGATTTCTCGAAGCGGCTCGAGGCCTCGGTGCGCAGCTTGAGCGCGACGCTCGTGCGGCGGATCCGCGGGCCGGTCCAGCTCGCCGACTCGATCAGCACCTCGCCGGTTGTCGGTACGACCTCGCTGCGCAGCCCGCCCATCACGCCCGCGAGCGAGGTCGGTCCCTCGTCGTCGGCGATCACGATCATCCGCGGGTCGAGCGTGCGTTCTTGCTCGTCCAGCGTGGTGAAGCGCTCACCCTCGTTCGCATCGCGCACGATGAGGTGGCCGCCCGCGACGCGCGCGTGGTCGAAGAAGTGCAGCGGCTGGCCGAGCTCGAGCATCACGAAGTTCGAGACGTCGACGACGTTGTTGAGCGGCCGCTGTCCGGCGAGCGCGAGACGGATGCGCATCCACGCCTTGGCGGGGCGCACGCGCAGCCCGCTCACGCGCTGATAGACGAAGCGCTTGCAGTCGAGGGTCTCGATCGTCACGCGCGCGTCGTCGCTGCCGCCTTCGTACTGCACCTGCGTCGCCGGTTCGCGCAACGGTACGCCGAACGACGCGGCCAGCTCGCGCGCGAGGCCGACGATCGAGAGCGCGTCGGGGCGGTTGGGCGTGACGTCGACCTCGAGCACCGGATCGGTGAGGTTGAAGTGCGCGACGACGTCGGTCCCCAGCGGGATCGACGCGTCGAGCTGCATGATCCCGTCCTCGAACCAGTCCGCCGGAAGACCGAGCTCGTCGGCCGAGCAGAGCATCCCCTCGGAGTCGATCCCGCGCATCTTGCGCGGCGCGATCTTCAGCCCTTTGTCGAGCTCCGCGCCGATCAGCGCGACCGGAATCGTCTGCCCCTCCTCGACGTTCGTCGCGGCGGTCGCGATCGTCAGCGTCTTCTCGCCGCCGACGTCGATCGTGCAGACCTGCAGCCGGTCGGCGTTGGGGTGCTTGACGATCTTCGTGATCCGCCCGACGACGACGTGCGTCAACTTCGGCCGCGCGATGACTTCATCGACGGGAAAGCCCAGCGTCGCCAAGCGCGCCACGATCTCGTCCGCGTTCTGCGGCAGCTCCACGTAATCGCGGAGCCACATGATCGGAACGCGCATAACTAAGCCAGACCCTCCGCGAAGCCGGGCGCGTTCTCGACGAACGCGCGAATGTCGTGAATATCGTAGCGCTTCATCGCGATGCGCTCGAGGCCGCAGCCGAACGCCCAGCCCGCGACCTCGTCGGGATCGTAGCCGACCCCGCGCAGCACGTTCGGGTGCACCATCCCGCTCCCGCCGATCTCGATCCAGCCGCTCCCGCCGCAGGTGCGGCATTCGCCTCCGGTACCGCGGCAGGTGGGGCACTTCACGTCGATCTCGGCCGACGGTTCGGTGAAGGGGAAGAACGACGGACGGAAGCGCACGTCGGCGTCGGGTCCGAACAGCTCGCGGCACATCCCCACGAGCAAGCCCTTGAGGTGGCCGAAGTGGACGCCCTTGCCGACCATCAGCCCTTCGACTTGATGGAACATGTAGAGGTGGCGTGCGTCGACGGCGTCGCGGCGATAGCACCGGCCGGGGACGATGACGGCGATCGGCGGCGGGTTCGCGCGCATCGCGCGCGCCTGCATCGGCGAGGTGTGCGTGCGCAGCACGCGGTCGGGCCGCACGTAGAACGAGTCGAGCCCTTCGCGCGCCGGATGGTCCGGCGGGATGTTGAGCGCGTCGAAGTTGTTCGCCTCGGTCTCGATCTCGGGGCCGCTCAGCACGGCGAAGCCGTGGCGCGTGAAGTAGCGCGCGATCTCGATCGCGACGCGCCGGATCGGATGGACGTACCCGAGGTCCGCCGGCGGGCCGGGGAACGTCACGTCGATCTGATCGCCGAGCGAGGCCTCGAGCTCCGCCAGCTCGACGCGCGACTGCGCCTGCGCGAGCTTCGCCTCGAGCGCCTCCACGGCAGCGTTGATGACCTTTCCGGCACCGGGCCGTTCGGCCGGCGGGAGGGCACCGATCCCGCGCCGCACCGCGGTCACCTCGCCGCTGCGGCCGAGGAACGCGACCCGCACCTCGTCGAGGGCGGGGGCGTCCGGCGCCGCGGCGACCGCAGCGTCAAAGCGCGCGGTCAGCGCGTCGAGGGTCGCTTCGAGTTCTGTCATTCCAGTCGTCGTCATAGCAAAAGCGAACGCCCGGTCCAGGTGGCCGGGCGTTCCGCGACTTCTCTCTTGTGGCGCGCGCGTCCGCTTCGGGCGGCGCCCGTCTTCAGGCCGTGGGGGAGGGATGCAATTGCCGGTACATGAGATACGCGCTTATCGAGCCCGTGCTCGAGAACAGTTTCCAGAAGAATTCGGAAGTGCGCATTTCGGCGGCGGTTCCTCTCCTGTCGTTCGGTTGCGGTGCGGGTGCTGCCGCGTCGGCAAACGGATTGTATCACCGGCCCGCAGCAGGCGCCAAGTCTTGACAGATCAGGGGTTTTCGGCGACTTGACAGCCCTCTTGACAACGCGTCGCCTCGTATAAAACGATACTTCCCGCGACCGCCGCGTTCAGGCTTTCGGCCGCTCCCACGTGGGGTATTTTCACCGCGCGATCCCAACGCGGAAGCCAGTCGCGCACGCCTCGCCGCTCGTTGCCGACGGCGAGCATCGCGCGCACCGGGAGGCGCGCGGTGCGCAGGTCGTCGCCCTCGATGTCCGCGACGATGACGGGACGCTCGTATCGCTCGGCGAGCGAGAGTAGCTCTTCGGCGGCGACGGTCGCCACCGGTAACCGGAAGAGCGAACCCATCGCGGCGCGCACGACCTTCGGAGCGTACGGATCGACGCCGCCCTGGCCGAAGAGCACGCCCGCGGCCCCGAACGCTTCGGCCGAGCGCACGAGGGTCCCGGCGTTGCCCGGGTCGTTCACCCCGGCCAGGACGAGGACGACCCCCGGCCGCTGCACCACATGGTCGGCTGAGCGCTCGGGCAGCGGGTAGACGGCCAGCAGCCCGGTGGGCGACTCTAGGTCGGAAAGGCGGGCGAAGATCCGTTCGGCGACCTGGTAGACCGGCGTCCCCGCAGCCTCGACCGCGGCGGCGTCGAAGCGCCCCAGCCCCGCCGCCGTCGCGTAGATCTCGAGCGGCCGCAGCCCGGCCCGGGCCGCTTCCCCGAGCAGGGTCGGGCCCTCGGCGACGAAGCGCCCCGCCGCGCGCCGGCCGCGCGGCGTGGCGAGGTCGCGGACGCGCTCCAGGCGGGGGTTGTGCGGGCTCAGTTCGATCGGCACGCGCCGCGTTTCCACGGCGGAGTCCGCCGCGCCCCGTGGAACCGACGAGCACCGTGAAGGACACGCGCCGCTCCGAGGTCGTCTGGCTGGTCGTGATCGCCGTGCTCGTCGCCGCGGGGACGCCGATCGTGCTGCACCTGCTCGCGCAGAACCGCGTCGTCGGCAGCGTGCTGCTCGGCTTGGCGATCGTCGCGACGATCGTGATGATCCGCAACGCGTACGTCCCGTCCTCGCCGAGCGTGCGCGCCGACGTCACCAAGGCCGTCGCCTACTGCGCGGCGGCGATCCTCGCGCTCATCACGGTCGACTGGAATCCGCACTGGGCGATCCGCGCCTGCATCACCGCCGCCGAGGTCGCGATCGTCTTCGACATCATCACCGTGCTGAACCGCCCCGCCGCGCACGACTCGTAACGGCGGGTCGGAGCAGAGCCGGACCCGAAGCTCGCCACATCATGCCAGTATTCGTCACCGGCGGTTCGGGCTACATCGGGCGGAGCGTCGTGCGCGAGCTGCGCCGGCGCACGCACGTCGTGCGCGCGCTGGCACGCAGCGATGCGGCCGCGCGCACGCTCGAGCAGTTGGGCGCCGTCGTCGTGCGCGGTGATCTGCGCGATCTCGAGACGCTGCGCGCCGAGGCCGCGCAGGCCGACGCGGTGGTGCACGCGGCGTTCGACTACGCCGGCGGCGACGGCCCGGCGGTCGAGCGGCCCGCGCTCGAAGCGATGCTCGACGCGGTGCGCCCCGGCCGCGCCTTCGTGTACACCAGCGGGTGCTGGGTGTACGGCTCGCGCGGCGACGCGGTCGTCGCGGAGGACGCGCCGCTCAACCCGCTCGCGCTCGTCGCCTGGCGACCTGCGCACGAGGAACTCGTCCTCGCCCAAGACGGGCGGCTGCGCGCCGTCGTGCTGCGGCCGGGGATCGTCTACGGCGACGGCGGCGGGATCCCGGGCGGGATGGTCGCGGAGGCGCGCAACGGCCCGCTGCGCGTCATCGGCGACGGCGCGAACCGCTGGCCGACGGTCCGTCACGACGCACTCGCCGAGCTGTACGGCGCGGTCGTCGACCATCGCAGCGCGCACGGGGTCTACAACGCGACCCGCGGCGCTTCCGTGCCGTACGTCGAGGTCGCGCGCGCGGCGGCGCGCGCCGCCGGCGGCGACGGTTCGCTCGCCTTCGTCGCGCTCGCCGATGCGCGCGCGGCGATGGGCGACTTCGCCGACGCGCTGGCCTGCGATCTGCAGTGCGACAGCGGCCGCGCCGCACGCGAGCTCACTTGGGAGCCGCATCGCCCCACGCTGCTCGAAGAGCTCTCGAACACGACGGTCGTCTGAAGCGCACGCAAGGATGCACACGATGAATCGACGCGGCGCGCTCGTCGCCGGCGCCGCGGCGACGCTCGCCGCGTTCGCCCCGGGGCACGCGCAGGCGCAGAACGCGCCCGACGCCTCCGCCGCGCCGCCGGATGCGGCACTGACGCCGCTCGGGATCGGGCTCGAAGGCTATCCCTACCCGCACCCCGTCGCGTTCCACCAGTGGCGCGAGAGCGGCCAAGACGTGCGCATGGCGTACATGGACGTCGTTCCCGGCGGCACGCAGCGCGGCGCCGTGCTGCTGATGCACGGCCGCAACTTCCCGGCGAGCTACTGGGAGCCCGTGATCGCGCCGCTCGTCGCCGCCGGCTACCGCGTGATCGTCCCCGATCAGCTCGCGTTCGGCAAGTCTTCCAAGACCGAGCTGACGTACACGTTCGACCTGTGGGCGCGCTCGACGCTCGGCCTACTCGACGCGCTGCAGATCGCGCAGCTCGATCTGCTCGTCGGGCATTCGATCGGCGGGATCATGGCGACGAAGGTGGCGCGGCTCGCTCCGCAGCGGGTCGCGCGGCTCTTGCTCCAGGATCCGCTCGCGCTCGAAGACTATCGCGTCCTCGTCCCCGAGGTGACCGACGCGTTCCTCTACGACCGCGAGCTGCACATGAGCGCGGCGGGCTATCGGCAGTTCCTCGCGACGAACTACTTCCCGACCTGGCGTCCGGCGTACGAGGAGTTCGTCACGATTCGGCGCCGGATGGCGCTGAGCGCCGACTACCCGCAGTGGGTGCGCGTCTACATCCAGAGTTATCAGCAGCTGCACCGCACCCCGATCGCCGATGATCTGCGCGCGCTACCGATGCCGGTCCAATTCGTCGTCGGCCAGCTCGATACGAACGCGCCGGGGAAGCCCTACGCGCCCGAAGCGGTGCGGCCGCGGCTCGGGCACAACGCTGATCTCGCGCGCGCGATCGTCGCAACGATGCGGCACGCGCGCATCGAGGTCGTTCCGGGCGTCGGCCACGTGCCGCACCTCGAAGTTCCCGAGCGCTTCAACGCGATCGTCGCGGCGTTCGCCGCCTCCCCCGCCAACGTCTAACGGAAAGAGGGTCATGGAACTGCTCGCGTCGCGTCGCGTCTACGAAGGCAAGGTCATCAACCTGCGCGTCGATACCGTGCGCCTCGACGGCGGCAAGCCGCACGATCTCGAGGTCGTCGAGCACGCAGGGGCCGTCGTCGTGATCGTGTGCCCGTCGCCCGGCGAGATGCTCCTGGTCAAGCAGTACCGCCACGCGCTCGGGCGCGAGACGTGGGAAGCGGTCGCCGGCGGGATGGAACCCGGCGAGACGCCGGAAGAGGCGGCCGTGCGCGAGCTGCGCGAGGAGACCGGCTATCGCGCACACCACGTGCGCCGGCTGTGGTCGGCCTACTCCGCGCCGGGCTTCTGCACCGAGCTGCTGCACTTCTGTCTGGTCGAGGGGTATGATGTCGGTGTGGCGGAGCCCGACGAGAACGAGGAGATCGAGACCGGGGTCTTCCGTCTGGAGGCGCTCTGGGAGATGATCCGCGCCGATACGCTTCCCGACGCGAAGACGCAGGTGGCCGTGCTGTGGGCGCTGACCGGCCGCAGCTAGTCGTCGACCTGCAGCGGACGCTGATGCGTGCCGTCGCGGAGTTCGGCGACGATCCGGCGTTCACCGCGCACAAGTCGCGCGTCTTGGCGACGGCGGCCGCGCTCGACTACGTGCTGATGCTCGTGTCGGGCAGCGCCGGGGCGCGCATCCCGGCGGACGACGCCGAGCGCGCGATCCGCGAGGGGATCGTGCGCGGCGTCGACGACCTGATCGCGGTCGCGAGAGCGGTCGCCGTGATCGGCTCGCCGGCGGCGTGCGCGTTCGCCCGCCGAAGCGCGAAGACGCTCCTGGCGATCACTCGTGCCGAAGATCTCGCGAACGACGAGCGCACGTTCGCGCTGATCGCGCTCGCGAACCCGTGATCGACCCCGCGGCGATCGCCGCCGCGCTCGATGCCGCCGAGTCGCACCTGCTCGGCGCCGAGATGCGCACGACGCTGCTCCATCACGGCACGCGCACGCCGTACGTCACCGTGCTGCTGCACGGATTGACGGCGAGCCCGCGCACGTGGCAGCGTTTCGCCGAGATCCGCCATGCGCGCGGCGAGAACGTACTGATCCCGCGGCTTCCGCGGCACGGTCACGAGGATCGCATGAGCGAGGCGCTCGCCGCGCTGCGCACGGAGGAGCTGCGTGAGGCGGGGGAACGGATCCTCGCGGCCGCGGCGTCGCTCGGCGAACGGATCGTCCTGGTCGGCCACTCGCTCGGCGGCGCGCTGGCGCTGCACCTCGCGCACGGCGACGCGCGCGTCTTCCGCACGATCGCCATCGCGCCGTTCCTCGGGATCGCGCGCCTGCCGCACGGCTGGAACAGCTTCGCGCGCGCGCTCCTGGCGAAGATGCCGAACACCTTTCTCTACTGGAACCCGATCGAACGCGGGCGGCTCCTCCCCGCCCACGGTTACGCGCGCTACACGACCCGTTCGCTCGCCGCCGGGCTCACGCTCGCCGACGCCTTGCGCGACGACGCGCGCACGGGGGCGCCGCGCGCGCAACACGTCGAGATCGTGCGCAACGCGGCCGAGTCGTCGGTCAGCAATCCGGCGATCGACGATCTCGTCGCCCGCTGGCGCGCCGCGGGCGGCGCGCGGGTCCGGGTCCACCGCCTGATCGGCCTCGGACCCTCGCACGATTTGATCGAGCCGGAGCGGAGGCGCGCCGCCGCGCTGCGTTTTCTCCCGCACCTGCACGCTCTGCTCGACGCATCGCCCCCGGACCGGGATCTGGTGATCGACACGCGGGGCTGAGCCGCTCCGCGTGGGACGGTTGACGGCGGCGCGCCGGCCATGGTACGGTCGCCGCAGTCATGCTGATGCTCTCGTGTCTGTGCACGATGGTGATGTGCCGCTCCCGCGTCGGGGGTCGGTCCGGATCGGCATGACCTGATCGCGCTACGCGCGAGTCACGACGTCAGAGCCCCCGCCGACCCGGCGGGGGCTCTTTTGTTTCACCCGCTTTCCCTTCGCACCAGGAGGCGTTCCCATGGCATCGCTCTCACGATCCGGGTTCCTCACCGCAGCCGGCGCCACGGCGCTCGGCGCCGCCCTGCCGCGGCGCGCCCGCGCCGCCGGCGTCGCGCGGATCGGCGTCGACTACGCGTACTACAACCCGCCGAGCCTCGTGCTCAAGCAAAAGGGCTGGCTCGAGGAAGCCCTGGCGAAGAGCGGGGCCGCGGTCGACTGGACGCTCTCGCTCGGCTCGAACAAAGCGAACGAGTATCTCGCCGGCAACGTCGTGCAGTTCGGATCGACCGCCGGGAGCGCCGCGCTCCTCGCGCGCGCGAACGGCGCGCCGATCACGTCGGTCTTCCTCTACTCGCGGCCGGAGTGGACGGCGCTCGTGGTCGCCAAGGACTCGCCGCTGCGCGCGCTGCGCGATCTGAAGGGGAAGCGCGTCGCGGCGACGCGCGGGACCGACCCGTGGTTCTTCCTCCTGCGCTCGCTGCAGACCGTCGGTCTCACGCAGGCCGACGTCGAGCTCGTCGACCTGCAGCATCCGGACGGGCGCACCGCGCTCGAGCGCGGACAAGTCGACGCCTGGGCCGGGCTCGATCCGCACATGGCCGCATCGCAGCTCGACGCCGGATCGCGGTTGCTCTACCGCAACGTCGCGTTCAACACGTGGGGCTCGCTCAACGCCCGCGAGGATTTTCTTGCCGCGCATCCCGACGTCGCGGCGATCGTGCTGCGCCAGTACGAACGCGCGCGGCGCTACGCGGCGAGCCACGTCGCGGAGACGGCGGCGCTCCTGGCCGACGCCTCGCACCTCGCGCGGCGCGTCGCCGAGCTGCAGCTGCGCGAGCGCACGACCTATCCCGGCGACGGCGTCCCGAACGCCGAGTTCCACGACGCGATCACCGCGGTCGTCCCGCTGATCCGCGCCGAGCGGCTGACCCGTCCCGACGCCGATCTCGACCGCGCCGCCGCGACGCTGGCGAACGTCGCGCCCGCGCGCACGGCGCTGCGTTGACGCGGTTCGCCGTCCCGCTTGCGCTCTTCGCCCTGTGGTGGGGCGTGACGGCGAGCGGGCGCATCAAGTCGTATCAGCTCGCCTCCCCGGCCGACGTCGTGCGCGAGCTGCTCGATCTCGCGCAGCACGGGCTGCTCTGGCGCGATCTCGGTGCGAGCGTCGAGCGCGTCGCGGCCGGGTTCGCGATCGCACTGATCCTCGCGCTCGTCCTCGGCTCGCTCGTCGGCGGCTCGCGCGCCGCGGAACGCGCGCTCGACCCGACGCTGCAGGCGATCCGCTCGGTGCCGTCGCTCGCGTGGGTGCCGCTGATCCTGTTGTGGCTGGGGATCGGGGAGCCGGCGAAGATCACGCTCGTCGCGATCGGCGCGTTCTTCCCGATCTACGTCGCGCTCGTCGCGGGGATCCGCGGCGTCGATCGCAAGCTCGTCGAGGTCGGTGCGGCGTTCGGGCTCTCCCGCGTCGCGCTGATCGCGCGCGTGCTCGTCCCGGCGACGTTGCCCCAGCTGCTGGTCGGCGCGCGAATCGGGCTCACGCAGGCGTGGCTGTTCCTCGTCGCGGCGGAGCTGCTCGCGGCGACGACCGGCCTCGGGTTTCTGTTGACCGACGGGCAGCAGACCTCGCGCACCGACGAGATCTTCGTCGCGATCATCCTGTTCGCGCTGTGCGGAAAGCTCTCGGAGAGCGGGATGCGTTGGCTCGAGCGGCGGCTCGTCGGCTGGACCGACACGGTGGCGGCGTCGTGACGCGCCACGTCGTCGCGGGAGAGCACGCGGCACGGCTGCGCGGCGTGCGCAAGGCGTTCGGGACGCACCTGGTGTTCGACGGGATCGATCTCGACGTCGAACGCGGCGAGCGCGTCGCGATCCTCGGCGCGAGCGGCTGCGGGAAGTCGACGCTGCTGCGCTGCGTCGCCGGATTGGAGCGGCCCGACGCCGGGACGATCGCGACGGGCGGCGAGATCGGGATCGTGTTCCAGGAGCCGCGGCTCTTCCCGTGGCTCGACGTCGAGCGCAACGTCGCGTTCCCCGCACGCAGCGCGCAGGAGCGCGAGCGCGTCGCGAACGTGCTCGCGCTGGTCGGCTTGAGCCACGCCGCGACGCGGCTGCCCAAACAGCTCTCGGGCGGGATGGCGCAGCGTGCCGCCCTCGCCCGTGCGCTCGTGCGCGATCCGCACCTGCTCTTGCTCGACGAACCGTTCGCGGCGCTCGACGCGCTGCGCCGGATCGAGCTGCGTTCGGCGGTGCGCGAGATCCTCGCGCTCACGCGCGCCTCGGCGATCCTGGTGACCCACGACGTCGACGACGCGCTGACCTTGGCCGATCGCGTCGTCGTGCTGGCCGGGTCGCCGGCCGAGATCGCCTTCAGCGGGAACGTCGGCGAGACGGCGACCCGCGCCGCGATCCTCGACGCGCTCGGCGTCGAGGATCACGCCGGCCACGTACGCCGATTGGGGGTAAAGCGATGACCATGATGATCGCACCGCCGCGCGTGAGCGTGGACGACGTGACGCGACGCGGCCGCGAGCTGCGCGAGGCGCTCACCGCGCTCGCGGCGCGGGAGCCGCTGCTGCGCCCGTGGCTCGCCGCGCTGCTCGCCTCGGGCGAGACCTTCGCCACGCTGTTGGCGACGCTGCTGGCCGAGAAGATCGCCGGTGAGGTGCTCCCGCGCGTCGCGATCCGCGACCTGATCGTCGAGAGCTTCGCCGACGAGACGATCGCAACGCGCGCCGTCGCCGATCTGGACGCGATCGTCGCGCGCGATCCGGCGGTCACCGACCTGACCGAGCCGTTCCTCTACTTCAAGGGCTTCCACGCGATCCAGCTCCACCGCGTCGCGCACCGGCTCTGGCACGGCGGCCGGCATCCGCTCGCCCTCGCGCTGCAGAGCCGCGTCGCGGAGGTCTTCGCGGTGGACATCCACCCCGCGGCGCCTGTCGGCTCGGGCGTCTTCGTGGACCACGGCACGGGTCTGGTCGTCGGCGAGACGGCGAGCATCGGCGACGACGTCTCGATCCTGCACGGCGTCACGCTCGGCGGGACCGGGAAAGAGCGGGGACGCCGCCATCCGCAGATCGGCCGCGGCGTGCTGATCGGCGCGGGGGCGTCGATCCTCGGCAACATCACCGTCGGCGAGGGCGCGAAGATCGCCGCGGGGAGCGTCGTGCTCAAGGACGTCGAGGCGCACGTCACGGTCGCCGGCGTCCCGGCACGCGTCGTCGCGCGCCACGCGGTCGAGCTCCCCGCGCTGACGATGGAACAGGGCTGGGACGACTACGTCATCTGACGTCGTCCCAGCCCCGCGCGGGTCATCGTTTCAGAAGCGTTCGGTGACCGCGAAGGAGATCGAGGCCGGCGTCATCACGCGCAGCTTCGCGCCCTCGGCGAACGCGTTCGCGTACTGCGGTGCGTAGCCGTTCTCCGGGATGTACATCCCGAGGCCCGTCTCGTCGAAGAGGCCGGAGTTGTTGTTGAACAGGTTGCGCACGCCGATGTTGAACGTGGTGCGTTTCCCGATCTGCTGGTTCAGGCCCAGGTCGAAGTAGGTGAAGGCCGGCGCGTCATAGATGTTGTTGCTGCCGATGTAGTGGCCGTCGAGGCGCGCTTCGAAGCCGCCGATCGTTTCGTCGACCGAGAGGGACCCTTCGTGGAGCGGGATCCCTTCGATCTGCCCCCCGTTGATGATGTACGGGTTCGAGACGAGGAGCGAGGTGGGGATGTCGTACTGCGCCGACGACTGGATGTTGTAGCTGCCGTCGAAGAACAGATGCCGATTGACGCGATAGCGGCCGCTCAGCTCGAAGCCGCGCGCGAGCTCGGTCCCGACGTTGACCGCTTGCGAGAGCGTCAGGTACGGCAGCAGGTCGCTGGGGTTGTAGCCGGCGGGGCAGCCGAGGCGTGTGCAGATCGAGACGAGGTCCGATGTCGGCACCGCGCCGGGCAGCGTCGAAGCCGGGACGTTCGAGGTGAACAGCGTGTTCGTCTCGTGCGTATTGTAGTAGTCGAGCTGGATCTGCGTGTCGCCGGTGAAGCGGTGGCCGTACGCGATCTCGTAGTCGCTGGCCTGGACCGGCGAGAGCGCGCTGTTGCCGATCGTGCCGATCGCCAACGCCTTGCCGGTTCCGGTGCAGGTCGTCGAGCCCGCGCTCCCGACCGTGCCGCAGAACGTGGAGTTGAGCGTCGTCGGCGCGGTGAGATTGCCCGCCGCGAGCCCCGGATCAGGCTCACCGGTCGACTTGCCGCCGGTCAGGCGGACGACGTCGTTCGAGGTCGGCCGGAAGATCAGCGAGGCGCGCGGATCGAACGAGGTCGAATTCGTCGCGTCGTCGTGCTTGTACCACGCGTTGGTGATGAGCGAGAGGTTGTGCGCGGGCGTGAACTCGTCGCGGATGAAGAAGCTGTTCTCGTTCTGCGTCTCGTTCGTGAGCGGAACGAGGACGCCGCCGCCCTGCACGCCGCCGACGGTGTACGGTGCGCTGTACGTCGTCCCGCCGAAGTGCTGGTGCTGCAGGTAGTACCCGAAGCCGAACTCGTTGTTGCGCATCGAGATGTCGTCGCTCACGAGCAATCCGGTCGTGCGGTAGAGATCCTGATAGAAGGGACCGGTCGTCGAGCCGGGGGTCGAGAGGTTGCGGTTGTACTGGAACCCGTAGTTGTCGACGAAGCCGTCGACGACGATCGAGTTGCTGCCGGCCTGCGTCGTGAAGCGCGCGTGGTAGTCCTGGTTCCCGATCCCCTGCCAGCCTTCGGAGGTTGACGGTCCGGTGAGCGCTTGCGCGTACTGTGCGTCCGTGTAGCACGACGTCGTCGGCGCGCCGGTCGTCACCTGCACGTCGCCGGCCGGGCACGACCCCTGCAGCGTCTTCGAGTGCTGGATCTGGTAGAGATTGTACGCGTAGGGGTTGTAATTGTTCCCCGTCCCGGTCTTGTCTTCGATCGTGTTCGCATCGTAGCCGGTCAGCGTGAGCGTCGAGACCGACGAGAACGCGTAGCGGAGCTTGACGAGATCGTTGCTCAGCGAGGTGTCGCCGCTGACGGGAAGCGTCCACTTCTGGTACGTCGCCGGAGCGAGGTTGCCGTTCAGCGGAAAGTCGCCGTTCTGCAGCTGCTCGCCGTTCGCGAACAGCCCGTAGGACGTCTGGCGTCCGTGCACGAGGGCGTATCCGAGCTTCCCGACCGTGCCGGTCGTCGTGATCCCGGTTTGTGATTCGCCGAACGTGCCGAAGCGCTGCGTGATCGACCCTTGCGGCGTCGCGGTGGGATCGATCGTCTCGAGGTTGATCGTCCCGCCCGTCGAGTCGGTGCCGTAGAGGCCGAGCGCGCCCGCGCCGTAGGTCACCTGCACGCCCTTGAGCGCGAACATCGGCGAGTCTTCGTAGTCGAAGCCGCCCGTCGCGCCGGGCTCGACGCCGATCGGGCCGATCGGGTGACCGTCGAGCAGCGTCTGCGTCTCGCTCTGGCCCAGGCCGCGGATGTTGATGTAGAAGTCGTCGCCGACCGACGCGCTGCCGTTGGCGGCGTTCAGACCCGGCATCCCGGTCAGCGCCTCACCGACGCGCGGGTAGTTCTCGCTCGCGGCCGTCGTGGTCGACAGGTCGCGGGTCACCGTCGCGCTCGTCTGCAGCGCGGCGACGCTCGAGGTTGCGACGCTGCCGATCTCGCGCGTCCCCTGTCCCGAGGCGGCGCGCACGATCGCCAGGCTGAAGCTGATCGACTGTTGCCCGGCGGGGGCGAGGACGTCGCTCGAACGAGCGCTTTGATAGCCGTGCGCATCGATGGCCACGTAGTACGAGCCCGATCCCGGCACGGCCACGCCGAACGCGCCGTTCTTGTCGGTCACCGCGCTTCCGGCGCGTACGCCGTTGCGGTAGACGGTGACCTGCGCGCCGCTGATCGCGACCTCGCTCTGCTGGTCGATGAGCGTTCCGCGCACCATCACGCTGCTCGCGGCCTGCACGGCGCTCGCCGATTCCGGGGATTGCGCCTGCGCTGTCTGCGGGAGACACGTGGCAAGACATGCGAGCGCGATCGCGCCCGCACCGAGTCGATGCTGCACCGGGGGTCTTCCTGTGGGGGAGGGAGTGGTGGTGTGGTCAGGACGCGGTCCGCGGAGCGCGGGCCGATTCGGCGGCGAGGACGGATTCCGCGGCGCCGTGATGTGCTGCGGGATGACGCCACCCGGTGATCATCGCGCGCAAATTGTTGACCAGGCCGGTCGTAACGACCATCGTGAGGTGCACGAGCAGGAACGCCAGCAGCACCAGCATCGTGATGGTGTGCCAAAACCGCGCGGCGTCGCGCCCGCCGAACAGTGCGGTGAGCGGCGCGAGGAACCCGTAGTGGCCCCATGCCGCGTAGCCCGTCACGACCATCACGGGTCCGCACACGAACACGATGAACGTGTACGCGAGCTTCTGCAGCGGGTTGTACTTGCCGTACGGCGGCGGCTCACGGCGCAGGCGCAGCTCGAAGAGCAGCATCGGGAACAGCTTGGGCAGATCGGCGCGATGCAGCAGCAGATCGCCGATATCCCCACGCAGCAGCCGCGCGCCGACGTAGATCAGTCCAGCGAAGAGGAACGGCCACGAGACCCAGCGGTGGATGTTTTGCCCGGCGCGTTTGTTCTGGCCGAACGGGATCACCAGCCAGCTCGGGAAGTATTGCGGGCGAAGCTTCCCGCGCGGATCGGCGGTCCAGTGCGGCCAGCCCTCGACGTGCATCGCGTGCCCAAGCACGGTGATGACCGCTTCGCCGTCACGCGGCGAGGTGATCGAGGCGATGGTATGGGCGGCGTCACGCTGGTGCGCGAGCCGCAGGTACGCCTGACCGTTGAAGATTTGCAGTCCCGTTCCGACGAGTGCGACGAACGAGAAGAAAAAGAGCCAGTGCGTGAGCCGAGTCGCCAACGGATGGCGAAACTCGGCCCGAGGCTGCGCGGTCATACGCTTCCCGACGATACGGGCGCAACGTTATCCGAGGTTTGCGCTTAGCTTAATGACAGCTTATGAGACGCTTCGTGTCATGAAGAAGGACTGCGCGCACGCGGTCGCGCGCGCGATCGCACGGCGCCGGATCAGCCGCGAGAGAGGACCGATGAACGTCCAATACCGTGCAAAGCGCGTCAGCGCGGCGCGATCGAACGCCTTCACGCGCACGTCGATCAAGACGATCGCCTGCGAACGCCCGTAGGGCAGGACGCGCGCGCTCCATGCGAGCTTGGCGTAGCCGCGCTGCGCGAACGTCGTAAAGTCAGGCGGCGCAACCTTGGCGAAAACGATTCTCGGTTGCCAAAAACGACCCACCGAGCCGACCGCGAACTCGCGGCCGGGGCGTTCGCCGAGCAGGACGAAGCCCGTCCCCAGCGCGACGACGTCCTCGATCGTGAGGTGCGGCTGCTGCTCGGTGATCCACGTGCGGCGGCGCAGTGCGTCGGCGACGCGGTCCAGCACGGTGCGCAGCCCGAAGAGTGCGCCGGCGACCGGATCCGTCGCGAGGTCGTATCCGCGTAGAGATTTGTAGATGCGCTCCGGCCCGACGTCGACGACCGCGCACGTGACGTCCTGAACGTCGTACTCGGCCATGAACTCGTCGATCAGCGAGGTCGGCTCATCCGCGTGAGGCTCCCCCGACATCGGCTCGTTCGTACCCAGCATCGGGGCGAGCGACGCCCCCGGGGCGCTTCAGCGGTGGATGAAGCGCTGGTCGCGCAGGCGCGCGCCGGCCGCGGAGCCGGGCGGAACGAGCGCTTCGATGAGCACCATGAGCTGGGGGTCGAGCCGGACGCGTGCCGCGGCGGCGTTCTCCTCGACGTGCGCGACGCGTTCGCACCCGGGGAGGGCGATGACGTCCTCGCCCTGCGCGAGGACCCATGCGAGCGCGAGCTGGGCCGGCGTGCATCCCGCGTCGCGCGCGATCGCGCCGAGCGCGTCGACGAGCTGCAGGTTGTGATCGAAGTTGTCTTCGTCGAAGCGCGGGATGCGGCGCCGCAGATCGTTCGGGGCGAGCGACGCCGTGGAGCGAACCGCGCCGGTGAGGATCCCGCGCCCGAGCGGCGCGTATGCGACGAGCGTGATCCCGAGCTTCCGGGCCGTCGCCCGCACGTCGTTGCCCTCGATGTCGCGCGTGAACAGCGAATACTCGCTCTGCAGCGCGGCGATGGGAGCGACCGCCGCGGCACGGCGCAGCGTTTCGGGCGCCGCCTCGGAGAGTCCGATCGCGCGGACCTTACCGGCGGCGACCAGCTCGGCGAGCGCGCCGACCGTCTCCTCGATCGGCACCTTGGGATCGACGCGATGCACGTAATACAAGTCGAGGTGATCGACGCCGAGCCGCCCGAGCGAGGCGTCGCAGGCGGCGCGCACGTACTCGGGACGGCCGTCGACGGCGCGGAACGCCGGGTCGTCGGCACGCCGTACGATCCCCGTCTTGCTCGAGAGCACCGCGCTCTCGCGCCGCCCGCGCAGCGCCCGGCCGACCAGCCGCTCGTTCTCGCCGATCCCGTACATGTCGGAGGTGTCGATCAGCGTCATGCCGAGGTCGAGCGCGCGGTGAATCGTCGCGATCGCGTCGCGTTCCGCGACCGGCTCGTAGAACTCCGACATCCCCATGCAGCCCAGGCCGATCGGCCCGACGACGGCACCGCCGGACCCGAGGCGTCGCGTGGTCACTTGACGCGCTCGGCGAGCAGGTCGAGCGCGTCAAGGTAGGAATCGACGCCGCGTCCGGCACGTACGCCGACGCAGACGTCGCGCACGACCGAGATGCGGCGGAACTCCTCGCGCGCGTTCACGTCGGAGAGGTGGACTTCAACGCACGGGACCGCGATCGCGGCGAGCGCGTCGCGGATCGCGTACGAGTAGTGCGTGAAGGCCGCAGGGTTGATCACCACGGCGTCGGCCCACGTGCGCTGCTTGTGCAGCTCGTCGATGATCGCGCCTTCGTGATTGGACTGGAAGAAGCGCACGCGCTGGCGCCGCTTGCGCGCGTGCGCGCGCACGCGGCGCTCGAGCTGCGGGAGCGTGACGCGACCGTAGACGGCGGGCTCACGCTCGCCGAGCAGGTTCATGTTCGGGCCGTTGACGACGAGGACGTTCACCGCAGACCGAGTTCGGCCAAAGCGCCGCGTAGCTCCCGCTCGCCGACGCCGTCGTCGACCCGCGCGCTCCCGATGTGATCCAGGAGCACGAAACTCGTCCCGCCGGCGTGGCGCTTCTTGTCGCTCTTCGTGGCCGCCGCGATCGCCTCGGCCGGCAGCCCGCGCCAGCCGGTCGGGATCGGCAGCCCGGCCAAGTGGGCCTCTGCGCGGTCGCGCACCGTCGCCGCGAGCAGACCGCGTGCGACCGAGAGCGTCAGCGCGGCGCGCATCCCGACGATCACCGCCTCCCCGTGGCGCAGCGCACCGTAGCCGGCGACCTTCTCGAGCGCGTGCCCGACCGTGTGGCCGAAGTTGAGGATCGCGCGGACCCCGGTGAGGTCTTCCTCGTCCTGGGCGACGACCTGGGCCTTCAGCTCCACGCAGCGCGCGATCTCGTCGAGCGCCGTCGCGGGATCGTCGAGCAGCGCTGCTTCGCCGGCGCGCAGCGCATCGTACAGCGCGGCGTCCAGAGCAAGGCCGTACTTGAGCATCTCGCCGTAGCCGGAGAGGATGTCCCGGCGTTCGAGCGAGCGCAGCGCCTCGGGTGCGATCGCGACGTGCGCCGGCTGCGTCACGGTGCCGACCAGGTTCTTCCCGGCGGCGAGGTTGACCGCAGTCTTCCCGCCGATCGCCGAATCGACCGCGGCGAGCAGCGTCGTCGGCACGTTGACGAGCGGGACGCCGCGCTGGAACGTCGCCGCGGCGAATCCGACGGCGTCGCCGATCGTCCCGCCGCCGACCGCGACGACCAGGCCGCGGCGGTCGAGCTTTGCCTCGAGAAACCGTTCGTAGAGTCCGGCGAGCGCGTCGAGCGACTTGAGCGCTTCCTCGGCCTGCACCGCGACGACGCTCGTCGTGAAGCCGGCTTCCTCGTAGGCGCGCGCGGCTTGCGCGGCGACCTCGCCGACGCGCTCGTCGGTGACGACGACGACGCGGCCGCCCGGGAGCGGACGCACGCGCGCGGGGAGCGCGGCGATCGCGTCGCTCCCGATCGCGACATCGTACGGCTTGGCGGTCGCGACGTGGACGATCCGCGTCGCGCGCAGCGCCGCGTCGATCGCGGCGGCGGTCTGGTCGGGCGTGAGCCCGTCGACGATGACGGCGATCGGCGCGGCGCCATAAAGCGGGCGGCGCTCCGCATGCAGGCGCGCGAGCGCGCCCGGTTCGCGCAGCAGAGGCCGCGTCGCGCCGTCACGCGCGGTGCGTTCCTCGCACGTCGCGAGCGAGGCGTCGAGGAAGACGAGCGTCCCGCTGCGCGCGATCACCTCGCGCGTCGCCGAATCTTCGAGCGCGCCGCCGCCGAGCGAGACGACGGTGTTGCCGAGCACGGCGAGCGCGGCGATCGCGTCGCGTTCGCGCGCGCGGAACGCCGCGATCCCCTCACGGTCGACGAACGCGGCGATCGTACAGCCGAGCTCGGCCTCGATCGACGCGTCGACGTCGACGCAGGCCATCCCGCGCCGCGCCGCGAGGAGCGGCGCCGCCGTCGTCTTCCCCGCGCCGGGCGGGCCGCAGAGGTAGACGTTAGCGCGCACGCACCGTTCCTTCCCAGGCCTGGACGCGTTCGCGCAGCTCGCCGAGCGAGTCGCCGCCGAACTTCTCGAGCACGGCGTTCGCGAGCACGAGCGCGAGCAGCGACTCGCCGATCACCGCGGCGGCGGGGACGGCGCACGTGTCGGCGCGCTCGATGTGCGCGAGCGTCGACTCCCCGCTGCGCAGATCGACGGAGTCGAGCGGCTTCATCAGCGTCGCGATCGGCTTCATCGCGGCGCGCACGACGATCGGCTGGCCCGTCGTCATCCCGCCCTCGATCCCGCCCGCGCGGTTGGTGCGATAGCGCGTGCGCCGGTCCGGATCGGGCTCGTAGGCGTCGTGCGCTTCGGAGCCGCGGATCGCCGACGCCCCGAAGCCCAGGCCCATCTCGACGCCCTTGATCGCGTTGAGCGAGAGGAACGCCTTGCCGACCTCACCTTCGAGCCGCCGGTCCCACTGCGCATACGAGCCGAGCGCGACGGGAACGCCGTGCGCAACGACCTCGAAGACACCGCCGAGCGCGTCGCCGGCGGCTTTCGCCGTGTCGATCTCCTGCATCATCGCGGCGGCCGCGGCGGGATCGAGCGCACGCACCGGCGAGGCGTCGATCTCCTCGTTCGTCGCCGCGCGCCACGGGCTCTCGTCGACGGCGCGCCCGATCCGTACGACGCGGCTCGTCAGTGCGACGCCGAGCTGCGCGAGCAGCGTGCGCGCGACGGTGCCCAGGCCGACGCGCATCGCCGTCTCGCGCGCGCTCGCGCGCTCCAGCACGTTGCGCAGGTCGTCGAAGTCGTACTTGATCCCGCCGACGCGGTCGGCGTGGCCGGGTCGCGGGACGTGCACCTGACGCGCCGGCGGCGTGTCGTCCTGCGGCGGATCGACGCGCATGATCTCCTGCCAGCGCACGTGATCCTTGTTCTCGAGGAGCAGCGAGATCGGGCTGCCGAGCGTGACGCCGCGGCGCACGCCGGTGAGGATGCGGATCTCGTCGGTCTCGATGTTTTGCCGGTTGCCGCGGCCGTAGCCGAGCTTGCGGCGCTTCGCCTGGGCGAGCAGCATCTCGGCGTCGAGCCGCAGGCCGCTCGGGATCCCTTCGATGATCCCGACGAGCGCCGGTCCGTGCGACTCTCCGGCGGTCAGGAACCGCAAGCTGCTCACGCGTCGATCTCCTCCGGCACGATGCCGAACCAGCGGGCGTACGTCGCCGCCGCCTGTGCAAAGAACATCCCCGTTCCGGGGACCGGATGCAAGCCGCGCTTGTCGGCGTCGATCAGGAACGGCGTCACCGCTGGCGTGTAGACGAGGTCGAAGGCGACCGCGCCGGCCGGTGCGTCGGGCGGGAGGAGCGAGGCGTCGAGCTGCCCTTCCATCCCGACGGGCGTCGCGTTGACGTAGACGTCGGAGACGGGGACGGCGTCGATGCGGCAGGCCTGCGCGTCGAAGTCGCGCGCGACGGCTTGTGCGCGCGCGAGATCGCGTCCCGCGATGACGAGGCTCGCCGCGCCGTTGCGCCGCGCCGCGAACGCGGCCGCGCGCGCCGCGCCGCCGTTGCCGAGGACCGCGACGCGCTTCCCCGCGAGCGTGACGCCCTGCTTGGCGAGCGCGGCTTCGATCCCGGCGACGTCGGTGTTGTCGGCGACGAGCGTCTCGCCGACGCGCGTGAGGACGTTCGCCGCACCGCACGCGCGCGCGGCGGGTTCGACGACGTCGGCCAACTCCAGCGCGCGCGCCTTGTGCGGCAGCGTCACGTTGCAGCCGACGAAATCGGGATCGCGTTTCCAGCGCGCGAGCGTCGCTTCGAGCTCCTCGGGCAATACGTCGACCGGTTCGTAGCGCAGCGCGATCCCCGTCGCTTTGGTGAAGCGCGCGAAGAGCGCGGGGGAGCGGCTGTGCGAGATCGGATGGCCGATGACGGCCGCGCGCTTCTCGCTCATCGCACCGCCTCGAGTGCGGCGGCGAAGCCGGGGAACGAGACGGCGACGCACTCGGGATCGTCGAGCGTCGCGCGCACGCCCGCGACGCGCGCCGCGACCGCGAACGCCATCGCGATGCGATGGTCGCCGCCGGTGACGATCGCGCCGTCGTGCAGCGTCGCGGGACCGTGCACGGCGAAGCCGTCCTCGAACGTCTCGACCTGCGCGCCGAGCGCGCGCGCCGCGTTCGCGAACGTTTCGATGCGGTCGGATTCCTTCACGCGCAGCTCGTGCGCGCCGCGCACGACCGTCGTGCCCTGCGCGAACATCGCGAGCACGCCGACCAACGGCAGCTCGTCGATCAGGCCGGGGATCTCCGCGGGATCGTCGACGGTCGTCGCGCGCAGCGCCGCGCCGCGCACCGCGATCGCGCCGAGCGGCTCGGCACGCTCACCGTCGGGTGTCGCGGTCACCTCGGCACCGAAGCGGCGCAGCACGTCGAGGAACGCCGTGCGCGTCGGGTTGAGGCTGACGTGGTCGACGACGACGTGCCCGCCGGGACGCGCCGCCGCGGCGGCGAGCAGGAACGCCGCGCTCGAGAAGTCGCCGGGGACCTCGACGTCGGCGGCGCGCGGGACGATCGGCCCCTCGACGATCAGCGCGCCGTCCTCGTGCGCGCACGGGACGCCGAAGGTGGTGAAGAGGCGCTCGGTGTGATCGCGCGAGGCGAGCGCGCCGTGGACGCGCGTGCGGCCCTGCGCGCCGAGCGCCGCGAGGAGCAGCGCCGACTTGATCTGCGCGCTCGGCAGCGCGACCTCCGCCTCGACGCCGCGCGCGTCGGCGTTGCCGTGGATGACGATCGGCGCGGTGCCCCTCTCGCTCAGCTCGATCCGGGCTCCGAACGGCGCGAGCGGCGCGGCGACGCGGCGCATCGGGCGTCGCCGCAGCGAGTCGTCGCCGTCGAGCGTCACCGTGAGCGGCCGCGTCGCGAGCAGCCCCGTCATCAGGCGCATCGTCGTCCCGCTGTTCCCGCAGTCGAGCGGCGCGGACGGCTGGCGGAACCGCCCGCCGATGCCTTCGACGACGACCGACCCGTCCTCGTCGCGGAAGGTGACGCCCAGACCCGTCAGCACGCGCCGCGTCGAGGCGACGTCGAGCCCGTCGGGGAGGCCGCGCAGCCGCGAGGTGCCCTCGGCGAGCGCTGCGAGCATCAGCACGCGGTGGGCGATCGACTTGTCGCCCGGGACGCGCAGGGTGGAGCTATCGGGTATGGCCGTCATGGATCGTCCGCAAAAAAGCAACGAGCCCCTCGCCGGATCGGCGAGGGGCTCGCGGTGTGCAGTGGGTGGGAGCCTGCTTACGCGATGACCGAACTCGACCGACACGGGCGAACCGTGTAGCCGTAATAAAACCAGCCCATAAACGCGCAAGCGAACATGTGCGTCGAGTAAAGCAGAGCCCGCCCGCGGCTGTCAACCGCCTAGGCGGCCCCGCGTCACCCTGAGCGTGTCGAAGGCCCCCCGTCACCCTGAGCTTGTCGAAGGGCCCTCGTCACCCTGAGCTTGTCGAAGGGCCCTCGTCACCCTGAGCTTGTCGAAGGGTCTCGTCACCCTGAGCTTGTCGAAGGGCCCCCGTCACCCTGAGCTTGTCGAAGGGCCCCGTCACCCTGAGCTTGTCGAAGGGCCCCCGTCACCCTGAGCTTGACGAAGGGTCCTCGTCACCCTGAGCTTGTCGAAGGGTCCCGTCACCCTGAGCTTGTCGAAGGGTCTCGTCACCCTGAGCTTGTCGAAGGGTCCTCGACAAGCTCGGACCGAGCGGCCTGCGGCCGCGCCCTTCGACAAGCTCAGGGTGACGGGGGGCGCGGAGATTCACAGCAACACGACCGTCCCCGAATCAAGGTCGTAACGCGCCGTGACGACGCGCAGCGCCCCTTTCCCGGCCGCGGCGTGGAGAACGGGGCTCATCCCGAGCGTCGCGGCCGTCGCGCGTGCGTTCGCGTCGACGAGACGTTCCAGTTCGTCCGGACCGGGCGATATCGTGCGGGCGACCGGCAGGATCGCCCGTACCACCGAGGCGACCGCGTCGGCGGGGAGGACGCCGTCGTGCAGCGTGTCGAGCGTCGCGGCACAGGCGCCGCAGCGCTGGTGCCCGAGCACCATCAGCAGCGGCGTGTGGAAGTGCTCGACGGCGTACTCGACCGAACCGGTGACGACGTCGTCGGCGGTGTTGCCGGCGACGCGGCTGACGAACAGGTCGCCGAGCCCGCGGTCGAAGACGACCTCGGGCGGGACGCGCGAGTCGGAGCACGACACGACGCAGGCGAACGGCGCCTGCTTCGGCGCGACCTCGCGGCGCCGTGCCGGGGTTTGGTTCGGGTGCTCCATCGTCCCGTTGCGGAACCGCGCGTTGCCGTCCATCAGGAGCTTGAGCGCTTGGTCCGCGCTCATGCTCGCCGCGGTATCGGGATCGGCGATCGATTCGAGCGAGGCCGCCGCGGCGGGGGCGCTCAGGAGCAGCGCCGAGGCGCCGGCGAGGAAAGCGGATCGCGTGTGCTGCGGCATGTCGAGCACCCCCTTGCTCGCAGCATAGCACGGCACAGAAAGAAGAAGGCGCCTCGCATGTGCGAGGCGCCTTCCATCGGGGTTCCGGTGCCGGACCGGGGTTAGGCCGCGGTGTTCTCGACGGCGCCCTTGGCGAGCGCGAGGAGGCGGTTGAACGCCGCCTGGTCGTGGACGGCGAGATCGGCCAGCGCCTTGCGGTTGAGCGTGACGCCCGACTTCTTGAGTCCGGCGATCAGGCGCGAGTAGGTCAGCCCCTCGCGGCGAGCCGCCGCGTTGATGCGGGCGATCCAGAGCGAGCGGAAGTCGCGCTTGCGGACGCGGCGGTCGCGGAACGCGTAGTCCAGCGAGTGGAGCAGCGCCTCGTTGGCGACGCGGTAGTTGCGGCGGCGCGCGGCGCGGAAGCCCTTGACGAGCTTCATCACCTTGCGACGGTGCTTGATCTTGTTCAGACCACGCTTGATACGAGCCATCGGTGCGCCTCCTTACAGCAGGTACGGGATCTGCGGCGCGAAGCGCTTCAGATCGCCCTTGAACGTCGCCTGATCCTTACGGAAGGATCGCTTGCGATTGCGCGACTTCTTGCTGAGGATATGACCGCAGCCGGAAAACTGGTGGCGGTGCGTCACCTTGCCGTTGGCGCTCACCTTCACCCGCTTCGCCGTTCCGCGATGCGTCTTGATCTTAGGCACTGGATCCCCCGATGGTCGCGACCGCGTCCGTGTCGCCCTGGTGCTCGTCGTCGTGGTCGTCGTCGCTGTGCGTGACGGTCTCGACGTCGTGGTGCGCCGTGTCTTCCTTGAGGTGGACGAACCGCGGCGGACCGAGCGGCGTGGCGCGCGGTGCGAGGATGAGAAACATGTTCTTGCCTTCGAGCTTCGCCTCGCGTTCGACGATGGCCGTATTCTCGAGGTCTTTGGCGACACGGTCGAGCAGACGCTTCCCGAACGCGGTGTACGTGATCTCGCGTCCGCGGAACATGATCGTCACTTTGACCTTTCCGCCGTCGAGGAGAAGACGTTCGGCCATCTTCGCCTTGACTTCGTAGTCGTGGGTGTCGATCTTGGGGCGCAGCTTGACCTCGCGCAACTCCCAGTTGCGCTGCTTCTTGCGCGCCTCTTTGTCTTTTTTCGACTGCTCGTACTTCAGGCGACCGTAGTCGCCGATACGGCAGACCGGGGGAACCGCGGTCGGGGAAACCTCGATGAGGTCGAGCCCCTTCGTCCGAGCCATCCCGAGGGCTTCCTCGGTCGGCAAGACGCCGAGCTGGTTGCCCTCGTCGTCGATGACGCGGACTTGGCGGATCCTGATCTGCTCGTTGATGCGAAGCGGTCGTGCTATGACTAACTCTCCGGAAAGAACACAAAATAGCGGAGACGCCGAAGCGGTCCCCGCTTTTCAGAGAAGAACCGGATCGCCCACGGGCATCCGGTGAGGACCTCTCGGTCCTGCTTCGGCTCCCGTAGCCTATCAGGCGTCCTAGGCCGGCGTCAAGGTGTCCGGGCATAGGAATGCGTCCGCGTGGGTAGGTAAGCGTGCGGTATGCCCCCTGGGTCACGTTTCGAGGGGCAGCCCGCCGCGGGCTTCCCTTACAGGAGCGGAAATGCCAGGAAGACGCCTCCGACGAGCGCGATGATCAGCCCCGAGAGTACCTCGCCGTACGGTTCCAACGCGCCCAGGCGTAACCGCTGCGCCCCCGCCGCCGACCAGACGCAGAGCAGCACGTACGTCGCGATCGTCGCGACCGCGAAGACCAGGGCCATCACCGCGATGAGCGCCGGCCCGTACTTCGCCGCCGCGAAGAAGGCCGGGATCCCCTCGATCATCGGCGAGGAGCCCAGGATCAGCAGCAGCGCGGTGCGCGACGAGGGCTTGGCCTGCGGCGGATGGTGCTCGTGCGGATGATGGTGCTCATGGCCGCGGTGATGGTCCCGCTCGTGGCGCAGCTCGCGGTACGCCGCGATCGCGATCCAGAGGCCGAAGGCGATCAAGGCGACGCTGGAGACGACGGCCACCAGCGAGCCGAAGCGCTTCGCGAACGCGACGCCCGCCAGCCAAACGAGCAGGCCGATGATCAGGGTCGACACGACGTGGCCGGTCCCGGCGGTGAACGCGGCACGCGCCGTCTGCGCGCGCGTCCAGCGGCGCGCGCGGGCCACCGCGGTGATCGGGACCCAATGGTCGGGGACGACGGTGTGGAGCACGCCGACGCCCGCGACGGCACCGATCAGCAAGAGTTCCGCGTTCTCCACGGACGGCATGATAGCACGCTCTCGGCCGCGCTGCGATGATCGATTCCTTGCTCGACGACCTGGTGCTCGCCAACCGGATCCTCTTCCACCAAGGCGTGGTCGACGCGTACGGCCACGTCAGCGCGCGCGATCCGCGCGATCCGGAGCGCTTCCTCATCGCGCGGCACGTCGCGCCGGCGCTCGTCACACGCGACGACATCATGACCTTCGACCTGGCAGGGCGCGCGCTCGATGCGAACGGCCGCACGCCGTACACCGAAGTGTTCATTCACGCCGCGATCTACGCGGCGCGGCCCGACGTGCACGGCGTCGTACACAGCCACTCGCCGGCGATCATCCCGTTCGGTGTGAGCGACGTGCCGCTGCGCCCCATCGCGCACGTCTGCGCGTTCCTCGGTGAGGGCGTCGCGCGCTTCGACACGCAGGACGCGTTCGGCGACACCGATCTCTTGATCCGCGATCTCGCGCTCGGCGAAGCGCTGGCGCGCGCGCTCGGACCGCATCCGCTCGCGCTGATGCGCGGGCACGGCTCGGTCGCGGTCGGCGTGACGCTGCGCCAAGCGGTGTATCGCGCGATCTACACCGAGGTGAACGCGCGATTGCAGACCGAGGCGCTGCGCTTGGGCGGCTCCGTACGGTATCTCACGTCCGGCGAGACTGCACTGATGGGCCGTCATCAGGATCCGGCGTACCAGCGCCCGTGGGCGCTCTGGGTCACCGCGCTCGGAGAAGGGTTCGGCGTCCCGGCAGAGCACTAAATCAATATAGTGAATTCGGTCTCGCCGTGGCAGCTCGCCGTCGTCTTCGGCCGCATCTCATCGACGGCGTTCGGCGGCGGGCAGATCCCGGCGATCCGGCGTGAGGTGGTGCGGCGCAACGCCTGGCTGAGCGAGGCGGAGTTCCTCGAGCTGCTCGGGATCGCGCAGATCGCGCCGGGGCCGAACCCGGTCAACATGGCGGTGCTGATCGGCGGCCGGCTCGCCGGGCCGTTCGGAGCCGTGGTCGCTCTCGTCGCGTGCACGCTGCCGGGCTTCCTCATCCTGTTGGCGATCGCGGCGGTCGCGCTCGATCCGCGGATGACGTTCTTGCGCGCGGGGCTCCGCGGCTGCGCGGCGGCCGCCGTCGGCCTCACCCTTGCGAACGCGATCGAGATGACGCTGCCCTACCGCACGCGCCTGGTCGAGCTGGCGTTCGTCCTGGCCTCGGCGGCGGCCGTGATCGCGCTGCGCCTCTCGCTGGAGCTGACGCTGCTGATCCTGGTCCCGCTCTCGATCGCGCTGGTGCGGCGCAAACCCGCATGACGCTCGGACGGCTCGCCCTGGTCTTCGCGGTCCTCTCGCTGCTCGGCTTCGGGGGCGGCAGCGCGATCATCCCGCAGATGCACGCCGACGTCGTCGATCGCTTCCGTTGGATCACCTCGGCGGAGTTCGCGCGCTTCTACGCGCTGGGCCGGCTCGCGCCGGGGCCGACGACGACGATGGCGGCGCTGGTGGGGTGGCGCGTCGCGGGTTTCGCCGGGGCAGCGCTCGCGGCGCTCGCGATCTTCGTCCCGGCGGCGCTGGTCGTCCATGCGCTCGGCCGCGTCTGGCAGCGGCTGCACGGGCACCCCTGGCGCGATCGATTCGCCCGCGGGATCGCGCCGGTCGTCCTGGGCCTGGTCTGGGCGAGCGTCGCGACGATCGGCCGCGGCGCGCTCGACGGGGCGCCGACGGTCGCGATCGCCCTCGCCGCCACGATCCTGATGCTGCGCACGCAGATCAACCAGTCGCTTCTCATCCTCGGCGCCGGTGTGCTCGGCGCGCTGATCTTGCGCTGACTCCGGCAGGGAAACCGACGACGCCGGGTAAGCTCCGCGCAGAAATCAGATGTAACGAATTATCTTGCCAGGGCGGTGGGCTTGGAAGCTTTCTTCGTGCGGCGACCCTCTCCACGAGCGAACGCGGTCGGACTCGTCCTGCCGGGCCTCTGCTTCGTGCTGGCCGTGACCGTGGTGGTCGAGATCCTCGCCCGCCTCGGATGGCTGACCAGCTACGTCCCGCCGCCGACGGCGGTGATCGCCGCGCTCGTCCAGGGTCTCGGCAACGGCGAGATCTCGAGCCAGATCGGGATGACGCTGCTGACCTTCGCCGAGGGGCTGGTCCTGGCAACGGTGCTGGCGATCGTCGTCGGCGTGCTGATGGGCGCGATCCCGGTCGTCTACGACGCGCTGCGCGTCCTCGTCGAGTTCTTGCGCCCGGTCCCCTCGGTGGCGATGATCCCGCTGGCGATCCTGTTCCTGGGGCTGGGGGGACCGATGCGCGTCGCGGTGATCACCTACGCGTCGTTCTGGCCGCTCCTGGTGAGCACGCTCTACGGTGTGCGCGCCGTCGATCCGGTCGCGCTCGACACCGCGCGCAACTTCGGGATCTCCCCGGCGCGCACGCTCTGGGCGGTGACGCTCCCCGCGGCGCTCGCGAGCATCGCGACGGGGCTGCGCGTCAGCGCCTCGATCGCGCTCGTCGTCACGGTGACGACGGAGCTGGTCGCCGGGAACAGCGGGATCGGGTTCTACGTCTCGCAGATGGAGCAGGCGAACCGGCTCGCGCCGATGTACGCCGGGATCCTCCTCACCGGGCTGATCGGATACCTCGTCAACGCGCTGTTCTTCCGGCTCGAGCGCAAGGTCGTCTTCTGGTCGCCGGCGAGCCGCGAGGTGACGCTGTGAAGGCGCGGCGCACCTTTCCCGGCGTCGGGACGGTCGTCGTGCTGCTCGTCGCGTGGGAGCTGATCGCGCGCGCGAGGCAGAACGTCTACCTTCCGCCGGTCAGCACGATCGCGGCGACGTTCGCGCACGAGTGGTTCTCGCCGCAGTTCGGCGAGCAGGCGATCCCGAGCCTCATCCGCATGTTCGTCGGCTACCTGATCGCCTCGGCGCTCGGGATCGTCGTCGGCGTGCTGATCGGCGCGTCGCGTCCGCTCTACCGCCTCGTCGACCCGTTCCTGCAGTTTCTGCGTGCGATCCCGCCGACCGCGATCATCCCGGTCGGGATCCTGCTCATCGGGATCGGCGACACGATGAAGATCCTGGTCATCGCGTTCGGCGCGTTCTGGCCGATCCTCGTCAACGCGGCGGACGGCGCGCGCGCCGTGACGAGCGAACGCCTCGACACCGCGCGCATCTTCGGCTTGAGCCCGCTGGAGACGCTCGTCTCGGTGACGTTCCCCTCCGCGCTCCCCGGGATCTTCGCCGGGCTGCGCACGGGGCTTTCGATCGCGTTCATCATGATCGTCGTCTCCGAGATGATCGGGAGCACGAACGGTCTGGGCTACTACATCCTTCAGGCGCAACGCACGTTCGCGATCCCCGAGATGTACGGCGGGATCGTGCTGCTCGCGATTCTGGGCTACGCGCTCAACACCGGTTTCCTGGCCGTCGAGCACCGCGTGCTCGCCTGGCATCACGGGCAGACAGCCCGCCCCACCTGACGATGAGGACCACCTCCATGAACGCTCCCGGCGAACGGCTGCTGGACGTCAACGGGCTCCAGAAGCGCTACACCAGCAGCGGCACGCTCGCGATCGAGAACGTCACGCTCGACGTGCGGCGCTGCGAGTTCGTCTCGATCGTCGGCCCTTCGGGCTGCGGGAAGACGACGCTGCTCAAGACGATCTGCGGGCTGCTCCACCCGACGGGCGGGAGCGTCGTGCTCGACGGCAACCGCGTCACGACGCCGCCGCCCGAGATGGTGCTCGTCTTCCAGGACTACGCGCGTTCGCTCTTCCCGTGGCTCACGGTCGCGGGGAACATCGCGTTCCCGCTCAAGAAGAAGCTCGCGCCCGCGCAGCGCGCGCGCGCCGTCGACGACGCGCTCGCCGCGGTCGGGTTGACGAAGTTCGCCAAGCACTATCCCTGGCAGCTCTCCGGCGGGATGCAGCAGCGCGTCGCGATCGCGCGCGCGGTCGCGTTCCAGCCCGAGATCCTGCTGCTCGACGAGCCGTTCGCGTCGGTCGACGCGCTCACGCGCGCCGAGCTGGAGGACCTCACGCTGCGCCTGCGCGCCGAGCTGGGGATCACGATGCTCCTCGTGACGCACGACATCGACGAGGCGGTCTACCTCTCCGACCGCGTCTTCGTCCTCTCGCCGCCGCCCTCGGTCGTCGTGCGCGAGTTCGCGATCCCGCTCGCGACGCCGCGCGACCAGGAGCGGACCCGCAGCGAGGCGCGATTCCTCGAGCTGCGCAACGAGATCCATCACCTGATCGGGCGTCCGCGCGAAACGGCCGCCGCGGCCGGCGCGCCCGCACCTGCGAGCGCTCCGCCGGCGGGCGTGCGCGCGGAGCCCGCGCGATGACCTCGGCCCCGCCGATCCGGCGCTCGCGCGCGACGCTGCGCCTGCCGGGCGCCGACGTGCCGATCATGGTCGGCGCCTCGCTCGTCGTGACGTACCTCGCGGTCGTGCCCGTCGCGACGATGCTCTACGCGAGCCTGCACACCGGCTTCCTGAGCCCGAGCGCGCACTGGTCGCTCGCGAACTATGCGCAGGTCTTCACCGACGCGCAGTTCTACCGGCTGCTCGGGAACACGCTCGTCTACGGCGCCGGCGTCGCGCTCATCGCGATCGTCCTAGGCTTCGGGCTCGCGTTTCTCTACGCACGGACCGACGCGCCGCTGCGCGCGCTCTGCATGGTGACGGCCCTGGTTCCGCTGATCGTGCCGGGGATCCTCAACACGGTCGCGTGGCTCTTCCTCGCTTCGCCGCGGATGGGGTTGCTCAACGGGATCGCGCAGGGACTGCTGCACGTGCGGCCGTTCAACGCATACTCGATGCCGGGGATGATCTTCATCCAGGCGATGCACGTGACGCCGACCGCGTTCATCATGGCGGTCGCGACGTTCACCTCGATGGATCCCTCGCTCGAAGAGGCCGCGATCGCCTCGGGCGCCTCGGCGCTCGCGGCGTTCCGCCGCGTCACGCTCGGCCTGGCGCGGCCCGCGATCGTCGCGGCGGCGCTGCTGATCTTCATCCAGACGATCGCCTCGTTCGAGGTTCCGCAGCTCGTCGGGATCCCGGCGAACGTCGCGGTGTTCGTGAGCCAGATCTACGGCGTGCTGCAGGCGTTTCCGCCGGACTACGGTTCCGCCGCGTCGATGGGCTCCGTCGTGCTCGTGCTCGCCGCGTGCGGCGTCGCGTTCGCGAACCGCCTCAACGGCGCGGGGCGCCATGCGACCGTCACCGGCAAGGCCTTCCGCCCGCGCCGGATGGAGCTGGGCCGCTGGCGCCCGCTGGCGGGCCTGGCGATCCTCGGGTTCTTCGCGGTCGCGGTCGTGCTGCCGCTCGCGGTGCTGTTGTGGTCCTCGCTGCTCCCCGGCTACGAGACGCCCTCGCTCTCGGCGCTGCACCACGTCTCGTTCGCGAACTACCAGCAGATCTGGACGTATCCGCTGATCAAACGCTCGCTCACCAATAGCATCATCGTCTCGGTCGCCGCGGGTGCCATCTGCACCGCGCTGACCGCGGTCGTCTCGTACGTCACGCTCAAGGCGCGCGTACGCGGTGTGTGGCTGCTCGACGTCGTCGCCTCGCTGCCGATCGCGGTGCCCAGCATCCTGATGGGGATCGGGATCCTCTTCTGGTACCTCGTCGCGCCGCTGCCGTTCCACCTCTACGGGACGCTGGCGCTGCTGGTCATCGGCTTCGTGACGATCGGGATCCCCTACGGGATGCGCTACGTCAGCTCGGGGATGGCGCAGATCAAGGACGAGCTGGAAGAAGCCGCGGCGGTCTGCGGCGCGAGCTGGCCCGAGCGCTTCGCGCGCATCTACCTCCCGCTCTTGATGCCCTCGCTGCTGGCGGCGTTCCTCACGACGATGATCGTCGCGTTCCGCGAGATCTCGGCGGCGATCTTCCTCTACTCGCAAGGGAGCGAGGTCGTCTCGATCGCGATCTTCGATCTGTGGTCGAACGGGCAGTATCCGGCGATCGCCGCGCTCGGCTGCGTGATGGTCGCGATCCTCTTCGCGCTGGTCGTGATCGTCCAGCGTCTGGGCGGACGTCTCGGCCTCGCCGCCGCGCAGCCCTAGACCGCGGCCATCGAACCGCAGGACGGGCTTCCGCTTCCCGCGCGCCGCTACGCGCTCGCCGCGACGGCGCTTGGGACGCTGATGTCGATGATGGACGTGACGATCGCGAACGTCGCGCTTCCGACGATCGGCCGTGACCTGCACGCGACGGCGTCGGAATCGATCTGGATCGTCAACGCCTACCAGTTCGCGATGACGATCGCGATCGTGCCGTTCGCGGCGCTCGGCGACATCGCGGGGTATGCGCGCGTCTACCGCGTCGGCCTGGCGGTGTTCACGCTGGCGTCGCTCGCGTGCACGTTCTCGCACACGCTCGCGCTGCTCGCGCTCGCGCGGATGGCGCAGGGCTTCGGCGCCGCCGCGATGACGAGCACGATCGGCTCGCTCAACCGGCTCGCCTATCCGCACGCGATGCTCGGCCGCGCCGCCGGGCAGACCGCGACGTTCGTCGCGCTCGGCGCGGCGGCGGGTCCGGTCGTCGGCGGGGCGATCCTCGGCGTCGCGGCGTGGCCGTGGCTGTTCGCGGTGAACGTCCCGGTCGGGATCGTCGCGCTGCTGCTCGGCGCGCGCGTGCTGCCGCGTGCGCCGGGGACGGGGCACGCCTTCGACTGGGCCAGCGCGGCGCGGTGTGCCCTGATCTTCGGCCTGCTCATCGCGGGGATCGACGGCCTCGGGCACGGGCAGGGGATCGCGCTCGTCGCCGGCGAGCTGACGCTCGCGATCGTGCTGGGGACGGGATTCGTGCGCGCGCAAGGCCGGGCGAAGGTCCCCGTCTTCGCGGTCGACCTGTTTCGGCAGCCCGTCTTCGCGCTCTCGATCGTCTCCTCGGTCACCTCGTTCATCGCGCAGACGATCGCGTACGTCGCGCTCCCCTTCGCGTTCGAGAACGTCCTGGGCCGTACGCCGTTCGAGACGGGCCTGCTGATGACGCCGTGGCTGATCGCGATGGCCGTGATCGCGCCGCTCGCCGGACGCCTCTCCGATCGCTACAACGCCGGAGTGCTCGGCGGGATCGGGATGGTGCTGCTCGCCGCCGGGCTGATCGGCCTCGCGTTCATGCATCGCGGGACGAGCACGTTCGCCGTCGCCGCGCCGATGCTCGTCTGCGGGATCGGCTACGGCCTGTTCCAGTCGCCGAACAACCGCACGATCCTCGCGAGCGCGCCGCGCAACCGCAACGGTGCCGCGCAGGGGATCCTCGCGACCGCGCGGCTGACGGGCCAGACGATCGGCGCGGCGCTCGTCGCGCTCGTCTTCGCCGCGCTCGCCGCCGGACCGGGACGCGCGCGCGTCCCCTCCGGGCATGAGATCACCGTCGCGCTCGGCGTCGCGATCGCCTTCGCCGCGCTCGCCGCGGTGGCGAGCTCGCTGCGGCGCGCGACGCCGCAGGCCGAGCTCGCCCGCTGAGAGGGGCTACGCGGCTCGGTCGGCGACCGGCGTTTGGTCGAAGGTCAGCTCGACCCCGCCGACCCAGCCGGCCGCGACGTTGAACAGCCACGCCGTGAGCGCGCCGCCGATGAAGCCGAGGATCGCGTAGGCGACCGGCGCGAGGATCGCGGCGAAGGCGAGGCCGCGCGTTTGGGGACTGGCCGCGAGCATCGCCATGTAGATCAGCGCGAGCGGGATCCCGATCAGGCCGTAGACGACCGCCGCGACGACGCCGGCTTGGATCGGGGCGATCCTGCGAAGACGGACCGAGACCATGTCGGACGTTCCTTCCGATGAGCGCTTGGTAGGCCACCATCTTAGGCGCACGACGGCATGGCGCCTTGGTCACGCCGCGGGAGTGCGCTCCATCAGTGCGACCGCCTCGGCGGTGCTCATCACGCGCGCCATCCGCGGGAAGACGCGCTCCATGAAGAAGTCGTGGTTACCGGGGCGGTGCGACCAGCATGCGTCGCGGGCGACGACGATCGCGTAATCGGCGTCGCGCGCGGCGAACGCGGTGCTCGCGATCCCGACGTCGGTCGAGAGCCCCGCCAGAACGATCGTGTCGATCCCCCGCGCGCGCAGGTTCAGGTCGAGCGCGGTCTGGTGAAATGCGCTCCAGCGGTGCTTGAGAATCACGACGTCGTGCTCGCCGGGCTCGAGGCCGCGTGCGATCGCGATCCCCGGCTCGCCGTGCCGGAGCAGCGGCCGAAACGGTTTCGGCGCGCCGTCCCAGGGGCGCAGCTCCATGTCCGTGTCGGTCAGTCGCGGCACGACGTCGGAGCCGTCGGCGGCGTGGTTCGCGCAGGCGTAGAAGATGCGCAGCCCCGCCGCGCGCGCGCCGTCCGCGAGCTGCGCGAGCCGGTCCGCGAGCGCGCGCGCGCGCAGCGCGGCGGCCTTCTGCGCGTCGTGCGGGTGCAGATAGTCTTGCAGCACGTCGAAGAGCACGACGCCGGTGCGCGTGCTCGTCAGGCGCGGATCGGGATTCCAGCGCGCCGTCATCCGAGGCGCTCGTTGCGGGAGAAGTCGTAGTCGCTCGCCTTCTCGCACGTGAATCGCCACCGCACGGCGGGCGCGACGGGCTCGGGCGCCAACGCTTCCGCGAGAAACTCGCGCAGCTCGGCGAGCGCGCGCGCCGCGATCGCGGGGCGATAGCGCCCGGGCATCGTCTCGTTGAGCCAGCCGTGCGGCGCGCCGGCGTAGACCGTGACGCGGTAGGAGCGATCGTGGCGCTCGAGCGCGTCGCGCAGCCGCCGCACGTGATCGACCGAGATCGCGTGATCCTTTTCGCCGAAAAGGCCCAGAACCGGCGCGTCCGAGGCGGCGATCAGCGCGTCGAGCCCTTGCGGAAAGCGCTCGTTCACCGCCCACTCGCGATCTTGCGCCGCGCCGTAGATCGTCACGCGCGCGCGCAGCGGGTGCGCGGCGCCGTACACGAACGGATAGCGGCCGGTTTGGCAGACGCCGACCATCGCGAGGCGCGTCGCGTCGGCGCCCGCGATCCCGCCGAACAGCGCGGTCACCTCGCGCAGCGCCGCGAGCACCGCCGGATCGCGGGGCTCCACTTTCGCCTCGCCGCGCCGCACCGTGTCGGGGTCGCCGCTGCCGTAAAAGAGATTCGGCGCGAGGACGACCAGACCGTCGGCGGCGAGCGTCGCGGCGAAGTGCTCGGTATGCTCGACCAGGCCGTATCGCTCGTGCAGCAGCACGACGCATGCGTACGTTCCGGGAAGCGCCGGACGCGCGAGGACGACCGGGACGCCGCTCGCGCTCGCGAGCCGCGCCGTCGCCGCGGCGCGCGCGTCCGAAGGAGCCTGCGGACTATTCATTGTATCGAATTTCCGAGGGCGGTGCCGCGGGTCCCTCTTGGGGGGTGGGAACGCGGCGCCGGCTCACGGAGGTGTGTGCCGTGTCGTTCGCACGAGGTCGACGAGCTCTGCTCACGTTCGCGCTCGCGCTGGTCTGCTGCGGCGCCGCGCCCGGCGGCAACGCTGCGCGCCCGCGCACCGAAGGAACGGTCGTCGTCTACAGCTCGATCTCGGTCGAGCAGCTCAACGCGCTGGCGCGGCGCTTCCAGCAGGAGACCGGGATCGTGGTGCAGGCCCTGCGGCTCGAGAGCGATCAGCTCCCGGCGCGCGTCCTCCTCGAGCAGCGCGGGGGGCACAGCGAGGTCGACGCCGTCATCACGCCGACGCTGCAGATCGCCGAGCTCCGCAGCGCAGGTCTCCTGACGCGCGGCGCGCCGGCGAAGCCCGGTGCGTTCGTGCCGGGGACGTTCGACCCCGACGGCTATTGGACGAGCGTGCTGCTCAACACCGACACGATCGTCTACAACCCGGCGAAACTGCGGGCCGCGAAGCTTCCCGTCCCCACCTCGTGGGAAGACTTCACACGACCTGCGTGGCGCGGTCAGTTCGCGCTCTACGCCGGTTCGTACGAATGGTACGGCGCGATGCGGCGCGCGCTCGGCGACGACGCAGCCGACCGTCTCATGCGCGCGCTCGCCGCCAACCAACCGCATCTCGTCGCAAGCCATCAGCTCGCCTCGAACCTGACCGCCGCGGGCGAGTACACCGCGGCGGTCAACGCCTTCGCGTACGACGCGCAGCGCGCGCGGCGCGCCGGTCAGCCGCTCGCGTTCGTCAACGCCGCGCCGACGGTCGCCGAGATCAACGCGATCGCGATCGCACAGGGCGCGCCGCACCCCGCCGCGGCGCGCGCCTTCGCGCGCTGGCTCGTCTCACGCGAGACGCAGGCGTGGATCGTCGGCACGCTTGGCCGCGTCTCCGGCCGCAAGGACGTGCACAACGATCCCGCGATCTGGAACGACCGCATGCGCATCGCGATCAGCGCCCCGGACCCCGTCAGCTACACCGCCGACGTGCGCGCCTTCAAATCGATCTTCGGCGTTCCGTAGACGCCGCTTCCGGCATGATATCATGCGGACAAGGGTGAGGGACCTTTGCGCCGCACGGGTGATCTCGAAAGAGCGATGCGATGAGCGAAGTAACGGTATCCCCGCCCTCGATCGCCGGCACGCGCGGCGCCGTCATGGTCCGTCCGGCGGCGACGAAACCCGGCCCGAAGACCGCCGTCTACGATCGTGATCTCCTCGACGCTGCACTCGTGTTCGTGTCGGACGGCCAGAGCCGCTATGAAAGCGCCGAGGCCCTGGTCGCCGCGTTCGGCGAGGGCGTACGGCGTCCGGAGCGTATCGAGGACTTTCGTCGGGTCGTGCGCGCGGCGCTGCGGGCACGGGATCTGCTCGTGCGACGCAACGGACTGCTCACCTTGACCGATGCCGGTCGGGGGCGTCGACGGAGCGTCGTCTTGCTGGGCGACCTTCCCGCGGCCATCGCATACGAGGCGTATCCGCACGAGCGCGGCGCCGACGATTTGGCGCTCAAGCCCATCGAGCAGATGCTCATCGCGTTGATCGGATCGTACGATGAAGCGCTCTCGCTGCCTGCGATTGCAGACGAGTACGAACGTCGTTACGGCACTCGCCCGACCCTCGAACATCTGCGCGTGATGCTGGCGCCGCTGCTGGAACGACACCTTCTGCAACGCGTTGCTCCGCCGGACGGCCGGGATGAAGAGCGCTTTTTCCCCTCGGCTCTCGGTTTTCGACGGCTCAACGCGGTGTTGGAGGTGCTCACGCCGCGCGCGATGCTCGCACAGGTCGCGGACCGTGTCGTCATCGACCGCCAGGCTGAGAGTGCACCCTTGCTGGCGTCGAGCGAGCTTCCACTGCGTGTGCGCGAAGCGGTCTGGGCGGGCGTCGAAGTGCTCGGCGACGAGCTGCGTCGTAAGGCGCAATATCTCGGCGGCGGGGACGGTTCGGTGATCCAGGATCTCGTCGACACCGCCACGCTGCCGGCGATGTTTCGGGAAAAGTACGATGCGCTCTTCCTGGAGCGCTTGGCACAGGTCGTGCAGGACGTCGGACGCAAACTCCGCACGCGCATCGGCTATCAGGCGGAGTCGTTGGCCGAGGCGCTCGCACTCGACGCTATCCTAGAACGAGCCGAGAGCTGGTTCCGGCAACGCGAACACGACGGCGAGCCTTCGGCCAGTGAACGCGAGAAGAGCGAGCTCGTGCGCCTGGAAAGCACCCTCTTTCAGGACCGCGATCACGACCTGCTGTTCGTCGACGACACGGCGGGCATGCGGGCAGATGCGCTCGGCGAGATCGCGGGGATGTTCGATCTCTCATTCGCGGGTTTCTTCGAGCCCTGGAACGATGACGATGCACGCTAGGCGATCAGCTCGGCGGCCTGCATCGGGGATCGCAGCGAGCCGTACTTCGCGGCGGCGTCGAGCACGGGCTGGATCGTCTGCGGGGTGAGCCGCTCGCCGTAGGTCGCGCGGACCATCGCGCGCGCGACCGCCGGATCGAGCTTGATGCGCGCGGCGAGGATCTGCGCGGTCTGCGCGCGATGCGCGTTCGCCCAGCGCGCCGTCTCGGCCATCGCGCCGCCGAAGCGCCGCGCGGCGTCGCTCTTCGCCCACGCGGAGGCGGCGACCCAGCCGCCGATCAAGAACTCGTCGGCGATCGCGTCGTAGGCGTCGGCGAGCAGCTCGATGCGGTCTTTCTGGATCGTCATCGCCGGCTCGGTGATCATCGCGGCGTCGACGCGTCCGCCGGCCAGCGCCGGCGCCATCGACGCGAACGGCAGCTCGACGAAATGCACGCTTCTTGCGTCGCCGCCGGTCTTGTCGATCCAGAGCGATGCCGCGACCTGCAGTTCGCCGCGCAGCGTCGAGACGGCGAGGGTCTTGCCGCGCAGGTCGGCGCCGCTGCGCAGCGGTGAGCCGCGCGCTTTGACGAGCACCGTGATCGGCGCCTTGCTGGTGTAGACCGTCGCGGGTGCGAGGAGCGCGATCGGGATCGCGCGCTGCCGCGCCGCCGCCGCCGAGGTGAGGTTGGCAAAGCCGACGTCGAGCGAGCCGGAGGCGACCGCGTCGATGATCGCGCCGCCGCCCGCGAGCGCTTCGATCTGCGCCTGCAGCCCGGCCCGCGCGTAGAAACCGTTCGCGTCGGCGTAGTACGGCTCGGCGGAGACGTCGCTCGCGACGACGCCGATGCGCACGGTCCCCTCGGCGGCACGCGCGCGCAGCGTGCTCGCCGCGGCGAACGCGGCGGCGCCCGCGAGCAGCGCGCCGCGCCTCATGCGAGGATCTCCGTGCGTGCTCGCGCCGCGCGGTCGGTGAAGCGTTCGGGGCGCAGCTCCTCGCAGGCTGCCCAGAGGTCGTCGAACGTCAGCCGGTTCGGGTCGTGGACCGTCTCGCCGCGCCGTGCCAGCGCGACCAGCGGCAGCTTCGTCACACGCCGACCGTCCCAACCCGCGAGCGCATGCGCGAGGCGGGCGATCTCGGCGCCGTCCGTCGCCATCGCGCGCAGCCCGGGCCAGGCCGCGGCGAGCGCGCGCAGCGAGCGGCCCAAGATCTGCGCGGCGACCTCGGCGGTCGCGAGGTGGAAGGGAAGGATCAGATCGGCGCGCGAGAGCATCGCCTCGTCGATCGCCGCGATGAAGTTCGTCGTCGCGATGAAGAGCGTCCCCGGGCAGCGCGCGGCGATCTGATCGAGCCCCATCAGCACCGCGTCCGTCGCGCGGTGCAGGTCGACCGGATTCGTCTCGAACGATGCGGCCGAGCGCCGGACCGCGAACGCCTCGACCTCGTCGATCAGCACGATCGTCGTCGCGCGGCGCTGCGCGTACTCCGGGATCGTCTTGGTGAGCAAACGCGTCACCGCGCGCTGGCTCTCGCCGAGCATCTCGCTGGGAAGCGCGTGCGGGTCGAGCTCGATGAAGGTCGTCGTGCCGCGCTCCTGCGCCAACTCGTGCGCGACCTCGAAGGCGAGGCCGCGCGCGAGCGTCGTCTTCCCCGTCCCGGGCGGTCCGGCGAAGACGATCAGCCCTTGTGGTCCAAGGCCGAGCGCGCGCAATTGCTCGCGATGGAGCAGCGTGAGGATCGCCTGGTTCTTGAGGCGATCCTTGACGCCGTCGGGAAGGACGATGCGGTCCCAGTCGCTCTCGCCGTCGTGCGTGTGCGGCCCGGGCAGGACGTCGACGCGTGCGATCCCCTGCGGGAGCACGGCGGCGCCGTTCGTCGCCGTCACGCCGGGCGCCGGTCCGGCGGCCACACGACGTCGCTCACGTCCGGTTCGGAGTTCGGCTCCTCTTCGTGCAGCTGCAGCGGGTCGAGCACGACGCGCATCGCGTCGTAGATCCCGGCGAAGTTGTGGACGCGGATCATCCGCGCGGTCGCGTGCGGATCGCTGTTGAAGTGCTGGTGCCAGGCCCAGTGGTCGACGACGACCAGATCGCCGGCCTGCCAGGGGATGCGCTGTCCATCGATCTCGCTGTGCCCGCGCCCCTCGACGACGAAGAGCCACGCCTCGCCGCCGTGACGGTGTTTCTTCTGCCATTTGCCCGGCGCCATCTGGAACATCGCGAGCGTCAGTCCCGAGGTCTTGTTGCCCAGATAGTCGTCGAGCAGGAACGTGCTGCGCGTCCCCTTCGGGTTGACGAGCAGCGTGAGATCGTCGTAGTCGACGAAGATGCGTCCTTGCTGGTACTCGTGCTGGTAGTTCGCGAGTCGGCGTAGCCGGCGCGCGTACGGATCGGCGCCGGGGCCGCCGGCGCTCGAGGTCGGCGGCGGCGGAAGCTGCGCGTACGGCGTCGTTCCGGCATCCTCGACGATCGCCGCGCCGATCACCGCCATCGTCGGCTCGCAGCCGAACGTCACGTACCGCGCGGTCGTCGGGCCGTCGTTCCCCTGACGGTGCCAGGCCCAGGCGGGAAGATAGATCGTGTCCCACGGCCGGTAGTCGTACCGCACGCCGTTGACCTCGGTCCAGCCGCTGCCCTCGAGGATCACCATCACGGCGTCCCACGAGTGGCGGTGGACGGTCGAGACGACGCCGGGATCGACTTCGTGGACGAGCGCGTCGATGATCCGCGAGGGGCGGTCGCCGTCGGTCCCGACGTAGACGCCGGTGCGGATCCCGCGCGCGGTCGGATGCAGCTCGACGTCGTCCTTGCGGACCAGGTAGCGCTGCTGCGCACGGCCCTCTTCGACGATCTGGGCGCGCCGCCGCTGCTGGACGTCGTAGTGCGTGAGACCGGTGACGGTGCGGTTGACCATGCCTGGAGCCTACCGCAGCCGCTTCGATGCCGTCCAATGCCGAAACGGTCAACCGATCATGATCGCGAAGTCATGAGGATGGACCTGCAGCAGCTCGAGTACTTCCGCGCGATCGCGCGGCTGGAGCACGTGACGCGCGCCGCCGAGGAGCTGTCGATGACGCAGCCCGCGCTGAGCCGCGCGCTCGCGCGGCTCGAGGACGAGCTCGCGGTCCCGCTCTTCGAGCGCGTCGGACGGACGGTGCGGCTCACGCGCTACGGCGCGGCGTTCCTGCGCCGCGTCGAGCGTGCGCTCGGCGAGCTGCATGAGGGGCGGCGTGAGCTCGCCGACCTCGCCGGTGCCGAGCGCGGTGCGATCGCGCTCGGCTTCCTGCGCTCCCTCGGCGCCGAGCTGGTGCCGCGTCTGGTGAAGCGCTTCGCCGCGCAGCACCCGCAGGTGCAGTTCGTCTTCAGCCAGAGCAACCGCGCGGGGCTCGTGCGGCAGCTCGAGGCCGGTGAGATCGACCTGTGCATCACCTCCGCGCCGCCGCCGCCGCGCGTCGCGTGGCAGCCGCTCTTCGACCAAGAGATGCTGCTGATCGTCGCGCGCCGGCACCGCCTCGCTCGGCGCGCATCGGTGCGGCTGCGCGAGCTGGCCGGCGAGCGGTTCGTCACGTTCAAACCCGGGCACGCGCTGCGGGAGCTGACCGAGGAGCTCTGCCGCGGCGCGGGCTTCGCGCCGGAGATCGGGTTCGAAGGCGACGAGTCGAGCAGCGTTCGGGGGTTCGTCGCTGCGGGTTTCGGCGTCGGGATCGTCCCGGCCGGCGGCTCGACCGCGGGGCTCGCGTCGTTGCGGATCACCGAGCCCGTCGCGCGCCGCACGATCGGGATCGCGTGGCTCGAAGGCCGGTATCTCTCCGCCGCGGAGCGCGCGTTCCGAGCCTTCGCGATCGAGCACGCCGCGCGCGCGCGTCGATCGGGTGCCTAGCTTTCGCGCGCGCGCGTCTGCAGCCCGTGATAGCCGTGCTGTTTGCGCGCTTCGTCCAGGCGCATCCCGCCGCGCGCCGCGGCGCGGATGCGGTCCTCGACGGCCGCGATCTCCTCGGCGGCGGCGAGGACCTGCTCCTCGTGCGCGCGCGGGATGACGACGACGCCGTCGGCGTCGCCGCGCAGGATGTCCCCCGGCGCGACGCGCGCGCGGCCGATCGTGACGGGGACGTTCGTCGCCTCGACCTGGACGCGGTCCTTTCCGGTGCGCATCCAGCGCTCGCGGCTGTAGATCGGATACCGCAGCTCGAGCGCGAGCGCGACGTCGCGGCAGATCCCGTCGATCACCGTCCCGGCGAGATCGCGGCGGTGCGCGATCTCCGTCAGGATGTCGCCCCACACGGTCGCATCGTCGCGGCCGTCGTTGTCGAGGACGATGACGCTCCCCGACGGGACGTCGTCGATGTAGTCGCCGACCGTCCCGGGCGGCGTCGCGGCGGGACCGTAGAGCAGCGTGTAGGCGCGGCCGGTGAGGCGGAAGCCCGGATCGCGCGGCTTGATCCCATAGCACTGGCCTCCGATCCCGAACCGGTCGAGCGCGTCGCTGATCGTCGCGGTGTCGAGCTTCGCGGCGCGCGCGACGTTCTCGTCGAGGACGGCGGCGGTGCCGTTCGCCGGTATCGCCTCGAGGGCGGCGCGATCGGTCAGCATGTGCTCGTAGTCGGCGCCCATCACCGTGCCGATCGTGCGCCCCTCGCGCAGCGACGCCGCCATCGCCGCCTCGCGCCGCGCGATCCGCTCCGCGATCGCGAGCACGCGTTCGATCTCCGCGGCGGCGATGAAGACGACCGCGCTGTTGTCGGCGATCGCGTAGTCGCCGGCCGCGACGTCGACCTCGCCGATGCGCACCGGGACGTTCGTCCCCGCCTCGACGACGCGGCCGCGCGCGGTGCGCGCCGTCAGCCCGCGCGCGTAGACCGGCAAGTCGTACTGCCGGGCCTCGTCGATGTCGCGCACCGGTCCGTCGGCGATCACGCCGGCGATCCCGCGCAGGCTCGCACCGAGCGAGAGGATCCCGCCCCACGATCCGGCGTCGATCCCCGTGCGCTGCTCGACGACGATGATCTCGCCGGCCTGCGCCGACTCGATCGCGTCCGCGCCGAGGTGGCGCGGCGGGCCCTCGCGCGGCGGCGCGTGCTCCGCGTCGACGAGCTTGAGCGTGCACACCCGGCCGGCGATGCGGCGCTGCGAGGAACGCTGGAGCAAACCGGTCACGGTGCCGGGCAAACCGAGCGCGTCGAGCGCATCGGAAACCGCGCAGGCGTCCAGACGCGCGAGACGATGAACGTGGGAATCGGTGTGCGACATGTCGGTTCGGCCGACGATACCCCGCGTCTCGCGCGCGTACAACGCTGCTCCGCGCATCGGTCTCCCACACGGAGGTAAAGAGTCGCGGCAGGCTGGGCGCGCCGCGCTGCGGGAAGCGGATCCGAGCCGGAGGCGGGGGCGCCGGCACGCTTGACGATCGGCAATTAAGTATAATATATATGCCGACATCAAGAGAAGAAGTTTCCTGCGTCATGACGTCGCTGTGGTGAATTCGATTGCCTGAACCGCTCTGGGAGCCGATCCGAACCGCGTCGCTCTCCGCCCGCATCATCGGTCAGGTGCGCGAAGCGCTCTTCGCGGGACATCTCAAGGCCGGCGACTTCGTCGGGAGCGAGGCGGCCCTCGCGCAGCGCTTCGGCGTGAGTCGGATCGCCGTGCGCGACGCGCTGCAAAGCCTGCAGGCGGCGGGGATCGTCGAGATCCGCATGGGGGCCAAGGGCGGCGCGTGGATCGCGGAGGGGAACCCGAACCGGTTCGCCGACGCGCTGGCGATCCAGCTCAAGCTGATCGGCGTCCTCCCCGAGGAGATCATCGACGCGCAGATCGCGATCGAGGTGATGGCCGCGGATCTCGCCGCCCGCAACGCGACGGCGGAGGACCACCTGCGGCTCGAGGCGCTGCTGGCGGAGCTGGCCGCGCGGCGCGAGGACTTCCCCGCCTTCACCGAAGCGGCGCTGCGCTTTCACGAAGCTGTCGTCGAGGCGTCGCACAACCGCGCGCTCAGCGCGCAGTTCCGCGCGCTCCGGCTGGTGCTCGAACCGGTCTACGCGCCGACGACCTGCGCGCGCACGGTCCAGCGCGTCCTGAGCGGCGATCGCGCGCTGCTCGACGCGCTCGAGGCCCGCGATCCGGTCAAGGCGCGCGATCTGCTGCACGCGCGGCTCTCGACGATTCGGGCGTACCACGCCGGTGAGCGAGACGCCGTACCAGGAGGGAAGAACCATGGCTGAGATCGTCGGAGCGTTCGCGCTCTCGCACGGACCGCTGCTCTCGACGCCGCCCGAGCTGTGGATGCTCCGCGCGGGCGACGACCGCAAGAGCTCGCGCCATCACTACCGCGGCAACGTGCTGGACTACGGCTCGCTGCTCGCGACGCGTGAGCCCGGCTTCGCCGACGAGATGAGCGACGCCGAGAAGGCGCGCCGCCACGCGGCCTGCCAGCATGCGCTCGACGAGATGGCGCGCCGCTTCCGCGACTGCCGGGCCGACGTCGCGATCATCTTCGGCAACGACCAGGAAGAGCTGTTCCAGGCCGAGCTGACGCCCGCGTTCACCGTCTTCGCCGGCGCGCGGATCGAGAACGTTCCGAGCACGCCCGAGGTGCTCGCGCGGATGCCTGAGGGGATTCGCGTCGCCGAGCCCGGGCACGTTCCGCACGAGGGCGCCGTCTACCCGGGCGCGCCGGACGTCGCGCTCGCGATCGCGGCCTCGCTCGCGGAGCAGTCGTTCGACGTCGCGCTCTCCAAACGGATGCCGCGCCAGGACGGCGCGCGCAGCGAGGGGATCCCGCACGCCTTCGGTTTCGTCTACCGTCGTCTGATGGAGGATGCGCCGCCGCCGTCGGTCCCGATCTTTCTCAACGTCGGCGTCGCGCCGAACATCCCGCGCGCGGCGCGCTGCCTGCAGCTCGGCCACGCGGTGAAGAAGGCGATCGACGCGCTCCCCGGCGATCTGCGCGTCGCCGTCGTCTCATCGGGGGGCCTCAGCCATTTCACCGTCGACGAGGAACTCGACGGCAAGGTGATCCGCGCGATGGAGAACGCCGACGAGGCGGCGCTCGCCGCCGTTCCGGAGCCGTACTTCAACGGCAACACCTGCGAGATCAAGAACTGGTATCCGACCGTGGCGATCATGAACGATCATGGCCGCAAGATGCACGTCGTCGATTACGTCCCGTGCTATCGCACCGAAGCCGGAACCGGCCACGGGATGGCGTTCGCCTACTGGCGCTGAGGCCGCCTCACCCCATCGCGACTTTTCCCAACTTGATAGGAGCGATCATCTGATGGTCATCGACGCACACGCGCATACGAGCGCGCCGGCGGAACTCTGGGCGTACAAGGCGCTCTTGCTCTCGCACCGCGGCGCGCACGGCCGCGGCGCGCTCTCGATCAGCGACGACCAGCTGATCGAGGCGGTGCACGCGCGCGAGATCGCGCCCGTCGGCCATCTCGAGTCGATGAAGGCCAACGGTATCGACATGCAGCTGATCTCGCCGCGGCCGTTCCAGATGATGCAGAGCGAGAAGCCCGGCAAGCTCGTGCACTGGTTCACCGAAGAGGTGAACACGATCATCCACCGCCAGACGCAACTCTTCCCCGACACGTTCGTCGGGATCGCGGGGCTGCCGCAAGTCGCCGGCGAGCCGATCGAGAAGACGTTCGGCGAGCTGGAGCGCTGCGTGAAGGAGCTGGGCTTCAAGGGCTGTCTGCTCAACCCGGACCCATACGAGAACAGCGGCGTCGAGCCGCCGCCGCTCGGCGACCGCTACTGGTATCCGCTCTACGAGAAGCTGTGCGAGCTGGACGTTCCGGCCCACATCCACTGCACCGGCTCGCGCTCGGAGCGCACGCCGTACACGCTGCACTTCATCAATGAGGAGTCGATCGCGGTGTACGGTCTGGTGAATTCCGAGGTCTTCCGCGACTTTCCGAACCTCAAGATCATGGTCTCGCACGGCGGCGGCGCGATCCCCTACCAGGTCGGCCGTTTCCAATCCGGGTCGATGCGCCGCAAGGAGCGCTTCATCGACGGGATGCGCAAGCTCTATTACGACACCGTGCTCTACACATCGGCCGCGATCAAGCTGCTGATCGACACCGTCGGCGCCGACCGCTGCCTATTCGGCGCGGAATGCCCCGGCGTCGGATCCGCGATCAATCCCGAGACGGGACGGACGTTCGATGACATCGTGCCGTACATCTCGGCGTTCGACTTCTTGACCCCGGACGAGAAAGCCGCGATCCTCGGCGGCAACGCGCGCACGCTGTTCAATCTGCCGAATCCGGTCGCGGCGCACTGACCCGCGATGAGGGCGAACGATCGTGCTGAGTGAAGCGAAGAACCGGCAAGTCACGCAGGTCGGAGCGGGGACGCCGATGGGCGACCTGCTGCGACGCTACTGGATGCCGATCGCCGCGGTCAGCGAGTTCGACGAGACCGCGATCAAACCGGTGCGCCTGCTCGGCGAGGATCTGGTCCTCTACAAGGATCTCGGCGGGACGTACGGTCTGGTCGACCGCCGGTGTCCGCACCGGCGTGCCGACCTCTCGTACGGCTTCGTCGAGCGGTGCGGCCTGCGCTGTAACTACCACGGCTGGCTCTACGACGAAGGCGGGACGTGTCTGGAACAGCCGTACGACGACCTCGCGCATCCCGAGTCGCGGTTCAAAGAGAAGATCACGATCAAAGCCTATCCCGTCGAGGCGAAGTCGGGGCTGCTCTGGGCGTATCTCGGCCCGCAGCCCGTCCCGCTCGTGCCGACCTATGAGCCGTTCACCTGGGAGCACGGGTTCAAGCAGATCGTGATCTCCGAGATCCCCTGCAACTGGTTTCAGTGTCAGGAGAACTCGATCGACCCGGTTCACTTCGAGTGGATGCACCGCAACTGGAGCGTGCGGCTGCGCGGTGAGCCGGGACCGTACGCGGCCAAACACGTGCGCGTTGCGTTCGACGAGTTCGAGCACGGCTTCGTCTATCGCCGCATCCTGGAGGACACCGACGAGTCGGACGCGCTCTGGACCGTCGGACGCGTCTGCCTCTGGCCGAACGCGCTCTTCACCGGCGATCACTTCGAGTGGCGGGTGCCGATCGACGACGAGCGCACGTTGAGCGTCACTTGGCATTTCTCGCGCGTCCCCAAAGAGCGCGAGCCGTACGTGCAGGAGCGGATCCCGGTCTGGTTCGGGCCGATCACCGACCCGCTCACGGGCCGCTGGATCACCAGTCACGTGATGAACCAGGACTTCGTCGCCTGGCTCGGGCAGGGCGAGATCGCCGACCGCACGCAGGAGCATCTCGGCGCGAGCGATCGCGGGATCACGATGATCCGCAAGCGCTTCTTCGAGGACATGGAGGCGATCGCGCGCGGTGAGGATCCGAAGGCGATCGTGCGCGATCCCGCCGCCAACGTCTGCATCCCGCTCCCCGTCGTCTCGCGCGAGATGCTCGTCGAGGGGCTGACGCTCGAGGAATTGCGCACGCGTTCCGGCACGGGATTGAACGGCTATATCTTCCAGGCGGGACAACCCGCGCAGATCCGCCACGCATTCGAAGCCGCGATGGGGATCGCCGGCGCGACACGGGAGCACCGATGAACCGACGCATGCTGAGCCTCTCGCTCGCGGCCGCAGCCGCGCTGAGCATGGGAACCACCCCCACGCTCGCGGCGCAGCCGCCGATCAAGGTCGGGATCGTGTTCTCGTACTCCGGCGCGGGCGCGACGGCCGGCCCCGAGCTCGACGGTGCGATCGCGGCGTGGACGAAGCTGCACGGCGACACGATCGACGGGCGGAAGATCGAGATCGTCCGGCGCGACGACACCGGCGTCGCGCCGGACATCGCCAAACGGATGGCGCAAGAGCTGATCGTGCAGGATCACGTCGACCTGCTCGCGGGCCTGGTCTTCACGCCGAACACGATCGCGGTCGAGGGGATCTCCGCGCAGGCGCACACGCCGCTGCTCATCGTCAACTCGGCGACCTCCGGAATCCTCGCGCAGGATCCGTACGCGGCCGCGTCGCCGCGGGGCTGGGATGGGTCCCCGAGGGGCGCGATGTCTTTCGCTCGTTGACGGTCGACGAACACCTGCGCATCGCTGCGCGTCCCGGGCGCTGGACGCGCAGCCGCGTCTATGAGCTGTTTCCGCGGCTGCGCGAGCGCGCGAAGAACTTCGGCAACCAGCTTTCCGGCGGCGAACAGCAGATGCTCGCGATCGGCCGCGCGCTCACGACGAACCCATCGCTGCTCCTGCTCGACGAACCGTTGGAAGGGCTCGCGCCGGTCGTCGTCGCCGAGGTCGCGCGCTGCATCCGCCGGCTGATCACCGACGAGGGCACGACGATCGTCCTGGTCGAGCAGCACGCGAAGTTCGCGCTGGAGATGACGAGTCAGGCGATCGTGATGGAGCGCGGGCGCGTCGTCCATGCGTCCTCGAGTGCCACGCTCGCCGCCGACGAAGCGGTGCTCGACGGTCTGATCGGGATGCGTCGGCTGCATCCGCCGGCCCCGACGGTCGACGCGTAGACGCCTGCGAAGCTCGCGGATTGATGCCGCGGACGCATACCTTCATGCGCCCGCTGCATGTCGGGCGCTCACGCGTGCTGCGAATCGCGATTTCCCTCGCGTCCGTGTCGCGCGTTCCCGTTGACTTTATCGTGCGGTGTGCTACTGTCCCAATGCAGAATATCTCGATCTCAAGTGTATGGTTCGGCGAGAAACTTTTGCCGACCACGGTGATCGCAGGCTGTCTGGAGCGCGGGCGTGCCCGGAGGTCGGCCTTGCTACGCAATCATCCACGGAGGAACACCATGTCGCGAGGCTCCTCCGCCTCTCGTAGGCGGATCGTCGGCTCATTGGCGCTGTGCTCGCTGCTCGCGGTCCCCGCCCTCGCGGACGCGGCTACGGCGAGCCCGTTCGATACCGTCGATCCGGGGAGTGCGGGCTACGCGGCGCTCGCGAAGCTGATCGATGACCGGCAGATCCCGGGATACGATCCGGGATCGCTCGACGGAAAGCGTACGCTCACGCGCGCCGAGGCGGCATCGATGACGGCGCGCGCGGCTGCGTTCGTCAAAGCGCGTCTCTCCGATCCGAAGACGGCGCCGACGTATTCCGCGGCGGATCTGAGCGCGATGCAGACGGCGACTCAGGCATTCCAGGGCGACGAAGACGCGACCGCGGTTGAAGCCGTCAAAGCGCAGGTCGACAACATGGCGACCAACGCCAAGGCGCACCAGATCCACGGCTTCGTCTACCTCAAGCCGGGGGTCTACGACGAGAACGTCGACGCGCACGGCGCAAACCACGGCCCGATCCCGACCACCAACGCCTCGGGCGCGCCGATCAACAACGTCCTGCTGACGAACAACAACTATTTCGGCCCGAGTCCGCAGAAGAACTTCCTGCATCCCGGCGACAACGGTCACGGCAGCGGGATGGAGCAATTCGACTTCACCTTCGCCGGCGTGATGCCCGATCACCTCGACTACGCCATCGAGATGCAGCAGACGAACTTCAACGACGGCAACTACTCGACGCTTGCCGGCGGCCAAGGTTCCTCGTCGCTGCCGCCGTTCATCAACGTCAACACCGCGGCGCCGGGGCAATACAGCGGGAGCGGCTACTACAACAACTCGACCGTGCGCCTCAAGCAGGCCTACGTCGGCTACGACGATCCTCGGTCCGGCTGGTTCGCCAAAGCGGGGCGCTTCCTCGAGAGCGGACGCCCGCTCGCGGCGTCGCTGGCCTTCGCCGACTGGTTCCAAGGCCTCGAGGTCGGCGTCAACAAGCCGACGTTCACGGCGTTCGCCGGTTGGTCGGGAAACTACACGAATCCCGGCGATATTCGCGGCTACGGACAGTCGCTGTTCGGCCACGTCGACTACCACGTCAATCGCCGCCTTGACGTCGGTGCGAACTACGTCACGGACCTGGGGATCTTCCAGGAGACCGTGTGGGACGCGTCGGCCGCCCCGTCCGCGTACGGCTCGACCGCGCTGTACGGCGGCGTCCCGAACTACACGACGGGCAGCGGCGTCCTGCCGCTGACGACGCCTTGTCCGCCGTCGGCCAACGGCGCGTGCGGCGCGTACGTCGTCGCGAACTATCCGCTGACCGTCGGCGCGCTCGATCTCTCGTGGCATGCGGCACAGCATCTCGACCTGGTGGTCGAGGGACTGACGCGATTCGGGGACGATCCGACGACTCGTCGGCCGTGGCAGCAAGCACAAGCGCTCGCGGTGACGGCGCGCTACGGTGACGCTCGGCCGGAGGCGCACAACACCTGGCTCGACGTCCTGTGGAACCGCAACGGCTTCAACAGCACGAACGGCCATTCGGAGAATTCCGGGCCGCCGCTCTATCCGTTCTTCTCCGCCGTCAACGGCTACACGCAGACGGCGGTCGCGCTCGACCGCTGGCTCTCGCCGAGCTTGCGCCTCTCGCTCACCGCGCTGCATGCCGACGTGAATCCGGGGACGACGCTCCCGGCCGGCTCGGCGACCTGCCCCGGCTGTTACGTCGCGCACGACAAGTTCAACGCGCTGTATCTGCAGGGTTTCCTACCGTTCTGAGGGCTCGCGGGAGAGTTGTCATGCTGACGGAACGCACGTATCCCGAGCCGCGGCTGTTCATCGGCGGGGAGTGGCTCGACGCGACGGGACGGACGTCGCGGGAGGTCGTCAACCCGGCGACCGGGGAGGTTCTGGCGCGGCTTCCCAATGCGTCGAGCACCGACCTCGATGACGCGCTGGCTGCGGCGCAGCGCGGTTTCGAGGTCTGGCGCACGACGCCGGCGTTCGAGCGCGCGCAGGTCGTCAAGCGCGCCGCCGTGCTCCTACGCGAGCGGGCCGCGGAGATCGCCACGGTTCAGACCCTCGAGCAAGGGAAGCCGTACACCGACTCGTATCAGGAGATCCTCGGCGCCGCCGAGATTTTCGACTGGTTCGCGGAAGAGGGATGCCGCACGTACGGCCGCGTCGTGCCGCCTCGCGTCGCCGGACAACGGATGCTCGTGCTGCGCGAGCCGGTCGGCCCCGTGGCGGCGTTCTCGCCGTGGAACTTTCCCGCGACGATCCCCGCGCGCAAGCTGAGCGCAGCGCTCGCGACCGGCTGTTCGGTCGTGATCAAGCCGGCCGAGGAGACGCCGGGGACGACGCTCGCGTTGGTGCGCGCATTCGACGACGCGGGGCTCCCCAAGGGCGTGCTCAACGTCGTCTTCGGCGAGCCGGCCGAGATCTCGCGGCGCCTCATCGCCTCAGAGGTGATTCGCAAGATCTCGTTCACCGGCTCGATCGCGGTCGGTAAGCAGCTCGCGCGTCTCGCCGCGGACGGGATGAAGCGCACGACGATGGAGTTGGGCGGTCATGCGCCCGTGATCGTCTTCGGCGATGCGAATCTCGACCTCGCGGTGCTCGCGAGCATCGCGGCGAAGTTCCGCAACGCGGGGCAGATCTGCATCGCGCCGACGCGGTTCTACCTGCACGCGCGGATCCATGACGCGTTCGTCGAGCGGTTCGCCGCGGCGGCGAAGGCGATCCGCGTCGGCGACGGGCTCGATCCGGCCGTGAAGATGGGACCGCTGGCGAACCCGCGCCGGCTCGAAGCGATGGAGCGCTTCACCAGCGACGCGGTCGCGCACGGCGCGACGCTGGTCACCGGCGGCGAGCGGATCGGGAGCAGCGGATTCTTCTACCGCCCCACGGTCTTGGCCGACGTCCCCGCGAGCGCGCGGATCATGAACGAGGAGCCGTTCGGACCCGTGATCGTCACCTCGCGCTTCACCGATCTGGATGAGGTCATCGCGCAGGCGAATCGCCTTCCGTACGGCTTGGCGGCGTACGCGTACACCGAATCCTTGAAGACCGCCACGGCGATCGGCGACCGGCTCGACGTCGGGATGGTCGGGATCAACGGCTCGCGTCTGGGATACCCCGAGGTGCCCTTCGGCGGGGTCAAGGAGAGCGGCCATGGCAGCGAGGGCGGGATCGAAGGGCTCGAAGGCTACTTAACTACGAAACTGGTGTCGCAACTGTGATGACCGCGATGTCTACGTCTACCCCCACGTCCACGCTCGCGATCGAGACGGTCGCCGAAGCGTATCTGGCGCTGCTGAAGAGCCGCGGGATCGACTACCTCTACGTCAACGCCGGAACGGATTCGGTTTCGCTCGTCGAGGCGTTCGCGCGCCTGAACGAGTCGGGCCTGGAGTTTCCCGTTCCCATCGTCGCCGTTCACGAGAATCTCGCGGTCGGGATGGCACACGGCTACTACATGGTCTCACGCCGACCGCAAGCCGTGATGCTGCACGTGAGCGTCGGCGCCGCGAACGGCTTGTGCGCGCTGATGAACGCAGCCCGCTCGCAGACGCCGATGCTCTTTACTGCCGGACGCACCCCACTCTTCGAGGAAGGCCGCTTCGGTTGCCGCTCGGGCGACATCCACTGGGCGCAGGAGCTGTTCGACCAGGGCGGGATGGCGCGCGAGCTGGTCAAGTGGGACTACGAGCTGCGCGACGGTGCGAACGTCGAGCAGGTCGTCGACCGCGCCGACGCGATCATGCGCAGCGAGCCAACCGGGCCGGTCTATCTCACGCTGCCGCGCGAGGTGCTCGCGCAGCGTCTCGACGGATTCACGATGCGTACGAGCCCGCCGTCGGCTCCGCAGCCGCCGCATCCCGCGCCCGACGACGTGGCGCGGATCGCCGAGGCGCTCGCGAACGCGGAGTTCCCGCTGATCGTCACGTCGGCCTCGGGCGCCGATCCGGCGACCGTGCCGCTCCTGACGCGTCTGTGCGAGCGCTTCGGCATCGCGCACGCCGGACGCAACCCGCGCTACGTCAACTTCCCAACCACGCACCCGCTGCATCTGGGCAACGCGATCGAGACGCTGTTGCCGCACGCCGACGCGATCCTGTTCCTGGAGTGCGACGTCCCGTGGCTCCCGCGCACGGGCGGACCGAAGTCCGGCGCGTTCGTGGCGCAAGCCGGAACCGATCCGCTCTTCGCACGCTATCCGATGCGCAGCTTTCCGGCCGACCTCGTCGTGACCACGCGCGTTGCGCCGCTGCTGACGGAACTCGAACGCGCGCTCGAAGCGGCCGGCGCGGCGAGCGGCGGCGCGCAGCGGAGCGCGCGCTTCGCACCGCACCACGCGGCGGCGCGTGATGCCGTCTCACAGCGGATCGCGGCCGATCTCGCGCGCGGCGGACCGATCACCAAGACCTTCTTGACGCACTGCTTGGACCGTTTGCGTCCCGAAGGGGCGTTGCTCGTCAACGAATACTCGACGGTCGTCGACCTGATGACGTTCGAAGAGGCGGGGACGTTTTTCCACAACCCGCCGGCCGGGGGACTCGGCTGGGGTGTCCCGGCCGCGCTGGGTGCGCAGCAGGCGGCGCCGGATCGCGTCGTCATCGTTACCGTCGGCGACGGGTCGTACCTGTTCGCCAACCCGGCGGCATGCCACCAGGCTGCGGCGATGCACGGCCTGCCGGTCCTCACGATCGTGTTCAACAACGCGCGCTGGGAGGCGGTGCAGATGTCGACGCGGGGTCTGTATCCCGACACGCACGCCGCGCGCCGTGCGACGGTACCGCTCGCTTCGCTCGCGCCGAGTCCGAAGTTCGAGCAGTACGCCCAAGCCTCCGACGGCTACGGCGAGCGCGTCAGCGAGCGCGAGGAGCTGGCTCCCGCGCTCGAGCGCGCGCTGCACGCCGTGCGCGTCGAACGCCGCCACGCGTTGCTCAACGTCATCGGCGCCTGACGCGTCGACGGAAACGAAAGGACATCCATGACGGCCGAATCGATGACGATCTCCGAAAGCGACGCGAACACGCTGCGCAAGGCGACGGTGCGGCTCGTGCCATTCCTGGGGCTGATCTACTTCTTCGCGTTTTTCGACCGGGTCAACATCGCGTTCGCGGCGATCCAGATGAATGCATCGCTCGGGCTCACGCCCGCGCTCTACGGCCTGGCGTCGGGGATCTTCTTCCTGGGTTATGTCGCGTTCCAGATTCCCAGCAGCCTCATCTTGCGCAAGATCGGGACGCGGCAGTGGATCACTGCGATGGTCCTCTCGTGGGGGATCCTCTCGACGCTGATGGGGCTCACGCACAGCATCGGCGTGTTTCTCACGCTGCGCTTCCTGCTGGGTCTGGCGGAGGCCGGCGTGCTGCCCGCGGTGCTGCTCTATTTCGCGCGGTGGTACCCGGCGGCGCAGCGTGGGAAGATCGTCGCGATGTTCCTGCTCTCGATCCCGTTCGCGCAGGTCGTCGGCGCCCCGCTCGCGGCGCACCTGCTGGGCTTGAGCGGCTTGGGGCTGGCGGGTTGGCAGTGGCTGTTCCTCGCCAGCGGGATTCCCAACGTCGTTCTCGGCGTGATCACGTGGTTCGTGCTGCCGGAAAAGCCGGAGGACGTACGCTGGCTCTCGCGCGAGGAGAAGACCTGGCTCGGGAACGCGCTCAGCCTCGAGTCGAAGCGCATCGAGTCAGCGGGACTGAAAGGGTTCTCGCAGGTCTGGCGCTCGCCTATCGTCGTGCTGCTGGGATGCATTTACTTCTTCGGGCCGGGGGTCGGGCTGTTCGGCATGGGCTTTTGGATGCCGTTGACGCTCAAGGGTTTCGGTCTGGCGACGACGACCGTCGGGTGGATCGTGTCGTTCATTTACTTGCTCTCCGCGCTCTGGATGGTCGTCTGGTCGCGTCACTCCGATGCAACGAAGGAGCGCGTATGGCACGTCGCGGCCTGCGCGCTAATCGGGTTCGTGACCCTCAGCCTCGGCGGTCTGCTGCGCTCCGATCTCGCGGTGGGCCTCGGTCTCGCGTTCGCGATGATTCTGGTCAGCCCGATCACGCCGACGTTCTGGTCGCTCCCGGCGCGCTATCTGACCGGCCGCGCGGCAACGGTCGGCTTCCCGGCCGTCGCGATGATCGGGAATCTCGGCGGGTTCGCGGGCCCCTATTTCGTTGGCTTGGTGAAGCAGCAGGGCGGACAGACCTCGCTCGCGATGATCCTGCTCGCGCTGCCGGTCCTGATCTGCGCGCTCCTGACCCTCACGCTCCTCTCGCATCCCGCGATCGGTTCGCGAAGCACCGTCGAGGGCTAGCGAGGAGGTCGTCGCGCGCCGCGGAAATTTTGTTCTCCGCGGCCGTCGCGCCGCGGGGGAACGGTGCGCATGGAGATCGACCAGCTGCGCTATTTCGCGGCCGCGGCGCGCGAAGAGCATTTTGGGCGGGCCGCCGAGTCGCTGGGGATCTCGCAGCCGGCGTTGAGCCGCTGCATTGCGCGTCTCGAGGAGCTGTACGGGATCCCGTTGTTCGAGCGCGACGGGCGCGGGATCCGAATCACCGAGGCCGGGCGCACGCTCCTCACGCGCGTCGACCGGATCTTCGCCGAACTGGAGGATGCGCGGCGCGAGCTGCGCGACTTGGCGCGCGAACGGCGAACCCGTCCGGTCGCGCTCGGCTTCCTCGCGACCCTCGGGCTGCACGTCGTCCCCGACGCGATTCGCCGGTACCGCGAGCGCGAGCCCGACGTCGAGTTCCGCCTGCTGCAAGGCCCGGGGCCGCTGCTCGGGCAACGGCTCGTCGCCGGCGAGATCGATCTGTGCCTTTCTTCGCCGCGCTTCGCCGACGCCGCGATCGAATGGCAGCCGCTCTGGGAGGAGGAGCTGGTCGTCCTCGTCCCACGCGGACATCGGCTCGCCGCGCGCACCGAGATCGATCTGACCGAGATCGCGAACGAGCCGGTAGTCGCGCTCAAGCCGGGATACGGTCTTCGCCAGATCGTCGACGAGCTGTGCCGCAGCGCCGGCTTCCAGCCGCGAATCGCCTTCGAGGGTGAGGAGGTCGCGACGCTGCGGGGCTTGGTCGGCGCGGGTTTCGGCGTCTCGCTGGTCCCGCTGAGCGCGCACCTGGGCGACGATCCGACGGTCGACCTGCACGTGCGTGCCCCGGTCTGTTCGCGCACGTTCGGATTATCGTGGCTGCGCGGGCGCTATCTGCCCAAGCAGACGACGACGTTCCGCGATTTCATCGTCACGTCGCTCGCGAGCACGTCGGCGCGCGTCCCAGCCCTGTACTGAAGGCCGCGAACGGCTCTTCTTGCCCTGGGGTCACGCGAGCACTTCTTTCTGTGCCGACAAAAGCTCGCGGAAGACGCGGCGCCACTGCAAGCCGCCGCGGTCGTTGTTGATGCTCAGCTCTTGCCAGTGCCCGTCCGCCGGCAAGCTTCGTTCGAGCAGTTCGAGCGCGGCGATGTCCTCACCGAGCACGGTGTTCTGTCCCTTGATCCCGGCCGCCGTCATCCACGCCGGCTGCTCGGCGCCGCTCCGGCGGCTGATCACCCAGAAATCGTGCGTGCTGCGCGCCGTCTCGGGCGTGAGCGCGTACATGACCTTGCTGTAGTACGCCTGATCGTCGCCCGCGCCGGCCGGCGCGACGCGCACGTGCAGCGTGTAGAACGCGGGGACCGCGTACTCGATGTCCTGCCAGCGGTCGATCGTCGTCGTGATCCCGGTCGTGCGCTGATACGACGGCGGCACCGGGACGTTCTCCATGTGCCGCCAGCAGCGCACGATCGTGCCGTCGACCTGCGTCGTGATCGGGGTCTCCGCGACGTCGGAGCTGCCGATCGTCGCGGCGTGGATGAACGCCTCGTGCGAGAGGTCGAGCAGGTTGTCGACGACGAGCGCGTAGCGCGCCTTGACCGTCGCCATGTCCTTCATGCTCCGCCACTCGGGGTCGTAAGCCCAGTGGTGGTCGGGGATCGCGGCGGGATTGGCCGCGTCGGGCTCGCCCATCCAGATCCACACGAACGGCCCGCTCTCGACCAGCGGATACGCGCGCACGCGCGCGCTGCGCGGCACCGACGCCTGCCCGGGAACCCACGTGCACGCGCCGTCGGGCTGGAACTTGAAGCCGTGGTAGCCGCAGACGATCTGATCGCCTTCGAGCTTCCCGCTCGCCGAGAGCGGGAACGCGCGGTGGACGCAGCGGTCGGCGAGCGCGGCCGGCGTCCCGTCGCCCCTGCGGTAGAAGGCGATCGGTTCGTCGAGGATCACGCGGCGCATCGGCGTGCGCGTGATCTCCTCGCCCCACGCCGCGACGTACCACGCGTCGTAGACGAACTCGTCGGGGAGGTTCGCGCGCGGGTTGATGCTTCCGCGCACGCCGCTCGGGCGCGGCATCGTTAGCCGAGCTCGGCGCGGGCCAGGTCCGCCATCACGCGCCGCGCAAGCAGGCCGCCGCGGTCGATCCCCAGGCTGACCTCGGGCGCACCGTCCTCTTCGGTGACGATGAACGCCTCGAGCGCCTCGAGCGCGTCGAGGTCTTCCTTCACGACGCCGTTGTGCTTGTCGATCATCATCTGATCGACGCTGTGGTCGTCGCGGTCGCGCGCGGCGTTGCAGATCGCCCAGAAGTCGTGCGTCGTGCGCGCAGTCTCAGGGGTGATCGCGTAGAGCACCTTCGAGCGGTAGCCCGGGCCGGTGTCGCCGGCGGCGGCGACGCGAATGCTCAGCACGTACAGGCAGGGCGCGTAGAAGGCGATCTCCTGCGAGCGGTCGATCGGGGTTTGCAGCCCGGTCGTCTGTTGGTAGAGCGGCGGGCACTCGACGCCGAGCATGCGGCGCGTGACGCGCACGACGGAACCGTCGGACTCGGCCTCGATCGGCGTCTCCGCGACCTCGCGCGAGCCGATGTTGTTGCCGTGCAGATACGTCTCGTGCGAGAGGTCCATCAGGTTGTCGATCAGCAGCATCGCGCGGCCCTTGAGGTATGCGCGGCCGGTAATGCTCCACCAGTCCGTGACCCACGGATGCTCGGGGATGCGCGACGCGTCGGCGAGCGCGGGATCGCCCGGCCAGACCCAGACCGCGCCTTGCTTCTCGACGAGGGGGTAGCTGCGCACGTTGGCCGAGCCCGGGACGCGGCTCTGCCCAGGGACCGCGACGCACGTTCCGCTCGGGTCGAAGGTGAAGCCGTGGTAGCCGCACTCCAACCGATCGCCGATCAGACGCCCTTTCGAAAGCGGATAGCGGCGGTGCGGGCAGCGGTCGGCGAACGCGACCGCCTGGCCCGCGGCGGTGCGGTACATCACCAGCGGCTCGTCGACGATGCGGCGCGCGAGCAGGCTCTGCGTGAGCTCGTTGCTCCAGGCGGCGACGTACCACGCGTTCTTGATCAGCGTATCGTTCGGCGGCGTCTTCGCGCTGACGGTGGGGATGCGTTCGATGACACTCACGAGCGGGTTCCTCTCAATCTCTGGGCGGGATCGGGTCGGCGACTTGTCCGTCGCGGATGTGAACCAGACGGGCGTAGACGAGCCGGCGCGCTTCCTCGTGGTCGCCGCGCTCGATCGCGTCGAGGACGGCGCGGTGCGCGGCGATCGCGCGCGCGGGGATGTCGGCGCTGGCGGCCTTGCGCGCGTAGAGCGGCTCGAGCAGGAAGCGCAGCCCCTTGAACTGCGCGGTCAGCGCGCGGTTGTGCGACGCCTCGACGACGCCTTCGTGAAAGCGCATCGCGAGGTCCGTGAAGGCGGCGGGATCGTCGTGCTTCGCGCTCAGCTCGGCGAGGAGCGCTTCGAGCCGCGCATGGTCCTCGGCGGTCGCGCGGCGCGCGGCGAGGTCGACCGCCATCACCTCGATCGCGATCTGCGCGTCGAATATCTCCTCGATCGAGACGCCGATCAGCTCGAGTTGGATCGCGAGCGCGTCGGCGAAGCGTTGCGGGTTGCCGGAGGCGACCCAGGCCCCGCCCTTCGCGCCGACGCGGATCTCGACGATCCCCAGCGCCTCGAGGCTGCGCAACGCGTCGCGCGCCGCCATCCGGCTGACCCCGAACCGCTCGGCCAGCGCCGCTTCGCTCCCGAGGTAGTCGCCCGGCTTGATCTCGCGCGCGAAGAGCGCCGCGCGAATGCGGCCGGTGATGCGGTCCGAGAGCGTCTCGGCCGGGACCGGGTCCCAGAGCCTCGCCGGTTCGCGCAAACGATTCCCCCGTATCGGACGGCGTGGCGAAAGAAAAGTGCCGCCCGCCCGGGGATATTATAATATCGTTTCCGGCACGTCAACCGGCCGGCAGGCCTCGCGGGAGGGCGCCGGGACGTCCCCGTGCTGCGGACGAAGGCATCTCGATGCCGGCAGCGCGTTCCGGGCCGCGGACCTCGACGGTAACCGTTGGTACGTGCGGCTTCAGCTACCGCGACTGGGTCGGCCGCGTCTATCCGCCGGCGACGAAGGCCGCGGAGATGCTCGAGCTCTACGCGCAGCGTTTCGCGATCGTCGAGATCGACGCGACCTACTACCGCATCCTGCCCGCCTCGACGTTCGCATCGATGGCGCGCAGGACGCCGCACACCTTTCGATTCACGGCAAAGCTGCCGGGCTCGGCGACCCACGTGCGCGCGGAGGCCCACACGCTCCGTGGGGATCTCGATGCCTTCCGTCGCGCTCTCGATCCGCTGGTCGTCGCGGAGCGTTTCGCGGCGGCGCTCATGCAGTTCCCGAACTCGTTCCGTCCCACCGAGGCGGCGCGGGATCATCTCGCGCTGCTGCGCAGTGCGCTTCCCGACATCGAGCTCGCGGCGGAATTCCGGCATCGCGAGTGGCAGACGAACGAGACGCTGGAGCTGCTGCGCGATCTGCGGATCGCGCTTGTCAACGTCGACGAGCCGCAGTTCGCATCGTTGCCGAGGCCCGGCAGCGACGTCACCTCGAACCTGGCCTACGTTCGTTTTCACGGCCGCAACTATCAGCAGTGGTGGAAAGGCGACAACGTGACGCGCTACGACTACGAGTACCGTCCGGAAGAGCTCGCGCCCTGGGTGCGGCGGATCGTCGACATGGCTGCCAACCAAGAGGTTCGCGAGGTGCTGGCGTTCTTCAACAATCACGCGCGCGGCCAGGCCGTCAGAAGCGCGGAGCTCTTCGAGGCGCTGCTTTCGGAGCAGCTGCCGCCGGGTGCCGTCGTGCATCCGGCTGCGCAGGGGGCACAGGCGCCTCTCCCCGGGTACGAGCAGAGCGGAGGTGCTCCCGATGACGGTGGGTCATCGTAAGCCGGGGAGTTTCGACGAACGCGTCCGCGAGCTCGTCGCCGAGGTCGAGAACATGCCCGGCCTGACGCGGCCGAAAAACGTGTGCGAACGGTGCGAGCATCCGAGGCACGACCCGGCAGCTTGCAAGGTATGCAGCCGTCAGAAGCGCACGTGCGCTGCGAAAGGGTAAGGGCCGCGGTTTAGACCGCGGCCCCCAGGAATCGTAGGATCGTCTCTTCGTTCAGCTCGATCGCGGGGTCGTACTCGGGGGCGTTCTCGATCTGCTGGAGGTCGTTGAGCCCGCTGTACTTGTAGATGCGGTTCGTCGCGCTGACGAGTCGCGCCGGGCGGTGCGGGTCGGCGTTGAAGTGCTGGCTGATCGTGTTGGGCGGGATGTAGATCAGGTCGCCGGCCTCCCACTCGAAGCGCTTCTCGGTGTCCTGCGGCTTCCAGTGATACGTGTCGGTGATCTCGACGTCGCAGTCGACGTGGATGTCGTAGCCGCGCCCTTCGAGGACGTAGAGGCACTCCTCGGCGAGCTGCCGGTGCTTCCCGGAACGGCTCCCCGCCGGGATGATCTGCATGTAGATGTCGACCGTCTCGACGCGGGCGTTCATCTTGTCGTTGACGAGGTGCTTGATCAGCCCCTGAGGCGCCATCTCCCACGGCATCTCCTCGGGGGTGATGATCTTCTTGCGCGCGGCGTCGCGGATCGGGCGTTCCGCGGCGTCCTTGAGCGCTTCGGCGTAGAATGCGGCCTGCTGTTTCCCGGCGGCCCAGGCGTTCGCTTCTTGGAACGGCATCGTCGCTTCGCTCTAGTCTCCGTGCGCGTGGGCGTGGCCGTGCGCGTGGTGGTGCGGGTGGTCGTGATCGTGATCGTGCTCGTGGTGCCAGGGCTGGTTGACCTCGACGTCCTCGCGCGGAACGAAGTCGCCCTGCGTCGGCGTCGGCGTCGTCGGCCGCTCGGTGACGCGCTTCTGGAAGAGCATGTTCATGAACATGTACATGGGCTTCGTCTTGATGACGAGCGCCCGCGCCGGCTTGTGGTCGTCGGCATTGTTGTGCTGGTGCACGCAGTTGTTGTGCACGATTGCGATGTCGCCGGCTTTCCAGTCGTAGCGCACGCCGTCGTGGATCTCGTAGCCGCGCCCGTCGAGCACGTAGAAGACCGCCTCGTTCACATGCCCGTGCTGCTGTGACTTGCCGCCCGGCGCGTACTCCTCGAGGTGGATGTGCAGCGTCTGTCCGTAGCCGTCCTCGGGCTCGATGAAGTGCTTCGAGAAAGCCTGCGGTCCGGCGGTGAAGTCGAGCTGCGTGCTCTTGACGACCCGCGGCAGGCTGCGCAGGCGCTCGAGCTCGTGCTTGAGGTTGTACTCGCCGCTGATGCCGCGGACGAACATCCGCTTCTTGGTGGGATCGTAATGGGACGCGTTGCCCATCGCCAGACCTCCAGGGACGACCCGACGGGCGCCCGCCGGATTCGTTATAACAGATATAGTGATTTGACAGGGACTACCAGCGGCCGCCGGAAATTACCTGCGCACCCCGCGGACTCTGGAGGAGCGGCCGTGATCTCAGTTGGCGGTCTGGTCAAGCGTTATGAGGGAAGAGATTTCCGCCGCACCGCGGTGACGGGTTTGGATTTCGACATCCCGGCCGGAAAGCTGTTCACGCTGCTCGGCCCGAGCGGCTGCGGGAAGACGACCACCCTGCGAATGATCGCGGGGCTGGAACGGCCCACCGCCGGCCGGATCACGATCGACGGGACGGTGGTCTACGACGGCGAGGCCGGGATCTTCGTCCCCGCCAACCGGCGGCCGATCGGGATGGTCTTCCAGTCCTACGCGATCTGGCCGCACATGACGGTCGTCGAGAACGTCGCCTTCCCGCTGACCGTCGGCGAGCACCGCGCGCCCCGCGCCGAGGCGCTCGCGCGAGCGACGCGCTCCCTCGAGATGGTGGGCTTAGGCGAGCTCGCGAAGCGGCCGGCGACGACGCTCTCGGGCGGCCAGCAGCAGCGCGTCGCGCTGGCCCGGGCCCTCGTGCGCGAGCCCAAGGTGCTGCTCCTCGACGAGCCGCTCAGCAATCTGGACGCGCAGCTGCGCGAGCGAATGCGGGCCGAGATCCGGGCCGTCCAGCAAGAGCTGGGGATCACCGCCGTCTACGTCACGCACGACCAGAGCGAGGCGCTGGCGATCTCCGATCTCATCATGCTGATGGACCAGGGCGCGATCGTCGAGACCGGGGTCCCGCAAGAGATCTACCGCCGCCCGCGCGCCGAGTTCACCGCCAACTTCATCGGCGTCGCGAACGCGCTCGACGGGCGCGTCCGGGAGGCCGACACCGCCGCCGTCGTCGTCGAGACCGCGCAGGGGCTGATCCGCATCCCGCCGGCCGCCGGCGTGCGCGCCGGCGAGTCGGTCCGCGTCTTCGTGCGCCCGGAGAGCTTCACGCTCAGCCGCAAGCGCCACCACGAGGACCACTGGGCGGGGACGGTCCGCTTCAGCATCTACCAGGGTGACTGCTGGGACTACACGATCGACGTCAACGGCGCCGACGTGAAGGTCCGCGTCCACCGCGAGAAGGCGGGGCTGCGCTTCGGCGACCTCGTCCACCTCGAACCCGACGGTAACGAAGCCGTCGTCATGCGCACGCGCGACGGGGCCGTCGTGGAGCCGCTGATCGGCTCCGGCGCCCCTGCTCCCGCGCTGCAAAGTCTCGTCTGATCATCAACCACGACCAGCGGAGAACGTCCATGAAGCAATCACGGTTCGGGTTCGGCATCGCCGTCGCGGCCGCCGCGGCGGTGCTCGCCGTGCGACTGACGAGCGGTGCCGGCGCCGCATCGCCGCCCGACCTCGCCGACGCGGCAAAGCGCGAAGGCGCCGTCGTCTGGTACGCGACGATGAACACGCGCGACATGCAGGTCACCGCCGCGCGCTTCATGGCGACCCACCCGGGGATCCACGTCGAGACGCTGCGCGCGGGGAGCTCCGAGCTGCCGGCGCGCGTCATCACCGAGCAGCACGGCGGCAAGTACAACGCCGACGTGATCTCGGGCGACGAGTTCCAGCTCAGCCAGCTCGTCCTCGCAGGCGCGCTCGACAAGTATCACCCCGCCGACGCGAACCACTTCGTCAAGGGGACGATCGACCCGAACGGCTACTGGGTCAACCTCTATCAGAACACGACGGTCGTCGCCTGGAACCCCGACCGGCTCAAGGCCGATCACCTGCGGCCGCCGACCTCGACCGCCGACTTCGCGCGCCCGGAATGGAAAGGCAAGTTCGGCCTGGACACCGGGGCGCTGAACTGGTACATCGGGACGCTGCAGGCCGACGGGCACGGGAACGGGACGGTCGAGAAGATCGCCGCGAACGCGCCGGTGAAGACGTCCGGGCACACGGCGACGGTCGTGCAGCTCGAGTCGGGGGAGTTCGATGCGACGCCGACCGCGTACGGGTATCTTTCCGACGCGGAGCAGCGCGCCGGAAAGGCGCTTGCGTTCGCCAACCCCTCGCCGCTGCTCGTCACGCTCAACCCGGTGGGCCTGGCGAAGAACGCGCCGCACCCCGCGGCGGCGCACGTCTTCCTCGACTGGCTCCTCTCGCGCGACGGGCAGCAGTTCATCGCGCAGGACGGCGGCGGCGAGATCTCCTCGCGGACCGATGTGCGCAACAACCCGCGGATTTGGAACGCCGCCAAACCGTACGTGATCGTGCACGCGCCGGACTCCGCCGCGTACAACGACGTCGTGCGCCAGTTCCGCTCGCTCTTCGGGCTGCCCGGGTGATGCCGCGAGCGACCAGCGCCGCGGCGTTCGCCGCCGCGCTCGCCTGCGCGTGCCTCGCGACGGCGCTCGTCCCCGCCGCGGCAGCCGGCGATCCACCCGCGACGATCCGCGTCGGCGCGACCGGCAACGACACCGCCGCGGAGGTCTACTACGCCGCGGAGCTCGGCTATTTCAAAGAGCGCAATCTCGACGTGCAGATCCAGACGGTGCGCAACGGCGCGGCGGAGGCGGCGGCGGTCGCCGGCGGCGCGCTCGACATCGGCGAGCAGAACCTCGTCTCGATGTCGAACGCGCACGTGCGGGGCGTCCCGTTCCAATTCGTCGCGCCGGCCGGCGAGTACGTCTCGGCGGCGTCGACGACGAACCTGCTCGTCGCGAAAAGCGCGCCGATCGCGAGCGGCAAGGATCTCGACGGGAAGACCGTCGCCGTCAACGCGCTCGGCGATCTCACGCAGATCGGCGCCGAAGCCTGGATCGACAAGCACGGCGGCCACGCGAGCACGGTACACTTCATCGAGATGACGCCGGCCGAGATCGGCCCGGCGATCGTCCGGGGGACGGTCGCCGCCGGCGTCGTCCCCGAGCCCGCACTCACGCTCGCGCAGGATGGAACGCGCGTCTTGGGCCGTCCGTACGACGCGATCGCCGACCGCTTCATCATCAACGGCTGGTTCGCGAACGCCGCGTGGCTGCAGCAGAACCCCTCGGCGGCGAAGCGCTTCGCCGACGCGATCGCGCAGGCCGGTCGCTGGGCGAACGCCCATCACGCCGAGTCGGCGAAGATCTTCGCGCGCCACTCCAAGGTCGAGCCCGCGGTGATCGCGCGGATGCGGCGTGCCACCTACGGCGAACGCTTCGACCCGACGGCGATGCAGCACGTGATCGACACCGCGGCGCGCTATAACGTGCTCGCCCGCACCTTCTCCGCCCAGGAGCTGATCGATGCGCATCTCTAGAGCGCAGGCCCTCGCGGGCGCGGCGGCGTCGTTCGCGTTGCCGCTGCTTCCCGGCCGCGCGTGGGCGGCCGGCCCGACGACGGTACGGCTCGCCGCCGCGCCCGACGACGACATCACGCCGATCCTCTACGGCCAGTCGAGCGGGATCTTCAAGAAGGCCGGGCTCGACGTGCAGCTCAGCGTCATGGGCAGCGGCTCCGCGACCGCATCGGCGGTTGCCGGCGGCGCGATCGACATCGGCAAGTCGAGCCTCACCTCGCTGATCTCGGCGCACGCGCGCGGGATCCCGTTCGTGATCGTCGCGCCGGCGTCGCTCTACCTCGAGTCGGCACCGATCGCGGGGCTCGTGGTCGCGAAGGACTCGGCGCTCGCGTCGGGCCGCGACTTCAACGGCAAGACGGTCTCGGCGTCCTCGCTCAAAGATCTCATGGCCGTCGCGACGCAGGCCTGGATCGACCAGCACGGCGGTGATTCCTCGAGCGTCCGCTTCATCGAGATCCCCAGTTCCGCCGTCGCGGTGGCGCTCGGGCAGAAGAAGATCGACGGCGCGACGATGGTGACCCCGGCGCTCGCCGAAGCGCTCGACTCCGGAAACGCCAAGCTCCTAGGCCGCTCGTTCAGCGCGATCGCGAAGCGCTTCCTCGTCGCGGGCTGGTTCACGACGCGCGACTACGTCGCGCACGAAGAGGACACCGTGCGCCGCTTCGTCGCCGCGTTCCGCGAGGCGTCGGCCTACACCGACACGCATCACGCCCAGACCGTTGCGCTCCTGGCGGAGTACTCGCGCCTCGCCCCCCAGACCGTCCGCCGGATGGTGCGCTCGACGGTGGGGACGAGCGTCGAGCCGCGCGACATCCAGCCCGTCATCGACGCGGCGGTTCGCTACAAGGTGATCGACCGGCCGTTCCCGGCGCAGGAGCTGATCGCCAACCTCGCCCCGGCGAAGTCTTGAGGAGGGTCATGGAGACCACACCGAAGCCCAAACCCGTCGAATACTACCACGATCAGAAGGATCGCAAGTTCGTCCGGGAGGTCAGCGGCCACTACAATCTGACCGAGGAGTTGAAGCGGTTGCGTTCGCTCCCGCGCGTGCGCAAGGGGCGCGACATCGCGTTCGTCGACGGCCCGCAGAGCTTCAGCAAACACTTCCTCGAGCCGAAGGACGGTCTGGGTCAGACGCTCCACATCCATCTCGAGGAATACGCGCCCGGCGCGAGCTCGCAGAAGCACGGCCACGTCAACGAGGCGGTCTTCTACATCCTCGACGGCGAGGGCGCCGAGGTCCACGACGGGATCCGCTACGAGTGGGAAGCCGGCGACGTCGCGGTGGTGCACAACAACTGCGTCCATCAGCACTTCAACCGCAATCCCGAGAAGCCGGCGCGCGCGATCGTCCTCAAGACCAAGCCCATGTACGTCTTCATGAACATGCTCTTCCAGAAGACGATCGAGAAGCGCCACACGGAGCCCGCGAACGAGCACGGCGTCGGCTTCGCGCCGCGCGAGGAGCCGTACGACCACGAGCACGAGCACGACCATGCGCACGGAGAGCACCACCACCATGGCTGAGCGCGACGCGCATCCCTGGACCGAGTACGACAAGTGGCTCCAGGGCGAGACGACGGGGACGTACTACCAAGAGCTGCTCGGCGAAGCGACGGCGAAGCCCGAACGCGACAAGGCGCGCCGCAAGGTCATCAAAGCGCACGAGCTGCCCTGGGAGAACTCACCGCACGGGCTGCTCAAGCACATCTGCAACGAGTCGATGAACACGCGCGCCGAGACGATCGACGCGTACATGCAGATCATCCCGCCGGGCAGCCGTTCGGGGAAGCATCGCCAGCTCGCGGAGCAGGCGTTCTATGTCGTCGAGGGCCGCGGCTACGACATCCACGTCGACTGCGATCTCGACCTCCCCGGCGGCGTGAAGTACGTGTGGAAGCCGCAGGACGAGGAGAAGCGCTTCGACTGGGAGGCGGGCGACGTCGTCTACATCCCGCCCAACACGATCAGCCAGCACTTCAACGCCAGCACGGAGCGCCCGGCACGGATCGTCGTGATCACCAACCGGATCTACAAGCACTCCGGCCTCAATGATCTCGAGCAGCTCGAGACGGCTCCGGAGTACGACCCCGAGGAGCAGTTGACCGCGGAGCGGGTCCGCCGCTACCTGGCGGGGGCCGTGAAGGTCCGCTGAGTTATTCAGTATAACGAATTAGACGGTTTCGAGAGACGATGCTGAAGCAAGAAGAGAACGAGCGCCTCGTGCGGGTCGGTCCCGGGACGCCCGGGGGTGAGCTGTTCCGCCGCTACTGGCAACCCGCGCTCCTCTCCGAGGAGCTCCCGGAGCGCGACGGCGCGCCGGTCCGCGTCCGCCTGCTGGGCGAGGATCTGGTCGCGTTCCGCGCGACCGACGGCAGCGTCGGCCTGGTCGACGCGTTCTGCCCGCACCGCCGCGCGCCGATGTTCTTCGGCCGCAACGAGGAGTGCGGGCTGCGCTGCGTCTACCACGGCTGGAAGTTCGACGTGACCGGCGCCTGCGTCGACATGCCCTCGGAGCCGCCGGACAGCCTCTTCAAGACGAAGGTGACGATCGCAGCCTACCCCACGTGGGAGGGCGGCGGGATGATCTGGGCCTACCTCGGCCCTCCCGAGCGCAAGCCGCCCGTCCCGGACTACGAGTGGCTGCGCGTCCCCGCCTCGCACCGCTTCGTCTCGAAGACCTACGAGCACTGCAACTATCTGCAGGGACTCGAGGGCGGACTCGACACCGCGCACTCCTCGTTCGCGCACAACGAGCGGATCGGCGATCCGAACTGGATCCGCAACCGCGACACGCACCCGAAGCTCGAGGTCGAGAAGACGCCGTACGGGTTCTGGTACGCCTCGACGCGCGATCTCGGCGAGGACGGCCTCTACGTGCGTGTCTATCACTACATCATGCCCGCGCAGCAACTGCGCGGCAACGTCACCGACTGGGTCGGCGGCGGGCGCGCGAAGGTCCCCAAGCTCGACGGCCACATCTGGGTCCCGATCGACGACGAGCAGACCTTCGTCTACAACATGATGTACGGCTACGACCAAGACGTGCCGATCGACGAGCAGTTCGCGTGGGACGACGAGAAGCGGTTCGGCCGCGGTAAGGACGATCTCGTCCCCGGTACCTATCGCCTCAAGGCAAGCCTCGCGAACGACTACTTCATCGATCGTGCCGTCCAGAAGACGAAGACGTACACGGGGATCAAGGGGATCAACACCCAGGACTTCGCGCTGCAGGAAGGGATGGGGACGATCCCCGACCGCTCGCGCGAGCGGCTCGGGACGACCGACCGCGCGATCATCGTGACGCGCCAGCTGCTGCTCGAAGCGACCGCGGCGGTCGAGGCGGGCGAGGATCCGCGCGCGATCGCGCCCGAGGCGTATCGCGAGGTGCGCGCGTACGATCGCGTGATCCCGCGCGACCGTGACTGGCGCGACGAGTTCGCGGCGGAGCTGCGCGCCAAGTGGTGACGCGCGCGCGCGCGGCGGTGCAGGTCGCGCCCAAGCAGACGGAGCTGCGCGAGATCCCGCTCCCGGAGGTCCCCTCCGACGGTGGACTCCTGCGCGTCCTCGCGGCGGGGATCTGCGGGAGCGACGTTCCCGCGTACGCCGACGGCAGCCGCGGCGCGCGGATCCTCGGCCACGAGAACGTCGGGATCATCGAGAAGCTCGGCGAGGACGCGCGCGAGCGCTGGGGCGTGCGCGAGGGCGACGTGGTCGCGCTCGAAGAGTATCTCCCGTGCGGTCACTGCGCGGATTGCCGCGCCGGCGAGTACCGCTCGTGCCTGCAGACCGACAGCAAGCGCGGCGGCTCGCTGCGCTACGGGACGACGGGGCTCGACGTGTGGCCTGCGCTCTGGGGCGGGTACAGCGAGTTCCAGTATCTCCACCCGCGTTCGGTGCTGCACAAGGTTCCCGCCGGCGTCCCGCCGCGGCTCGCGGCGATGGCGCTCCCGCTCGGCAACGGCTTCCAGTGGGCCTATCTCGACGGCGCCGCCGGGCCGGGGCAGACGGTCGTCGTGGAGGGGCCGGGGCAGCAAGGTCTCGCATGCGTCGTCGCGGCGAAGGCCGCCGGCGCGAAGACGGTGATCGCGACGGGGCTCGCGCGCGACGCGCATCGGCTCGCCGTCGCGCTCGAGCTGGGCGCCGATCACGTCGTCGCGGTCGATCAGGAGCCGCTCGCGAAGGCCGTCGAGCGCATCACGGGTGGGGAGCTGGCGGACCTGGTGATCGACGTCTCCTCCGGGGGCGCGAGCGAGGTCGTCAACGGCGCGCTGAACCTGATCCGCAAGCGCGGGAAGCTGCTCGTCGCGGCCTACAAGCGCAAGGCGATCGATCAGTTCGCGATCGACACGGTGATCCGCCAGCAGATCACGCTGCGCGGGGTGCGTGGCCACAGCTTCCGCGCCGTCGAGATGGCGCTCGACCTGATGGCGCGGCACACCGTCGACCTCGAAGCGATGTCGACGCACGTCTTCGGCCTCGACCAGGTCGATCACGCGCTGCGCCTGGTCGGTGGCGAGCTGCAGGACGGCGCGATCCACGTTACCGTGAGCCCCTGGAATTAGCGCGAGCATGCCGAAGCTGCGACTGAGCCTGGCCTGCTGGGACTACGATCGGACACGCGCGCTCGCCGACGAGCGTGTGCGGCCCGAAGGGATCGACCTGGTCTACCAGAGCCTCGAGGTCGAGGAGACGTTCTTCCGCATGGCGCGTCACCGCGAGTTCGACGTCGCCGAGATGTCGCTCTCGTCGTACTGCGTCTCGAAGTTCTTGCCCGACGATCCGTTCGTCGCGATCCCCGTCTTCCCGTCGCGCTTCTTCCGGCACAACTGCGTCTACGTCAACGAGCGCAGCGGGATCCGCGCGCCGAAGGATCTGATCGGCAAGCGCTTCGCGTGCCCCGAGTACCAGCTCACCGCGAACGTGTGGATCCGCGGGATCCTCGCCGACGAGTACGGTGTCCCGGTCGAGAGCGTGACGTACGTGACCGGCGGTGAAGAGGAGCCGGGCCGTCCGGAGAAGCTGAAGATCGAGCTGCCGCCGTCGATACGCGTCGAGCCGATCGGCCCGACGCAAACGCTCTCGGCGATGCTCGCGAGCGGTGAGATCGACGCCTTTCACGGCCCGCGCCAGCCGTCGACCGCGAACGCGCCGGGCGTGCGGCGGCTCTTCCCCGACTACGTCGCCGAGGAGAAGGCGTACTACAGCAAGACCGGGATCTTCCCGATCATGCACACGATCGTGCTCCGTCGCGAGGTGTACGAGCGCGATCGCTGGATCGCGCGCGCGCTCTACAAAGCGTTCGTCCAGGCGCAGCGGATCGCGTACGACGACTACCGCCAGACCGCGGC
>DATJHK010000007.1:0-132954 GCA_035493875.1 Candidatus Limnocylindria bacterium
GCGGCGCGCCGACGGCGGCTTCGCCGCGTACTGGCGGGCAGAAGGATCGTCGGCGTGGGATTCGCTTCCGGCGCTCGCCGCGCTGGCTCGCGCACGCGAGGCGCAGGTGCCGATCGACGACGCGTTGCTCGACGGCGCACGGGACTACGCGGTGAAGATCCTCGCCGACCCGAGCGCGCACGAGCGCTGGTGCGGGAGCGATCTCTGCAAGGCCGAGCTGCGCTTGGCGGCGCTCGATGCGCTGAGCGCCGCGGGCGACCGCCGCACGACGTTTCTCGGCGAGATCGACGCGCAGCGCGCGCGGCTTGCGTTCGCCGACCAGGCCCGCTTGGCGCGCCTGCTGAGCCTCGCGCCCGGGTACGAGACGCGCGCGGCGTCGCTCGCGAAGCTCGTCGAGGACCATCTCTCGGTGACGGCGCAGGGCGCCGCGGTGACGCTGCCGGCGCGCTATCGTTGGCGCGATGCGCCGGTCGTGGCGCAGGCGGAGGCGCTGCGCCTGGTGATCGTGCGCCGTAGCGACGGCGAGATGCTCGACCGCCTCACGCGCTCGCTGCTCGACCTGCGCCGCAACGGTTCGTTCGGCTGTGCCTGCGAGACGGCCGCGGCGCTCGGCGCGCTCGTCGACCTCGCGGCGCAGGAACGTCCCGCCGCGTTCACCGCGACCGCGACGCTGGCCGGCAAGACGATCGCGCGCGAGCGTTTCGCGGGAGCGCGCACGCCGGCGCGTTCGGCGAGCGTGGCGATGCGCGATCTTCCAGCCGGGCGCAGCGAGCTGGTGCTCGCGAAGGACGGGAGCGGGACGCTGCACTACGCGGTGACGTACCGCTATCGCATCGCAACGCCCGCCGCGGGCGCGTACGCCGGCCTGCGCGTGACGCGCGTCGTGCGGCCGGCGAGCGCGGCGTCGGCGCTCGGCACGATGGGGCTTGCTGCGCCGGCCGCCGCGCTCGAGCTGCCGGTCGCGCGCGTCTTCGACGTCGAGCTGCAGATCGTCACCGACCATCCCGTCGCGCGCGTCGTGATCGCCGATCCGCTGCCGGCGGGGCTCGAAGCGGTCGACACGACGTTCGCGACGACCTCACCCGCGCTGCGGACGCCGAGCGCGCCGTGGCGGATCGGCGATCAGCAGATCCGGGCCGAGCGCGTCGAAGCGTACGCCGACGCGCTCGAGCCGGGGATCTACCGGCTGCACTATCTCGTGCGCAGCGTGACCCCGGGGACGTTCGCGTGGCCCGGCGCTCAAGCGCATCTCGCCGACCGTCCGGAGGAGCTGGGCCGCGCCGCCGCCGTGACCGTGGTCGTTCGCTGAACCACGCGGTTCTTCACAAGTCCAGCAGGCAAATGCCGCGCGACGCCTTGTGCTCCGCGAAGCAGGTAGTACAATGATCTCCATCACGGCGCCGATCCGCCGTCCGTCGTTCGTGACCGTGCACCGTGAACTCGAATGGAGAGTGCGCAAGAGTACGGTGGGGGAAGCGTCGGTAATCTCGACTTGCAGATCGTCGCCGAGGAGATCTGTGCCGTGGACCCGGGTTTCGCCACGACCATCTTGGTCAACGGACTCGGTCTGATGAACGTGGTCTGGTTCGGGACGGAGGCCGAGAAAGAGCGGTGGATCAGGCCTGCTACGAGCGATCCGACGGGCGAGTATCTCGCCGGCTGGGTCGTCAGCGAGGCTGCGGGACGCCCCGGCGGTACCGCGAACTTCGATGCAGCGCAGCCGCATCCGGTCGGGATCGGCCTGGTCGCGGAGCGCCGGAACGGCGAGTACGTGCTCAACGGCCGCAAGTATTGGCCGTGCAACGCGGCCGGCTGGGACAAACAAGGTGCGAACGTCAACGTGTGCATCGTGCGCACGGATACGAAGAAGGGCGGGAAGGAAGGCCTGAGCGCGATCATGGTGGAGCGTGGCGCACCGGGATTTCGGGTCGAGAAAATCATCGACAAGATGGGACACCGGCTTTGCTCCAACGCCTCGCTCGTCTTCGAAGACGTGCACGTGCCCCAGGAGAACGTGATCTCCGGAACGCGCGGGAACGGGGACCTCGTGATCAGCAAGGCCTTCACCTGGTCGGGACCGGTTGCCGCGATCGCGGCGGTCGGCGTCGCACGCGCAGCATACGAATACACGCTGGAGTGGGCGAAGGGCCATACGGGCGGCGGTGCTCAGCCGATCGTGCAGCACCAGCACGTCGGTTACCTCCTCTCGGACGTCGCGATGAAGATCGAAGCGGCGCGCTATCTGTCATGGAAGGCGGCACAGTATCTCGATCTCTACGACAGCGAGGGACATGTGCCGGGTGCCTGGTCGAAGATCTACGGCGGCGAGATGTGCGTCGACGTCGTTTCCACGTGCATGCGGATCATGGGCGTGAACAGTTACGACCGCAGTCACCCGCTCGAGAAATACATGCGCGAGGCGCTCTGCTTCCCGATCTATGACCCGGGAAACATCGGGATGCAACGCCGGAAGATCCACGGCGTGATGGCGCACGATTCGATCCGCGGGCCTTCCTCGACGGCGCTGTTCCGCCCGGCGTACGAGCGGTCCCGGGAGCAGTTCGTTAGGCCCAACTGACATCAACTACAACGTCGATTCCTCTTTGGCGGCGTGGTAGCGGCGGCGGATGTCGGCGAGGTCGACGCGCGGCGGCGGATACGTCGTCTTCATCGCCTCGAGGGTCTTGACGACGATCTGCGAGACGGCAAAGTTGCGGAACCACTTGTGGTTCGCCGGGATGACGTACCAGGGCGCGTGCTCGGTGCTGCAGCGCGCAAGCGCGTCCTCGTACGCGGCGATGTAGTCATCCCAATAGGCGCGCTCGAGGTAGTCGTCCTCGCTGATCTTCCACTGCTTGTGCGGATCGTCGAGCCGAGCCTTGAAGCGCCGCAGTTGCTCGTCGGGCGTGATGTGCAGGTAGAACTTGAGGATGTGCGTGTCGTTCTGAGCGAGCGTCTTCTCGAACTCGTTGATGCGGTCGTAGCGCTTCGACCACACTTCCTCGGGGACGAGCTCGTGGACGCGCGCGATCAACACGTCCTCGTAGTGCGAGCGGTTGAAGATCCCGACCTGACCGCGCGCGGGCGTCACGGCGTGGACGCGCCAGAGGAAGTCGTGCGCCGCCTCCTCGCGCGTCGGCTGCTTGAACGCGTGCACGTAGGCTCCTTGCGGGTTCAGGGCCGCGAAGACGTGGCCGATCGTCCCGTCTTTTCCGCCGGCGTCCATCGCCTGCAGCGCGATCAGCAGCGACCGCCGGTTCTCGGCGTACAGCTGATTCTGCAACGTGCGAAGCTTCTCGGCGTTGGCGAGGATCTCGTCACGCGCGTCGCTCTCGCTCTGCCCGGCGGTGTCCGCCGCGTCGATCCGGCGCAAGTCGACCGTACTGCCGGGAGCGACGCGAAAGCGGCTTTGGTAGTCCATGGCGATCCTCTCAGGGAGCGACGGAGGGCACCTTTGGAGCGATCGATAACCGGTGCCGCATGCCCTTTCGCGACCGCGTCGCCATCGTCGCCGGAGCTTCCGGTGGTATCGGATCCGCAACCGTGCGGGCCTTCCTCGCGAAGGGGATGCGCGTCGTCCTTGCCGCCCCGCAAGATCCGCTCCTCGAGACGATCGCGCAGGAGATGGCGCCCTTCGGCGACCGCGCGCTGATCGTCCCGACCGACATCACGCGTCGTGAGGACGTCGATCGGCTGGCGGCGACCGCGCTCGTCACGTACGGCCGCATCGACGTGCTGGCCAACGTCGCGGGGATCGGCTCGAGCCCCTCGCTCGCCGAGACGACCGACACCGAGCTCGAGCAGGTGCTCGCCGTCAACCTGCTCGGCGCCGCGCGGCTGATCCAAGCCGTCCTGCCCGTGATGAAGGCGCAGCGCAGCGGTTCGATCGTCAACATCGGCTCGGTCGCCGGCGAAGCCGCGGTGATGGGGATCTACTCGGCATCGAAATTCGGGCTTCGCGGGCTGAACGATACGATTCGCCGCGAGGTCAAGAGCTATAATATCGGCGTGACGCTGATCCAGCCAGGGTTCGTGCGCACGTCGATGAACGCCGCGATGGGCGACAAGCTGCCCGGGCCGGAGGTCGTCGCCGACGCGATCGTCGCCGCGATCGAGAAGCCGCGCCGCAAGCACATCGTGCCGGGCAACTACCGCCTGCCGGTCTTCCTCATCAACGCATTCCCCGGCTTCACGGATCTGGTCTTCGGGAACGCGCGCATCCAGCAGCGGCTCAACCGCGACGCGCGCGCCGCGCGTGCCGCCACGCGGACCGAGGCGACGTGAGCGCGGCCGGGAGCGCGCCGCGCGAGGCGATCGTCGTCACGGGCGCGTCGACCGGGATCGGCGCGGCCGCGGCCGAGACGCTGGCGAAGGACGGCTTCGTCGTCTTCGCCGGCGTACGTACGGACGCCGATGCGGCGCGGCTCGCGGCGCTTCATCCGAACCTGCGGCCGCTGCGGCTCGACGTGACCGATCGCGCGCAGATCGCCGTTGCGGCGGAGCACGTCGCGGCGAGCGGTTTCGCGCTGCGCGGCCTCGTCAACAACGCCGGAGTCGCGGTCGCCGGACCGCTGGAGTTCCTGCCCGTCGACCAGCTGCGGCGGCAGTTCGAGATCAACGTGTTCGGCGCGATCGAGGTCTCGCAGGCGTTCCTGCCGCTCCTGCGCGCGACGCGCGGACGGCTCGTCTTCGTCGGTTCGATCTCGGGACGGCTCTCGGTCCCGTTCATCGGTCCGTACAGCGCCTCGAAGTTCGCGCTGCGCGCGCTCACCGACGCGATGCGCGTCGAGTTGGCGCCGAGCGGGATCGACGTCGCGCTCGTCGAGCCGGGTTCGGTGAAGACGCCGATCTGGGAGAAGGGGCGCGCCTCGCGGGAGTCGCTGCTGGCACTGCTTCCGCCGCAGACGCTCGACCACTACGGGCCGCAGCTCGAGGCGCTGTTCGAAGGGACCGACCGCGAGGAGCGCTCGGGGATGCCGGTCGAGGTGGTGAGCGAGGCGATCCGCCACGCGCTCACGGCCCGCAAGCCGCACGCCAACTACGTGCTCGGCGGCGCCGCGAAGGCGGGAAGCATCTTGTCGATGCTCCCTGCGTCCCTGCGCGATCCCGCCATGCGCAAATCGATGCGCCTCCCAGGCCGCTCAGCCCGGTAGGCCCGACTCTTCGGCGACGCTCACGCGCAGCACGCCCGCGACCGCGCTGAGCTCTTCGAAGATGCGCGGCAGGTTGGCGTGCACGTCGGTTCGGATGATGAAGCCGACCGTCGCCTGACGTGTCCCGTCCGCGACGCCGATCGAGATCTCGTCGTTGAACCTCGCGTGCTCGACGAGCTGGGAAAGCTCGGCGCGCACGCGTTCGATCGAGAGCCGCTCGACGTCGATGTGGACGCGGATCGTGATCTGCATGCGGCGAGGAAGACGCCGCATGATCGCTGCGTCCGGAACCGCGAGCATGACGATCGTGAGGACGACGAGGGCGACCGCGATCGTGAGCCAGCCGAGCCCTCCGAGGCCAAGGCCCAGGCCGATCGCCGAGGCAGTCCACACCGACGCCGCGGTCGTGAGCCCGTGGGTGGCGAGCCCGCGCCGAATGATCGCCCCGGCGCCGAGAAAGCCGATCCCGGTGACGACCCCGGCCGCGATCCGGGTGTCGTGCAGGAGCGCCGAATACTCGGCGAAGGCGCACGAACCCAGGGAGACGAGCGCATGGGTGCGCAGCCCGGCCGGTCGCTGGGTCCACTCGCGCTGGAAGCCGATCCCGGCGCCGAGCAGGGTTGCTAGGGCAAGCAACACGACCGCCTCGTTGATCGCCATCCCGAGCCCTTTTGAGAATGCGCGCCCCGCCCCTAGCCGCCGGACCTCGGGCGCGGTATACTCTTTTGGTTCCCCGCCGGCTCGTCCACATCGAGCCGCCGTGGGACGTGGCGCCCAGCGTCACGTGTGTAGGGTCGGGGGTCTTGCCCCGGCCGCAACCACCTACATCACCGAAAGGCAATCTTCGAACCATGCCCCCACCGAAAGGCAAGCGAGCGGCCGCAAAGAAGGACCGCCGCCCGAAGCGCAAGGTCTGCACGTTCTGCGCCGACCGCCTCGAAGCGCTCGACTACAAAGACACGACGCGGCTGCGCAAGTACATCAGCGAGCGCGGCAAGATCCTTCCGCGCCGCATCTCCGGCAATTGCGCCGCGCACCAGCGCGCGCTGACGACCGCCGTGAAGCGCGCCCGCGTCATCGCCCTGCTCCCCTTCGTGGCAGCATAGGAGCGCGCGCGTGAAAGTCATCCTCACCAGCGACGTCAAGCCGCTCGGCACGCGCGGCCAGCTCGTCGACGTCAAAGACGGCTACGCCAACAACTACCTCCTGCGCCAGAACCTCGCCGTCGTCGCGACGCCGGGGGCGATGAAGCAGCTCGAGCAGCAGCAGAACGCCAAGAAGCGCAAGCAGGCCGAAGAGGTCGCGAACGCTCAGGAAGTCGCGACGCAGCTCGAGCAGACGACGATCCGCGTCCCCGCGAAGGCGGGCGGCAACGGTCGCCTCTTCGGGACGGTCACGAACGCCCAGGTCGCCGACGCGCTCCTCGAGCAGCTCGGCGTCACGATCGATCGCCACAAGATCGAGATGAAGGACGGGATCAAGGCGCTGGGGACGTACCCGGTCGAGATCCGTCTGGGCAACAACATCGTCGCGAAGTCCGCGGTGCAGGTCGTCGCGCTGAAGTAATCACGAGTGCGACTGAGCGCGGACGAGAAGCTCCGCCGCGAGATCGCGGCGCTCTACGACGTCCTCGCCGAAGCGCTGGGGACCGAAAAGGTCGTCATGCGCGCCGGCAAGCTCGGCACGCTCAAGGAGATGCGCTCGCAGGCGATCCCCGATCGCCTGCTCGCGCTCCAGCGGCTCGTCTTCGAGGACCCGACCCTCGAGGCGCGCCCGCAGAAGGCCCAATACCGCAAGGTCATCAACGAGATCGAGGACCGGCTCGCCGATCTGGTCGCGCAGCGCACCGTCGGCGAGAGCCTCGAGGCGAAGATCAACGCCAAGATGGTCGCGCGCCATCAGGAGTATCTGCGCGAGCTGCGCCTGGAGGCGCTGCGCGAGGAGACCGGCCCCGAGACGCCCGCGACGCAGCAGCGACTCGCCGATCTCGAAGCGCTCGATGCGCGCGGGCTCGCGCGCGCCGCGCTCGACGTCTTGCGCCCGACCTCGCTCGACCAAGTCGTCGGCCAGGAGTCGGCGATCAAGGCGCTCTTGGCGAAGCTCGCCTCGCCGTATCCGCAGCACGTGATCCTCTACGGCCCGCCCGGCGTCGGGAAGACGACGGTCGCGCGCCTCGCGCTCGAACGCGCGAAGAGCCGTGCGCACGCGCCGTTCGCGGCGAGCGCGCCGTTCGTCGAGGCGGCGGGGACGACGCTGCGCTGGGATCATCGCGAGACGACGAACCCGCTGCTCGGCAGCGTGCACGATCCGATCTATCAGGGCGCGCGGCGCGACTTCGCCGAGGGCGGCGTCCCCGAGCCGCGCCTCGGTCTGGTTTCGCGCGCGCACGGCGGCGTGCTGTTCATCGACGAGATCGGCGAGATGGATCCGGCGATGCAGACGCGTCTGCTCAAGGTGCTCGAGGACAAGCGCGTGACGTTCGAGTCCTCGTATTACGACGAGCACGATCCGAACGTCCCCGCGTACGTGAAGAAGCTCTTCCGCGACGGCGCGCCGGCCGACTTCGTGCTGATCGGGGCGACGACGCGCGACCCCGACGCGATCGACGCCGCGATCCGCTCGCGCTGTGCAGCGGTCTATTTCGAGCCGCTCACGCAGGCGCAGGTCGGCCGTATCGTCGTGGAAGCCGCGCAGCGGCTCGGCGCGAAGGTCGCGCGCGGCGTCCCCGAACTGATCGCGTCGTACACGATCGAAGGCCGCAAGGCGGCGCAGATCCTCGCCGACGCGTACGGGCACGCGCTCGAGCGCCAATCGGTGCGCCACGCGACGATCCGCGAGGAGGACGTGCTCGAGGTCGTGCAGGCCGGGCGCATCGTCCCGCACACGCCGGCGCGCGCGCGCCGCGCGCGCGAGGTCGGCAAGGCGCACGGTCTGGGCGTGCTGCAGTACGTCGGTTCGATCATCGAGATCGAGGCGGCGGCGTTTCGCGCGCGCGAGCCGCACAAGGGGACGGTCCGTTTCAACGACACCGCCGGCTCGATGGCGCGCGACGCGGTTTTCAACGCGACCTCGGTCGTGCGCGCGGTCGCCGGGATCGATCCGGCCGATCACGATCTGCACGTGAACGTGGTGGGCGGAGGAAACATCGACGGTCCGTCGGCCGGACTCGCGTTCTTCCTCGCGCTCTACAGCGCGCTGGCGCGCGTCCCGCTTCCGCAGGACGTCGCGGTGACGGGAGAAGTGTCACTCGCCGGCAACGTGCGCGCCGTCGGAGGCGTGGTCGAGAAGCTTTACGCGGCACGGCAGGCCGGGATGCGGGCAATTCTGATGCCGCGCGAGAACGTGCGTGAGATCGAGGCGAAACCCGACGGCATTGAGATCGTCGGCGTCTCCACGGTGCTCGAAGCGCTCGCGGCGCTCGGCGTCTCCGTTCCCGCTCCGCCCGTCACGCGGCCGCGCCGCACGAAAGTCTCTCGGTGAACCTGGCTCCGATCGTCTCCTCCGTCGACCGCATCCCGCCCAACAACCTCGAGGCGGAGATGGCGCTGCTCGGCTCGATCCTGGTCGACAAGGAGATGATGGCGGCGGTCAGCGAGATCGTCCAGCCGTCGGACTTCTACGCCTCGCTGCACGAGGCGATCTACCTCGCGTTGTACGCGCTCTACGAGCGTGGGGAGCCGCTCGACAAGATCGCGCTCGCCGAGGAGCTCAAGAACCGCGGGATGCTCGACAAGGTCGGCGGTCTCGCGTACCTGAGCTCGCTGATGGATACGGTCCCGACCGCGGCGTCGGCCGAATACTACGCACGCATCGTCCGCGAGAAGTCGAGCCTGCGCAGGCTGATCCACGCCGGCACGCAGATCACGGGCCTCGGGTACGAATCGGAAGAGGACGTCACCGGCGCGGTCGACCGCGCCGAGCAGATCGTCTACGACGTCGGCAACCGCAGCGACAAGCAGGCGTTCGCGGCCGTTCCGTCGCTTCTGCTCGGCGTCTTCCAGTCGCTCGAGCGGCGTCACGAGCAAAAGGGCGACCGCACCGGGGTCACCTCCGGCTACCGCGACATCGACGACTACACGGCGGGCTGGCAGCCCGGCAACCTCGTGATCCTCGCCGCCCGACCGGCGATGGGCAAGACGTCGATGGCGCTCAACATGGCCGTCGCCGCGGCGAAGGACGAAAAGAAGCCGATCGCCGTCTTCTCGCTCGAGATGACGAAACAGGAGCTCGTCGAGCGTCTGCTCTCCTCCGAAGCGAAACTCGACGCCTCGAAGCTGCGGCGCGGCGCGATCGCCGACCGCGACTGGGAGAAGATCGGCCACGCGATGGGCGTGCTGCACGAGCTGCCGATCTATCTCGACGACACCGGCGCGCCGACCGTCACCGAGATCCGCTCGCGCCTGCGCCGCCTCAAGAGCGCGCACGGTCTGAGCGCCGTGTTCATCGACTACCTGCAGCTCGTGCGCCCGTCGGCGACCGGCAAACAGGTCAACCGCAACGAGGAGCTCTCCGACATCTGCCGGACGCTCAAGGCGACGGCGAAGGACCTTTCGGTCCCGATCATCGCGCTCGCGCAGCTCAACCGCGCGGTCGAGACGCGTCAGGACAAGCGCCCGCTCCTCTCCGACCTGCGCGACTCGGGCGCGATCGAGCAGGAAGCCGACATCGTGACGTTCCTCTACCGCGACGTCTACTACAACAAAGAGACCTCGCCGGAGCCGGACGCGACCGAGTTCATCATCGCGAAGCATCGTAACGGGAAGGTCGGGACGATCAAGCTGCGCTTCATGCCGGAGCACACGCTCTTCGTCCCGCACGGCGACGACTCGCACTACCCCGCGCCTTGACGAAGATCGTCGTGACCGCGTCGCTCGACGACGCGGTCGGCGAGTACCTCGACGCGCTGCGTGAGGTCGGCGCGCAGGCGGTGCGCGTCGATGCGACCGCCGCGCCGGCGAACGTGCTCGCGGGTGCCGCGGGGCTGCTCGTCACCGGCGGCGTCGACGTCGCGCCGGTGCGCTACGGCGCGGCGCCCTCGCCGTACGTCACGCACGCGGAGCCCGAGCGCGACGCCTTCGAGATCGCGCTGCTCCGCGCGGCGCGCGAGTACGCGCTGCCGACGCTGTGCATCTGCCGCGGGATCCAGATCGCGAACGTCGCGTTCGGCGGCACGCTCGTCGCCGACATCCCTGCCGCGCTTGGTGAGCGTGCGACGATCCGCCATCGCGCTACCGGCGCGAACGGACGCAGTGAGCGGGGGCTGATCCCGGAGCACGTCGTGCGCATCGAGCCGGAGAGCTTGCTGGCTCGTCTCGTGGGGCGGACGGAGCTAGTCACCGGCGCGCGCCACCATCAATCCGTCGACCGCTGCGCCGACGACCTGCGCGTCGTGGCGCGTACCGGCGACGGGATCGTGGAGGCGGCCGAAGCGCGCTTCGCCTCGCCGTTCTGGCTCGCGGTGCAGTGGCATCCCGAGTCGACCCGCGCGCTCGACGACGGTGCGAGCCGGGCCGTGTTTGAGGGTTTCGTCGCCGCTGCCGAAACGAGGTAGTGTGGCGACGAGCGTCTTCGATCTCTTCAAGGTTGGCCTGGGTCCGTCCAGTTCGCACACGGTCGGGCCGATGCGCGCGGCCGCGCTCTTCGCGCGGCGGCTCGCCGAACGCGGCACGATCGCCGCGACGGCGCGTGTCCTCGTCGAGCTGTACGGCTCGCTCGCGCTGACCGGAAAGGGACACGCGACCGATCGCGCCGTCCTGCTGGGGCTCGAAGGCCTGCGGCCGGACTGCACCGATCCCGAGGTCGCGGCGAACCGCGCCGATGCGATCCGCGCGCAGGGAGCGCTCGCGCTCGACGGGACGCACCGCATCGCGCTGCGCGAAGAGCGCGACCTGCTCTTCCTGCGCGACCGCACGCTCCCGCGCCATGCCAACGCGCTGACGTTCCGCGCCTTCGACGCCGCCGGCGCGCTGCTGGACGAAGAGACGTACTACTCCGTCGGCGGCGGCTTCGTCGAGAGCGAAGGCGACGATGCGTACACCGCCGATGCGTCCGGAGCAGAGCCCTATCCGTTCGCGAGCGCGCGAGAGCTGCTCGCGCTCGGGCGGCGCACGAACCTCGCGATCTGGGAGATCGTGCTCGCGAACGAGCGCGCCGCGCACGCCGACGCCGTGATCCGCGGCTACGTCGACGAGCTCTGGGACGTGATGCAGCGCTGCGCGCAGCGCGGTCTCGAAACCGAAGGGATCTTGCCGGGCGGGCTCAACGTCCGTCGCCGCGCGCCGCGCCTGTATCGCAAGCTACTGGCGCGGACCGGCGCGGGGAGCGAGCTGGACGCGATGGATTACGTCAACGCGGTCGCGATGGCCGTGAACGAGGAGAACGCCGCGGGCGGACGCGTCGTCACCGCGCCGACGAACGGCGCCGCCGGCGTGATCCCGGCCGTCGTCCACTACTACGAGCGCTACGCCGAAGGCGCGTCACCCGAAGGCCGGCTGCGGCTGTTCCTCACCGCGACCGCGATCGGCGCGCTCTACAAGGAGAACGCGTCGATCTCCGGCGCCGAGGTGGGCTGTCAGGGCGAGGTCGGCGTCGCCTGCTCGATGGCCGCCGGAGGGCTCGTCGCCGCACTCGGCGGTTCGAACGAACAAGTGGAGTACGCCGCCGAGATCGGGATGGAGCACAGCCTCGGGATGACGTGCGACCCGATCGGCGGGCTCGTGCAGATCCCGTGCATCGAGCGCAACGCGGTCGGCGCGGTCCGCGCGATCCACGCCGCGCGGATGGCGATGCAGGAAGAGGACGAGCACCGCGTCTCTCTCGATCAGGTGATCGAGGTGATGTATCGCACCGGTCTCGACATGCAGAGCAAGTACAAGGAGACCGCGCTCGGCGGTCTCGCCGTCAGCGTCGTCGAGTGCTGACGTCCGCCGCACGTGCGCGCAGGGCTGCGCGCCACCTGCACGACGAGCGTCTGCTGGTTCGAGGACTTCCTCGCCCGGCATGACGGCGCCCCGACCGGCGCGGCGGCTCAAGGAGCAGCGATGCGCGACTCCGCGATCTCGTGCATCTCGGGATCGCCGATCCCGTGCTGCAAGTAGGAACGGGACAGCTTCACGTACTCCGGCCCGGGGTGCTCGACCCAGTGGATCGCGGCGCCTTCGATCTGCTTTTTCACCGTCGCCGGCGCCCCGGCGACCAGGACGCGCGGCGGGACGGTCGCGTTCGCGGCGACGACCGAGCCGGCGCCGACGAGGCTCTGCTCGCCGACGCGCGCGCCGTTGAGGACGACCGCGTTCGAACCGATCAGCGAACCCTTCGCGATCGTACAGTCCTCCAGGATGGCGCAGTGACCGACCGTCACGTCGTCCTCGATCACCGTCTCGCCGCCCTCGCTCACGTGCAGGACGCTATTGTCCTGGATGTTCGCGCGCGCGCCGACGCGGATCGGGCCGTTGTCGCCGCGGAGCACCGCGCCGAACCAGATCGACGCTTCCTCGCCGACCTCCACGTCGCCGATCAGGACCGCCGTCGGCGCGATGAAGGCGCTCGGCGCCACCTTCGGCCGCTTCCCACGGTATTCGATGATCATCCGCACCCCCCGCAGAACGAGTGTCTCTCAGGAGCCACCATTGAGCGAACACCGGCATCGTACCCCCTTGCGCGGGACCACGGTCGTCCCGCGCCCCAACCCGGACGACCCGAACTACACCGAGGTCAACTACCGCTACGCAGGCCAGGAGGGCCACATCCATGAGGTCGTCGAGATCGGCGGCCGCGAGCTGGCGAAGGTCGGGTTCGACGACCGCAAGATCGTCTATTACTTCCTGGACGACCTCGAAAAAAAGGAACGTGAGCCGAAGCGCACGTTCCACGATCTGCCGGAGTCGGGCGGCTAGCAGCCGCCCGCGGGCCTAGAGCTTCTCGCTCAGGGTCAGCGTCACGAGCCGCGGCGAGAGTCCGAGCAGCTCGTTGTAGGTGCTGAACCCGGTCGTCAGCGCCTGCCCGATCCCACCTCCGGTGTACGGCGTCTGATACTGGTTCTCGGCGTTGGGGAGCTGTTCGCCGAAGTAGCCGTAGATCTGCGCGTCCTGGTTGAAGATGTTCGACGCGCTGAGCGTGAGGCGCAGCCCGTGCGGCAGCTGCTTGGCGATGAACCCGTTGAAGAAGGTGTACGCCGGCCGGTTGAGCGTGTTGTTGTCGCCGACGTAGTAGCCCTCGACCTGCGTCTCCAGGCCGCTGCGGCGGTTGTTGTAGTCGAACGTGAGCGACCCCTTGTGCATCGGGACGCCGACGACCTGACCGCCGTCGAGCAGGTAGGGGTTGTTCAGGAGCACGTTGGCGGGCTCGCCGAACTGCTGCGCCGACTGGATGTCGTAGTCGTAGTCCATCGCGAACTGCGGCGTCACGCGGACGCGGCCGGTGAACTCGAGGCCGCGGTAGAGTGCCGTCGCCGCGTTGATCGGCATCGAGAGCCCGAGCTGCCCGGCAATGTCGCTTGCGGTGTACACCTGCGAGCCGCAGAACGTGTTGACCTTGGAGGCGTATCCCGCGAGATAGCCGGCGAGGATCGGGTTCGCCGACGCGGCCGACGTCAGCGGGACGACGCCGTTGAAGAGCTGGTTGTTGACGCTCGAGACGTAGCCGACCACGTTGACCGAGGTGTCGTCCCAGAAGCGGTGCCCGTATGCGGCCTCCAGATCCTTCGAGCGCTCCGGATTCAGATTGCCGTTGCCGGCGCTGGCGACGGGGTTCAGGAGATGTGAGGTCGCGTAGTCACACGAGACGGGATTGAGGCTGTTCGCCGGCGTGATGTTGCTGATGCTGTTCGAGTTTGCGACGTTGGCGCCGGGATCGCCGTCGGCTTCGCCGCCGGTGAGGCGCACGACATCGCGATGCGTCGGCTTGTACACGACCGAGAGACGCGGATCGAGGGTGGTCTTCTGGGTCACGGTGCTGCGGCGGTCCCACGCGTTGAGGTAGTAGCCGATCCGCTCGTTCGGGATGTAGTTCTCACGGATGAAGAAGCTGTAGTCGCCCTCGCCGAGGTTGGGCTGTTGCGTGTAGACGATCGAGTTCGACGGGCTGTCGTACGACGCGGTCTGGCCCCACTGCCGTTGGTGCTCGACGAAATATCCGAACCCGAAATCGTTCGTGGTCGTCGCGATGTCGTCGCTCACGAGCAGACCGTTCGTGAAGTAGTCGTCGTTGTACGAGCTGCCTGCTCCGAACGTACCGGTCGGGTCGAGTCCCGACGCCATGGACGAGTCTTTGCGGTATTCGTAGAAATCCTGGAAGGCGTTGACGGTGATCAGGTTCCCGCCGATCGTCGTCTCGAACTTCGCGCTGTAGTCTTGCAGCGAGGTGCCGCGGTTGCGCCCCTCACCGCCGCCGAATCCGCCGTAGGATTGCGAGGCAAGCTGCTGTGCCGTGTAGCAGGCCGGGTTCGATGCGGGATTGGTGTTCGTGATGACGGAGTACCCGCCGCCGCCGCCGGGAAGCGTGCAGCTGGGGGTGCCGGCCTGGACCTGAGCGAGGCGCGTGGCGTACGGGAGGTTGTCGTCGTCGCCGTTGCCCGTGTTGTCGGTGTATTGATTCGTGGCGTATCCCGTCAGCGTCAGCGACGTCTGCGGCGAGAAGTTGTACCGCAGCTTGAGCAGGTCGTTGAGGACCTTGTAGTCGCCGGTCGCCGCGTACGTGTTGAGCTGCGTGTTGCAGGTGGTCAGGTCGGGATAGCCGTTCGGATTGTTCGGAGAGCTCGGGAGGCACGCACCGCCGTTCGGCAGGTTCCCGCTGTTGTTCGGACGCGCGCCCTGGAAGAGCATCTGCGGGGCGAAGTCGCCGTACGTTCCCATGACGGTGTGCCCGACGGCGTAGCCGAGCTTCCCGACGCTTCCCGTCGCCTTGGCGACGGTGCTCATCGTCCCTTCGTTTCCGAACGTTTGCGAGAGCTCGCCGTGCGGCTGCGTCGTCGGATTGAGGGTCTGGAGGTCGATCGTTCCGCCGATGACGTCGACGCCGTACAGCCCGGACGCGCCGGAGCCGACCGTCACCTGGATGTTCTGCAGCAGGTCGTACGGCGTATTCGCGTAGTCGAACGTGTCGAGGTTCATGACGCCGATCGGGCCGACCGGATGTCCGTCGATGAGCGGACGGACCTCGCCCGTCCCCATTCCGCGGATGTCGACCCAGGTATCGTCGCCCACCGAGTGCGGGCCGCCCTCGAGGTTCACGCCGGGGACCTGGCCGAGTGCGTCGGCGGCTTTGAGGAAACCCTGGTCCTGGATCTGCTGCGGATCGATGTTGTGCTGGATCGTCGTCGAGGACTGGACGCTCTGCGAGTTGACGCGCGTCGATGCGGAGCCGATCTCCCGCAGCTGGCTGTTCCCCGAAGTGGCGCGGAGGAGCGGCGTTCGGATCGTGGCGGTGTTCCCCGAGAGGGCATCGACGTTGTCGATCCGCGTCGAGTCGTAGCCGTTCGCGCGAATGACGATGCTGTACTCACCGGCAGGCTCTACGAACGTGTAGCGGCCGTCCGCGTTGCTCGTCGTCGTCGCAACGGCCGTGCTGCCCTGATAGAGCACGACGGTCGCGTTGCCGATCGAGAGACCGTTGTCTTGCGTGACGACGATGCCGGAGATCGTCGTGGTCGATGAGGAGGCAGGGGCGGGCGCCGCTTGCACGGTCAGGGTCGTGAGCGGAGCCGTCGTTGCGAACGCTGCGAACAATGCAAGTACGATCCGCGTGGATCTCCTGCGGGCACGTGTCAAGCGAATCCTCACTGATGTTCGGAATGGGGTTGGCTGAGCGCGGCCGCGGACTGAACGTTCATCGCACCGCGCGACGCTGTCCGCGGCACACCTCAGGCGCGTCTCAGCTTCGTGCTAATCTCGGGTGTTGAACATTAATGAAACATAATGAGCAGCTTAAAAACTGCTTGTCCGACGCTGAAAACCGCCTATTCACGTGGCGTTCATCTGACGAGCGATAATGGATGTTCCGCCGTGTCGAAAAGGCAGCGGAAATGGCAAAATAAAGCGGCCGTCGCGCGATGGCGACGGCCGCTGTGCGTGTTCGCGGGCGATCGTTCAGTGAGCGGTCGCGAAGAGCGGCGTCATCGGCACCACGCCGGGATCGCCGGCGTGGCGCAGGTGCCCGTCGAGCCCGAGAGCATCCTCGACCGTGCGCAGCAGGCTGTAGTGGTCGTACGGCGTCGGGTCGGAGAGCCCGCGCGGGCCGTGGTTCGTCATCACGATCGTCGGGATGCGGCCGCCGCCGGGGTTGTGCTTCGGGTCGTCGACACAGCACGATTGCGTGCCGCCGAAGCGATCCTCGCCGCCGTTCTCGTCCCAGGTGATCACGATCGCCGTGTTCTGCGTCGGCGACGTCCAGATCGGGGAGCGCTGGATCGCGGCGACGAGCGGGACGAGCTGGTCGTCGCCGCGGCGGATAAGCCCTTCCTCCGTGTTACAGCCGGGCGGCGCCTTCGGGTTCTTCATCCCATGCATGTCGTTGCACTGGTTGGGGACGACGAGCGCGAACGCGGGGACGCTTCCCGCGGCGAGGTCGGAGCGTAAGCGGTCGAACCCGACCAGCTCGTCGGCGCGGTTCGGGTCCGCGTGCACGGATGCGAAGTTGACGAAGCCGTTGTGCTTCGCGGCGTAGAGTGCGGGCGGCGCGGTGTCGGTCTCGGGCGAGAAGACCTCGAGCGAGCCGGGCGCCGGGATGTCCTCCTCGTAGGAGCGCCAGCCGAGGCCCTTGTCGTGCAGCTGCGTCGCGAGGCTCGGGGCGTCGATCAGGTGCGGCACGAAGTTCGGCAGGTCCGAGCCCTTGCAGTTCGGGCGCGTCGAGTTCGGCACGCAGTACCACGAGTCGTCGTCGAAGATCCCGAACGTGTCGCCGCCGACCATCGCGACGTAATTCGGCTCGCTGGGATGGCGCTCGGCGTACATCTGCGTCGCGCTTCCGTAGGTCTTGGCGAGCTTGACGACCGTCGGCGCGTTGCCGCCGTCCATGATCGTCGTGTAGCCTTTGTTCTCCTCGACGATGACGAGGATGTGGTCGTAGTGCGGAACGGCGGCGTCGCGATCGGCGGGCGCGGCGCCGGCGCCCGTGAGGGAGCCGAGCGCCAACGCCGCCGTCGCAAGCACGGTCGCGGCGAGCTGAGGTCGTGTCGTCATGCCGGTGCTCAGAACTTCTGCTGGAGCGTGAGGGTGAGCTGCGCGGGCGCCAGACCGAACTCTTCGCTCGGCGCCGGCGTGTTGCCGCTGACGGGATTCGTAATGGCCGCGGTGCCGTAGCCGATGAGGCCGTAGTACTGCACGGCGTTGTTGAAGATGTTCGTCCCGCCGAGCGTGAGCAGGGTTCCCTTCCCGAGCGCACGGCTGATGAACGCGTTGCTGTGCCAGTAGGACGGGCGGTTCAACCCGTTGTTGAACTCCGTGTAGTAGTTGTCGATACGGAACTCCCACGGCGCCGGCGCGACGTCGAGCGAGACGGTAGCCTGGTGGAGCGGGATTCCGGCGAGCTGGGCGCCGTTCACGACGTTCGGATTGCTGAGCAGGATCTCGTCGCTGATCCCCGTCTTCGTCGAGGATTCGATGTAGTAGCCGTAGTCGACGTAGGCGATACGGTTCGCGCGCGCCCGGCCGGTGATCTCGACGCCGCGCGCCAGCGCATGCGCCGCGTTGTACGTCGTCGAGACGGAGAGGTACTGCGGCAAGCTCGCCATCGTGATGTTCTCACCGGGGCACTGCGACTGCAGCCGGTTCAGGTACGTTTGGAGCGCGTTCGGCGCGAACGCGACGTTCCCGATCCCGTACTGCAGAAGCGGCTCCGATGCGCTGAAGAGCTGGTTCGCAACGGTGGTGACGTAGCCGTTGATCTGGATGTTGTTGTCGCCCGCGAAGCGGTGACCGTAGCCCAGCTCGAAGTCGTTCGCCGACTCGGACTCCAGGTTCGGATTGCCCGCGCTCGTGACGTCGTTGAAGCCGTTGCAGCTCACCGACGTGAGGGATGCGCCGGGATCGGCCGCGGGGGCGGCGCCGGTGAGCTTGAGCGACGGCGAGGGAGCGCCGTCGGAACGTCCGTAGGTGAACTGGACGACGTCGTTGTGCGAGGGCCGGTACTGCAGCGTTGCGCGGGGGTCGAAGGTCGTTTTCTCGCTGACCGACGAGTGCTTGAACCACGCGTTCACGAACGCCGAGAGCTGATTCGTGAACTGGTAGTTGTCGCGCGCGAAGTAGCTCCATTCGCCGAAGTACGCGGTCGGGATGTGCGGCACGACGCCGTTGTTGTCGTCCTCGATGCCGGTCTGGAGCTGGTGCCAGGTCGTATAGCCGAAGGAGAAGTCGTTCTTCGCCGTCACCAGCTCGTCCGAGACCATATATCCCTTGGTGTTGTAGAAGTCCGCGAACGTCGGCGAGCCCAGCAGGTTGCCGCTCGCGTCGATCCCACCCGCTAGGCTGCTGTCCTTCCAGTACACGTAGTTGTTGATGAAGGCCGAGACGGTGATGTTGTTCGCGCCGAGCCGCGTGTTCAGATGCGCGCTGTAGTCACGCATGCTGGTCGAGCGCTGACGGCCCGCGCCGCCGCCGTCGGGGCCGGAGGTCGCCGCCGCATACTGCTGTGTGGTGTAGCAGGCCGTCGAGCCGGTGGAGGGATCGATGCCGACGAGGTATCCGGGTGCACCGGACGACGTGGTGCACTCGCCCGCGCCGCCCTGAACCTGGCCCAGCCGCGTGCTGTAGGGCATGTAGTCGTTGTCGCCGTTCCCCGTCGAGTCGGACCACTGGACGGCGTCGTACGCGGCCACGCCGACGTTCGTCGTCCCGCTGAGCGCGTAGGTGAGCTTCGCAAGGCCGACCGACTGCTCCGTGTTCTGGCTCACCGCGTACGTGTTGAGCGCCGTGTTGCACGGGCCGACCACGGGGATCGTGCTCTGCCCCGTGGGATCGGTGGGGTCGGGCATGCTCACGCAGGCGCCGTTCGGGCTGGCCGAGCTCGAGGAGGCGTTGTTCGGCCGCGCGGACTGCGTGATCCGAGTGGGAGAGAAGTCGCCGTACTCGCCGAGGCGGCCCGCGGCGAACGCGTAGCCGAGCTTGCCGTCGGTGCCGGTCGCGGTGGCGCCCGTGGAGCGGATCCCGAAACCGCCGACCTGCTGCTGGAACGAGAACTGGGGCTTCGCCGTCGGATTGATCGTGACGAAGTCGACGGCGCCGCCGATCGTGTCGCTGCCGTAGAGGCCCTGAGCGCCGGAACCGTACGTGACGTCGATCTGACTCAGGCCGAACGCCGGTCCGAGCGAGAAGTTGAATCCGCCGCTGCCGACGCCGAGCGGGCCGACGGGGTGGCCGTCCAGGAGCGAGGCGGACTCGTCGCTGCCGAACCCGCGCAGGTTGATGCTGGAGTCGTCGCCGACCGACGAGCTGGTGGAGAAGTTCGTAGCGGGGAGCGACGCGAGCTGATCGGCGATCCGAATCGAGCCGGTGCGGGTCAAGTCCTCGGCGCTCACCTCGTGGGAGATCGTCGTTGCCGCGGCCAGCTGGTTCGCGGCAACCGAGACGCTCCCGATCGACGAGAGCCCGCTGCTGTTGGTCGCGGCCAGCACGAGTGCCGCGTTGATGGTCGTCGTCGAGCCCCCGACGACCGCGAGGTCGTTACTCTCGGAGACGTCGTAACCGCGCGCCCGAATCGTCAGCGTGTAGAGACCCGGCGCGATCTGCGAGAGGGTATAGCGCCCGTTCGCGGTCGTCGTCGCGGTCTCGACGGTGGTGCCGTTCTTGACGAGCGTGACGGTCGCGCCCGTCACCGGCAGGGCATTCTTTTGGTCGATCACGAGGCCGGTGATCGTCGTGCTCCCGCTTTGCGCGGAAGCGGGAACCCCGAACATGCAAAGCAGCGCAGCACAGAGTAGTGCCGCGACCGCGCGTACGATCGCACTCATGGGAGAGACGTACGTGCTGATCCTTAACGCTGCGCTAAATCATCCTTAAGGCCATATTTTTCTGTTGCGGAACGCCTTGGTTCATGTTACATTCATTTTTCTCTCGTATAGGGCTGAAACGACGCAGGTGACGACCGGGCAGAACCGAAGCGGCGCGCCATGTTGACCCCCGCAGCTCCTCCGCAGCCGGTCCCCGTCTACAGCGGTTTCGATTACGTCACCGTCGACGCGCAGCGTCGCCGCGTCTACGCCGCGCACGGCGGTTCGCGTGCGCTGCTGGTCGTCGACGCCGACACCGGGAAGGTCGTCGGGCAGGTTCGCGTCGGTCCGATGCACGGCGTCGCGGTCGATCCCGCGACCGGCCACGTCTTCACCGGCAACGGCACCTCGAACACCGTGAGCGAGAGCGACCCGACGACGCTCAGGGTGTTGCGGTCGGTCGACGTTCCCGGTTCGATCGATGCGATCGCGTACGACCCCGCCAACGGGCACATCTACGCCGACGAGGACGACGGTACGCACGTCTACGTCGTCGACGCCAAGACGTTCACGCTCATCAAGACGATCACCGTGCCGGGCCACAAGCCCGAGTACATCGCGGTGAACCCGAAGACGCACGATGTCTACCAGAACATCGACGACCAGTCGGAGATCGCCGTAATCGACCCGGCGACGCTCAGCGTGAAACGCACGATCGCGACGCCGGAGATCCAGCACAATCACCCGCTGCAGTACGACACCGCCTTCGACGAGATCGTGATCGCCGGGACCAACGGCGTGATGAGCGCGTACCGGCCCGACGGGACGAAGCTCGGCCAGACGACGGTCCCGCGCTTCGACCAGTGCGACCTCGATCCGACGCAGCACGTCTTGGCCTGCGCGGGCGAGGGCGGCGTGACACGCATCCAGCTCACGCGCGGCGGAGCACCGCACGTCATCGACACGACGCCGGTCGACCCCGGAATCCACACCGACGCGATCGACCCGAAGACCCATGCGGTCTTCGCCGTCTGGTCGAAGCGCGACGGGAGCGGTGATTTCGTTCAGCGGTTCGACCCCGCGAAGTAGCGTTCACCGCAGATTCATCCGCGCGCGTCTAGGATGATGCAATCACATCATCCTACGTGTGGGGATACTCGTCTTGCTGATCGCTCCCGTCTCGCCGCCCGTTCCCGTCGCCGTGTACGGGAAGGGCGGTTTCGATTACGTCACCGTCGACAGCGCGCGCCGGCGCGTCTACGCCGCGCACAAGGGCAGTAACCGGCTGCTGATCGTCGACGCGGATACCGGCAAGGTTCGCGGGCAGGTCATCGTCGGACCGATGCAAGGTTCGGCGCACGATCCGGTGACGGGGATCGTCTACACCGGCAACGGCGACGCGCAGAGCGTCAGCGAGGTCGATCCGGTGACGCGCCGCGTGCTGCGGACGGTCGCGGTTCCGGGGCCGGTCGACGCGATCGCGTACGATCGCGCGACGCGCCGCGTCTACGCCGACGAGGATTCCGGGACCGAGGTGTACGTCATCGACACCCGCACGATGAAGCTGACCGCTCGGGTTCGCCTCCCCGGGCACGACGAGGAGTACCTCGCGGTCGACCCGCGCACGCACGTCGTCTACCAGAACGTTCCCGACAAGCGCGAGTTCGTCGAGATCGACCCGGTCTCGCTGCGGGTGAAGAAGATCGTGCCGACCCCGCTGCTCGAGAGCGACCATCCGCTACAATACGACGCCGACCTCGACCGGATCGTCGACGGCGGGAAGAACGGCGTGATGACCGTCTACACGCCCGGCGGCCGATTGGTGGGGCATGGCTCGTTTCCGCCCGGCGTCGACCAGTGCAGTCTCGATCAGCGGACGAGCCTGCTCGCTTGTGCAAGCAAGGGAGTCATCTCGGTCCTGCGGGTCCGGGCGAGCGGGGCACCCGTGCTCCTGGCGAGACTCGACACGCACCACGACGGGCTGCACACGATCGCGATCGACGCGAATACCCGCTTCCTCTGGGGCGTGTGGACGGGCCCGCAGGGCGACTTCGTCCAGCGTTTTCGGCTGACGCAGTAGGGGCTTGACCGCTCGATCCTTGACGAATCGCCCTCCTTTTTGATACCGTCCGGCCCATGGACAGCCAGTTCATGGCGATGATGGCGATCATGTGCCTCCCGCGAGGGACGGTGTAGGATCGTCGCCGCCTGAACGCGTTGCCGACGGACTACAGCGGCCCTCGCCACCCGGCGGGGGCCGCTGCGTTTCACCCCCACTTGCTCGACGCATTCGTGTAGGAGACCCACGATGAGCAGCACCCTCGATCCCGCAGCGCACCCCGGCTTCGAAACCGTGGCGCTGCACGGCGGCCACGGCGGCGATCCCGCGACCAAGGCGCGGGCCGTCCCGATCTATCAGACGACGTCGTACACGTTCGACGACACCGGGCATGCGGCGCGGCTCTTCGCGCTCGAAGAGTTCGGCAACATCTACACCCGCATCATGAACCCGACGACCGACGTGTTCGAGCAACGGCTCGCCGCGCTCGAAGGGGGAAGCGGGGCGCTCGCCGTCGCGAGCGGACAGGCCGCCGTCGTCTACAGCCTGCTGAACCTGGCGCGCGCCGGCGATCACATCGTCAGCTCCGCCTCGCTTTACGGCGGCACGTACAACGCCTTCGTCCACACGCTGCCGCGCTTCGGGATCGAGGTCACCCTCGTCGACGCTGCCGATCCGGCCGCGTTCCGCGCCGCGCTGCGCCCCAACACGAAAGCGGTCTTCGCCGAGACGATCGGCAACCCGCGAGTCGACGTGCTCGACGTCGCGGCGATCGCCGAGGTCGCGCACGCGGGCGGCGTCCCGCTGGTCGTCGACAACACGCTCGCGACGCCGTATCTGCTCCGTCCGATCGAGCACGGCGCCGACATCGTCGTCCACTCGGCGACGAAGTTCATCGGCGGCCACGGGACGACGATCGGCGGCGCGATCGTCGACGGCGGGCGCTTCGACTGGAAGGCCTCCGGGCGCTTCGCCGACTTCGTCGAACCCGACGCGTCGTACCACGGGGTGAAGTACGTCGACGCGTTCGGCCCGCTCGCGTACATCATCAAGGCGCGCGTCCAGCTGCTGCGCGACCTCGGCGCGGCGCTCTCGCCGTTCAACGCCTGGCTGCTGCTGCAGGGGCTCGAGACGCTCGGCCTGCGCGTCGAGCGCCACAGCGCGAACGCGCTGCGCGTCGCCGAGGTGCTGCGCGAGCACCCGAAGGTCACCTGGGTGCGCTATCCGGGGCTGCCGGGCGATCCGGCGTACCCGCTCGCGCAGCGGTATCTGCCCAAGGGCGCCGGCGCGATCGTGACGTTCGGCGTGAAGGGCGGCGCGCAGCAGGCGCGCGCGGTGATCGACGAGCTCAAGCTCTTCTCGCTGCTGGCGAACGTCGGCGATGCAAAATCGCTCGTGATCCATCCTGCCTCGACGACGCACCAGCAGCTCACGCCGGCCGATCAGCTCGCGAGCGGCGTGACCGACGAGGGGATCCGGCTCTCGGTCGGGATCGAGTCGATCGACGACATCGTCGCCGACCTCACGCACGCGCTGGACGTGGCGGCCTGAGCGGTGGTGATCGAAGACTGTCGTGACACGGACGTCGCGATCGGGACGCTCGAGCTCGGCTCGGGCGTCGCGCTCCCCGAGGTCGTCCAGCGTGTCACCCTCTACGGTGCCGCGCCGGCCGCCGACGGATCGAACGTCGTCCTCGCGCCGCACGCGCTGACCGGGTCGTCGCGCGTCGTCGACTGGTGGGACGGCCTGGTCGGACCGGGGACGCTGTTCGACCCCGCGCAGTGGTGCATCGTCGGCGTCAACACGCTCGGCGGGTGCTACGGCTCGACGGGTCCGACGACGCTCGCACCGGACGGACGCCGGTGGGGGCCGCGCTTTCCGGTCGTCACCGTCGCCGACATCGTCGAGGCGCAGCGCCGTGCGCTGCTGCAGCTCGGGATCGCGCGCTTCGCGGTCATCGTCGGCGGCTCGCTCGGCGGCTTCCAGACCTTGCAGTGGACGCGCGCCTACGGTGAGGCGGTCGATCGCGCGATCGTGATCGGCGCGTACGACCACCTGCGCGCGCAGGGGATCGCGCAGAACGGCGCGGCGCGCGATGCGATCGCGCTCGACCCGGCGTTTCGCGACGGTTGGTACGACGAGCAGCCGCGCGCGGGGCTGCGGCTCGCACGCGCGATCGCGACGCTGACCTACAAGAGCGAGCAGCTCTTCGAGCACCGCTTCGCGAACCGGCCGAACCGCCGCGGCGGCGATCCGACGCGGACCCTCGGCGACCGCTTCGACGTCGAGGGCTATCTCGACTATCAGGGTGACCGCTTCGCCGACCGCATCGACGCCAACAGCTATCGGACGCTGACGCGTGCGATGGATCTGTTCGATCTGCGCGGCAAAGAACGTCCCGGCGGTGCGACGCGGTTGACCTTCGTCGGGATCAGCGGCGATCAGCTCTATCCGCCCGAGCACGTGCGCGCGTGCGCGCTGCGCTGGGCGAATGCCGGCTGGCACGCGGCGTATCGTGCGCTGGAAAGCGATCACGGCCACGACGCGTTCCTCGCGGAGGCGGCGCTGCTCGCGGAGCTGGTGCGGGAGGACGTCGGCCCCGCGGTCTGACGGATGGCCAACGGATCGTCCGCCGCCGCGACGAAGAGCGGCGGCCGTGGAAGCTCCGCCCATGACGTCGTCCGCGATCGCATTGCAGCAGGTGCGGGTCGAGTACGGAGCGCGTAAGGCTCGCTCCGTACTCGCGCTCGACGGGATCGATCTCGCTCTGGAGAGCGGCACGTTCACCGCGCTGATCGGTCCGTCAGGCTGCGGGAAGTCGACGATCCTGCGGCTGATCGCGGGGCTGCAGCGGCCGACGGCAGGGACGATCACGGTCGGCGGCCGTGAGCCCGGGCGGCTCGCCGCGGAGCATCGGCTCGGCATCGCGTTTCAGGACGACGCGCTCTTACCGTGGCTGAGCGCGCGCGACAACGTCGCGCTCGCCTTTCGCGCCGGCGGGCTTCCCGTCGACGCGGCGCGGATCGATCGCCTCCTCGCGCTCGTCGGACTCGAGGCGTTCGCGCACGCGTACCCGCGCCAACTCTCCGGCGGGATGCGCCAGCGCGTCGCGATCGCGCGCGCGCTCGTCATCGGTCCCGAGGTGCTGCTGCTCGACGAGCCGTTCGGCGCGCTCGACGCCGTGACGCGACGGCACCTCAACCTCGAGCTGCAGCGCCTCTGGTCGGAGCGCGCGATCACGACGCTGCTCGTGACGCACTCCGTCGAGGAGGCCGTCTTCCTCGCCGATCGCGTCGTCGTGATGTCGCCGCGCCCCGGGCGGATCCAGCAGATCCGCACGATCGAGTTCGCGCGCCCGCGCGCACGCACACTGCTCTCCGATGCGCGTTTCCACGCGCTCGTCGACGAGCTGACCGAGGCGCTCGACGCCGCCGATCCGCTCGCGTGAGCGCTCGTCTCTCGCGCGCGCTTTCCGGGGCGGCGGGGCTCGCCGTGCTGCTCGTGCTCTGGGAGCTGGCCGGACGGCGCGGCTGGCTCGGCGCCTCGTGGCCGCCGCTCTCGGCGGTGCTCGCGTATCTCGCTGCGCCGCAGAATCGGCCGCTGCTGCTCGACGCGACGGCGCGCACCGCGCAGGAGGCGTTCGTCGGGTATTTCATCGGCAGCGTGGTCGGCTCGCTCGGCGCGACGTGCGGGCTGCTCGTCCCGCCGAGCGCACCGGGGATCGATCGTCTCGCCGCGACGGTCAACGGTGTCCCGATCATCGCGGTCGGCTCGCTCTGCGCGGTGACGTTCCCGCCCGCGATCAACCCGATCGTCGTCGCCGCGCTCGGCACGTTCTTCGTGCTCTTCGTCGCGGCGACGACGGGCTTCGGCGCGGTTGCGAACGCGCATCGGGAGCTCTTCACGGCGCTCGGCGCGTCGCGCTGGACGACGTTCCGCCGCCTCGCGATCCCGAGCGCGGTCCCGGCGCTCGCCGACGGCTTGCGCGCCGCCGCGCCGGTCGCCGTCGTCGGCGCGATCATCGGGGAGTGGTTCGCGAGCGAGCGGGGTCTGGGGCCGCTGCTCGTCAACGCGATGCAGAACTATCAGACGACGCTGCTGTGGTCGGCGGCGCTCCTCGGCGCGGTGCTCTCGGCGATCGCGTACGCGCTGCTCGGTCTCGTGCAACGCGGCGCCGCCCGCCGGTATCGCCCGTGACGCGCTTTCTGGCCCGCGCGTGGCCCTTCGTGCTGCTGCTCGCGCTCTGGCAACTCTGGGTCACCGCGGCGCACGTCCCCTCGATCGTCGCGCCGACGCCCCGCGCCGTCGGGCTCGCGCTCGTCACGCACCCGCAGCTCTACCTTGGCGAGACGGCGGTGACGCTCGGCGTCGCGCTGGCGGGGTTGGTGATCGGGACGGCGCTCGCGCTCGTCTTCGCGATCGCGACGTGGTTCTCGCCGCTGCTCACCAGCGCGGTGACGTTCCCCGCCCTGCTCGTGCAGGCGACGCCGATCGTCGCGCTGATGCCGGTGCTCGCGCGGCTGCTCGGTTACGATCAGCGCACCGTCGTCGCGGCCGCCGCGCTCATCACCGTCTTCCCGACGTTCGTGCTGGTCGCCGCCGGGCTGCGCGCGCCGCCGCCCGGCGCGCCCGATCTCTTCGCCGTGCTCGGCGCCTCGCGGCTCGCATGCCTGCGCCTCTTGGCGCTCCCCGCCGCCGTCCCGAACTTCGCCGCGGCGCTGCGGATCGCGTCGGCGAACTGCATCGTGGCGGCGCTCATCGCCGAGTACCTGATGGGCACCTCGGGACTGGGACGTCTGTTCGCGACGGCCGAAGGGACGTTCGACACCGCCGGGGCCTGGGCCGCATCGCTCGTCGCGACCGCGCTCTCCGTCGCCGGCTACCTCGCGACCCGCCGCTTCGAGCGCTACGTAGGGAGACGCTTTCGCCCGTGAACCGCCAGCAGTTCGTTCGTTCCGCCGCCGCGAGCGGGATCGCGTTCTCGCAGCTCGGCACGCGTGCGCTCGCGGCCGACGCGATCACGACGCAGCTGCTCTGGGTGAAGAACGTCGAGTACGCCGGCTTCTGGATCGCCGACGCGAACGGCTACTTTCGTGATGAGGGGATTGCGCCGGCGTTTCTCGCCGGCGGGCCGAACCTCGCGAGCGTCGAGGCGATCGTCGCCGCCGGACGCGCCGACGTCGGGATCGACGAGCTGGAGAAGGTCGTCGGCGCCGTCACGCAGGGTGCCGATCTCGTCGTCGTCGGCGCGCTCTACCAGCGCGTCCTCGGTGCATTCCTGTCGCTGCCGAAAAACCCGGTGCGCAGCGCGCGCGACCTCGTCGACAAGCGTATCGGACTCGCGCAAGGTGATCGTGAGTACGTCGAGGGGATCTTGCGCCTCAACCATCTCCCGGTGCGCTACACCGAGGTCCCGGTCGGCTTCGATCCGCAGCCGCTCGTCGAGGGCGCGTGCGATGCGTACATGTGCTACATCACCGCGCAGCCGCTCGACCTCGCCGCGCGGCACGTGCCGTACGACGTCGTCTCGTTCGCCGACCTCGGCTACGCCGGCTACGCCGGCGCGCTGTTCTGCCGGCGCGAGTTCGCGCAGCGCAACCGCGGCGCGCTGGTACGCTACCTGCGCGCGCTTGGCCGCGGCTGGGAGACGAACGCGCGCGATCCGCAGCTCGGCGCCTCGCTCGCGGTGCGCACGTACGGCGCAACGCTCGGCCTCGACCTTGGGCAGCAGGTCGCGCAGAACCGCGCGCAGATCCCGCTCACGCGCAGCGACGAAACGCGCCGTCACGGCCCGCTCTGGATCGCGAAGGACGCCGTGCGCACGCGCGTCTACGGCGCACTGCGCGCGATGGGACGCACGAACCTCCCCGACCCCGATCGGCTGATCGATCTCTCGTTCTTGCAGGAAGCGAACGGACGACGCGGCTGATGCGCCGTCTCGCGTGCGCACTGCTCGCGCTCGCCGCGCTTCCGCTGCGCGCGCTCGGCGCGGACGATCCGCGCGTGACCGTCGTGATCCACGTCCCGCTCGCGGTGCCGCAGCTGCTCGTGCCCGCGCGCGACGCGTACTGCATGGGCGAGTCGCGCCCGTACCGGCTCGTGCCCGCCCCGGATCGGGTGATCGAGGGCTACGAACGCGAGCTTCGGGCGCTGGGCCCGGTGACGGACCACGACGATCTCGGGACGTGGACCGTCGGCGCGAGCGATCTCGCCGACGTCGCCTTCGAGCCCGTTGACCACCTCTTCGTGCGGCTTCCGCTGCGCACGGTGCCGCGCGCCGTCCCACCGCTGCTGCATCGCATGCGCCGCGATCTGCACCAGCAGGAGGCTCTCGCCGAGATCATCGACGGCGCATATCCCGCTCTCGGGCAGGTGCGTACGCGAATCTCCGTCGTGCTGCCGTACGGCGACGCAAGCCATCGCGCGGTGACGGCGCTGCACCGCATCTTCGGCGACCGCGGCCGCGGCGGGGCCTCGCAGTACGCGCAGGCGGACGGTCTGCACGTCTACTCGAGCGTGCTCCCGCGCGACGCCGGCCGGATCGAGCGGGCGCTGCGCGCGGCCGGATTCCGCTTCACGCGCGGGACCACGACCTTCATCGCCGAGGACGCGCCCTCTTGCGCTCGCCTATCCGGCCGTGGTACGGTGCGGCCATGACCGCGCCGCGCATGATCGCCGAGATCATGACGATTACGATGACGACGATGACGACCCTCAGCGAGGGCCAGTCTGGATCGACGTCGCCGTAACGCGCCGACGCACCGATAGCAGACACGGCCCTCGCGAAAGCGAGGGCCGTTTTCGTTTCCGCACCTTTTCACCCCGGAGGTCTCCCGTGAACACCCTTGCGCCCGTACCGTGTTCGTCCGATCCCGCGGTCCCCTCGACCGCGTGGACGATCACGCGCACGCGCGGGGTGGGATTGCTGGGGTGCGGCACCGTCGGTGCCGGCGTCGCACGCCGTCTGCTCGTCTCGCATCCCGGCCTCGTGCGCGGGATCGCCGTGCGCGATCCGCGCAAGCCGCGCGACCTGGCGTGGGAGAGCTATCAGGACGATCCCTTCGCCGTCGTCGACGATCCCGAAGTCGGCGTCGTCGTCGAATGCATCGGAGGGCTCGGCCTGGCTCGCGAGCTCGTTCTGCGCGCGATCGCGCGCGGCAAGGACGTCGTCACGGCGAACAAGGATCTGATCGCCACGGAAGGACCGTGGCTCGCAGCGTTCGCGGCAAGGACCGGCGCCTCGCTGCGCTACGAGGCGGCGGTCGGGGGCGCGATCCCGATCGTGCGCGCCCTGGCGGGGGCCCTCGCGGCCGAAGACGTCCTCGAGGTCGGCGGCGTGCTCAACGGGACGACGAACTTCGTGCTCGACGCGATGGCGGACGGTGCGGGGTACGCCGAGGCGCTGGCCGAGGCGCAGCGGCTGGGCTTCGCCGAGACCGACCCGCGCAGCGACGTCGACGGCCACGACGCGGCGCATAAGCTCGCGATCCTCGCGGGCCTGGCCTTCCGGCGTCCATCCACCTCGGCGCCGCTGGCGCGTCGCGGGATCGCCGGGCTCTCGCAGGAGGACGTGCGCGCCGGGGCCGAGCGCGGACTGCGGCTCAAGCTGCTCGCGCTCGCGCGACGCACCGCCGACGACGCGATCGAGGCCGGGGTGACGCCCGCGTTCGTCCCGTCCGACCACCCCTTCGCCCGGCCTCGGGGCGCCGAGAACGTCGTGCGGGTCCGCGGCCGCGGCTGCGGAACGCTGACCTTCGGCGGCGCCGGCGCCGGCGGCGACGCGACCGCCTCGGCGGTCGTCGCCGATGTCCTGGCCGCCCTCGACCGGCGCGGCCGGAGCCTTCCCGCCCCCGAAGGGCCCGATCTGGTCGCCCGTCCCCTGCGCGCGCCGGTCCTGGTCCGCTTCGCAGAAGGGGGCGCCGTGCTCACGGCCGATCCGATCGCGCTCGACCGGCCCGAGCTCGCCGCGGCCGGCTTCCGCGGCGAGGTGCGTTCCGTGATCCCCGTCTGGTCCGACGTGGCGTAAGGACCGCTTGGTGACCCGCGACGCGCGGCGTGGGAAGCGGGTAGAAAACAGTATGGGTGCGCTTTCGGTTCGGACCCGTCTTCCCGGCGCATTCGTTCGGGGAGTCCATAGCCGCGGCGGCACCTTCCTGATGCTCGGCGGGTTGTTGTGCGCCATGATCTGCGTTCCGCGCGGCGCGTCGGCGCAGCGGGAACCCCGGCTCTTCGCCGCCGTGCCGCTGGGCAAGCCGCCGACGGCGGCCGACGTCGTCGCGCGCATGTCGGCGAACGCGATCGTCCCCGAGAGTTACACCGTGCCGGTGCACGTCGACGCGAAGGTGCACCGTTTGATCACATTGCACTTCGGGATGAATGGCACGGTCTATTACAAACGGCCGGATCACCTCGCGCTCGCGATGAGTCACGTCCCGTCCGGCTTTCGCAAGCTCTTCGCCGAGCTGGGCAACGCGCAGACGTGGGCGTCGACGTACGACATGACGTTCGTCGACGCCCTCGGCGGCGGCAGCAGCGGCGAGATCTACCGCCTCAAGGGCGTTCCCAAGCAAGACGGCGACGTGGACCACGTGCTCCTCGACCTCTCCGCAGCGGACCTCACCCCACAGCATGCCAGTTGGCTCTGTCGAGACGGCTCGACGATCGACATGACGTTCCTGAACGAGCCCTTCGGGGGCTACGAGCTGGCCAAGCGCGCGGAGGCCGACATGGTTCTCTCGGGATGGAAGATCCACGCCGTGATGGACTACGGCCCCTACGTCTTGAACGAGACGATCACCCAAGGGGTTTTCTCGGACCACTGAACGAGCGTCCCACGCTGGGATATCCTGCACGAACTTCGCGTTCACCGGTCCGAAATGGGAGGGACGGCGGGTGAGGACGCGAACCCAGGTCGGTCGCTTCCCGAAGCGCCCCCCAATACGCCGACGTAGCTCAGTTGGTAGAGCAGCTGATTCGTAATCAGCAGGTCGCCGGTTCGAGTCCGGCCGTCGGCTCCAGGGTTTGAACGCCTCGTCTCTGCTGAGACGAGGCGTTTTTGTCACGCGATCTATCAGCAGAACTCGCGGCGATGAGCGGCGCGTTACACGATGTCTCGCTGCTGAGGTGACAGCGCACGACGGCTTTGCCATAACGCGGAACGCACCGGCCCGGTCGTAGGAAGGATGGTCATATTCAAGAAACTTCTTGAGTATGAGGGACGGTGAGACGGCGGCCCAGGGGAAACGGCGCTTCAAGGATCAGGTCTACGCCGCCGTTGCGCGCGTCCCGGGTGCACTTGCGAACCGGCATCGGCTCGAGTTGCTCGATCTGCTGGCCCAACGGCCGCGCACGGTTCAGGAGGTGTCCGCCGAGGCCGGTCTCTCGGTCGCGAACGCCTCGCAACATCTCCAGGTCCTTGCTCGGTGCGGGCTCGTTTCCGTTGAGCGAAGGGGAACGTATGCCTACTACCACGCGGTCGACGAATCGGTCTATCGGCTGCTCGTCGCGCTCAGGACGGTGGCGGAGGCTGCGGATGCCGGCATCGGGGAGGCGGAACGATCCTACTTCGGTACGCGAGAGCCGGGGATAGCGACGTTCCTCGCCGCGAAGGCGGTGATCGCAGAGCGGCGCACCGCGTTGCTCGATGCGCGTCCCCGTGCGGAATACGAGGCTGGTCACCTGCCGGGCGCTCTCAGCGCTCCGGTGCAGGCATTGCGGGCTGGAACGATTCGGTTGCAGCGCTCGAAGCGGTACGTCGTCTACTGCCGCGGGCCATACTGCGTCTTTGCGGACGAGGCCGTTACGCTGCTGCGCGAACGCGGCTATGACGCGACGCGTCTCGCGTTAGGTCCCGCCGAGTGGCTGGCCGCAGGCGGCACGGTCGAACGTGTCGGCTGAGGGTACTCGCCCTATTCGCCTGGGGCTTGCGGCGAACGCCGTCCAGTTCTGGCTGCTCGTCGCGGTCAACGCGTTCGTCGGCTCGATGGTCGGGATCGAACGCGACGTGTTGCCGCTCGTGGGCCAGCGCGTATTCGGGCTCGCATCCGAGGCGGCCGTCTTGTCGTTCATCGTGACGTTCGGCTTCACGAAGGCGCTGGCGAATCTCTACGCCGGCCGAACGGCGGACCGCCTCGGTCGTAAGCCGCTCCTCGTAGCCGGATGGCTTGTCGCGATCCCCGTGCCGTTTCTCTTGATGTTCGCCCCGGCGTGGGGGTGGATCGTCTTCGCCAACGTGTTGCTCGGGATCAATCAAGGCCTCTGCTGGTCGATGACCGTCGTCATGAAGATCGACCTGGTCGGCCCCCAGCGACGCGGTTTTGCCATGGGGCTCAATGAGTTCGCCGGCTACCTCGCGGTCGGCATTGCGGCGTACGCGTCAGGTGCGATCGCCGCGCACTACGGCTTGCGGCCCTGGCCGTTCGCCCTCGGTCTCGTTTCGGTCGCCGTTGCGCTGGCGCTTTCGGTTTTTTTCGTGCGCGAGACCCACGGCCACGCGCGGTTCGAGGCCGGCCGGGACGCGTCGGCCACCGCGGCTGCGGGATCGTTCGGCGCGCTCTTCGCGTATGTTTCTTGGAAGGACCGCACGTTGTCGTCCATCAGTCAGGCGGGGCTCGTCAACAACCTCAACGACGGTATGGCCTGGGGGTTGCTTCCGCTGCATTTCGCCGCGGCCGGGCTCGCCATCGATCGCATCGCCGTTCTAGCGGCGGTCTATCCCGCGACGTGGGGACTCTGCCAACTCGTTACCGGGGCGCTGTCGGACCGAGTTGGCCGGAAGTGGATGATCGCAGGCGGCATGTGCGTCCAGGCGCTCGCGATCACCCTGTTCCTCACGCCGCTCAACTTCGCCGTATGGTTCGCCGGTGCCGTGACGCTCGGCGTCGGAACCGCCATGGTCTATCCCACGTTGCTGGCCGCGATCGGCGATGTGGTGGATCCGCTCGTACGGGCATCGTCGGTAGGCGTCTACCGGTTGTGGCGCGACTCCGGATATGCCTTCGGCGCGCTTCTTTCCGGTATCGTCGCGCACGCTCTCGGGCAAGCCGTCGCGATCGCGCTCGTCGCGGCACTTACGCTCGCATCCGGCCTCGTCGTGGCCGTCCGGATGCGCGAGACACATCACCGCACTGCAAAGCTTTCCCCTCAAGGAGCACCATCGTGATCTTCCGTCAGATACTGCGCTCGGAGACGGGTTGCGCGTCGTACGTCTTCGGTTGAGGAGGTCAGGGCCGCGCAGCGGTCGTCGATCCTCAGTTTGAGGTCGCTCAATACGTCGATGCCGCTCGTGACCGTGGGATGCGGATCGAGGCTATTCTCAGCACCCACATTCACGCAGATCATCGCTCCGGAGACCGTCGGCTCTCGGCAGCCACAAACGCGCCGATCTACTATCATCGCAGCGCGGATATCGAGTACCCGTTCACTGCGCTGGACGACGGTGCCGAGATCTCGCTTGGAAATGTCGTCATTCGCGCGCTGCATACGCCGGGCCACACGCCGGAGAGCATGTGTTATCTCGTCACGGATCATACGCGCGCGAAAGAGCCATGGATGGTCCTTACCGGCGACACGCTCTTTGTGGGCGATGTGGGCCGTCCCGATCTCGGTGGCGAGCGTGCGGCAAACGACCTGTTCACGTCAATCCACGAGAAACTCCTCGCTCTTCCTGACTACGTCGAGGTCTATCCCGGGCACATATCCGGCAGTCCGTGCGGTCGTGCGATGAGCGGTAAGCCGTCCTCGACGATCGGCTTCGAACGTCGTCACAACGAAGCGCTGCTCGATATCGACCGCGATGCCTTCGTGGACGCGATCGCCGGATATCTGCCGCCCAAGCCCAGCGGCTATGTCGAAACGGTTCTGTGGAATCGCGGTGCGGTGTGATGCGTTGGTTAGTGAGCCATCATGGCATGCGCGCCGTGATCCTTCACCTGCGCGGCGAACCATTCGTGGAGCGCAGCGATGAGTCGGGGATCTGACGTCTTGTAGCGGAGGCTCCCGCCGTTCGGCACGTCGATGTACGTTACTGCAATCCGACTTGCACCCGCACGCAATTGCGCGAGGCCCGGCATATTCGTCCCGTGAATCGCGGCTGGGTCGGCGAAGTCCCCGCGCGCGAATGCGTCGGCCTCTTTGCGCAGATGCGAGCGCACAAGTGCGATTTGCTGCGGATCTCCGTCGTGCACGAGAACGGACTGAACCCCGCCGTCGGCTGTCGGCTCGAAGACGTGCATGGTTCGATCGAGGTCGAACGGCATGACCTCTTTGCTGCGCTGTTCGACGGTCGCGTCGTGAGACGACGGAGCGGGAGTGCTCTGGGCGAGTACGGGTGCGGCGGCGAGCAGATAGAAAAGTGCACCGCACGCAAGCGCAGCGCCCGAAGTGCTACGTTTCACGAATCACCTTTACCAGACCCTCGAGGGATGACAGGACCGTCTCTCGTTCGTCCGCCGGGATGGCCGCGAATATACGCTCGAATTTCGCCCGTCGCGATGCCGCAAGATGTGCGGCTACGTCCCGGCCGTCGTCGGTGAGATGAACGTGGACGATCCGTGTATCTTTCGGATTGCGCCGCCGCGCGACCCAGCCACGCTTCTCGAGCGCGGTGACGATGCGACTGACCGAACTCTTTTCGAGTCGCAAACGGGCGGCAAGGCCGTTTTGGGAAAGCCCCGGCTCGCGGCTCAGTTCGAGAAGCGTGTGGGCTTCCGCGACGGCGACGGGCTGGCTGCACGGAGTCCGATCGGGCTGATGCAAGCCAAGCATTCGAATCAGCGCGACCATCGTCTCTTGGAATTGCGAGGCGAGACTGTCGCGCTCGGCGCTAGTTCTGTCTCTCAACGGTTGAATAATACAACGATGCAACCTTGCGCTGCAAGGGGCCGAAGTCAGACCGTGCTCGGTCCGGCCGGCTCTTGGCGTTCGGTCCCCGGACATTGGGCGTACTAGCATCGCTCCTCATCGGCTCACGACGAGCGACGCGTTCTGGCCGCCGAAACCGAACGCGTTGATCTGCACGGTGCGCGTGGCGAGCGCTCGCGGCGGACCGAGCACGACGTCGAACTGCGCCGACGGTTCGACGTCGTCGGTCCCCGCCGTGCCGATCACGATCCCTTCGGCGAAGCCGCGCAGCGCGACGGCGAGCGCGGTGACGCCGCTCGCCGCCATCCCGTGCCCGACGTGGCCTTTCAACGACGTGACCGGGAGCGGATGCGATCGCGCACCGTACACGGCGTTGATCGCGGCGATCTCGGCGGCGTCGCCGACGGGCGTCGCCGTGCCGTGCGCGTAGAGGGCGTCGATCGCGTCGGCTGCGATCCCGGCGTCGGCGAGGGCGCGTTCGATCGCGCGCGCTTCCCAGCGGCCCGACGGCTCGGGCGAGGTCGCATGATACGCATCGGCGAGCGAGGCGTAGCCGCGTACGTAACCCTGGATCGCGGCGCCGCGCGCACGGGCGTCGGCGCCGCGTTCGAGGACGACGATCCCGCAGCCGTCGGCCATCACGAACCCGGTACGCTTGGTGTCGAACGGCAGCGAGACGTGGTGTGGGTCGTCGCCGCGGGCGAGCGCCCCGGCGCGCTCCAAGCTGGTTGCGACGACGGGGGTGAGCAGCGTCTCCGAGCCCCCCGCGAGGGCGACATCGACCTCGCCCTGCGCGATCATGCGCGCGGCGCGTCCGATCGCGTCGAGCGACGAGGCGCAGGCGGTCGCGATCGCGAGCTGCGGACCGTGCAGCTTCCAGCGCAGCGCGATCGCGGCCGCGGCCATGTTCGGGATCACGAGCGCCATCAGCCGCGGCGTCACGTGCTGCGCGCCGCGCCCTTCCAGCTCGCCCTGCGCCTGCGCGAGCAGCGGCACACCGCCCATGGTCGCGCCGACGACGACCGCCGTGCGCTCCGCGTCGAGCACGGGTAGGGCCGCCGCGACGAGCGCCTCCTCCGCTGCGACGAGCGCGAACTGGCCGAAGCGATCGGTGCGCTTGCGCAGGGCCGGGTCGAGCGCGGCCAGCGGGGCGTCGTCGACCGGCGCGCACCAGAACGCCGTGCCGTCGAGCTGGATGCGCGTGAACCCGACGCGCCCGGCGATGAAACCGTCCCACGAGGCGGCAAGGCTTCCGCCGATCGGGCTCAGCAGCCCCGCACCGGTGATCGCGACGTCGAGCACGGTTCCTTCCTTCCGCGCTGAGGTCCGCGGTGCCGCTGCGCCGAAGCGACCCCGCGACCCATGTGCGGACGGTACACCCTCATCGCGCCGGAGCGGATCGCCAAGGCGTACCCGCGTTTCCATCCCGCCGGCGCGGAGTTCTCTCAGACGCGGCTGCCCCGCTACAACGTCGCTCCTACGCAGCCGGTGCTCGGCGTGCGCAACGACGGGAACGATCGGATCGAAGCGTTCCGCTGGGGCTTCCTCCCGTCGTGGAGCGAGTCGCCGTCACCGGCGCCGCTGATCAACGCGCGCGCCGAGACGCTCGCCGTCAAGCCGGCTTTTCGCAACGCGCTGCGGCTCCGTCGATGCGTGCTGTTCGCCGACGGCTTCTACGAATGGCGGCAGAAGAAGCCCGTGTACTTCACCCTGGCCGACGGCGTGCCGTTCGCATTCGCGGCCCTTTGGGAACCGGGACACGGCGCGCCGCCGTCCTGCGTGATCGTGACGTGTGCGTCGAACGCGCTCGTGGGGCAGATCCACGAGCGGATGCCGGTGATCCTCACGCCCGACGCGCTCGCGCTCTGGCTCGCACCCGAGGAGCTGCCGGCCGAGGTCGCCTCCTCCGTGCTGCAGCCGTACGATCCGGCGAAGATGTGCGCCCACGATGCCTCGACGCGGCTGAACAACGCGGGCTACGACGCGCCGGACGTGCTCGTCGACGACGATCCGGTCCAGCAGTCGCTGGGATTCTGAGATTCAGCGCAACGCAAAGCCGGGCTGTGCCGCCGCGCAAGCAGCATCCGTTCGTACCGGTCCGAACACCGGGGGAAAGGCGATACGATAGCGTCGTTCGCGTTCTTCCGCTGCGAGACTCATGCGCGCGAGGAGATCGTCGAGGATGCGGTTGAGGAAGTGGCGTCCGATCGCGCGGTCGAGAAGAGCGCCCAGTTCTCCGAACCGCGGGCGATAGCGCGCTTCGAGCAAGAGCCGCGTCCGAAGCCGCGCGATGCGAAAGCGCACGCGGAGCTCGAGCCGCGTGCACACGCTCGCCGGCGGAGCAACCGAGATCATCAGCTCGTCGTGCGGCTTCCCCCATTCGCTCAGGTCGGGACGCGCGGCGACGCACGTGGTCGCAGGGAGGGGAATCGCTCCTCCGAACAGCGGCATGCGCAGCAGGATTCCGCCGCGGTCGCACCGCTCGGCGACGAACTCCTCCACGTAGTCGAACCCGACCGAGAAGGGGCAGTCGATGACGCCTTCCCGACGAAGGATGGTGTTCATCGGCACACCAGCACGGGGATGCTCGAGCGTCGCAGCAGCTCGTGCGTCTTGCTGCCCAGCGCCGGAGCGAACGCATGCGGGCGCGCGTGGGTCCCGATGACGATCGCGTCGGCGTGCCAGGCGACGGCTTCTTCCAAGATGCGGTCGACCACGTCGCCTTCGAGCAATGCGCTCTCCGCGTGGACCCCCGCCGCTGCCGCGCGCCGCACGACCTCGTCGAGCACGGCTTGGCCGACGGGACGCAGGTGGTCGATCACGTCGCTCACGTCGCGCTCCGTCCCCATCGTCAGATCGGCGGTGAGGCGCTCCGTGTCGAGCACGAGGACGAACCGCACGCGGCCGTGCAGCGCTTGCGCAAGGCCGATCGCGACGGCGTCGGCGGTCCGCGCGGGGAGCGATCCGTCGGTCGGGACGAGGATTCGCTCGAAGATCGCGCGGGTTTGTGGCCGAGCCTTTCGGGTGCTGGACTCCGTAATCATCGCGTACCTCGGGACAATCATCGTCGCAGCGGCGCATCCAGATTCGGTGAACCGTCCTTCACGCGACGTTCCAGCGCGCGCCGTATCGTCGAGCGGTGGGATACGTGTCGCATATCCGAGCCGAACGCGTGGCGAACTGCCCGTTCTCGATCGCCCTCGAGTACACGGAAGACTACTTCCGCGCGGCGCAAGCGGGCGGTGAGGAGGCCGTGATCCGGCTCGGCGCGCCGCGGTGGGGGCGATGGCCGATTTTCGGGCGGCGGGTCGCCGTGTCGTTCGGCGTGCGCGCGGACGTCACCGATCGCGGGCGCAGCCACGACGAGGTATTGCTCCGGTGGTGCGGGCGGTCGCGCCTCCTCCCGGATTTTCGCGGCACGGTGCGGATGCGAATCGCGGGGCATCGCACGCGGGTGATCGTCGAGGGCGAGTACGTGCCGCCGGGCGGGATGCTCGGCGTCGTTTTCGACGTGCTCCTCGGGCGGTGGATCGCGCACGCCTCCCTCGCCGATCTCGCGGCGCGCCTCGCCGCGAGTCTCGGCGAACAGGAGCGGCGCTGGCGCGCCGCCGCCGGCGAGACCGCTCCCGCAGGATAGCACCGAAAACCGGACGCTCGGCTAGACGGAGTCCGCGTCCGACGCGCTCGTCCGGCCGGAGCGCTCCTCGATGCCGATGCGGTACACGACGCCGTACCGCGCGGTGCGGTCGACGTACGGCTGCCCTGCTTCGACGCGCGCGCGGTCGACCAGCGCGACCGTGCGCAAGCGAGCGACGATCAGCTGCAGGGCATCGGCTGCCTCCTGGTCCGCGAGCTGTTCGAACCGGCCCCACGCGACGACGCTGCTCCAGTTCGCCGCGTCCTCGATGCGGTCGACCTGCACGCAGACCAGCGGGTGACGCCGCATCGCGGTCAGCTTCGTTCCGTCGGCGCTGTACGAATAGAAGGCCCGCCCGTCGTACGCGTACGAGATCGGCACGACGTACGGACGGGCGTCCGGCAACACGCACCCCAGGTGCGCGCACACCTCGGAGCGCAGGAGCAACTCGATCTCACCCGCTTCGAGGTCGCGAAGCATCGACTACGCGCCGGAGGTTGCCGATGCGCTCTCGCGGTGCCCCGAGACGTTCTTGTCGCCGCCGGCGGTGATCAGGACCGGGACATCGCTGTGGCGCAAGACGTATTCCGACGTGCTGCCGAGCAGCGCGCGCGAAAGCCCGACGCGCGCGTGGGTGCCCATCGCGATGAGATCGGCGCCGCAGTGCGCGGCGTATTGGACGATCGCCGTGCCGACGTCGGGCGCGCCGATGACGCGCGCGCTCGCACGAACGCCGCCGGCGCGCGCTTGCTCGGCGAGCGCCGCCAGCGGGGACTCGTACTGCCGGTAGAACTGCGCGACGCCGCCGGCGTCGCGTCCTTCCCGTTCGTACGCTTCGGCGACGTCGGCATCGATCGGGATGACGCGCAGGAGCTCCAGCTCGACGTCCCGATCGCGGGCGATCGCGAGTGCGGTGTCGTACGCCGCGCGCGCCGGGAGAGAGTCGTCGATCGCGCAGAGGATGTGCCCGGCCTTCTCGGGCGTGCGCCGCGGGTGGTTCGCTCGCACGACGAGCACGGGGAGCGCGCTCGCGCGGAGCGTCTCCTCGGTGATGCTGCCCAGGAGCGCGCGGGCCACACCGGTGCGTCCGTGCGTCCCCATGACGACGCAGGTCGCGTTCCACTCCACGGCCTCGGCGAGGATCTCGGCGACGGGATCGCCCTCGCGCACGGTACCTTCCGCGTCGACCTGAGCCGCGCTCGAACGCGCCAGCGCCGCGTGCAATGCGGCGTGCGCGGAGTCACGGAGCGCGTCGAAGGCTTCGCTCCCGGCGAACGTCATCGCGCTCGCATATTCGGCCATCAACCGCGCCCGTTCGAACGCGGTGACGAAACGGATCGTCGTGTCGTGGCGGCCGACGGAGAGGCGCACTGCCGTCTCGACTGCGGCGTCCGCGGCGCCGGAGCCGTCGGTGGCGACGAGCAGGCGAGAGAAGGTGTTCATGACCACATCCTGCACGCTCGGGATGACGTTTCTGGGAAGATCGCGGCCGGGTCCTCGACAAGGCCGTTCTCACGCTCTTCGCAGGTGCTTCCAACCGCTGGTTCATGCTCCGGGCATGACCCTCGTCGCTCAGAGCGCCGCTCGTTTGCACGTTTCCGACGCCCCGATTCCGGCCTTCCCGCCGCCCGTGCGGCTCTGGTCCCGGGTCCGCGGGACGGACGGAGGCCGTCTTTGCGGCGACGTCATCGTCGCCGAGCCGCTCCCAGGCGGACGTCTAGCGCTCGTCGTCGGCGACGTCTTGGGCCACGGCTGGAGCCACGCGGCGCCGGCGGCCTTCATCGCGGAGCGGGTCGTTTCGATGCTCGCCCTCGGCTGCTCGCCGGGTTTGGCGCTCCTCGCCGCGGACGACGCGTTCCGGGCCGTCGCCGACGCGTGCTCGTTCGCGGCGATCTTCGTCGCCGACGTCGATCCTCGTTGCGGCGTCGTGCGGTACAGCTCGGCCGGCCACGACGCGGCGATCGTCCTGGGCGCAGAGGGAGCGGTGCGAGGTCTCGAGGCGAACGGACCGTTGCTTGGCGTCGTGGAAGACCCGCAGTTCGGCGAGGGGCAGTTCACGATCGAGGCCGGTTTACGGCTCGTCGTCGTGACCGACGGGGTCGTCGAGAGCCGCCCCCCGGGGACGGTCGACTTCTTCGGGACGGAGCGGGTGCTGCGCAGCGCGTCGTGGGCCTTGTGCTGCGGCGCCGATCCGGCCGCCGCGCTGATCGAGGATGTCGTGCGCCATGCGGGCGGCGTCCCTTCGGACGACGCGGCGGCGCTCGTCGCCGCCTGGTAGCGGAAGCCCGCGTCTCACGCCGAAATGTGCCTCTCTGCTCCGGGCACGCGCTCGGAGATCCTCGCGCGAGCGTTGGGAGGCGCATGCAAGAGGTGCATCGCCCGGCTGTCGGGCCGCCGGGCTTCCAATATGCCGATCCCGAGCACCTTCGGCTGGTGATGGACGCCACCCCGATCGCGATCCTCGTCGTCGACGCGACGGGAACGATCGCCCGGGTCAACAGCCACGTCGAAGCGCTGTTCGGATATACGCGCGACGAGCTGGTCGGCCACTCGATCGAGATGCTCGTCCCGACCCGTTCTCGCGGGCTGCACCCCGATTTGCGCGAAGGGTATCTCGGTGAGCCGACGACCCGCGCGATGGGCGCCGGGCGGGATCTCTTTGGATTGTGCAAGGACGGCAGTGAGGTGCCGGTCGAGATCGGCCTGAACCCGATCAAGACCTCGCAGGGCGACTACGTGCTCGCCGCGATCATCGACATCACCGAACGGAAGCACGCGGCCGAACACTTGCGGCTCGTCGTCGAGGCGGCGCCGAACGCGATGGTCGTCGTCGACCGATCCGGCGCGATCAGCCTGATCAACGCGCAGGTCGAGAACCTGTTCGGCTACACCCGCGACGAGTTGCTCGGTCGCTCGGTCGAAGAACTCGTTCCCGAACGCTTTCGCGGCGCGCATCCGCTGCTGCGCGGCGAATACCTCCGCGCGCCGACGACGCGGGCGATGGGTGCCGGCCGTCATCTCTTCGGTCTGCGCAAGGACGGCAGCGAGGTGCCGATCGAGATCGGGCTCAACCCGATCAGCACGCCGAAGGGCGAGTTCGTCCTGGCGTCGATCATCGACATCACGGAGCGCAAGCACGCGGAAGAGCTGCGCATCGTCAGCGCCATCGAGACGCAGCGGCGGCTCGACGCCGAAGCGGCGCGCGATCGCGCCGTCGACGCCTCGCAGCTCAAATCGCAGTTCGTCGCGACGATGAGCCACGAGCTGCGCACGCCGCTCAACGCGATCATCGGCATGGCGGAGCTGCTCAGCGCGACCTCGCTCGAGGAGCGCCAGCGCTCGTACGTCGAGGCGATCAACGAATCGGCGGAGGCGCTGCTCTCGATCATCAAGAGCATTTTGGACTTCTCGAAGATCGAAGCCGGGAAGCTCGAGCTCGAGGCGCGCGACTTCGACTTGAGCCTCGTCGTCGAAGGCGCCGCTTCGGTGCTGTCCTCGCAGGCTCGACAGAAGCGCCTGACGATTCACACCTACGTGGACCCGCTGATCCCGCCGCTCGTCAGGGGCGACGACGACCAGCTGCGGCAGATCTTCCTCAACCTGGTCGGAAACGCGGTGAAGTTCACCCAGCAGGGGCACGTCGTCGTGCGCGCCTTGCCGGTGGAGACCTCGAGCAGGCACGTCGTCGTCCGCTTCGAGGTGCAGGACACCGGGATCGGGATCGACACGACGACCCAAGCCAAGTTGTTCGAGCCGTTCGTTCAGGCCGACGGCTCCTCGTCGCGCCGTTACGGCGGGACGGGCCTCGGGCTCTCGATCTCCAAGCGGCTCGTGCAGCTGATGGGCGGCGAGATCGGTGTCGTCAGCGAACCGGGAAGCGGGTCGCTCTTCTGGTTCACGTCGCGGTTCGCACGGCCCAGCGGGGTGTCGTCGAGCCGGAAAATCTTCGGCGCCTTCGCGCTCGTCGTCACGCACGACGATCTGCTCGCGCAGATCGTGACGGGCTACGTCGAGGCGTGGGGGATCTCGAGCCGGCGTGCCGCGAGCGTGGACGAGGTGAACGCGGCGTTGCAGGCGACGGCCGGGCAAAGCAACGTCGACTGCGTCGCGATCGTCGACACCGATACCGAAAGTGCAACCGCGGTCGCAGCGCTGCAGCGCGCGGCGGAGCAGCAGGCGAACCTGCGGATCATCATGGTCGGGAGCGAGGAATCGGTCGTCAAACCGATCCGGCAATCGCAGCTCTTCGATTCGATCGTCACCGCGTTCGCGCACGACGAAGACGTCGCCGCGGCGGCTGAGGCTGCCTCATGTTCGTCGCAGCCGGCCGAGCCGTCTTCGCAGGCCGTGGCTGACGGCGAACTCGGCGCGATCCTCGTCGCCGAGGACAACCCGAGCTTGCAGGAGCTGCTCGTCCACCAGTTCAGCAGGCTCGGCTATCGGGTCACGATCGTCGCCGACGGCCTGCAGGTCGTCGACGCTGCACGGCGCGAGCGCTTCGCGCTGATCTTCATGGATTGTCAAATGCCGAACATGGACGGCTTCGAAGCGACGCGCCGCATCCGCGAGCAAGAGCTGCACACGGGAGAGCACGTTCCGATCGTCGCGGTCACGGCGAACGCCTTCAAGGAAGATCGCGAATCGTGTCTCGCGGTGGGGATGGACGACTATCTCTCCAAGCCGGTGCGAATCGACGAGCTGCGCGCGATGGTCGAGCGCTGGCTTCGCCGCCCGGAGAGCAGCTCGACCGGCGTGACCTGAGAACGCGGCCGGATCGAAATCTTCCGCCGCCGTTCACAGCGCGCCGGTAGCCTCGGCGCATGAAGGTACGCAGATGGTTCGCTCCTTCGCTCGTGGCGGGCTGGATCGCCGTGTCGGTGCTCTCGGAGACCGTCGCGGCGGGGTTCGCCGCATTGACCGTCGCGACGACCGCCGCGGGCGTTGCCACGGCGGCGTTGCTGGAAGGGACCCTGCTCGGCTTCGGCCAGCAGCGATTGCTGCGACCGCTCAAGCTCGACATCGAACGCGGATGGGTCGTTGCGACGATCGTCGGCGCGCTCGTCGCCCGCGTCGTCGAATTCGCCGCCGACGGCAGCGCTGCCGCGATGGCGGCCAGCGCCTGGAGCTTCGGCGCGCAGATCGGCGCCGGCGCGGCGCTCGGTGCGTTCGCCGGTGCCCTCATGGCGCTCCCGCAGAGCGTGGTGCTGCGCGGGCACGTCGCCGGGGCGGCATGGTGGATCTTCGCTCGCGCGCTCGCCTGGGGCGTTGGTCTCCCGCTGCTGATGTTCGCGGCGAGCGTGATCGCTCACGCCTCGTCGGCGCCGCCGCTCGTGCTGCTCGGCATCGTGCTGACGGTCTTCGCGGCGATCGCGGCGATCGTCGGCGCGATCGAAGGGCTTGCGATGGACCGGCTGCTCGCGCACCCGCCGCACCGCGCAGGCGCCGCCTCGGCCTCCGCGCGCGCGTAAAAAAGTACGCGCGCGCGTCTGCTCTTCTCGTCTACCGGTTCACTGCCGTCATTGCGGCGGCCGGATACCGTTCCCCAACCGCGGCGCCGGGCGGGAACGCCGCGTCGATCCGCGCGAGGTCGCTCTGCGTGAGCGCGACGCCGAGCGCGCCGACGTTCTCTTCGAGATAGCGGCGGCGCTTCGTCCCGGGGATCGGCACGATGTCCTCGCCGCGCGAACGCACCCACGCCAGCGCGACTTGCGAGGGCGTGGCGCCGTGCTCGGCCGCGATCGCCTCGACGACGCGAACCAGCGCGATGTTGCGCGCGAAGTTCTCGCCTTGGAAGCGGGGCATGTTGCGCCGGAAGTCGTCGGGCGCGAGATCGTCCGGCGTCTTGATCGCGCCGCTGAGGAAACCGCGCCCCAGCGGGCTGTAGGCGACAAACGTGATCCCGAGCTCGCGCGTCGTCGCGAGGATCTCGCCCTCGACGTCGCGTGACCAGAGCGAATACTCCGTCTGCAGCGCGGCGATCGGGTGGACGGCGTGCGCGCGGCGGACCGTCTGTGCCGACGCCTCGGAGAGCCCCAGCGCGCGCACTTTGCCTTCCGCGACCAGCTCGGCCATCGCGCCGACCGTCTCCTCGATCGGGACGGTCGGATCGACGCGATGCTGATAGTACAGGTCGATGACGTCGACGCCGAGACGCCGCAGGCTCGCTTCGGCGGCAGACTTGACGTAGTCGGGACGTCCGCTCACGCCGAGAAACTCGCCCTTCTCGCCGCGCACGTTGCCGAACTTCGTCGCCAGCACGACGCCCGCGCGCCGATCGCGGATCGCGCGGCCGACGAGCTCCTCGTTCTTGCCGACGCCGTACATGTCGGCGGTGTCCAAGAAGGTGACGCCCAGCTCCAGCGCGCGATGGATCGTGGCGATCGACTCCTCGTCGTCGCGACCCGCATAGAACTCCGACATCCCCATGCAACCAAGGCCGATGGCCGAGACGCGGATGCCGCTGCGGCCTAGTTCACGAGACTCCACGGTGATGGTGCTCCTTCGGTGTAACGTGGTCGACGATGAAAAACCCCGCCCGTGAGGGCGGGGTTTCCGGCGCGTGCGTTCGAGCGGGCGCTCAGGCGAGCGCGTCGCTGAAGGGGAGGGTGCGGATGCGCTTCCCGGTCGCCGAGAAGACCGCCGCCGCGACCGCCGGCGCGATCCCCGGCAGCCCCAGCTCGCCGATCCCCGTCGGCGGTTCGTGGCTCGGAAGCGCGTAGACGTCGATCGTCGGCGCGTCCTTGAGATGCAGCACGGTGAAGCTGTCGAAGTTGCTCTGCTCGACGCGCCCGTTCTTGAACGTGATCTTCCCGGTGAGCGCGGCGGAGAGCCCGTAGTTGATCGCGCTTTGCGTCTGCGCGACGACGATCTGCGGGTTGACGACGGTGCCGATGTGCACGACGGCCGAGACATGATGCACCTTGGGCATCCCGTCCTGCATCGAGACGTCGGCGACCAGGGCGCCGATGCTGCCGTTCCACACCATCACGGCGACGCCCTGATGGACGCCCGCGCCGCGCGGCTTTCCCCACCGCCCGCGTTCGGCTGCCGCGCGCAGGCACTGCGCGGCGGCGGACTCGGGCGGCAGCATCGCGAGGCGGAACGCGACCGGATCCTTCCCCGCCTCGTGGGCCAGCTCGTCGATGAAGGCCTCGGTGACGAACGTGTTCCAGTTCGCGTCCGGGGCACGCCACGAGCCGACCGGGATCCCGTGCTCGTACTCGCCGTACGCGGCGGTGTAGTTCGGGAACGTGTACGGGATGTCGGTGACGCCGTTGCGCGCCGCGCCGTCCGGCCCTTTGGTGCCGGGGCGCGAGAGGCGCGTGATCGACTCGGCGACGACGACGTGCCGCAGCGCGACGAGGTTGCCGTGGCCGTCGAGGACGCCGCGCATCGCGTTGACGCTCATCGGGCGGTACCAGTCGTGCTGGATGTCGTCCTCGCGCGTCCAGACGACCTTGACCGGCGCCTTGATCTGCTTCGAGACGTTGACCGCCTCTTCGACGTAGTCGGACTGCAGCCGCCGGCCGAACCCGCCGCCGAGCATCGTCGTGTGGATGATGCACTTCTCGAGCGGCAAGCCGGTGACGCGCGCCGCGGTCGACTGGCACAGCGTCGGAACTTGGTTCGACGCCCACACCTCGCACGAGTCGTCGCGCACGTCGGCGGTCGCGTTCATCGGCTCCATCGTCGCATGCGCGAGGAATGGCCCGCGGTAGAGCGCTTCGACGACCTTGCCGTGCGCGGCGTCGGCGTTGCCGCGCTGGAGCATCGTCTGCCACTTGGAGGAGTCGCGCGCGATCTGCTCCGACTCGGCGAACATCTGCTCCGTGCTGAGGTTCGCGTTCGGGCCCTCGTCCCACTCGACGACCAGCGCGTCGCGTCCCTGGAACGCCGCCCAGGTGTTGTCGGCGACGACGGCGATCCCGCTCGGCACCACGACGACCGTCTGAACGCCGTGGACGGCGCGCGCCTTGCTCGAGTCGAAGGTCTTCACCTTGCCGCCGAAGACGGGCGAGCGCGCGATCGCGGCGTACTTCATCCCCGGAACCTTGACGTCCATCCCGTAGCGGACGCTGCCGTCGACCTTCTCGGGGACGTCGGTGCGCACGACGGACGCGTTGCCGATCAGCCGGAACCGCGCGGGATCCTTCAGCTCGACGTTCTCGGGGACGGCGAGCGTCGCGGCGGCCGCGGTGAGCGAGCCGTACGTCGCGCGCCGGTTGCCGGCGCGGTCGATCACGGCGCCGTCCTGGGTCTCGAGGTGCGCGGGATCGGCGCCCCAGCGCTTCGCGGCCGCCGCGACGAGCATCGCGCGCGCGGTCGCCCCGGCGCGGCGCAGGATCGGCCACGAGTCGCGCATGCTCGTGCTGCCGCCGGTGCTCATGCGCCCGGCGCCGGGATAGATGTACTCCGGCCCCGCCGGCGCGAACGCGACGCGGACTTGCGAGAGCGGGACGTCGAGCTCCTCGGCGATCAAGGTCGGCAACCCGGTCGCGACGCCCTGTCCCATCTCGGACTTGTTGAGCGAGACGGTGACCAGACCGTCGGGTTCGATGCGCAGCCAGACGTTGGGCGAGAAGCCGTCGGCGGCGTTCTCCGCCGCGGCCGCGGCCGCGCTCGCGCTCCGGTCGTCGACGAGCCCGAGCGCGAGGGTCCCGGCGAACGCTCCCGCGAGCTTGACGAATCCGCCGCGCGAGATCGTCGCCGTCATGCGTTCGTCTCGGTCGCCGATCCGGCGGCGCGGTGGATCGCCGCGCGGATCTGGCCGTACGTCCCGCAGCGGCAGATGTTCGTCATCGCGGTGTCGATGTCGTCGTCGCTGGGATGCGCGTTCTGCTGCAGAAGCGCGGCGGCGGCCATGATCTGTCCCGACTGGCAGTATCCGCACTGCGGAACCTGCTCGGCGATCCAGGCCTGCTGGATCGCGTGCGAGCGATCGGGGGAGATTCCCTCGATCGTCGTGATGTGCTTGCCGTTCGCGGCCGAGACGGGGAGCACGCAGGAGCGCATCGCCTGTCCGTCCAGGTGCACGGTGCAACAGCCGCAGAGCGACTTCCCGCAGCCGAACTTCGTCCCGGTCAGCCCGACGATGTCACGGATGACCCAGAGCAGCGGCATATCATCGGGAACGTCAACGTCGTGACGTTGGCCATTGACGGTCAAAGTTTGCACAGGGTTCCCTTCCACGATGGTGTGACGCGACGCTCGAACTCGTATGGCACCCGCGCCATACGAAGTGCGACAACGGCCGCACCAGTGAAGTTGCGTTGGTAGAAACCTGGGAATTTACCAAGGATCGGCGACGAGCCTCGGGCCGTCGTCGCACCGCAGCACGACCGGACCGGCGGCGCGCGCGTATTCGGCCAGGGCGACCGCGCCGCGCGGCGTCTCGAGCAGCGCGTCCGTGCGGACGTCCGTACCGGCCAGCGCGTCGTGGAGGCGTGCGGCCTGCCCGCGATCGAGGCGCCGCGGCGCGCGGATGATGATGTCCAGATCGCTGTGCGGTCCGGCGGCGCGGGTCCCCGAGGCGAGCTCGAAGCCGATGCTTCCGGTCGGACCCCAGCGGTAGCCCCAGCGGCGCAAGACGTCCTCGACGTACGTGAGATGACGCAGCGCGGGGATCGCTTCGCGTCGTGGGTTCGCGCGCCAGCGGGACTCGCGGGCCAGCATCTCCGGGGTGATGCGCGTCGTCGCGGCCGCGGGCGCGACGAAGGCGGCGCAGCGTTCGTCGCGCGCCGTGCCGCGGATCCCCACCGCGATCATCCCGTCTTCGGCGCGTGCGCGGCGCACCACGACGAGCGCGTCGCGGCGCAGCGCGGCGAGCGCCCACGCCGGGGGCGCGGCCGCGAAGCGCAGCGCGCCGGGGTCGCGCAGCACGAGCAGGTCGTGCGGCCGCGGCGCGCTCATCGCGACTCGTGCCGCCACAGGAAGAGCGTCGCGGCGAGCAGGTCGGCGCTCCCGCCGGGCGAGGCGTTGCGCGCGAGCAGCTCCGCTTCGAGCCGCGCGAACGCGCGACGGCCCGCCGCGCTCGCCGTGCCGCCGGCGGTCAGCACCGCGCGCGCGTGCTGCTGCGCCGCGCGGAGCGCGGCGATCCCGCCGCGATGCAGCAAGCACGTGTCGTCGAGCTCGGCGACGATCGCGAGCAGCGCGTCGCATGCCGCGATCCGCGGCGCGGCGCCGGCGCGCAGCCCCGCACGCAGCGCGGGCAGACCGATCTCGACGACGTGCGGAAACCCGGCCCGGGCCTCGCCGCGCGCGCCGCCAACCCCGAAGCGTGCGGCGGCGAGCAGGCCGTGCGTCGCTTGGAACGGCGCGAACCGGTCCGGCTCGCGCGCCAGTTCACCCGCGGTCACGGCGACCGTGCGCGCCGAGGCGCCCGCTCCGCAGATCGCCGCGCCGGCGACGAGCAGGCCCACGCTCCAGAGCGCGCCCCGATGCGTGTTCACGCCGCCGGTCGCGGCGAGCATCGCACGTTCGCCCGCGCGTCCGATCGCGCCGAGCGACTCGCGGAGTGCCGTGCTTGGCGCCGAGCCGTCGGCGGCGAGCGCGAGCGCGGCGAACGCCGGGAACAGTGCCCTTGCCGAGCGGCGCATCAGCGGCAGATCGAGGTCGGGATGCGCGCCGGAGCCCCGGCGGTCGACGAGCGCCGGTTTGGGGGTGAGCTCGGCTTCGGCGAGCAGCGCCGCGCTCGCTCGTATGGCGAGCGCGCGCAGCTGCGTCGTGCGCATGCCGGTTCCATGCGCCCAGGAGACGAGACGTCCCTCGCCTCGCGAGCGCTCGCGAACGTCGGCTCGGCACGTGACGAGATCGCGGGCGTGGGTATCATCATCACATGAGTCGCGCCTTTACGAAGGAGCGTGACGACGTACCGCAGCCGGAGATCACCGCTGTCCGCGCACGCTCGCCCCAAGTTACGCCCGCCGGCTTCGCCGCGTGGCGTGACGAACTCGCGCACACGACCGACCCGCAGGAGCGCCGCCGGCTCGAGCAGCGGCTCGCCGACGCCGTCGTCGTCGAGCCGCCGGAAGATCGGGGTCGCGTCGCGTTCGGCGCGACGGTCGTCGTGCGCGGTGAATCACCCGAGCCCCAGACGTTCACGATCGTCGGCGACGACGAGACCGATATCCGGTCCGGGAAGATCAGTCCGAGCTCTCCGCTCGGCAAAGCCCTGCTCGGTGCGACGGTGAAGGAGACGGTCGTCTGGCACCGTCCCGTCGGCGACCGGAACCTCACGGTCGAGAAGATCTCGTACTGACGCGCCCTCCGCGGCGTTTTGGAAGAAGGCATTCACGCGGCGTTCCAGGCACGGCGCTATGCTGCGCCTGGAGGGACGATGTGACATGACGCCTCAGACGCTCGAGCTGTTCACCTCGGCGACGACGGACGCATACGCCTGGATCGACGAGATCTGCGGAGAGCTGGATTGGTTCGACCGCCACCGCGCGTTGCGCGCGTTGCGCGCGGCGCTTCACGTGTTGCGAGACCACCTCTCGGTCGAGCAGAACGCGAAGCTCTCCGCCCAGCTCCCGACGCTGGTGCGCGGGATCTACTACGAAGGCTGGCACCCGGGGCCCCCGTCGCGCGAGCGCGGCATCGAGGGCTACCTCGACGCGCTCTCCGCTGCCGATCCGACTGAGCGCGAGGTCGACCCGTTCGAGATCGCACGCGGCGTCTACGCCGTCCTCGCGCGGCACGTCTCGCCCGGCGAGGTGGAGAAGATCGTCGCGACGCTCCCGCATCGCTTACGCATCCTCTGGGAGGCGCCCTGAACCGGACGAGCGGCGGCTTCTCGATCGCGCGAATCGCGGGGATCCCGGTTCGCGTCGACGGCAGCTGGCTGCTGATCTTCGCGCTCTTCGTCTGGTCGCTCGCCGCGGCGGCCGGCGGGCCGTTCGCGGGGCTGCGCGCGGAGTGGCGCGTCCCGGCGGCGGCGCTGACGGTGCTCGTTCTGTTCGCGTGCGTCGTGATCCACGAAGCGGGACACGCGCTCGTCGCGCGTCGCTACGGGATCGGGGTGAGCGAGATCGTGCTGTTCGCGTTCGGCGGCGTCTCGCGATTGGAGCGCGATCCGGCGGAGCCGGGCGCGGCGGCGCGCGTCGCCCTGGCCGGTCCCGCGACGAGCCTCGTCCTCGCGGCGATCTTCGCCGCGTTCGCCGCGGTGCTGCCGCGGCAGAGCGCGTTCGAGCAAGCCTCGTCGTATCTCGCGGCGATCAATGCGGCTCTCGCGATCTTCAACCTGCTCCCGGCCTACCCGCTCGACGGCGGTCGCGTCGTCCACGCGCTGGTGTGGAAGCTGACCGGGAACCACACGCGCGCGACGCGCTTCGCGGGAACGCTCACGACGCTGATCGGATACCTGGCCGCCGTCGGCGGCGTGCTGCTGTTCTTCCGCGGCGCGCTCGTGCAGGGCGTTTGGATCGAGCTGCTGGCATGGTACGTCGTGAGCTCGGCGCGCGCGGAATGGCAGTCGGAGGTGGTCTTCACGCCGCTCAAGGGCGTGCGCTGCGAGGCGCTGGCCGACCCGCCCGGCGAGGCGCTCCAACCCGACATGACCTGCGAGAGCGCGTTGCGCGAGATGGTCAAGAGCCGCCGGCGCGTCCTCCCCGTCGCGCTCGACGGCCGCTTCTTGGGCCTGGTGACGCTCCCCGATTTCGCGACGCTCGACGGACGTGATCCGCAGAGCGTCTACGTCACGGCGATCATGACGCGCCTCGACGATCTCGTCACCGTTGCGCCCGACGTCTCCGCGCTCGACGCGCTCAAGCGCCTCTCGGAGTCGGGACACCACCAGCTCCCCGTCGTCGAGGACGACCGGCTCATCGGCTTCATCAGCGAAGGGACGCTCGCGCGCGCCGTTGCCTTCGCCGAAGAGCAGGGCACGATGTTTCGCGCGCCGAGCGTCACGTCGCGCGGGGCGACGTAGCGGCGGCGCGTACCGCCGCCGTCACGCGCACGGCGAGCGCGCACGAGGCGAGCCGCATCCGTAGCGTGTCGGCGCGGCTCGTCAGAACGACCGGGACGCGCGCGCCGAGCACGATCCCGGCCGCGTCGGCGTGCGAGAGAAACTCCAAGTCCTTGGCGAGCATGTTGCCGGCTTCGAGATCGGGGACGACCAGGACGTCGGCGCGGCCTGCGACCGGCGAGGCGATGTGCTTGATCCCCGCCGCCTCGGCGCTGATCGCGTTGTCGAACCCGAACGGACCGTCGACGAGCGCACCGGTGATCTGGCCGCGATCGGCCATCTTGGCGAGCGCCGCGGCATCGAGCGTCGAGGCGATCTTCGGGTTCACCGTCTCGACCGCGGAGAGGATCGCGACGCGCGGCGTCGCGATCCCGAGCGCGTGCGCGAGGTCGATCGCGTTGCGCACGATGTCCGCCTTCTCGGCGAGCGTCGGCGCGATGGCGACGACGCAGTCCGTGAGGATGAACGGCTCGGGCCGGCCCGGCGCGTCGAAGAGGTAGCAATGGCTGATCCGGCGCTGCGTGCGCAGCGCCGGTTCGGTGACGATCGCGTGCAGGAGCACGTCGGTGTGGAGCGCGCCCTTCATCAGCGCCGCGGAGCGTCCGGCGACGACCTCGGCGACGCCGGCGGCCGCGGCGCCCGCCGGATCGGCGGCCTCGAGCAGCGGCAGGTCGCCGATCTCGCGGCCGGCGTCGCGCGCGGCGCGCGCGATCACGTCGCGCGGACCGATCAGCAGCGGGGCGATCAATCCGGCGGCGGCGGCGTCGATCGCCGCCGCGATCGAAAGCCGGTCGCAGGGGAAGACGACGGCGGTCGGCAGCGGAGGCAGAGCGCGGCACGATTCCAGCAGCGCGTCCCAGCGCTGGTGGCGCTGGATGTCGATACGCGGCGGCTCCTCGCGCAGCAGCACGATCCGCTCGATCGGCGCCTGCGCTTCGACCGTCCCCTCGAGGACGATCGCGCCGCGCTGGTCGACGCCGTGAGCGGCGAAGACGGCGCGCTGGTCCGCTGCGTCCTTCGCGCGCAGCGTCAGGGTGACGACGAGCGTGTCGCCGACATGCAGCGGGCGTACGACGTGCAAGTCGTGGCGGCGCAGCGTTGCGCCCGGACCGGGCAGCCGTGTCGTCAGCAGCGCGTCGATCAGCGCCGTGCCGCAGATTGCGGCAAGGCCGGCCGGCCCGGGCTCGCCGCGCAACGCGTCGGCGAGCGCGAGGTCGTCGGCGCTCAGCGTCCGCGAGATGGTCGCGGAATCGCCGATCGCCAGCTCGTCGAAGGTTCGGTTCTCGATCGTCGCCGGGAGGCCGTCGGAGGCAATGCGCATGCGCGTATCCTCCCTCGGGAGAGCGAACGCCGGGCGAAGGGCTCGCGAACGAGCGTGCGCACGTCCTTCGTGTCGCCTTCTTAGTCCGGCCCTAATCTGGGCATATCATGAATGATGCTTCCGTTTCCTTCGAGGATCCGCCGCTCGCTCGCGCGGTGTTTTCGAGCACCCGCTGGGCGTGGATCTGGCTCGTCCTCCGGCTTTTTCTGGGATGGCAATGGCTGAAAGAGGGGATCGACAAGGCGCAGTCGCCCGGCTGGATCGGCGCGAATGCCGGGTCGTTCCTCACCACGTGGGGTACCGCGGCGCTGCACAAGACCGGCGGCGCGCACCCCGACGTGCAAGGCTGGTACGCGGCGTTCTTACAGCACGTCGTGCTGCCGAACGCCGTCTTCTGGAGCTACGCGATCGTGGTCGGCGAGGTGTGCGTCGGGCTCGGCCTGATCCTCGGACTGTTCACGGGCGTGGCGGCGTTCTTCGGGTCCTTCATGAACTTCAACTACCTGTTGGCTGGTACGGTCAGCATGAATCCGATTTTCTTCGCGATCGCGACGATGCTCGTGCTCGCGTGGAAGACCGCCGGGTGGTGGGGTCTCGACCGTTGGGCGCTGCCGGAGCTCGGCACGCCGTGGCGGCGCGGCCCGCTCCTCGCGCGGCGTCCGGCCGTCTCGGTGATCCGCTGAACGACGGCCGGACAACTCTCGGGCGTGCGGTCGGCTTCCCACTCGTCATGCGCGCAAGCGCGGGGTGAGGAAGCCGATCGCACGTCGCCAGGAGTCCTCCGCCGCGTCCTTTTGATACGCCGCGCGGCGATCAGCGAAGCCGTGTTCGGCGTTCGGATAGACGACGACGTCGTGCGGAACGCGCAGGCCGGCGCGGAAGCGCTCGACGTCCGCGACGGGGATCCCCGTGTCGTCGGCGCCGTAGCTTGCGACGATCGGGATCTCGACGTTCGCGGGATCGATCTGCCGGTGCAGCCCGTACCACACCGCCGCCGCGCTGAAGAGATCCGCGTAGCCCGCCGTACGGTACGTCGCGATGACGCCGCCCATGCAGAAGCCCGCGATCGCCGTCTTCCCATCGGGAAACCGCGCGCGAATCCACCTCGCCGACGCGCGGATGTCGGGGTCGACGGTTTCGAACGCCAGGCTGCGCGCGAGCGGGACGAACGCGCGGACGTCATCCGTCGCGTCCGGGTCGGGCGTATCGAGCCGAGCGTACAGATCGGGGACGATCGTCGCGAACCCCGCGACGGCGAAGCGCCGCGCGGCCTCGCGCGTTCCGCGGTCGAGCCCCCAGAGATGCATCGCCAGCACGACCGACGGGGTCGAGGGCGTCGTGTCGCGCGGTGCCGCGACGTAGGCGCGCATCGTGCTCCCGTCGCGCTCGATCTGAACCCATTCGACGGTAATCGTCGGGTCGATGTCGTCGTGAGGTGTCGTCATGCGCCGTATCGTGACGGAGAGCGGAGCGAGTGTGAAGCCGGGTTTGTCGTTGCTCTGCAGGCCGAAATATGCTATCGTTTACGCAGATGAAACGGCCCCGATCGCTTGCGATCGGGGCCGTTGTCGCTGTGCGCAAAATTGCGTTTCTCGACAGTGCATGAGCACCCGGCGCGCCCGCGCACGGGTTATCACGATCGTCATGAAACGATTCCTGGGTTCCGCCGCGCTCGCGCTCGCGCTTGGGCTCCCCGCCGCCGCGTACGCTGCAACGTCGACCCCCGCGAAGGCGCCGGACACGCTCACGCTGCGCGGCGTGATCAGCGCGATCGACGGCAAGTGGGACGTGACCTTGCACGACAACAACGGCTTCGTCGAGGACGTCGCGCTGCACCGCGGCACGATCATCGCTCCGACCGGACTGCGGCTCACGCCGGGGATGCAGGTCAGCATCGTCGGCTACCAAAACCACGCGACGTTCGACGCCGAGCGGATCGTGGGACCCGCCGGCGCGCAGTCTGCTCCGGGCTTCGGGCGAAACGCGACGCTGGTGCCGCAGGAGGTCCCGAACGGCACGTTCCAGACCCAGGGGCCGACCGCGGCCGGCGGCGGCTGATCGTCTTCAGCCGCCGCAGGCGTTGCAGGGCGGATAGGTTCGCGAGTACGGCGGCTTGCTCAGGTACTGCTTGGGATCGTAGGTCCAGAACTGCGAGACGTTGGGGTACGTCCGCACGACCACGTTCGCGAGCTTGCCGTTCTGCGACTCGACCTTGCGGATGTAGATGTTCTGCACGGGGTTGCCGTGGTCGTCGAGCTTGATCGGACCACGCGGCGCGTTTGTGACCGTGACCGCGCGCATCGCCTTCACGAACGCGATCGGATCGCTGGTGTTCCCGTGGACGGCGGCGAGGCCGCGGTCCAGGTACTGCGCGCCGACGTACGTCCCTTCGGCGTAGTACGAGGGCTCGTGGCCGTACGCTTTGGTGTAGGCGGCGACGAACGCCTCGTTCGCGGGCGTCTTGAGCGCCGCGGTGTACTGCAGGGCGGTGACGATCCCCACGGCGTCGGGGCCGGTCTCCTGCAGCGTGCTCTCGTCGGTTGTGTTTCCTTGGCAGAGCAGCGGCATCTTCAGACCGAAGGCATGGTATTGCTTGATGAAGTTGACGGCCGCCGACCCGGAGAAGCTGCACATCACCGCGTCGACGTCGCGCGGGATCGCCGAGAGATAGGGCGAGTAGTCGGACGTGACGAGCGGCGTCCACACTTGTTTGGTGATCTTGCCGCCGTCCTGCTGGAACGTGTCGACGAACCCGGCCAGGCTCTCCCAGCCGAAGTTGAAGTCGTAGGCGACCGTCGCGACCTTCCGATAGCCGAGCGTCTTGTACGCGTAGTCGCCGAGCACGTGCGTCGGCTGGCTGCTCGTCCACTCGGTGCGCACGATGTAGTCGCTCGGCGTGCGCTGGGTGAGATCGTCGGAGGAGACGATCGGATAGACCGCCGGGACCTTGTGCTCGTTCAAGTACGGGACGATCGCCGAGCCGACGGCTGCGGAGAGCGGGCCGAAGACGACGTCGACGTGATCGCTCTCGACGAGCTTGCGCAGTTGCGTGAGCCCCACCGACGGATTCCCCTGATCGTCGGCGACGACGACCTCGGCCTTCATCCCGCCGAGCATCCCGTGGTGCTCGGCCAAGTACAGGTCGAGCCCTTCGCGCATGTACTTCCCGGGCGCGGCGAAGACGCCGGTGACCGGATAGAGCAGCCCGATCTTGAACGTCTTGGCCTGCGCGAACGCCGTATGCGGGACGAGCGCGAGGGCGAGGCTCGCCGCCGCGAGCCGGATGGTACGGTCGAAGCGCGTCATTTCGCGTACCCCTGATAGCTGGGCGAGTAGACCGGCTGCCTGAGGTAGTCCGCGGGCTTCCAGGTCCAGAACTGCGAGACGTTCGGGTAGGTCTTGATGACGACGTTCCAGGTCTTTGCGTACTTCGCCGCGTCGCCGGTCGTCGCGACGACGCGCCGCAGGTAGACGTTGTCGACGGGCGCGCCGTACTGGTCGAGCACCATCGGGCCGAACGGCGAGTCGGCGAGCTTGATCTCGCGGACCGCGCGCAGGAACGTCGCGGCGTCGTCGGTCTGGCCGTGGACGTTCTGCAGTGCGCGCGCCGTCCATTCGGCGGCGGTGTAGAACGAGGTCGCCATGTAGGACGGAAGCACGCCTTCGGCCTTGGCGTACTTGTCGACGAAGGTGCGCGTCGCCGGCGCGTCGCGGCCTTCGGCGAAGTGGCCGACGCTGACGATCCCCTCGACGATCTCCGGCGCGATCGAGCGGATGTTGGACTGGTCGGTCGTCGTCTCGTTGGCGATCAGCGGGATCTTGCTCTTGAGCCCGAGCTGGCTCCACTGCTGCAAGAAGTGCACCGCGTCGGCGCCGACCATCTCGACGAACACCGCGTCGGGCGATGCGGCTTGGACCTGCGAGATGTACGGCGTGTAGTCGGCGGTCCCGAGCGGCGCCCAGATCTGGTTGACGATCTTCCCGCCCTTCGCGGTGAACGTCTGCGCGAAGCCGCCGGCGTTCTCGTAGCCGAACGCGTAGCTGTTCGCGATCGTGACGACCTTGCGATAGCCCTGCTCGTAGGCCCACACGCCGGCGACGTGCGTAGACTGACTCGAGGTCCAGCCCGCGACCTTGACGACGTACGCGCTGGCCTGGCGCTGCGAGAGATCGTCGGCCGAGACGGTCGGGAACAGCATCGGGATGCGGTGCTGGATCCCGTACGGCGCCACCGCCAATCCCTCGTTCGCGAGGTAGGGCCCGACGATGATCTGCGCGCCGTCCTGTTCGACGGCGTGGCGCGCCTGGTCGAGCGCGTGCGCGGGGTTGGAGTTCGTGTCGTAGACCGTCGTCTGGATCGTGCGGCCGGCGACGCGGTCGCCGTGCTCCTTCCAGTAGAGCGTCCAGCCCGCGACCATGTCGTGCCCGGCCGCGGCGGCGGAGCCGGAGGTCGGCGCGAGCAGCGCGATCTTGAGCGGTCCGCTCGGTGCCGCCCTCCCGGGCGATCCGAGCGCGGCGATCACGATCGCGCACGCGGCCAGAGCGACGAGTCTCTTCATCGAGCGATCCCTCCATTTCACGGGGCCTTTTGTCATGCTGAGCTTGTCGAAGCAGGTCGGCCTTCAGATACCGAGGTGGCGGGTACGAACGTCGTCGTCGTGTCGGATGACCTGCGGGTCGCCGTGAAAGACGACCCGCCCTTTGCTGATGATGTACGCGGTGTCGGCGACCGAGAGCGCGAGCGGCAAATTCTGCTCGACGAGCACGATCGCGAGGCCCGTTTCCTTGAGGCGCTGCATCGTCTGCGCCAGCTCGCGCACGATCAGCGGGGCGAGTCCTTCGGAGGGCTCGTCCATCAGGAGCAGGATCGGGTTGGACATCAGCGCGCGGCCGATCGCGACCATCTGCTGCTCACCGCCGCTGAGCTGTCCCCCGTAGTGCCCGGCGCGCTCGCGCAGCCTCGGGAACAGCTCGTACACCGCCTCGAGCGTCCACCGTCCGGCGCGTCCCGGGACGCCGCCGATCGCGAGGTTCTCCTTGACGGTCAACGAGGGGAAGATGCGGCGGCCTTGCGGGACCAGGCCTACGCCGCGCCGCGCGATCGCGTGCGAGGGGAGCTTCTCGATCGCCTCGCCCGAGAAGCGGATGCGGCCGCTGCGCGGCGGGGTGAAGCCGATCACCGAGCGGATCAGCGTCGTCTTCCCGACGCCGTTGCGGCCGAGCAGCGCGGTGACGCTCCCGCTCTGCGCCTGCAGCGAGACGCCCTGCAGCACGTGGCTGTGATCGTAGTAGGTGTGGATCTCCTCGACGTCGAGCAGCGCGCTCATAGACTTCCGCCCAAGTAGATCTCCTGCACGGCTGCGTCGCCGCGGATGCGGTCGAGGGGGCCGTCGGCGACGACACGGCCGTGGTGCAGCACCGTCAGGCGGTCGACGACGTCGAAGACGACACCCATGTCGTGCTCGATCAGCACCATCGTCAAGCCGCGGTGCTCGCGTTTGAGCATCTCGGTCACCAGCGACGCGTCGCCCGGGGCGAGCCCCGCCGTCGGCTCGTCGAGAAGCAGCAGCTTCGGTCTCTGCGCGAGCGCGAGCAAGATCTCGATCTGACGCTTCTCGCCGTAGCCCAGCGTGTCGACCAGGACGTGCGCCGAGCCCGTCAGCCCAACGCGTTCGAGCAGCGCGAGCGCCTCCTCGTCGCGCGCGTGATAGCGCGTGCGCGGCGCGAGCAGGTGAAAGCGCTCGCCGCTGTGCGCCTGCAGCGCGAGGACGAGGTTCTCGATCACCGTCAGCCGCGGGAAGAGCGTCGTCGTCTGGAACGTGCGCGCCAGTCCGCGCCGCGCGCGCGCGTGCGCCGCGAGGCGCGTGACGTCGCGGCCCTGGAAGCGCACCGCGCCGCGCGTCGGCGGCAGCTCGCCGGCGATGACGTTGAAGAGGGTCGACTTCCCCGCGCCGTTCGGGCCGATGATCCCGCAGCGCTCGCCGGCGCGGATCGTCAGCGAGACGTCGTCGAGGACGTTCAAGCTGCCGAAGCGTTTTCCGATCCCCTCCAGCCCCAGACAGACCTCGTCGTGACGCGCGACGCCGTTCACGGCTGCTCCGCCGTCTCGGTCGGCGCGTTCGCGATCCCGGCCGCGCCGAGCAGCGGTTCGCTCGGGACGAGCGCGGTGCGCCGGCCGCGCAGCCGCGCCCACAGGCGCGGCACCAGCACGACGAGGCCTCCCGGCGCGTACATCACGATCACGAAGTAGATCACCCCCAGCACCAGCTCCCAGCGCTGCGTGATCGCGCTGAGCTCGTTGCTCAGAAAGACGACGACCAGTGCGCCGAAGAGCTGGCCGTAGAGCGTTCCGATCCCGCCGAGGATCACGATGATGAGGAACTGCGTCGACTCGTCGAGCGAGAGGTTTACCGGACCGACGAACTGGTTGTACCAGGCGAACAGCACGCCGGCGAGTCCGGCGAACGCCGCGGAGATCAGCATCGCGCAGTAGCGGTAGAGCCAGACGTCGTAGCCGAGCGCGGCCATCCGGCGCGGCGTCTCGCGCACGCCGCGCAGCACCAGGCCGAACGGGGAGCGTGCGATCGTGCGCAGCAGCACGAACGAGAGCGCGAACAGCACCAGGCACACGTAGTAGAAACCGGCGTTCCCCGAGACGTCGAGCGGACCGACGGGCGGGCGCGTGATCCCGGTGATCCCGTTGTCGCCGCCGCTGACCGAGACCCACTGGTAGGCCAGTCCCCACATGATCTCGTTGAGCGCGATCGTGATGACGATGAAGCCGACGCCTTCGGCGCGCAGCGCGACCAGACCGAAGAGCGCGGCGACGATCACGGCGCACACGACCCCGAGCAAGAGCCCCGGAAAAAAGCCGGTGATCCCGAAGCGCGTCGCCGCGATCGCGACCGCGTACGCGCCGGTGCCGAAGAGCGCGGCCTGGCTGAAGTTCACGAGGCCCGTGAAGCCGACCAGCAGATCCAGGCTCATCGCGACGATCGCGAAGATCCACGTCTGCGTGAGCAGCGAAACGTAGAACGTCGGCACGCCCACGCGCGGAAGGAGGAGCGCGACGACGAGCCCCGCCGCGGCGGCGGTGAGCCAGCGGCTGCGCGTGCTCACAGCTTTCTCCCGAAGAGCCCTTGCGGGCGGAACGCCATGATCAGCGCGACCGGGACGAAGATCGTGAAGTAGGAGAGCTCCGGGAACATCGCTTTGCCGAACGCGTTGACCAGGCCGATGACCAGGCTGCCGATCAGCGCGCCGGAGAGGCTCCCCATCCCGCCGATGATGACGACCGCGAACGCGAGCGGCGTCAGCTCGCCGTCGAGCCCGGGATAGGCGCTCGTGATCGGGCCGCCGAGCAGTCCCCCGATCCCCGCGATCAGCGCGCCGGCGGCGAAGACGACGTAGAAGGCGCGGTTGACGTCGACGCCCAACCCGCGCGCCATCTCTTCGTCGTCGACGCTGGCGCGGATGATGACGCCGAGCATCGTGCGCTGCAGCGAGACGAACAGCACCGCCGCGATCAGCAGGCTGATCACGATCACCGCGAGCCAATAGACGGGAAAGACCAGCGTGCCGAGCTGCAGCGAACCGGCGAGGAGCGGCGGCGCGGAGATCGAGTGCGGATCGCCGCCCCAGATCGCGAGGATCCCGTCGTCGAGGATCAGCGCGAAACCCAGCGTGAGGAGCAGCGAGGTCAGCGGATCGGCGTGGTAGCGGTGCAGGAACGCGCTATAGACCGCGAGGCCCAGCGCCATCGTCACGACGCCGCCGGCGACGCTCGCGAGCCAAAAGTCGATCCCGTGCGCCACGAGCGTCAACCCGACGTACGCGCCGAGCAGGTAGAACGCCGTCTGCGCCAAGTTGATGATCCGCATCAGGCCGAAGATCAGCGTGAGTCCCGAGGCGATCAGGAACAACAGGCTGCCGTAGGCGAGCCCGCCGAGCGCGTTTTGCAGATAGAACTGGAGATGACCCATCGGTGTGCCTCTCTCGCGTTCGGGGGCTACGGGTCGGCGGGGAGACCCGCCATCGTTTTGAGGATCGAGGCGATCGCGGCGGTGTCTTGCTTGGCGCGGCCCTGCGCCAGCGCCGCGGTGTAGAAGATCGTGCTCTGCGTGAATAACGGCGTCGGCGCGCCGACCTCCTGGGCGAAGTCGCCGATGATCTCGATGTCCTTTTGGTAGACGTCGAGCTTCATCGTCGGCTCGTCGTAGCGGCCGGCGGCCATCATCGGCCCGCGCACCTGGAGCATCCGCGAGCCGCCCGCGCCGTCGGCGACGACCTCGAGCATCTCGAGCGGATCGAGCCCCGCCTTCTGCGCGAGCACGACGGCCTCGGCGGTCGAGAGGTTGTGGATCGTGACCAACAGGTTGGCGATGTACTTGAGCTTCGACCCGTTGCCGAACGCGCCGACGTAGCGCACCGCGCGCGCGACGTGCTCGAGGAGCGGGAGCGCGCGTTCGTACGCCGCGCGCTCGCCGCTCGCGTAGATCGCGATGTCGCGAACGGCGGCCTGCGAGCCCGTCCCGCTGACCGGCGCGTCGAGCAGATCGAAGCCGTACCGGGCCGCGCGTTCGCGCGCGGCGAGCTTCGTGCGCAGCGGGAGCGTGCTCGCTTCGACGACGACGAGCCCGGGGTGCGCGCCCGCCGCGATCCCGTCCTCGCCGAAGAGCGCGGCCTCGAACGCCGCGGCGCTGGGGAGCGCGGTCATCACCAGCTCGCTGCGGCGCGCCGCCTCCGCCGCGCTTGCGACCCCCTCGCCGCCGCGCGCGCGCAGCCGTTCCACCGCCGCCGGATCGACGTCGCAGCCGAGCGTCGTGCATCCGCCGGCGACGAAGTGTCCGGCGTATGCCGAGCCCATGATCCCCAAGCCGACGACGCCGACCGTTGCGGGCACCGGTCAGGCCACCGACGAGGCGCGGCTTCCGGCGCCTTCCCCGATCGCGCGGTTGACGCGCGGGATCACCTCGGTCGCCATCAGCTCCATCGACCGCTTCCCGAGCGCGGGATCGGCCCAGTCGTGGCCGGCGTAGAGCAGCGTCCCGAAGTCGCCGATCTTCTCGCGAAACGCGAGCAGCTGCTCGACGACCGAGTCGACGGTCCCGCAGATCACGAGCGAGTCCAAGACGTAGTCGAGCGTGATCGCCGCGTCGGGCATCGTGCGATCGGCCTTGAACAGCTCCGGCCGCCCGTTCCCGATCAGCTTGGTCATCAGCGAGCGGAAGTAGTAGGCGTACGGGCCGTCGTGGCCTTTGGCGTAGCGCCGCACGGTCGCCTCGTCGTCGGCGACGAAGACGCTCTTGGCGACGCGCCAGTCGGACGGATCGGCGGCGCGGCGGGCGGCGGCGCAGCCTTCCTGGTACTTCGGCCAGTGGGACGCGACCCAGTTCGGCTGCAGAAAGTTCGCCGAGATCGGCGTCCAGCCGCGTTCCGCCGCCGACGTGACGCCCTTCGAGAACGGCGCGACCGCGGTGACGACGATCGGCGGGTGCGGGCGCTGGTAGGGTTTGACGATGCTGCCCTGGCCGATCGCGGTGTTCATCGTGCGCTGCGTCGAGATCGTCCAGTAGTCGCCGCGCAGGTCGTAGGGCGCCTCGCCGCTCCAGATCGCCAGCACGTGATCGATCGCCTCGACGAACATCGCGGTGCGGTCGCGGTCGAGGTTGCCGAACGCCTCCGCGTCGGAGAGCAGGCCGCCGGGGCTGATCCCGAACAGGAAGCGGCCTTCGAGCAGGTGGTCGACCATCGCGACCTGCGCCGCGACCTGCGCCGGGTGCGCGTTGGGCAGGTTGACCGTCCCCGTCCCCAGGACGATGTTCGTGGTGCGGTCGATCAGCGAGGCGATGAAGGTGAGGCACGAGGTGACCGGCTCGGCGAGATCGGTGACGTGCTCGCCGACGAACGCTTCGACGAAGCCGAGCTCGTCGGCCAGGACGATCGCCTCGCGATCCTCCTTGAGGACCTCGGTGTAGTTGCGCGCCGGTGGGTGGAGAGGCATCGTGAAGTAGCCAAGCCGCATCCCTGGTCCTCCGCCCCGCGCCGCGGCCTATCTATCGAGCGATCACTTCCACGGCCGTACGACTTCCGTCGGGGTCGAGACCTGTTCACGCCGTGAAACTGGTTTCCTTGTCGGTCGGCGCGGGACGGAATCGGGCGACAAGGACGGCTCCTCGTTATCGGCATATCACTAGAGGTGGCCGCTCCTAAAACGCCACCGCGCAAGCGGCTCAGCGCCGACGAGCGCGAGCGGCTGATCGCCCGCGGCGCCGTCGCGTTCTTCTGCGAGGTCGGCTTCGGCGGGAACACGCGCGAGCTGGCCAAGCGCCTCGGGATCACCCAGCCGTTGCTCTACCGGTACTTCCCGAGCAAGGAAGCGCTGATCGACCGCGTCTACCAGGAGGTCTACCTCAACCGCTGGGACCCGCGGTGGGAGGAGCTGCTGGACGACCGGTCACGGCCGGCGCGCGAGCGGATCGTCGAATTCTACCGCGAGTACGCAAAGGCGGTCCTGAGCTACGAGTGGATCCGCATCTTCATGTTCTCGGGGCTGCGCGGGATGAACCTCAACAGCCGGTATCTCACGCTGGTGCGGGACCGGATCTACACTCGGGTGATCCGCGAGGTGCGCCGGGAGTACGGCCTTCCCGCGCCCGACGAGGTGCCGATCGCCGAGATCGAGTTCGAGCTCGTCTGGGCGCTGCACGCCAGCATTTTCTACATCGGGATCCGCAAGTGGATCTACGGCCTGGAGATCCCGGAGCACGTCGACGCGGTGATCGAGGGTCTCGCGACCGCCTTCCTCGACGGGGTCCCCGCCGTCATGGCGCGCGCGATTCGGAAGCAGGGCACGCTCTAGGGGTCCGAAAGGCATACGAACCCCAGGAAACGGGTACGAACGGAGGGACCCCTGAAGCCCTGCGAGCTTTCGTATGAGCCGGAGCATCCTTTCGCCGTATCAAGCGACTTTGTTCGTACGCCGCTCGGCCCGTGACGCCGTCATCGCGGCGGCCCGCGAACTGGCCGTCGGAGACGCCGCGGTGCTGCGCGGCACGAGCGACGAGGGGAACGTGCTGCAGGTCCGCTTGACGTTCGCCGCCTCGACGGCGACCGAGGCGGAACGGCTCATCCGCCGCGCGTTCGGCTCGCTCGATTCCGTCCTCGCGATCACCGACATCGAGCTGCGGCTGCCCGGGCCCGAGCGGAGGCGGGTCTACGAGGAGCGGGTGATCGGCGGCGGGAGCGACGGCCCGCCGGGCGGCGGCGGCGAGAGCCATCGGTAGACGCGCAGCGTCCGTCCCGTCCCCTCGTCGATCCGGTACACCAGGCGCAGTTGCCGTGCGGGGGGCGCCCCGGCGAACCAGCGTGCGAGCCGCGGGTAGTCCTGCGCGCGAGAGCTGTCGAGGACGACGTAATCCGGCGCGACGGCGGTGAGGTAGCGCAGAGACCCCTGTTCGCTGCCGTAGGGGAGCGCCGCCCACGTCGCGCCGCCGTAGAACGCGACGCGATTGCTCACGTCGACGATGCGCGCGTGGGGGACTCCGTGGTGCGCGATCCACGTCCCCGCGGCGCGCTCGATCGGCGCGCCGTCGGGCCGCGCTTCGGCGACGTCGACGGCGAGCGACCCGACGACCAGGATCCCGAGCAGCGCGAAGCCGACGTCGGGGAGCCGCGAGCGCCGGCTCCAGTCGTGCAGCTCGACCACGCCGCGCGCCGCCCAGATCACGGCGAACGGGATGAACGCGACCGCATAGCGGGGCCAGAAGTGCAGCACGGTCGAGAGCGCAACGTAGGACGTCACGACGAAGGCGAACAGGATCAGCTCGTCGCGCGTGCGCGCTTGCGACCAGACGCTGCGCGTGAGCCCGACGATCGAAAGCACGATCAACAGGCCGAACCCGCACTCGCGCGCACCGAACTCCGGCGCCAGATCGCGCACGTGGCGTCCCGCGGCGCGGGCCATCATGCCGAGCCGCTCGCCGAGCGGGACGTGCGGCGGGCGCAGGTGCGGATCGTAGTACCGCGGCGCGATCTCCGGGCCGATGGGGCGCCCCGTATCATCGACCGCGTCGGCGACGGCCAGATAGGTCGCGCCGCCGAGCATCCCCTTCGCCTGCATGAAGTTGATCGCGGTCTTGCTCTCGAGCGCGACGCGCCCGGTGATGCCCGCCGTCATCGCGGCGTAGGGGACGACGAACAGGAGCGCGATCGCGACGAACGCCGCCGGTGCGCGCACCGAGCGCGTTGCGGCCACCGCGACGAGCGCGACGATCGCGAAGCCCACGAGAAGGAGCAGCGAGCCTTCGGGACGCGTCAGGTACGCAACGCCGAACGCGGCCGCGCAGATCGCCGCGTCGGCGAGCCGGTGGGCGCGCACGAAGCGCAGCAGACCCCACAGCCCGGCGAGCAGCGCGACGCCGTACGGCATCTCGCTGAGCGTCTCGGTCGAAAGCTGGACGAGGATCGGGAGGACGGCGCCGATCAGCGCCGCGACGCGCGCGCTCGGCTCGCCGTAGAGCATCCGCGTGATCGCGTAGAGCAGCCCGGTGTACGCGACGCCGGCGATCACGACGAGCGCGAGCGCCGCCGCGTGCGCATCGCGCACGAACCAGGTGAGCGAGGCGATCGCCAGCGGATAGAGCGGCGACAGCTCGACGACGGGGAACCCGCGCATCCCCACCAGTCCCGCCCCGTGCGCGAGGTTCGCGCCCATCCGCACGTACTCGGCGCCGTCCATGTCGATCGGGCTTCCGGCGTGCAGCGCGAGGACGACGAGCCGCACCGCTGCCGCGAGAAGAAGCAGCGCGATCGGTGTACGCCGTTCGGCGACGAAGCGGGCGATCTGTGCTTTCTCCGCCGCCTTCGGTACGACGACGTGCGTCGCCGAACCGGCGAGCGTTTCGAGGCTGGTCGTCCTCTCGTTCGGCACAGGGCTGATCCTAGCGGGCGGCGGTTCGGGAAACGTAGTCCCGAACGGCCGCCCGCGCGGGACCAATGGCCGCGCTTTGCGTGCGGCTACTGCGCGCAGGTCCCGGCCGAGTAGCAGGGTGCGAGCACCTGGAGGTAGGGTGCGAGCGCCGGCCAGTTGATCCCCGGCCCGGTGAATTGCCCCGAGCCGCTGGACGTGTAGCCGTGGCTCTGCGCGAACGCGATCCCGGGATACGTCGCGCCCATCGCGGCGTACTGCGTCTCGCTCTCGTACATCGGCGCCGGGCCGTGCGCCGATTCCGTCGCCGAGCCGCCGCCGCCCGTGTCTTCGACGAAGGCGCCGTACTGGTGCAGCGCGTGGGCGACGGGGCGCAGCGCGGCGGGGACGGTCGAGGGCGGGAGCGCGTCGATCTGCGCGTCGCTCAGCGCGAGGTAGATCTGCGCACCGACCGGGACGCCCTGACCGTCGGCGCAATTCATCGCATCGGTCGTCCCGGGGAACCGGTGGCCGTTCGTGCACGGCAAGACGACGAAGAGCGCATGCGGGATCGTTCCGCTCGTCAGCTCGTCGAAACGGATGAGCCCGGCGGCGAGTGCGGCGCCGCTGGTCGCGGACTTCACCGTCGGGACGCCGTTGCCCGTGATCGACGTCTGCACCGCGATCGCCGTGGAGATCGTGTCGCCGTTTTGCCAGTCCCGCCCCGGGTCGTGCGCGTTCCAAAGATCGATCTCGTCGCCGTTCGGCTGGATCACCGCGAGATGATGGTCGCTCCCGCCGGCGGGACGCGCCTTCGCCGGGATGTGGAACGACGGCAGCGTCGCGGGCGAGCACCCGTAGCTCGCGGACTTGCAGTCGACGCTCACCGACGGATCGTTGGCGGCGGCGTAGTAGATGGGATGCGAATAGTCTTGGCTGGGCGCCGCGACGATCTGATCGGCCGAGGGGCGCACGAGATACGCGCGTAAGCGGCTCGAGCTCGCGGCGTCGACGCTCTGCGGGCTCGCCGGCAACGGATGATTCCATACTTGCGGTGAGTAGGGGCGAAAGCTCAGCGGCCAGGCCTGTCCGTTGACGATGCTGGCGAAGCTGCTCGGGCTGGCCGACGACGTGATCACGGAAGCGGTCGATACGGCTGACGGCGACGGCGCCGAGGCGAGCGGCGACGCGCCGACCGGCGCCGCCGCATCGGGCGGTGCAAGGGGGCGTGCGTTGGAACCGCTTGGAGGGAGAACGGTGCCGGCTCCTGCGCTTCCACCGCCGGAGCACCCGGCTAGCGGGAGCATTGCTGCGAGGACGAGCGAGAGCGTGCGTCGTTTCGACGCGCGGAGGTGAACGAGCATACCGGCCGCGTGGTGCGCAGCGATGTCGCGCTCGTCCTGGCGACTTCTCTCTGCCGGCAGGGCGAACGTGAGTGGATCACGGCGCGAACGTGAGCGCGTTCACGGGGTCGCGCGGGATGCGAGTCAACCGTCACGCGCGCATCCTGCCGAACGATACGAGCGTGCGCACCGATATACCGCCGCACCGTGCGAGCGGAGCAAGTCGACGCGGCAGGCCTACGCGTGCACGTCGGCGAGCGACAGAAGCGCTCGCAGCTTCACGCCTCCGCGGATCGCGAGCACGGCGACGACGATCAACACCATGCAATACGTGAGACTTGTCGCGAACGCGGCGGCGACCAGTCCGTAGTGCGGCAAGCCGACCAGGGAGATCACGGCGCACGAGATGGTCGACGTGATCTGCAGCACGAGCAGCGGACGTGCGCCGCCGAGCGAAAGCAGAACGAAGCTGCCCAGCGGCAGCTCGGCGGCCATCGCGAAGATCCCCGGCAGGATCACGTGCAGGATCTCACCGGAGGCCGCGAAGCGCTCGCCGTAGACGAGCCGGATCGCGAGCGGTCCGGCGAACCACGCCACGATCGCGGCGAGCCCGACGATCGTCGCGATCTGGCGGAACAGCCGTACCACCAAGCGTGCAGCTTCCTCGCGCGGGAGATCGGCGATCGGTCCCAGTGCGGGCCAGACCAACGATTGCCCGAGCGCCCAAAGCATCTCGCCCGACGCGATCCCCAACGTGTAGATCCCGAGCTCGACCGGGGTGCGGATCGCCGCGACGATGTAGATGTCGATGGTCAGGTTCAGGTACGCAACGACTGCGAGAATCGTCGTCGTGACGCCGATCCGTGCGACCGCGGCGCTGCCTCCAGGTGCGTCGACCGGCTCGCCCCGTCCGAGTCTCCGCCGCCCGGCCAGCGCGGAGAGGACCAGCGCGGCGACCCAGGATGCGAAGGCTCCGGCGATCCCGCCGCCGAGCAGGACGACGGCGGCGCCGGTCAGCGCTGCCCCGGTGCTCCCGATCTGCTGCACGCCGATCGCGCGGCCGATCTGGCCACGGTACTGCAGCAGCATCACCGCGGCGCTCGAGACGAGCGCCGGCGTCGCCGCGGCCGCGGCCCAGAAGAGGGGCGGACGGTGCGTGAGCGCCCCCACCGCGACCAGAACGAGCGCCGCCGCTGCGCCCGCACCGACGGCTGCCCGGAGCGTCGTGCGCTCGGCTTGCGTCCGCTTGGCGTGGCCGCGTGCGATCGCGATGACCGCCGCCGTGGTCACCCCGCTGAACGCGGTCGTCAACAGCGTGACGATCGTCGCGGCGAAGGCGAGCGAGCCCTTTCCGGCCGGTCCGACGATGCGAACGATGATGATCCCGGCCACGATCGTCCCGGCGGTCGCCGCGCTCTGCCCGCAGAAGACGCGGACGGCGTCGCCCAGGAGCCGGCGGAACAACGGCGGCGCGGCGGCGACCGGCGTGGCGGGCACCATGAGCTCGTCGGGGGCGGCTCCCATATCGGGCTGGATCATCGCCCATCGCGCCGCGGGGTAGCGAGAACGGAGCGGCTCCCCGAGGCGGGACCTTTCGCCCCCGGCACGGTCGCGCACGGCACTTCGCCCGGCGTGCAAGCGGGGCGTATGGTGACGATGATGTTGCGCGTATCCATCGCGGGGGCTTTGGGGATCGCCCTCGTTCTGGCGCTCTGCGGACGGGCGATCCTCGCCGCGAGCGACGCGCGCGGCGACGCCACCTCGCGCACGGTTCCCGTGCACGTGCTGACGGGGATGCACGAGTTGTGCTACCAGCAGCCGTGCTATCGCCCGCCGCAACAGGTACCCCTCCCGCAAACCGCCCCCTGGCTCACCTGGGCGATGGCCGACGTGCGGGTCGCGGATCAGGCGCGGCGCCTCGGGATCCGCACCTATGCGTACCTCGATCCCAGCATCCAGTACGATCCGAAGCGTGATTTCTCGCCGCTCTACAGTGAGGACGACAACACGTTCCTGCGCGGCTGCGACGGCCGGCGGGCGACCTTGCGGCGCGGTGACCTTTCGGGCTTTCTGATGAACCAGAGCGATGAAGGATATCGCACGCGCGTCCGTCGCTACGTCGACGAGAAGATGCGCGGGCATTACGACGCGCTCTTCGTCGACGACATCTTCGCCGCGACCGACACGTTCGCGACGATCACGAATCGCCCGTGCGGCCGAACGTTCCAGGCCGAGCGCGCGGGGACGGCGGCGCTCTTCGAACGGCTCGCGATGCCGATCATCTTCAACGGTCTGAGCGCGGCGCCCGACGACGGCCGCACCGATCCGCACGCGCAGGGCGCGCTCGAGCTGCCGCGCGTGCTCGGCGGGATGTTCGAGTTCTGCCTCACCAGCTACGACGATTCGATGGACCACACGTTCGAGCACAAACGCATCGAAGGCGCATGGCTCTCGATCGAAAACAGCCACCTGGAGACCGTCGCGAAGGAGAAGCTCTTTTTCTGCTACTCCACGAGCGGGACTCCCGGCGATTCACCGGCGGGGCTCGCCGAGCGCGCGTACGTCTACGCCTCGTTTCTGCTGGTCTACCGCCCGCAATACAGCGTGCTGGAGATGAACGCCGACATGGCGCGCCGCCGCCTCTCGGTCTTTCCGGAAGCGCAGATCGTCGCGCTCGACCCCGTGCAACCGCAGCCCGATCGCGTCGACGCGCTGCGCACGCCCTCAGGCGCGTACGTGCGCGAGTATCGGCGCTGCTATCTGGCGGGGCGCGATCCGCAGCCGTGCGCTGCAGTGGTCAATCCCGCCCGCGCGAGCGTCACGCTCGCGCTTCCCGGCTACCGCCACGCGCTCACGCTGCGCGGCGGCGCCGCGAGCGACGGCGGAACGCTGAGCCGTACGGCTCCCGCGCCCGGCTCGCTCGGACCTGCCAGCGGCACGGTTTTGTTCCGGTGAGACGCGCCCCGTGGCGGTGAAGGCGGCGGCTTCCGCGGGTCTGCAGGCGGCCGGTGGACCGGCCGGTCCGCAGATTCGGCGCGTCGGCGAGCTCGACGGCGTGCGCGCGATCGCGATCTGGCTCGTGCTCGCGGTCCACATCACGATTCGGGGCGACGCTGCCCGCGTCGGCGCGACGCTGCACGGGCCGGCCCGCGCCGCGTTTCTCGCCGTCGATCACATGTGGCTCGGCGTCGATCTTTTCTTCGTGCTCTCAGGATTCCTCATCACGGGGATCCTGCTCGACACGAAGGAGAGCCCGACGTACTTCCGCGACTTCTACGTGCGCCGCGTCCTGCGCATCGTGCCGCTCGTCGCGCTCGTTCTCGGCGGCCTGGTCCTCGTTGCGCCGGGATACGAGGCGTGGTACGCGATGAGCGCGTTCTTTCTCTCCGATCTGGCGCCGCTGGTGCACGTCTACGGACCGACCGGCGCGCCGCCGTTCTGGTCGCTCGCGGTGGAAGAGCAGTTCTATCTGCTCTGGCCGGTGTTCGTGCTCGTGCTCCCGACGCGCCGGCTCGTGCTGCTCGCCGCCGCCATCGTCGTGGGCGAGCCGCTGTTGCGGCTCGCCCTCACCGGCTCGCTGCTCGAGGTTCCGTGGCTGCGCAGCGACGGTTTGGCGCTCGGCGCGCTCGTCGCGGTGCTCGTGCGCAGCGCGTCGTTCTCTCCGGCGGCCGCGCGCCGGATCGTCCTGTTCGGTGGTGCCGCGATCGGCGCGCTCGTCCTGGTCGAGCTGGCGTTACGCGATGCCGCGCTCTCCGGCGCGCTGCGCTTGAGCGAAGCCGATCTGCTGTTCGCGCTGGTGATCGTCGCGTCGGTCGCGTGGACGGGGTCGCGTGCGGGTGCGCCGCTGCGTTCGCGCACGATGCGCTTTTTCGCCGACACGAGCTTCTGCGTGTACCTCATCCACGTGCCGCTGATCGTCGCGGCGGATCGCCTCGGCATCGACGCGATCCGTGAACCGTTCGTCGCGGCCGTCGTACGCGCGATCGTCGTCCTCCCGTTGACGTTCGCGCTCGCCGCGTTCTCGTACCGGTACTTCGAAGCGCCGATCTTGCGCTTGAAGCGAGTGTTCGCTCCGTAGTGATCACGGCGGACGCGTGTTCCCTCGCGGCGCGAGACGGCGGCGCGAGGTCCCTCGGGCTCGGGACCACTGCTCCTACGGGGCCGGGGCGAGCGGCCCGTATGCTCCTCTCATGCGCAAGACGTTCCTTCCCTATTGTCGTCCTCACGTGGACGAGGGCGACGTCGCGTCGGTCGTCGACGCACTCCGCAATCATTGGCTGACGACGGGACCGAAGGCCCGGGCGTTCGAGGACCGCTTCGCGGAACTGACGGGCGCGCGCCATGCGGTCGGACTCAACAGCGCGACGGCCGGGATCCACCTTGCCCTGGTCGCGCTCGGCGTCGGTCCGGGCGACGAGGTCGTGCTCCCGTCACTCTCGTTCGTCTCCGCAGCGAACTGCGTGCGCCACTGCGGCGCTCTCCCCGTCTTCTGCGACGTCGAGCCCGACACGCTGTGCCTGAGCGTGCGCTCCGTCGACGCGGTCGTAACCGAACGGACCAAGGTCGTCGTCTCGATGCCGTACTCCGGCCGCCCGGTGGGGATCGGCGCGCTGCGCGCCTACACGCGCGGTCGGGGAATCGCGCTGATCGAGGACGCGGCGCTCGGCGTCGGGACGCTCGACGCGGGCCGTTGGCCCGGGAGCGAGAGCGACGCGGCGATCTTCAGTTTCTACGCGACGAAGAACCTCACCACCGGCGAGGGCGGGATGCTCGTCACGAACGATGACGACCTCGCCGACCGCGTGCGGCGTCTCGCGCTGCACGGGATGGATCGCGATGCCTGGAAGCGCTACGCGGCAGGCGGCACGTGGCGCTACGACGTGACGATGACCGGATACAAGTACAACCTTCCGGACATGGCCGCGGCACTCGGCCTTGCGCAGCTCGACAAGCTCGCGGTGATGCAGGAGCGGCGCGCGCAGATCGCCGCGCGCTACTGCGAGGCGATCGCGTCGATCGCTGGGATCGGCGTCGCCGCGCTCGGCCGGATGGGGTCGCTCGACCGGCACAGCTGGTGCTTTTTCCCGATCGCGGTCGACGAGGGGGCGGGGCTCTCGCGCGACGAGGTCGTCGTCGCGATGCGCGAGGCCAACATCGGGACGAGCGTGCACTACATCCCCTCGCACCTCTTCACGGCGTACGCGCAGGGCGACCACGATCTGCCGAATACCGAGCAGGCCTGGGCGCAGCTCATCTCCCTGCCGCTCTTCCCGTCGATGAGCGACCAGGACGTCGAGGACGTCCTCGAAGCGCTCGCCGGTGCGGTGGAGCGCGTCTCGGCGAGCGTGGCATGAGCACGATCGCCGACGCGGGGCGGCGCGCGGGCGCGGCGCCGTCGACCCGTGCCCGCCGCTACGCGGGCGTCGCCGCCTGGCGCCTCTTCGGACTCGACGTCGCCATGTTTCTCGGCGCCGCGTTCGCGGCGAACGCCCTCGAGTTCCACACGCTGAGCGGCATGCGGATCTGGCATGCCTTCGTGCAGGGCTCGTGGGTCTTCGTCGCCTTGTGGGTGCTGCTGTTCTGGTTGGTAGGGCTCTATCGCGTCTCGTTCGCGATGACGGTACGCGACGAGGTGTACGTCGTTGCGACCGCGCTCGTCCTGGGCGTCGTACCGCAGCTCTTTCTCTTCACCGTCATGCCGAGCTTGAACAGCTCTCGGGTCGCGCTGCTGCTCGCGGCGGCGTTCGCGATCGTCTCGGTCGGGGGGGCGCGCGCGCTGATCCACGCCTGGGCCGACGAAGGCGCGGCGACGCGGCCCCGCCCGGTCCTCGTCGCCGGTGCCGAGTCCCTGGTCAAGACGATCGCGTCGTCACTCGATCTGCCGCGCGGCTCCTCGATCCACGAGGTCGTGCTCGACGGCTTCGCGACGACCGCGGACGTCGAGGCGCTCCTGCAGCGCTGCGCGCGCCTGCGCTGCCAAACCCTCTACGTGACGTTCGTGCCGCCGGAGTCGGTCTTCGTGCGACTGAACGAACGTGCGCTGACGATGGGGATCACGGTGCGGGTGGGCCTCGCGGCGGTGACCTCCGGGTCGTTCCGGCTCGCGATCGAGTCGAACGGTCCGCACCTGATGCTCGCACCGCAACCGCTGCGCGTGCGGACGATCCCGGCGAAGCTCTACAAGCGGATGTTCGATCTCGCGCTCGCCGTCCCGATCCTGCTCTTGACCGCGCCGATCTTCCTGATCGCGGCGTGCGCGATCCTGTGCGAGACGGGGGCGCCGGTGCTCTATCGCCAACGGCGCGTCGGGCTCGACGGCACGACGTTCGAGATGCTCAAGTTCCGCTCGATGCACAGCAACCACCGCTTCGGCGAGGGGTGGGCGACCCGCGGCGATCCGCGCGTGACGCGGGTCGGGGCGGTGTTGCGGCGTCTCTCCGTCGACGAGCTGCCGCAGCTGATCAACGTGCTGCGCGGCGAGATGTCGATCGTCGGCCCGCGTCCGGAGGTCCCCGCGTACGTCGCGAAGTTCGAACGCGAGGTGCCGCGCTACGCGGACCGCCACCTGGTGAAGCCCGGGATCACCGGATGGTCGCAGATCTACATGGATCGTCTGCTGACCCCCGACGACGTCGTCGAGGTCCTGCGCCACGACCTGTTCTACATCGAGAACTGGGGTCTGTTCATGGACCTCTCGATCGTGACGAAGACCGGCTTCGAGTTCCTGTTCCACCGCCCGGCGTAGCGCCGGCCCTTCGACAGCCCTTCGACAGCCCTTCGACAGGCTCAGGGTGACGAAGGGAGGTCGTCAGGAGGGGGCTCAGCAGAGGCTGAGGGGCGCGTAGAGCCGGGCGACCTCGGCCGGGTCGTGGAAGCGGTCGAGCGCGAGCCGCGTCATCGCGACGTTGCTGAAGCGTTCGGAACGGTAATCGTGCTCGCCGCTCGAGACCAGATGGTCGACGATCTCCTGGACGCCCTCGCGGATCGAGACGGAGGCCTCGAAGTCGAGCGCGCGGCGGATCTTCGCGAAGGAGACCGCGTAGTTGCGCGGATCGCCGGGCGCGTCGGTGATCGTCACGGTGACCGGGCGCCGCGTCTGCACGACCTCCTGCACCTCGTAAGCGAGCTGGAGGATCGTGCGGTTGTAGCGGTCGTCGCCGACGTTGAAGACCTCGTTGGCGACGCTCGCCGCCGGTGCGACCAGGACCCGGTGCACCGCGCGGGCGAGGTCCGCGACGTGGACGAAAGGCCTCCACTGCTGGGGACCGATGACCGTGATCGCGCCGTCGATCAGCGCCTGCGCGGTGAAGAGGTTGGCGACCAGATCGTACCGCGGCCGGCGCGAATGGCCGAAAACGGTGGCGAAGCGCAGCACGGTCACGGTGAAGTCGTCGCTGGGATCGTCGAGCAGCTCGCGCTCGCTCTCGACCTTGGTGGTCGCGTAGAGCGAGACGGGGTTGACGGGGGTCGTCTCCTCGCAGATCGCATCGCCGGTCCCGTAGACCGAGCAGCTCGACGCGAAGACGAAGCGCTTGATCCCGAGCGTTCGCGAGGCGTCACGCACGAGCCGCGTGACCAGGCTGTTCGTCTGGCGCGTGAAGGGCTCGTCGAGCGCGCAGGCGGGATCGCCGACGAGCCCGGCGAGGTGGACGACGGCGCCTGCGCCGCGCAGCACCGAGGTCAGCTTGCCGATGTCGGCCGCGTCGCCCTCGACGAACGTGAAGTTCGGATGCGACGCGAAGCGGGCCAGCGTCCCGGGCCCGTACATCAAGCGGTCGAGCACACGGACGCGGAACCCCTCCGCGAGGAGCAGCGCGACGACGCGCGTGCCGATGTACCCGGCGCCGCCCACGACGACGACCGGCCGCGTGCTGGAAAGAAACGACAAGAACGCGAGTCGAGCGTCGCGTTCGAACGGGGGACGCGACTGCGGATGGGGTCGATACGGCATACGCAAATCGTAGAGTCCCCGCGCGCGGCCCCATAGGGACCGTCGGCCTCGGCGACGCGTCCGGACGGCTGCCCGGATCGGGGCATCTGTGCGGTCCCGCGATTCAGTGCCGCTGGTCCCATCCGAAGCGGGGACCACATCGCCTACGATACGGGCATGAGTCGAGGGAGCGATGCGCTCGGTCAGCCGGTCGTCGACGTGATCATGTCGACCTTCGACGAGGAGCGCGACGTCGAACGCTCCGTGGACGCGGTGCTGGCGCAGACGTGGCCGGTATGCCTCACGGTCGTCGACGGCGGTTCGACCGATCGCACCGTCGACATCTTGCTGCGGCGCGCCGCGAGCGAGCCCCGGCTGCACGTGATCGCGGACGGCGTGCGCCGCTCGCTTCCGGCGGCGCTGAATCTCGCGCTCTCGCACACCTGCCAACCGTTCGTCGCGAAGGTCGACGCGCGCACGTTTCTCGCGCCGGACTTTCTCACGCAGGCGCTCGCCGTGCTCTCGGAACCGGGTGCGCAGGACGTCGCGTGCGCAGGCGGACAGCCCGAGCAGTTCGGCAGCACGCCGTTCGGCGACGGGGTCGCGCGCGCGCGCCGTTCGGTCTACGGCGTGGGCGGGAGCGGCTACGCCGACCACCGTCCGCGAGCCGAGGTCGCGAGCGTCCAATGCGGCGTGTACCGGCGCGCCGCGCTCGACCAGATCGGCCGCTTCGATCCTGCGCTCCAATACGGCGAGGACGACGAGCTGAACTGGCGCCTGCGGATGCTGGGGTGGCGGATCGTGCGCGACGAGCGCATCCGCTTTCGCTATCTGACGCGGCCATCGTGGCGTTCCGCATTTCGGCAGTACCGTAACTACGGGCGCGCGCGCGTCGCGGTGTGGGAGAAACATCCCGGCTTCCTGCGGCCCTACCATCTCGCGCCCTCCGCCGCGCTCGTCGGGGGCGCCGCGCTCGCGTTGCTCGCCCCGTTCTCGCGCGAGGCGCGGGCTTGCGTGGCGGCGGGGACCGTGCTCTACGGCGCGGGCGCTCTCGTCGCCGCGCTCGCGGGTTCGGAAGGTCGGGTCGAGCGCGTCCCGCACACGGTCGCAGCATTTACGGCGCTGCACGGCGGATACGGTCTCGGGCTGGTCGAGGCGCTCGCGGCACGCTTGGGCCCGCACCGGCGGGCGGCGCGCGCATGACGCTCATGCTCCCGCGGCGCGGCCATCGCCGCACCGTCGTGCTGATCGCGATCGCCCTGACGGTCGCGATCCCCTTCGTCGGCACGGTCGCGCTCGCGCCTTCTCAAGGGATCCGGCCGCTGATCGGGATGGGGCTGCTCGTCGGCCCGGTCGCGGCGGGGCTGTGGTTCGCGTTCCGCCGTCCCGTCATCGCGATCGTCACCGTGTTCGTCGGGCTCGCGCCGGTCGATTTTCTGCTCAGCATCGGGAACGGCACGAGCGCGACGCGGCTGATCGGGTTGGCCGCGGCGGCGGCGCTGGTTCTTGGCCTGTGCGCCCGCGGGTCCTCCGGCCGGATCCCGGGGTCCGTAATCGCCTGGCTCGTCGCGTACGCGTACATGAGCGCGACGCTGATCTGGGCCGGCGATCAGCCCAAGTCGATCGAGCGGCTGGAGTCGACCGGCCTCTCGCTGCTGCTCGTCGCGCTCGTCGCGGTGACCAAGCTGGATCGCATCGACCTGACCGCGCTGCTCCTCGCCGTCGTCGGCGGCGGCTTCGGGGTGAGCGTCTACATGCTCGTCACCCAGGCGCACTTCCCGGGCTACGCGGCCGCACGCGTCTACTTGACGAACGGACAGCAGGGGATCGACCCCAACGGAGTCGCGTTCGCGCTGATGCCGCCGCTCGCGATCGCTCTGGGTGCCGCCATGGGACCGGGGAACCGCTGGCGCCGGATTCTTGCATCGGCGATCATCCCGGTGTTCGTGATCGCGATCCTCGAGACGGAATCGCGCGGCGGCTTGGTCGGCGCGACGCTGATGATCCTATGGATGGCGCTGCGCTCGCGGCAGCGCGCCGTCGCGGCGGCGATCATCGGACTCGTCGGCGTGCTCGCTTTCTTGGAGAACGGCGTCTTCTCGCGCTTCAACGATCCCGAGGGCGCCGGGCGCACGTCGATCTGGAAAGTGGGGGTCGAGGCGTTCCGCCACCACTGGCTGATCGGGAACGGCTATGGGACTTTCAGCGACGCCTACAACCAGGTCTACCTGTTCGTCCCGCACACGTTCCACAGCGGGTGGTCGCGAGAGGCGCACGACTTGATCATCTCCTCGTTCGTCGAGCTCGGGGTGGTAGGCGGATCGCTCGTGCTCTACGCCTTCTGGCGTCAATTCCGCGAGTTGCGCACGATCCCGCTCGACGATCCGGACGCGTGGCTCCGATTGATGGCCGAGGGCGGGATCCTGGCGGTCTTCGTGGTGGCGATCTTCCTGGACATCTTGCCGCTCAAGCCGGCGTGGGTTCTCCCGATCATCATCGGGGCCGTGGCGACGATCCGTGCCCGTGAGCACGCGCCGACGGGCCTTTCCTACCAGGACTTCGGCCCCGACGGACGCAGCGCGCCCGTCGTGACCGCGGGTAGGCTACGAGCGTGAGCAAACCGCTGGTTTCGATCGGGCTTCCGGTCTACAACGGGGGACGGTTCCTGAAGCAGGCGGTCGACTCGATCCTTGCGCAGACCTTCACCGACTTCGAGGTCGTCATCGCGGACAACGCCTCGACCGACGACACGGAGGCGATCTGCCGGCGCTACGCCGCGCAGGACCCGCGGGTGCGCTACAAGCGCAGCCCGCGCAATCTCGGGGCGTCGTACAACTACAACCTCGTCACCTCGCTCGCGCGCGGGAAGTACATCCGGCACGCGGCGCACGACGACGTGCTCGCGCCGACGAACATCGCGCGTTGCGTCGAGGTGCTGGAAGCCGATCCCGGGATCGTCCTTGCATACCCGCAGATGAGCCGGATCGACGAAGAAGGCCGCGTCATCGACACCTTCCGCGAGACGCTGATCCTCGAGTCGCACGATCCGGTCGAGCGCTGGCGCCGCTTTCATCAGTGCATCGGCCTGGGCTCGATGTGCGATCCGGTCTTCGGGCTCTACCGCGCGGATGCGCTCAAATCGACGCCGGTGCTGCGCAACCTGATCTCGGCCGACATGATCCTGCTCGGCGACATGGCGCTGCGCGGGCGCATCGCCGAGATCCCCGAGGTGCTCTTCTTCGAGCGCTGGTATCCCGGGACGTCGGTCAACGCGAACCCGACGCTCGACGACCGGGCGGCGTGGTTCGATCCGGAGAGCCGTTCCAACCCGCTCAACGCGATGCCGCACTGGCGCTGGCTCGGCGCGTTCCTCGGCTCGATCGCGCACGCACCGCTCACCCCCGCGCAGCGCGCGCGCTGTGCCGCCATCATGCTGCCGTGGTGCTGGGAGCACAAGCGCGGCCTCGTCCTGGGACCATGTGCACTCGCGGCCCGCTCGCTGCGGCTTCGCCGCATCGCGTGGAGGCTCGAACGCGCGCTCCTCTACGCGACCGAGTAGCGATGCCGGACGTCTCGTTCACGGTCGTCATCCCGGCGCACGATGCGTCGGCGTACCTCGCCTCGACGCTCGCCGCGGTGCACGCGCAGACGCATCCGGCCGCGGACGTGATCGTCGTCGATGACGGCTCGACCGACGGGACCGCCGCGCTGGCGCGCTCGCTGGGCGCGACCGTGCTGCAGCAGGCGAACGCAGGTCCGTCGGCCGCCCGCAACGCCGGGGTGGCGCGCGCGCGCCACGACTGGATCGCGTTCCTCGACGCCGACGATCGCTGGTCGCCGGGCTACCTCGCAGCGGTCGCGCGCGCCGTCGTCCTCTGTCCCGACGTGCGCGTCATCTTCGCGAACTATGCGATCGCGGGTGAAGGCGACGATTGCGCCGACGCGCACGCGGCGGACCGCCACTTCCGGGAGATCGTGCGCCGCACCGTCGCGCCCGGGATCGCGCGCTGCGACCGGCAGAGCCTGCTGCGCGCGTACCTGCGCTCGCGGCGGTTCATCCAGACCTCGGCGCTGGCCGTGCGCCGCGATGCGTTCCTGGACTGCGGCGGCTACGACGAGTCGCTGCGGATCGCCGAGGACTTCGAACTGCTGCTGCGGCTGTTCGCACACTCGACCGCGGTCGTCCTCGAGGAGACGCTGAGCACCTACCGGCGGCACCCGTCCAACGCGACGCGCGACGCGCTCGTCAACTTTGCCTGGGAACGTCATGTGTGGGCGCGGATCGCCGCGGCGCCGGACCGGTATCCGATCGGGATCGCGGAGCGCCTGACGGCGATGCGGCCGGCGCATCTGCGCGCCGCCGGCGTGATGGCTCTGCGCTGCGGGAGCTTCGCCGATGCGCGGCTGCGCTTCGAGGAGGCGCGTGCCGCCGGTGCGTTCGGGGCCGGGACGGGGAGCGCGCTCGTGGAGCTGCTCGACACGCCGGTCGGGCGCGCGGCGTTCGGCGTCTTGCGCAGCGCGTGGCGGCGGCGGCGTGCGGCGAGGTCGACGTGAGGACGATCGTCTGGCACCTCGTCGACGCGATGGGCGCCGCCGACGAGCTGTGGGGGAAGGAGCGGATCATCTCCGAGGTGATCCGCACGCAGCGCGCCGACGCGCGGCTCGAGCCGCGACTGATCTGCTTCACCGGCGGAGGCCTCGCGCGCGCCTGCGAGGCGCAGAACGTCCCCGTCGTCCGGCTCGAGCCGCGCGCGCGCCGGTTCCCGTATCGCTCGCTCCCCGCGCTGCTGCGCGTCTTGCGCACGGCGCCCGGGGCGGTGCTGCACACGCACGGCTACAAGGCCAACATCGTCGGCCGGCTCGCGCGCCTCGCCGGCGCACCCGTCTCCCGCGTCGTGTCGACGTGTCACGGCTGGCCCGACGAGACGCGTGCGACGCGCACCTACAACGCGCTGGACCGTTGGACCGCGATCCTGAGCGACGCGACGACGGTCCCGGACGACGCGATGCTGCGCCGCTTCCCGGCGTTCGCGCGGGCGCGCGTCCGCCGGGTCATGAACGCGGTCCCCGAGCGCTCGCCCGCGACGCCGGAGCGCCGCCGCGCGGCCCGCGAGCGGTTCGGCTGGGACGAAGGGTCCTTCGTCGTCGGGACGATCGGCCGCCTCACGCCGGAGAAGGGCGTGCTCGACGCGCTCGAAGCGGCCGCCCAGCTGCGCTCGCGGCGGGTCGTGTGGGCGTTCGCGGGGAGCGGACCGCTCGAGGCGCTGCTGCGCACCGCGGGAGAGCACGTGTGCTGCGCCGGGTACGTGCGGCCGTCGGGGCCGTTCCTCGACGGCCTGGACGCGTTCGTGCAGAGCTCGCGCTCGGAGGGGCTGAGCCTCGCGCTGCTCGAGGCGATGAGCGCGGCGCTGCCGATCGTGGCGACCGACGTCGGCGCGACCGCAGCGGCGGTCGACGACGAGCGCGAGGCGCTCCTGGTCCCCGCGCGCGATCCGCAGGCGCTGGCCGCCGCGGTTGCCCGCCTCCATGACGACCCCGCGCTGCGCGCACGCCTGGGGCGCGCGGCGCGCGAGCGCTTCGACCCGACGTTTCGCATCGAGCGCCAAGCACACGAGTTCGAGAGGGCGTACGGTCTCTCGTGACCGCGCCCGATCCGGTGCCGCGGCCGCGGCTGCTCTACCTGTGCCTGGAGAACCCCTGGCTGCTCAACGCCGGGGGCCTGATCCGAAACTACTGGCTCCTGCGCGCGCTCGCGGAGCGGTACGAGATCGATCTGGTCACCGGAGGTGATCCGGACGACCCCGTCCCCGGCGATTTCACCGGCGTCTGCGCGGCGATCCACCGGTATCCGGCGCCGGGCGCGCTGGCGCGGGTGGTGCGCGCGCTCCGTCCCGGCGAGACGCTGTTCACGGCCGGGAGCGTCTCGGACGCGATGCGGACGGGCGTCGCCAAGCTCCTCGCGAGCGCGCCGTACGCCGCGATCGTCCTGGACCTCAACATGATCGGCGCGATCCCGCGCGAGTGCCGCGTCCCGCTCGTCTACAACGCGCACAACTGCGAGACGGCGCTGCTCGGCCGCCGCTGGCGCACGGAGACCTCGCCGGCGCGGCGCCTCGCGACCGCGCTCGACGCGCTGCGCCTGCGCCCGATCGAGGCGCGCGTCGTCGCGCGCGCCCGCATGATCGCCGCGTGCTCGGCGGCAGACATGCAGGATCTCGCCGAGCTGGACGTCTCCGCACGCCGCAAGACGGTCGTCGTTCCGAACGGGGTCGATACGCGAAGGTACGCGGCGATCGCCGCCGCGCCGCCGGAGCCCGGGACGGTGCTCGTGACGGGGAGCTTCGACTGGCATCCCAACCGCATCGGGCTGCGCTGGTTTCTGCGCGAGATCGTCCCGCTGCTTTGCCGAATCGCGGCAGAGCCCCCGCGGATCCGCATCGCCGGCCGCATGGACGCCGCGCTCGCGGCGGAGATCGAGGCGATTCCGCATGTTCGCGCGGCGCCGAACGTCCCGGACATGCGTGACGAACTGGGACGCGCGGCGATCGTCGCCGCGCCGATCCTCGCGAGCAGCGGGACGCGGCTGCGGATCCTCGAGGCGTGGGCGGCCGCGCGCCCGGTCGTGACGACGCCGGAGGGCGCGTTCGGCCTGACGTATCGCGAGGACGAGGAGATCGTCGTGCGCCGCGGCGCCGAACCTTTTGCGCGCGCGATCGCGGAACTGCTACGCGATCCGGCGCGGTGCGAAGCCCTGGCGCTCGCCGGCTCGCGGCGTGCGCAGGCGTACGACTGGCGCGGGATCGGCACGGGCCTCCTCGACGAATGCGCGCGAGCGGCACTCTGCTAGGCGCAAGCCCGTAGGCTAAAGGTCCTCGCGGTCGGACAGCGACGGCCCACGTCCCGAAGGGCCTCCGATCGGTACGATCCTGAGCATGAAAGTTGCGATCCTCGCAGGCGGGGTTGGCTCGCGCCTCTCCGAGGAGACCGATACGAAGCCCAAGCCGATGGTTGAGATCGGCGGTAAGCCGATCCTCTGGCACATCATGAAGATTTACGCCGATTTCGGGCACCGCGACTTCGTCATCGCGCTGGGCTACAAGGGCGAGATCATCAAGAAGTACGTCGTCGACTACTGCTCGCTCAACAGCGATCTCTCCGTCGATCTGCGCACGGGTTTGGTGCGGATGCACGGGACGAATCCCTCGCCGGACTGGAATGTCGAGCTCGTCGACACGGGCATGACGACCGAGACCGGAGGCCGCGTCAAGCGCCTGCGGCCGTTCCTCGGTGACGGAACGTTCATGCTCACCTGGGGAGACGGAGTCGCCGACATCGATCTGGACGCGCTGCTGCGCTTTCACCGCGCGCACGGCAAGATCGCGACGCTCACCGCGGTTCGTCCGCCGGCGCGCTTCGGGCATCTCGATCTGAACGGTACGCGCGTCGAGGAGTTCTCGGAGAAACCGCAGACGGCGGAAGGCTGGATCAACGGCGCGTTCTTCGTCCTCGAGCCGCGCGTCTTCGACTACATCGAAGGCGACGAGACGTCGTTCGAGCGCGGACCGCTCGCGCGACTGGCACGCGATGGTGAGCTGATGGCGTACCGCCACGAAGCATTCTGGCAGTGCATGGACACGCTGCGTGACCGAAAGCTGCTCGACGAGCTCTGGCAATCGGGGAAGGCGCCGTGGAAGACGCCGCGCCGGTCGCTCGCGACGGTGCCCGCATGAGAGTCCTGCTCACGGGCCACGACGGCTACATCGGCACGATCCTCGCGCCGATGCTCCTCGCGCGCGGCCACGAGGTCACGGGCTGCGACAGCGGCCTCTTCGCGCGCTGCGCGTTCGGTCCCGACCGGGCCGGCGTGCCGAATCTCGGAATCGACGTGCGCGACCTGCGCGCCGAGGATCTCGCGCGCTTCGACGCGATCGTTCATCTCGCCGGTCTCTCGAACGATCCGCTCGGCGATCTCGATCCGCTCCTGACGATCGAGATCAACGGCGAGGCGTCCTACGCGCTCGCCGCGGCGGCGCGCACGGCCGGGGTGAAGCGTTTCATCTTCAGCTCGTCGTGCAGCAACTACGGCGCGGGGAGCGACGATCTGCTCGACGAGACCTCGCCGCTGAATCCGGTCACCCCGTACGGCCGCTCGAAGGTCATCGCCGAGCAGCTGATCTCCGCGCTCGCGACCGACGCGTTCACCCCGGTGTTCCTGCGCAACGCGACCGTCTACGGCGTCTCGCCGCGCATCCGCTTCGACCTGGTCGTCAACAACCTCACCGGCTGGGCCTACGCCGAGGGGAAAGTGCTGCTCAAGAGCGACGGCTCGGCGTGGCGACCGCTCGTGCACGTCGAGGACGTCGCGCGCGCGTTCGTCGCGGTTCTCGAGGCGCCGGTCGAGCAGGTCCACAACGAGCGGTTCAACGTCGGGCGCACCGAGGAGAACTACCGCATCCGCGACGTCGCCGCGATCGTCGCGCGGATCGTCCCGAACGCCGAGATCACCTTCACCGCGAAGGCCGACGCCGACGTGCGCAACTACCGCGTCGACTGCACGAAGTTCGTGCAGCGCTTCCCCGAGGCCGTCCCGCGCTGGACGGTCGCCGACGGCGTACGCGAGCTGTACGACGCGTACGTCGCGCACGGCGTCAGCGCCGCGGATTTCGAAGGCCCGCGCTACCAGCGCATCGCGCACCTGCGCATGCTGCTCGAGCGGGGGATCGTCGAGGCCGACCTGCGCGTCGCTGCCCCCGCCCAAACCTCGGAGGCCCTGACGGTATGACTTGTCGTTCCTGCGGAAGCGGTCCGCTCGAGCACGTCCTTTCGCTCGGCGAGACGCCGCTCGCGGACGGTCTGCTGACCGAAGAGCAGTTGGGCGAGCCGGAGATTCGCGCACCGCTCGATCTCGCGTTCTGCCCCAACTGCACGCTCGCGCAAATCACCGAGACGGTCGATCCGGAGCTGCTGTTCTGCCGCGACTACCCGTACTTCTCGTCGGTCTCGCCGCGGCTCTTGGCGCACTTCACGGACAGCGCCGGGGAGATCATCCGCAAGCGCACGCTCGGCGCGAACAGCATGGTCGTGGAGGCCGCGAGCAACGACGGGTACATGCTCGCAACGTTCGCGCAGGCCGGGATCCCGGTGCTGGGCATCGACCCCGCCTCGGGGCCGGCGCAGAGCGCGATCCGCCGCGGAATCCCGACGATCCGCGATTTCTTCACCGCCGAGCTGGCGCGCGAGCTGCGCGACGGCTTGGGGACACGCGCCGACGTGTTCCTCGCCAACAACGTCCTCGCCCACGTCCCCGATCTGAACGGCTTCGTCGAGGGGATCCGCGTCCTGCTCAAGGACGACGGCGTCGCGGTCATCGAGGTTCCGTACTTGGTCGACCTGATCGACCACTGCGAGTTCGACACGATCTACCACCAGCATCTGTGCTACTTCTCGGTGACCGCGCTCGATGCGCTCTTCAGCCGGCACGGGCTCTTCCTCAACGACGTCGAGCGCACGACGATCCACGGCGGCTCGCTGCGCCTGTTCGTCGAGAAGCAGGACGACCGCCGCCAGCGCGTCGCGAAGCTGCTCGCGACCGAGCGTGCGCGTCGCATCGACGACCCGAGCTTCTACGCGGAGTTCGTCAAGGTCGTCGCGACGATCAAGGAGCAGCTGGGCACGCTGCTGCGCGACTTGCGCAGCTCCGGAAGCCGTATCGCCGCGTACGGGGCCGCCGCGAAGGCGACGACGCTCTGCAGCTACGTCGGGATCGGGCGGGACCTGGTCGAGTACGTCGTCGACCGCAATCATCACAAAGAAGGCCGCTACATGGGCGGCAACCACCTGCCGATCGTGGCGCCCAAGCGGCTGCGCGACGATCCGCCGGACTATCTGCTGGTCCTGGCCTGGAACTTCGCCGAGGAGATCATGAGCCAGGAACACGATTTCCAGGCGCGCGGCGGACGCTTCATCATCCCGATCCCCGAAGTGCAGGTCGTCGCGTGAAGGCGCCGAGCGAGCTCGAGTCGAGCCTGCTCCCGGACGACGTCTGGTGCCACGCCTGCGGGAACGGCGGTCTGCACGCCTTCGCGCGATCGCTCGGGATCCCGGTCAACAACGCGCGCGTCTTCGGGCGCCGCGAGGATGCGCTGCGCGTCCCCACCGGCGATCTGGAGCTGGGGATCTGCCAGAGCTGCGGCTTCATCGGCAACGTGCGCTTCGACCCGGCGAACGTCACGTACGATGCGACGTACGAGGAGCAGCAGAGCTACTCGCCGCGATTCACAGCGTTCGCCGACGAGCTGGCGGCTAGTCTGGTCGAGCGGTGGGGGCTGCACGAGAAGCGGATCGTCGAGATCGGTTGCGGGAAGGGCGATTTCCTGGCCAAGCTCTGTCAGCTCGGAAACAACCTGGGCGTGGGGATCGACCCCACCGCGGTCCCCGGCCGTTTGACCGGACCGGGGGCCGAGCGCGTCACGATGATCCCGGAGTTCTATTCGCGGCGCACCGGCGTGCTCGAAGCCGACGCCGTCGTCTGCCGCCACACGCTCGAGCACGTGCGCGACGTCGCGCTTCTGGTGCGCACGCTGCGCCGCGCGCTCGAGGACCGTCCGCAGACGCGCGTCTTCTTCGAGGTTCCGGACGTCTTGCGCGTGCTGCGCGAGGGCGCGTTCTGGGACGTCTACTACGAGCACTGCTCGTACTTCACCGCCGGATCGCTGGCACGGCTCTTCCGCCGTGAAGGTTTCGCGGTCGACGACGTGCGGCTCGGGTTCGACGACCAGTACATCCTGCTCGAAGCGCGGCCGGTCGGCGGGCGCGCCGGCGATCAGGCCTTTCCGGCCGAAGAGATGCCGGTCGTCGTTCGCGGCGCGGTCGCTGCGTACGAGGAGCGTGTCTCCGCGGCGGTCCTGCACTGGCGCGAGCGCGTCGAGGGCGCGCACGCGCGCGGCGAACGCGTCGCGATCTGGGGCTCGGGCTCGAAGTGCGTCGCGTTCTTGAGCGAGACGGGGCTTGCGGACAAGATCGACGCCGTCGTCGACGTGAACCCGCATCGGCAGGGCCACTACTTGCCGTGCAGCGGGATGCGCGTCGACGCTCCCCAGAGCCTGATCGAGCGGGCGCCGCAGCTCGTCGTCGTGATGAACCCGGTCTACGTGCCGGAGATCTCGGCACAGCTTGCGGCGATGCGGGTCGAGACCCGTGTGGAGGCGGTTTGATGCACAGCGTCTACTTCGATCCCGGCTTCGAGGACGGGCGGCGCCGCGCCGAGCTCTACGAGGGGCAGCTGATCGTCCGTTCGCCCTCGCCGGCGAGCGCCGTGCTGGTCCGCCATGCGAAGACGATGATCCAAGAGGCGTTCGTAGGGCTGGATCCGCGTACGGCACAGTACGACCTCACCGTGGAAGAGTTCGTCGCGCGGTTTGCGCCGCTCAAGACGTCGTTCATCCATGACCCCCGCTCGCGGGAGTGCCTGCGCGCGATTCTCGAAGAGGCGCGCTGCGATCCCGACGAGACGTACATCGACGTGCCGCGCCTGCGTGTCGCGACGAGCGACGGCTATCTGACGTCCGGCGTCGCCTATGCGCACCATCCGCACCGCGACACGTGGTACGCCGCGCCGATGGCGCAGCTCAACTGGTGGATGCCGATCTTCGACTACGCCGCCTCGGCGGGGATGGCGTTCCACCCGCGTTACTGGGACCGCGCGGTGCGCAACGGGTCGCCGGCGTTCGACTACTATCGCTGGAACAGCGAAGGCCGCGCGCAGGCAAAGATGCACGTCCGCAGCGACACGCGCGCACAGCCCAAGGCCGAGGAGCCGCTCGATCTCCAGCCCGAGGTGCGGCTGATCCCCCGCGCCGGAGGGATCGTGCTGTTCTCGGCGGCGCAGCTCCATTCCACGTCCCGCAACGATTCGGGGATGAGCCGCTGGAGCATCGACTTCCGCACCGTCAACCTCCCGGACGTGATCGCCCGCCGCGGCGCGCCGAACGTCGATTCCGGGCCGACCGGGACCTCGCTGCGTGACTTCGTGCGGATGCGCGACTTCGCTCCGATGCCGGAGGACGTTGCACGCGCGTACGATGATCGCGAGACCGTCGACGGGGTGCTCGTGTACGCCGGAGAGGGAGACGCCGTATGAGGCGCGCTACACCGATCTTAACCGCCGTCGTGGCGTTGCTGCTTGCGCTCGCGCCGCCCGCGGCCCGCGCCGACACGGTCATCGCACCAGGCGACGTGCTCGACGTGCAGGTCTTCGGCGAGCAGGCGCTCTCGCAGCAGCTCACCGTTGCGCGCGACGGAAGCATCACGATGCCGCTGGTGGGACGGATCGTCGTGCAAGGGAAGTCCTCGACCGACGCCGCGCACCTCATCGCCGCCGATCTCTCGCGCTACGTGCGCCACCCGATGGTCCAGGTCGGCCTCAAGAGCGAAGGGCAGTACAACGTGCTCGTGCTCGGGAACGTGAAGACGCCCGGCCGGTACACGCTGCAGGCCGGGAGCCGCGTCACCGACGCGATCGCGGCCGCGGGCGGGATCGGGCCGGTCAACGGCGAGCTGCCGCCGGCGCGCGTCTCGGTCGGGCAGACGACGAAGGAGATCCCGCTCGAGGCGCTGCTGCGCCACGGCGACGTGGCGCAGAACCTGCCGCTCTCCGACGGCTCTGCCGTCTACGTCCCCGCGCCGGCGACGATCAAGGTGCGTGTGCTCGGCGCCGTCGATCACCCCGGCGAGATCGAGGTGAACGAAGGCGACCGTCTCGCCGTCGCGGTCGCGAAAGCGGGCGACAGCGTGAACGCGAACGCCGACTTGAACCACATCAAGGTGACGCGCACCAACCCGGACGGCAAGCCGCAAGTCACCGAGGTCAACCTCTACAAGTCCGTCAGCGACGGTGACTTCAAGAGCGATCTGGTCCTCCAGCCAGACGACACCATCTACATCCCGCAGGGACACAAGTCCGACGCCGCGGGTGGCGTGCTTGGTCTGCTGCGACGATTGTTCATCCCGTTCTGAGGCTACGATGATCCAGACCGTACCGACGCTTCCGCCATCGTTCCCGCTCCCGCCGTCCAACGCCGACCGGCGCAGCCCCTTCGCGGTGCTCTACCGGCGCCGCGCGCTCTTCGCGGCGGTCGTCTGCGGGTTCTTGGCGCTGGTCGTCGCGGCGACGCTGCTCAGCCCGCGCTCGTACACCACGCACGTCAAGTTCATCGCGGGCAATGAAGCGGCGAGCGAGTCGCCGGTGAACGCCAACCAGACGATCCTGCCGGTCCTCAACGCGATCCTGGCCGCTTCGAACGCGCAGTCCTCCGAAACGTACGCCGAGATGCTGCGCCAGACGCCTGCCGTCGAGCGCGTGATCGAGGCGCAGAAGCTCGCGATCTCGCCGCACGACCTCCTCCAGTACGTCAAGGTCAAGCCGGTGACGAACACGTCGATCCTCGACGTCGGCGTGACGTGGAAGAACCCCGTCGCCTCCGCGCAGATCGCCAACGGTCTGGCGGACTCGTTCGTCGCCGTGCGCCGCGACCTGATCTCGCAGCAGGCGCAGTCGGCGATCGACTACATCGGCGGACAGCTTCCCGAGGCGCAGGACAAGATGCAGCGCAGCGGCGCGGCGCTCGCGGAGTACGAGTCGAAGAACGGGATCGCCGACGCGGACCAGCAGACGCAAGCCGCGCTCACCGCGCTGGCGGCGCTCGATACCAAGCTCTCCGCGCTGGAAGTCGACCGCCGTCAGGCCGACGCCGAGCTCGGCGTCGTAAACCAGCAGCTCGCCGCGACGCCGGCCTTGACGAACGGGGGCCAGCAGACCGCACCGAACCCCGTCCTCGCGCAACTCAAGGGCCAGCTCGCGCAGGTCGACGTGCAGCTGCGAACGGCGCTCAACCAATACACCGAGGAACATCCGACCGTGCGGGCGCTGCGCTCGCAAGAAGCACAGCTGAAGAACGAGCTTGCCGTGACGCCGGCGACGATCGTCGCGGAGAAAAACACGGTCGCGAATCCGATGCACCAGACGCTCGCGCAGCAGGGGGCGACGCTCAAGTCGCAGGTCGCCTCGGACGTGGCGCAGATCGCCGCGCTCAAGGCCGAGCGCGCCCGCCAGGAGCCGATCATCCGCGACTTGCCGCTCCGCGCCGCGACGCTCATCCAGCTCAAGCGCCAAGCAAAGCAGGACGAGGACGTGTTCAACGCGCTGCAGCACAAGCTCAGCGAGGCGCGGATCGCGCAGACGACGACGCTGAGCGACGTCTCGGTGATCTCGCGGGCCGCCGCGAGCGACGCCGAGGTCCACCCGAACTTGCTGATCAACCTGGCGGCCGGGCTGCTGGTCGCGGTTTTCCTGGGCATCGGCGCAACGTTCGTCGCCGAGCGGATCGACGGCAGCGTGAAGACCGAAGAAGACATCACCGAACGGCTGGCGCTCCCCGTGCTCGCGAGCATCCCGGAGCTCCCGGGCGGCCCCGGGCGCAACTGGGTCCGCGCCGTCACGGTCGACGCCTTCCTGCAGCTCGTCACCTCGCTTCGCTATGCGTCGAGCGATCGGTTGCGATCGATCGCGTTCACCAGCGCCGACGCGAACGACGGCAAGTCGCTCGTCGCCTTGGACACGGCGATCGCGCTCGCGGAGCTCACCCCGCGCGTGCTGCTGGTCGATGCCGACCTCCGGCTCCCCTCGCTGCACACCAAGCTGGGCACGGGCCGCGACCCCGGCCTCTCGGACCTGCTGGTGGGCACCGCGTCGTTCGAACAGACGGTCCAGTCGACCGCGCACAGCGGCCTGGACGTGATCACCGCGGGGACCAAGGTACCCAACGCCTACGCGCTGTTGCAGTCGACGGCGTTCGAAGCGTTCCTCGAGGACGCGCGCGGACGCTACGAGACGATCATCTTGGATACGCCGGCATGCGGCGCCGTCGTGGACGCATCGGTCGTGTGCGCACGCGTCGACGGGACGGTCTACGTCGTGGCCTCGCACGAGACCGATCTCGGGATGGCGGAGCGCGGATTGATAAGATTACGCAATGCCGGTGTCCGGAACGTGGTCGGCGCGGTGCTCAACAAGGTGTCCCCGCGACGCAGCAGCATCGGCGCATACGGCGAATTGACCGACGTCGGACGCTCGTTCCCGCTGCCGCCGCCGCGTCCGGCGGGCCATTGAGAGAAGGAGATCGCCGAGTTCATCGCGATAACGCTCGGTCCGCACACCTGCGTATCACTGACGGAGATGTGAAGACCGTGTTCCATCGCCTAAGCCTCGCCGAGAGCTGGCTTCGGGTGGGCTGGTGGGTACTCACGTGAACGGTCACGCGCGCGAGCCGAGGATCCTGATCATCGACCGGGATGACGATTCGTCGTTTCTGGTCGCGACCTGTCTGCGCGAAGACGGATACGCCGTCTTGCGCGCGACGGACGCCGAAGAGGGGCTGCGCATCGCCGCGGAGTCGGAACCCGACCTCGTTCTGCTCGACCTCTCTCCCAAACGCGTAGGCTTGGAAGTCTTTCGTAGGCTGCGCATGGCCGGCGACGTCCCGATCATCATCGCGAGCTTCACCGGGAGTGAGACCGATCGGACGCTTGCACTCGAGCTGGGCGCCGACGACTACGTGCTCAAGCCCTTCGGCCCCCGCGAGCTGGTCGCCCGCGTCAACGCCGTCCTGCGCCGGTCGCGCTGCGTGTGCGGCCTGCGGCGAGGCAGCACGGCGAGCGTCCCGCGCGGTGAGCTGGAGATCGATCGCAGCGCGTACCGCGCGCGGCGCGCGGGCCGCGTCCTCCCGCTGACGCCGACGGAATTCCGGATCCTCGAAGCGCTGGCGCGTCATCCTGGCCAAATCTTGACGCGCGCTCAGCTGTTGGAATACGTGGCGTCCGAAGGCGATGTGTTCGATCGTACGCTCGACAAGCACATCGCCAACCTGCGCAAGAAGATCGAAGACGATCCCGCGCGGCCGCGTTACGTGCTCACGGTGTTCGGAGTCGGGTACAAGTACTCGGCCTGATGCTCGCTCGAATGTAAGGTCATCGAGCGGCGGAGAGCGCTTTCATGAACGTTGTCCGGAAGACGTGAAGGAACATCTTCATCGCGAAGTCACACGCAGGTGCGACTTTCGGTCCCCGGCCTCGTCCACCAAAAAGGCGCGGATGGGCGCGGATGTCTTGAGAGCTCGGCGTGGTGTGACCGGGTTCGCCGAAACGGTACTCCCTTTCGTCACCGTCTCGTTTCCCGTTTGTTGGAGCATGAGCAAAGTGAACACCATGAATACCGCGGGCGTCCGTCGCTGCCGAATCATCGTCGTCGACAGCCAACCCATCATCGGGAAGGCGCTCTGCCACCTGCTGGCGGGTGATCGTGAGCTCGACATCGTCTGTGATGCGCGCAGCCTCGAGGAGGCGGCGCTGGCGGTGCATCAGCCGGACCTGCTGGTTCTCGACCTGGACGGCTGCGACGGAAATTTCGACGAACTGATCGCATCCTGCCGCGCGACCTCGCCCGCGACGCGCATCATCGTGCTGACCTCGCACGTCGGTTCGGCGGTGATGCAGCGCTGCCTGGCCTGCCAGGTCGACGGCTACGTGGTCAAGGACATCTCGCCCGGCGAGCTGATGCGCGCGTGCAAGGCCGTCGCGCGCGGTGACAACTATTTCGACCCGCGCGTCGCGGGCGGACTGCTGCGCCGGCTCACCTCGACGCACCCGGCCGACGACGAACTCTCGCTGCGCGAGAGCGAGATCGTCCGGCTCATCGCCGAGGGACTTTCGAACAAGGAGATCGGCGAACGGCTGAACGTCTCCGACAAGACGGTGAAGAACCACATCAGCCGCATCTTCTCGAAGCTGCAGGTCACGGCGCGCACGCAAGCCGCGATCTACGCGATCCGCAACGGTATGGTGTAAGGAGTTACACGGACGCCGGCAAGGAACGGCGCAGGAACGAGCGCGCGTTGCCGCCGAGGATTGCGGCGCGCGCGGCGTCGTCGAGGCCGGGGATCTTGGCCACCGCCCCGCGCGGGTCGTCGATCCCCATGTCGAAGGGACGATCGGTCCCGACCACGATGCGATCCGGTCCCAGCCGCGCGGCCAGATATGCCAGCAGCGCGTCGTCGTGGGTGATCGTGTCGACGTAGAGCTGCCGCAGATAGGCGCTCGGCGGGCGCGGGATCGTCTTGGTCTCCGGCCGCACGCGATACCCGTGATCGAGGCGGCCCGCGATCAGCGGGAGCGTCCCGCCGGCGTGGGCCAGGATCATGTTCAGCTGCGGAAAGCGCTCGAAGACCCCGGCGAAGATCAGTCGCGCGGCGATGAGTCCGGTCTCCGACGGGTTGCCGAAGAGGTTCCCGAGGTAGTACGGGACGGCGCGCTCCCCGCCCAGCTCGTGGTGCGGGTGCATGAAGACCGGAACGTCGAGCTCGCAGCAGGCGTCCCAGAAGACGTCGAGCGCGGGGTCGTCGAGCGGCGCGCCGGCAACGTTCGAGCCGATCTCGACGCCCCAGCATCCGAGCTCCTCGACCGCGCGGCGCAGCTCGGCGACGGCGGCCCGGGGCGCCTGCAGCGGGACGGTCGCGAACGCCGCGAAGCGCTCCCCCGTCCGCGCGACCGCCGCGGCCAGCGCGTCGTTCCCCGCGCGACAGATCGCCGTGCCTAGCTCCGGGTCGGCGGCGTAGGCGAAGTAGAACGGCGGCAGGCAGACGATCTGGCGATCGATCCCCTGCATCCGGGCCAGCTCGACGCGCGCTTCCAAGTCGTAGAGCGCCGGGAAGTACGGCAGGCGCGTCGAGCCGGCCGAGTAGCCGCAGACGGCGCGGGCGAGATCGAGCGTCCCCGCGTCCTTGCGCGGGTCGGCGAGGCCGCGTTCGCGGAGTTCCGCGACGAACGGATCCGGGAGAAAGTGCGCGTGGCAGTCGATGCAGATCGGCACGAAAGACGCCTCCCTCGGCAGGGACGCTCCCTTGACAGAGCGTCGGTGAGCGTGTTTTTATCGATGGATAAATAACCCTTCGAGGGGGGTGCGTCCGACGGAACACCGGCAGGCCGCGGGCTTCGATCAGCGCGAACTCCGCAACGCGCTCGGGACGTTCGCCACGGGCGTCACGATCGTCACGACGTGCGCTCCCGACGGGACGCCGCTCGGGCTCACCGCGAACTCGTTCAGCTCGGTCTCGCTCGACCCGCCGCTCGTGCTCTGGAGCCTCTCGCGCTTCGCGCCGAGCCTGACGACGTTCCAGCGTGCCGCGCATTTCGCCGTCAACGTCCTGGGGACGGAGCACCGCGAGCTCTCGATCCGGTTCGCGCGCGGCCAGCCCGACAAGTTCGCCGGGGTCGACTACGTCATCGGAACGTTCGGCGTCCCGCTGATCGCGGGGACGGTCGCGCAGTTCGAGTGCCGCGTCGCCGACCGCTACTACGGCGGCGATCACGAGATCTTTCTGGGCCGCGTCGAGCGCTACGCCTACGAGCGCAAGCCGCCGCTCTTGTACTGTCACGGCGCGTACCACCGCGCGCACCCGATCGACGGTGACGAGGACGAGGACTAATCGTCTTCGTCCTCGTCGTCCTTGCCGGGGATGAATGGAACGAGCAGATATGCTTGCTGCTCGGGACCGGCGTGCAGGGCATTCGTGCCGCCGAAGACCGGCGCGGGACGATCGCGCGGGTCGTCGTGCAGGAACGGCCCGCAGCCGGTCAGCTCGTTCTTGAAGTTCGAGAGGCGGCCGCCGCTCGCGCCCGGATAGACGTAGTCGCTGCCGCGAATCGTCAGTGCGAGACGGTAGCCGGCGGGCAGGACGATCGAGGTGGGCCACAGCTCGACGTCGAGCCGCACCGGCTCGCCGGGGACGAGCGGTTGCAGCTCGTCGTGCGTGTGATAGGGCCGGTACGGCGTAGAAAGCGCGGGGTCGAGCTTGCGGTGCGACGCGCGCAGCCAGCCTTGCGCGAGCGGTGTGTGCGGGTCGATCGCGCCTTGGAAGACGATCTCCTCGTCGCGCGCAGAGAACGCGCGCAGGATCGCGAAGACGTCGGCGTCGCTCGTCGTCGAGGAGAGGAAGAGGCGCAGCGCGAGCGGTCCGGTGATCTCGGTCTCGTCGACCAGCGGCGGGGTGAGGAAGGTCACGCCCTCGCCGAGCGCGTCGTAGTCGAGCCAGCCCGGTCGCGCGAGCGGTTCGCCGACGAGCGCGCGCGCCGCGGGATCGAGGTAGAGCTTCGTCCACGCGGTGCGCGCGAGCGGCCACTCGTGCTCGTCGCGCGCGACGAAGCGGTCGAGGTGGCGCACCTGCAGCCGCACCGGCGGGAGCGGCGGACCGGCCTCGCCTTTGAGATGCTGCGCGAAGAAGCGCTTCTGGAGCGCGACGCCGTAGTCGGTGTAGAACTCGGTCCAGTGCTCGATCCCGTGCACCTCCAGATACTTCTCGCGCGACGCGGCGCGCACGAAGCCCTCGAAGTTGCCGCGCGGGTGCAATCCCTGGCCGCCCCAGTTCGCCGCGGAGAGGAACGGGACGACGACCTTCGACCAGTCCGGTGAGCGCTCGCGGTGGAACGCGTCGTCGAACGGGTGCTCGAGCAGCACACTGCGCAGGTCGGCGCGGTTGCGCGCCAGCTCGTCGTCGGAAAGCTCCTCCGGACCACAACACGGCTGACCGGTGACGCGGCTACGCGGCCCGCGCGAGCCCAGGCCGTGCTGCACGTTCGTCACCTGCATGTCGTACCAGTTCTGCATGAACGTGCAGTAGATGCCGCCGTGGAACGTCATGTCGCGGTAGAAATCCGCCGCGCCCTCCCACACGCACATCGCCGAGAGGTGCGGCGGCTGCAGCGCTGCGACGTGCCACTGGTTGATCGCGTAATAGGAGATCCCGTTCAGCCCGACTTTCCCGCTGCTCCATGGCTGCGTTCCGGCCCAGGCGATGCAGGCGGCGAGATCGCGCGCCTCGCGCGGCGACCAGCAATCGAGGTAGCCCGGCGAACGTCCGGCGCCGCGCGAGTCGACGCGCACGCAGACGTAGCCGTCGGGGACCCACTTCTCGGGATCGACGACCTCCCAGTTCTGGTACGCGTTCGTCGACCCGGCGGCGACGTCGGGGTGTTCGGCGACCATGCGCTCCCACGCACTCGGATAGCCGTCCTGGAACGCGAGGCCCTTTGCGTACGGCCCGTAGCTGAGCAGCACCGGGTAGTGGCCCTCGTCCGGCGGTCGAAAGACGTCGGCGCGCAGGACGACGCCGTCGTCCATCGGGATCGCGACGTCCCAGTCGATCCGCATCCCGTCGCGGATCTCGGTATTCTCGTCGGTCAGCATGCGGCAGGGTCCGGGGCGACGCGAAGCATAGCGAACCTCCACACCGGGCGATGGCCGTGCTTCAACTACCACGAGGCCACGCAAACTCCCACCGCGCGCGAGGGTTAAGCACCTGCGATGACGACGCTCGACGGGACCGCCACCACCGCACACCTGATCGACGGGCGCGAGACGCCCAGTGCCGACGGGCGCACGTTCGAGGTTCGCAATCCCGCGAGCGGGGCGCTGATCGCCCACGTCGCCGAAGGGAGCGCGGTCGAGATCGACGCCGCGATCGCCGCCGGCGAGCGCGCGTTCGCCGACGGTCGCTGGTCGCGGCTCCCGGTGCGCGAACGTCATCGCGTCTTGAACCGCTTCGCCGACCTGATCGAGGCGGCGCTCCCCGATCTCGCGACGCTCGAGTCGCTCTGCGTCGGACGCCCGCTGCGCGAGATGCGCGCGCAGCTCGCGCGGATCCCGGAGTTCTACCGCTACTTCGCGGCGATCGCGCGCACGAGCGAGGACGGCGTCACGCCGTTCGAGGGCCCGTATCTCAACTACGTGCGGCGCGTCCCGCTCGGCGTCGTGGGGCAGCTCACGCCGTGGAACCACCCGCTGCTGATCCTCACCAAGAAGCTCGCGCCCGCGCTCGCGGCCGGGAACACCGTCGTCGTCAAACCCTCGGAGTTCACGCCGCTCACCACGCTGGAGCTGGGGAAGCTCGCGCGTGAGGCCGGGCTCCCGGACGGCGTCTTCAACATCGTCACCGGGTTCGGAGCGGGAGCCGGCGCCCCGCTCGCGCGCGACAAGCGGCTGCGCAAGATCGACCTGACCGGCGGGACCGAGACGGGCCGCGTCGTCGCGAAGCTCGCCGGTGAGAACCTGGTCCGCGTCTCCGCGGAGCTGGGCGGGAAGGCGCCGGTGCTCATCCTGCCCGACGCCGATCTCGATCGCGCTGCAGCGGGCGCGATCTTCGCGGCGTTCATCGCGACCGGACAGACGTGCGTCGCGGGGACGCGCATCCTCGTGCACGAGAGCCAAGCCGACGCGCTGGTCGAGCGGATGGTGCGCCGCGCGCAGGCGATCCGCATCGGCGACCCGCTCGACCTCTCGACGCAGCTCGGGCCGCTGGTCTCACAGCGGCAGCTCGAACGCACCGAGCAGTACGTCGCGATCGGACGTGAAGAAGGCGCGACCGTCGCGTGCGGCGGCCGCCGTCCCGGCGGCGCGCTCGCGAACGGATTCTTCTACGAGCCGACGATCCTCACCAACGTGCGCAGCTCGATGCGCGTTGCGCAGGAAGAGATCTTCGGGCCGGTGACGTGCGTCATCACCTATCGCGATCTCGACGAGGCGGTGCGGATCGCGAACGACGTCGAGTTCGGGCTCGCGGCGTCGATCTGGACCGCCGACACGGCGCGCGCGATGAAGCTCGCCGAGCGGCTCGACATCGGGATCATCTGGATCAACGACCACCACCGCATCGACCCCGCGATGCCGTGGGGCGGGATGAAGAACAGCGGGATCGGCCGGGAGGTCGGCCTCGAAGGCTACCACGAGTACACGCAGACCAAGAGCGTCGTCGTGAACCTCGAGGACCCGGTCGACTGGTACGCGACCGATGCGGTCGTGCGCCTGAGCTGAAGCGCTATGTCTTGCGCTGGTGCAGGATGAACGCGTTGCCCTCGGAGTCGGTCCCGAACGCCATGTAGCAGTTCGGCGTCTCCTCGATCGCGCCGCCGTCGTCGAAGACGACGCCGCGCGCGGCGTAGCGGTCGACGGCGCCTTTGACGTCGTCGACCGCGAACATGACCCCGCCGCTCGGACGGAACGACCCGTCGCGCATCTTCCACAGGCCGAACGTCGTCCCGTCGTTCAGCGCGAACTCGCCGCCCTGCGGCCCGTAGTCCCCCGTCAATTTCAGGCCGAGCTTGTCTCGGTAGAACGCTTTCGCGCGCTCGCCGTCCTGCACCAGGTACGTCGTGATGTCGATCCCCTTGATCGCGGTCGCATCGGCAACAGCCATGATCATGCCTCCTGATCGTGGAACGGGCCACGCGCGTTCGCCGCGCGGGATCGCGCGGCCCGTCACATCGGTGAGCGCTCGCTCGATGTTCGTCGGGCGCGAGTCGGGCTCGTCCGCGGCAGCGCGTTACATCGTCGTCGCGCGGCGCTCGCGGGTCCAGGGGTCGACGAGGAGCTTGATCTGCGCGGCGCGGTTCTCGAGCATCGGGACGATCCCGTCCTCGACGATGCGGTCGAGCGGGATCGCGACCGGTGCGACCTGCGACCACGAGTGCGGGTCGATCGCGAGCAGCCGCGCCGCCTCGGGGACGTCTTCGCGACCGATCAGCGCGTTGGTGCCGACGATCTCCAGCTCCTTGGTCGTCACGCGGCGGGCGTCGATCGCGACCGGATGCTTCGCGATCCCGACCGAGACGATCCGTCCGCCCGGCGCGACCGCCGCGATCGCCGCGGCGACGCCGGCGTCGTGCCCGGTCACCTCGTAGACGGTCGTCGGGACGAATCCCAGCTCCGCGAGGGCCGCGCTGACCTGCGCGGGCTCGCCGGCACGCACGGTTTCGCTCGCGCCGAGCTGCGCCGCGATCGCGAGGCGCTCGGCGGCGAGGTCGACGGCGACGACGTGCGCGCCGTGTTGCGCGAGCGCGAAGGTGAGGAACGCGCCGATCCCGCCGGCGCCGATCACCAAGACGTGTTCGCCGGCTTGCGGCGCACCGCGGCGCAGCGCGTGCACGGCGATCGCCATCGGCTGCGTGAGGACCGCGATGTCCTCGCCCAGGCCGAACGGGTCGGCGCGGAAGACGATGTGCGCGGGGACGCGCACGTATTCGGCGAGCGCGCCGTCGCGGTGGAGCCCGACCGTCGCGTAGTGGACGCAGATGCTCGTTCGGCCGGCGCGGCACGGCGCGCATGCGCCGCACCACAGCGCGGCGCCGGTGACGACCGCCTCACCTTCGCGCCAGCCCTCGACCTCGTCGCCGATCTCGGCGATGCGGCCGGCGAACTCGTGGCCGGGGATCAGCGGTCCCTGATGGCCGGTCAGCGCGTGGCGATGGTGCAGCGGGTACATCCGCGCGCCGAGGTACTCGCTCGCGTCGGTCCCGCAGATCCCGTTCGCGTGGACGCGCACGAGCACTTCGCCGCGCTCCGGGCGCGGGCGCGGGACGTCCTCGACCCGCAGGTCGCGCGGCCCGTGATAGACCGCGGCACGCATGGTTTGCCCCATCGGACGAGGGTTATCCGGCGTGCGGGCCGCAGCCTCCGCCATGGCCGCCGAGCACCTGCGGGTCGTCCACCACGACGGCTACGATCCCGCGATCAACGCGCTCTTCGTCCCCGCGATCAAGGTCGCGCGCGGAAGTCTCGTCTTCATCTCCGGCGTGACCGGCGCGCCGGTCTATCACGACCACCCGCACCGCCCCGAGGTCTTCGACGCGATCCCGCCCGACGCGCAGGCGCAGGCGCGGCTCGCGTTCGCGCACCTCGCGCAGGCGCTCGCCGCATCCGGCTGCGAACCCGCGCACGTCGTCTCGCTCACGCGCTACTTCACCGACGTCGCGCGCGATCAGGACGTCGTCAACCGCATCCAGGGGGAGTTCTTCGGCGGCCATCTCCCGACGAGCACGACGGTCGAGGTCGTCCGGCTCGCGACCGACCCGCGGCTGCGCCTGGAGATCCAGGCGATCGCCGTCGCGCCGGAGTGATCAGATCCCGGCGTACCACGCGTAGCCCTGGTCCTCCCAGTAGCCGCCGTGGCCGCCGCCGATCTGCGCGAACGAGGCGACGACCTCGATCCGCTGCACCCACTTCGTGTTCTTGTAGCCGAGCTGCGTCGGGATGCGCACGCGCACCGGCCCGCCGTGATCGGCGTCGATCGGCCGGTCGTTGAGGTCGAGCGCGAGCAGCGTCTGCGGGTGCGCGGCCTGCTGCAGATCGAGGCTGCCGTAGAACGGCGTCCCTTGCGGGTCGCGGTCGAAGCAGCGAAAGACGACGTAGCGCGCCTCGGGCTTCGGGCGCACGAGCGCGAGCAGCGTGCCGAGCGGGACGCCGCTCCATCTCCCGATCGCGCTCCAGCCCTCGACGCAGTCGAAGCGCGTGATCTGCGCGCGCTGCGGGAGCGCGCGCAGCGCTGCAAGCGTGAAGCGATCCGGACGTTCGACCGCGCCGGAGACCGCGAGCGTGTAACGGTGAAAGTCGTCGGCGACGAGCGCGTCGTACGTCGCGTCGCTGGGCGTGTCGAGACCGTTGACGCGGAATGTGCGCTCGACGTCGGCGGGCGTGTAGAGGCGCGCCGCGCCGCGCGTTCCGATGACGCGCTCGTCCAGCGCTTGCGCGGTGTCGAGCACGCCGTCGAACGTTCCGCCGGTCAGCGCCGCCTTGACGTTCGCGCAACCGGCGAGCCCGACGGCCGCGAGCGAGGATGCGAGGAAGAGACGCCGCCTCATCGCTCGATCTCCGGGTGTGCGGTGCTCGTGTACCAGCCCGTCACCATCGCGCGGACGTTGTTCCATGCGCCGGTCGAGAGCACGAGCAGCAGGTGGACGGCGAAATAGCCGATCAGCAGCGCCATGAAGACGAAATGCCAGAGCCGCGCGAACTGCCGTCCGCCGAAAAGCTGCGTCAGCCACGGCGCGATCGAGTCGACGCCGGGCGCGAGCGCGAGGCCGCTGACGATGACGAGCGGGAACAGGACGAACAGCACGAGCGTGTAGGCCGCTTTCTGCAACGGATTGTACTCCTCGTACGGCGGCGGCCGTTTGCGCAGCCGCAGATAGTACAGCTGCATCGGCCAGAGCGCGGGAAGATCCGACGGCCGCAGGACGAGCTTGCGCAGATCGCCGCGCACGAGCCCGGCGATGCCGTAGCCGAGCGCGGCGAGCGCGAGCACCCAGCCGAAGAAGAAGTGCCAGCGTCGCCCCTCGGCGAGATTTTGCGGGCCCGGCAGCGTCAACCAGGCCGGGAACGCGCGCGGCGCGCGTTCCCCCAAGCCGTCGTCGGTGAAGCCGAGCAGCCCCGTCGTGACGAACGAGCGCCCGAAGATCGTCGTCACTCCGACCGGCGCCGCGTCGCTCCCCGCCGCGCCGATCGCGAGCACGCGCGCCGACGGATCGCTCTTGTCGGAGGCGTCCAGGTACGGGGCGGCGTTGAATATCTGCAGTCCCGACATGACCAGGACGAGGATCGCGAGCGCCCAGAGCCAGTGCGTGATCCGCGCGGCGAGCGAGTGACGGTAGACGCGGCGGTGCCGTTCCATGACGTCTGGTGGAACGTCGGAACGCGGGCGGCGGATCATCCGCGCTCGCACATCTTTCTTTGCTTCGCGAGGGAAGCATGGGGAGTGATCCGATCGCCCGGCTGCACGCGTCTTGCGGGTATGCACAAGCCCTTGATCCTCACGGCGCTCATCGCCGCGTCGATGCCGGCCCTCGCGCAGGCGGCGCCGGCCCAGCCCGTTCATGTCCGCGGGACGATCGTCTCCAGCTCCGCGAGCGCAATCGTCCTCAACACCGGCTCCCAGACCGAAAAGATCAGCCTCGGGAAGCCGCTGCGTTTGGTGGGCGTCGTGAACTCCTCGCTCGACAAGGTCAGCTCGGGTGAATTCATCGGCACGACCGTCGCACCGCAGGCGGACGGGTCGCTGAAGGCGCTGGAAGTCCACATCTTCCCCGACTCGCTGCGAGGCACGGGCGAAGGCTACTACCCGTGGGACAAGCAGCAGCGCAGCATGATGGCCAACGCGACCGTGGCGAGCGCGGGACGGCCGACGAGCATGATGGCGAACGCGACGATCCGGCAGGTCGGATCGGCGGACGGCGGCCGAACGGTGCGGCTGGTCTACAAGGGCGGGACGCAGACGGTCGTCATCCCGCCGAACGCGCCGATCGTCGCGTTCGAGAAGGGGACGCCGGCGTTGCTCGTTCCCGGCGCGCACGTCTTCGTGATCGCGACGCCGACCGGTTCCGGTCTCGTCGCCCGTGCGGTCAACGTCGGCGAGCACGGCGTCGTCCCGCCGATGTAACGCCGCGCCGTCGTCATGACCCGGGCCGGCGGTGGGCGATCGGCACATGCTCGCCGCCGTAGCCGACCCCGAAACGCACGTACGTCGATCAGATGCGCTGTTCGAGCGCGCGGATCGCGCCGGGCGGCCCAGCTGCGACCAGCTCGTCGGCAGCCGCAAGCATGGTCTGCGGCGGCGGCCGGAAGAGCATCGTCCCGTCGCGCTTGATCGCCAGCACGATCACTTCGTCACCGTCGCGTGCGAGCGCGGCGAGCGGCTGCCCTGCCCAGCTCGAGCCGGCGGGGATCGTCAGATCCTCGAGCAGCAGCTGCGCGTTGCCGGCCGAGAGGATCGTGTCGACGAAGTCGACGGCGGTCGGCCGGGTCGCCAGACTGGCCATCCGCCGGCCCCCGATCGTGTACGGGGAGATGACGCGGTTCGCTCCGGCCAGGCGCAGCTTCGGTTCGGCGTCGTCGCGGTTCGCGCGCGCGACGATGAAGAGGTCGGGCCGCAGCACGCGCGCCGAGAGCGTCACGTAGATGTTGTCGGCGTCGCTGTCGACCGCGGTGATGAGCCCCCGCGCGCGTTCGATCTGCGCCGCGCGCAGCGTCGCGACGTCGGCGGCGTCGCCCTGGATCACCGAGAAGCCCTCACGTGACGCTTGGTGCAGCGACTCCTGGTTGATGTCGATGACGACGAAGGCGACGCCCTCGCCGGTGAACGCACGCGCGATCTCGCGGCCGACGCGGCCGAAGCCGCACAGGATGAAGTGGTGGTGCATCCTACTGACGCGGCGGCGCATCCGCCGCTCCTCGACCGCGACCCCGAGGTGCCCCTCGATGACGTAACCGACGAGCGCGAGCACGGTGTAGGTCAGCGTCCCGAAGCCGAAGCCGACGACGATGATCGTCCACCATTTTCCGGCACGATCCATCGGATGCGGCTCGCCGCCGCCGACGGTCGTGATCGTGGTGATCGTGGTGTAGAAGCCGTCGAACAGGGACCAGTGCTCGAGCACGGCGTAGCCGGCGCTCCCGAGCGCGATCACGAACACGAGAAGCGTCGCCGCGACCAGAAGGCGGCGCGGGAGCGCGGGAAGTTCCCTCATACACGACGTCCAGGGTCCCGCCCTTCGGTGTCCGAGGACGGGACCCCGTTCGTCGTTCGAGGGAGCGGATCAGACGGCGGGGGCCGGGATCCCGGTCGTCGCGCCCGTCTCGTCGTACTCCTCGTGGATGCTGCGGCCGGTGTAGTCCCGCATCGCCGAGGCGGCGGCGAGCGAGATGATGCCGCAGACCGCGATGTACGTCGCGATCGCGTACCCGGTGTGATAGGTCGCGAAGAGCCACGCCGCGATCAGGGGCGCGGGGCCGCCCGCGATCACCGAGGCGAGCTGATAGCCGAGGGACGCGCCGCTGTAGCGCAGGCGCGGCGTGAAGCTCTCGGCGATGAACGCCGCCTGCGGTCCGTACTGGATGTCGTGCGGGATCAGCGAGAGGAAGATCGCGAGGAAGACGATCGTCGGCGCGCCCGTGTTGAGCATCGCGAAGTACAGGAAACCGAAGACGAGCGTCACGGCCGAGCCGATCATGTACGTCCGGCGGCGGCCGATGCGGTCGGAGAGCTGGCCGAAGAGCGGGATCCACACCGCCGAGCCGATCGAGGCGACGAGCACCGCGGTGATCAGGAAGTTCTGCGGGAGCCCCAGGGTCTTGGTGCCGTACGCGAAGACGTACGCGGTGAAGATGTAGAACGGGGCCTGCTCGGCCATCCGCACCAGCGCGGAGAGGATGATCTCGCGCCCCTGGCGGCGGAAGACCTCGCGCACCGGCGTCTTCTCGACCCGCCGCGTCGCGACGAGCTGGCGGAACGTCGGGGTCTCGAGGATCCCGAGGCGAATCCAGAGCCCCACCCCGACCAGCAGGATGCTGAGCAGGAACGGGATCCGCCAGCCCCAGTCCGCGAACGCGGGACCGGAGAGCGCGCTGAACGCCAGGACGGCGATGTTGGCGAGGAAGAGTCCCGCCGGGACTCCGAACTGCGGCCAGCTCGCGATGAGGCCGCGGCGCTGGTTCGTTCGCGCCCATTCCATCGAGAGCAGGACCGAGCCGCCCCACTCGCCGCCGACGCCGACGCCTTGGATGAAGCGCAGGACGGTCAGGGTGATCGCGCCCCAGATGCCGATCTGCGCGTAGCCGGGGACGAAGGCGACCAGGAAGGTCGCCAGTCCCATCAGGAGCAGCGTCGCGATCAGCGTCGCCTTGCGCCCGATGCGGTCGCCGAAGTGGCCGAAGATCGCCGCGCCGATCGGCCGCGCGACGAAGCCGACCGCGTAGATCGCGAACGCTTGGAGCGTCCCGACGAGCGGGTCGCTATTGGGGAAGTAGAGCTTCGCGAAGACCAGACCCGTGACGGTACTGTACAGAAAGAAGTCGTACCACTCGATCGAGGTACCGATCGTGCTGGCGATCACCGCGCGCGTGAGCTGCGCGCGGTGTTCGCCGGTGGCGGCGGTCTCCGCCATTGTCGTCGCGGCCATCGAACCTCCTCGGCGGCGCGGCCGCCGGTGCTCGCTTGCGGATCGTCGTGATCCACATGAAAAGCGGTTCCATGGCCTTCCGCGTCAGGAGGCTCGGATTCCCTCTCCCCCCTCGCGCGGAGGAGCTATCGAGCGACCGGGATCTGCATCGTCGCGCGCGGGCCGGTCGCGCGCTGGTACTGCGGCGGCCAGGCGATCTCGGCGCCGAGCGCGCGCGCCGCGAAGAGCGGCCAGTACGGGTCGCGCAGCAGCTCGCGCGCGATGAAGACCAGATCGGCCCGGCCGTCGGCGACGATCGTCTCGGCGTCGGCCGGTTCGGCGATCATCCCGACCGACCCGGTCGGGATCTCCGCCTCGCGCCGGACCTGCTCCGCGAACGGCGTCTGGTAGAGCGGACCGACGGGGATCACCCCCGGCCCGACGGGGACCGCGCCGCCGCTGCTGCAGTCGATCAGGTCGACCCCGTCTTCCTTGAGCGCGCGGGCCAGCGCGACGGTCTGCTCCGCGTCCCAGCCGCCCGCGACCCAGTCGGTCGACGAGACGCGCGCGAAGAGCGGGAGCTGCTCCGGCCACACCGCGCGGACGGCGCGCGCGATCTCCCGCGCGAGACGGATGCGGTTCTCGAACGAGCCGCCCCAGCGGTCGGTCCGCGTGTTGACCAGCGGGGTCAGGAACTCGTGGACGAGGTAGCCGTGCGCGAAGTGCAGCTCGATCACGGTGCCACCGGCCTCGCGCGTGCGCCGCGCGCCGTCGGCGAAGGCGCGGATCACGGCGGCGATCCCGGCTTCGTCGAGCGCCTGCGGGGTCGGATAGGTCGGATCGAACGCCGCGCCGGTCGGCGCGACGGGGGTCCAGCCGCCGTGCTCGGCCGCTCCCGTCCCCTCCCAGGGCCGTTTGGTCGAGGCCTTGCGGCCGGCGTGCGCGAGCTGCGTCCCCCACGCCGCGCCCTGCTCCGCGCAGAAGCGCGCGATCCGCGCGAGCTGCTCGACGTGCTCGTCGCGGTAGATGCCCAGGTCCCAGGGTGTGATCCGCCCGTCGGCGGTGACGGCGATCGCCTCCGTGAGCACGAGGCCGGCGCCACCGACGGCACGGCTCCCCAGATGGACGACGTGCCAGTCGTTGGCGAACCCGTCGTCCGAGGAGTACTCGCACATCGGGGAGACGACGATGCGGTTGCGCAACGTCACGTCGCGCAGGCGGAAGGGCGAGAACAACGTGGACATCACGGCCTCGAACGGCGGGGCGCCGCGGAATGGTTGCGCGACGACCGACTAGGCGTGCACCGGAGCCAGGTGGTCCGCGGCCTGCAGCAGCTGGGCGAGTCGGGGGGCGACGTCGGTGAGGTGGACCTGCGCGCCGGCGTCGCGCCGCCGGCGCACGGCGTCGACGAGCAGGCACACGCCGTCCCAACGCGCCATCTCGATCCGCCGCAGCGAGATACGCACGATCGCCGGTACCGTCCCGATCGCGGCGTCGATCGCCATGCACGCTCGGTGAGTGCAGGCGGCGCTGAGCTCGCCTACGAGGTCGATACGAACCTCGCGGACGCGCTCGAGGTCGTGCCGTTCGGAGGTCAGCATCTCCGCCGGATCTTGGTTCGCGTCGCGCATGTGGCTCCTCGGACGTGGGCGTCGTGGTCGTTTCCACGATGATGCCGCACGATGCTCAGCCCGCGCTTATGCCAAAATTAGGCTCAGATTACAGCCCCGGTGGGGCGGTTTCGTTTTGATTCGGTTTGGTTTGCGCCGATCGGGCTATGCGAGCAATGGGAACGCCCCGGCCCGGACGAAGCGCGACCCCGGGACGCGACCGCCGGCGCTTCGCGTTCGCTACCCGCGAACGCAAGCCCACACCCGGCCGGTGGTCGCGTCCCGCGCGCTTGGCTGCCGCCCCGGAACCCCTCGCGGGCGGCGCCGGTCGTGGGCGAGGTGTCCTCGCCCGTCCCTCTAGATCCGGCAGCTCCGCAGCCCTTGCTTCTCGAGATAGCGCTGGTGGTAGTCCTCCGCGCGAAAGAACGGCTGCGCGGGTACGATCGAGGTAACGATGGGACGACTGGACCGCGCTTGAGCGCGCGCTTTGCTCGCCTCGGCGGCGGCGTGCTGCCGCTCGTCGCGGAAGAACACGCTCGAACGGTATTGCGTTCCGATGTCGGGCCCTTGCCGGTTGAGTTGGGTGGGATCGTGCAGCGAGAAGAAGGCGTCGACGAGCGCCTCGTAGCTCACCACGTCGGCGTCGAAGGTGACGCGGACCGCTTCCGCATGTCCGGTCGTATCGCTGCAGACCTCACGATAGGTCGGCTGTTCGGTCGTTCCGCCCGTGTATCCGACCTCGGTGTCGAGGACGCCCGGGAGGTCGCGGAAATCCGCTTCCACCCCCCAGAAACAGCCGGCGGCGAAGATCGCGGTCTCCCTGTTCATCTCCTCCAGGACCCGGGCGAGCCGCGGGCGGTGGCGCGATGAGGACGATGGAGGTCCGCGCGGTCGAGAACTTCGCCGCGGCGCCGGCGACCCGAGCCGACCGGCGCTCGGCGCTCCTGAGCGTGCTCGCGCTGATCGTGCTGTTCGTCGTCTCGATCCCGTTCGCGCGCACGCGCCTGGGCGTGATCCCGGCGTTCCTCCCGGCCGTCGTCGGCGCGGGGATCGTCGCCTCGACGCTCACGACGCTGCTGCTCTATCTGCAGTACCGGATCGAGCGCGATCTGCGGCTCGCGCTCCTCTACGTCGCGTACGGCTACGCGGCGATCACGCAGCTGCTCTACATCCTGACGTTTCCGGGGCTGTTCTCGCCGGGCGGGATGCTCGGCGCCGGCCCGCAGACCTCCGCCGCGTTCTTCCTGGCCTCGCAGCTGGGCTTCTGCGTGCTCATCCTCGCACAAGGGCTGGCGGCGCGCTTCGACTGGCAGCTCCCGCGCAACCGCGTGCGGCTGCTCGTGACCGCGCTCGTCGTCCTCACCCTTGCGCTGGCGCTGCTCTTCACGCTGGGGCACGATCTGCTTCCGTCGCTCGTCGAAGGCGAGCGCTTCAGCGCGCTCGACGCGCACGTCCTGCGGCCCGCGCTGGTCGTCGTCTCCGTGCTCGCGCTCGTCGTCGTCGGCGATCGCTGGCGGACGGTGACGCAGACCTGGCTCTCGGTGGTCCTGCTCGCGCGCGCGATGGACGTCTTCACCACCGGAGAGCTGAGCGGGCTGCGCTTCTCGGCCGGCTGGTACACCGCGCGGATGGAAGGGCTGCTCGCCTCGATCGTCATCCTGGCGGTGTTCCTCGTGAAGTACAACGGGCTGATGCTGCGCCTGGCCGCGCGCAGCCGCAGCACGGCGGAAGCGCTCGAGATCGGCGAAGCGCGTTACGCCTCGCTCACCAACGTCGTGCCGCAGCTGATCTTCACGGCGGGCGCCCAAGGCGATCTCGAGTACGTCAACGACCGCTGGAGCGCGTACACCGGACAAGACCTCGACCAGACGCGCGTCGCCGGCTGGCGCGGCGTCTTCCATCCCGATCACGACATGCTGCTGCGCGACCGCTGGCTGCACGCGCTCCGGACCGGCGAAGCGTTCTCGGCGGAGTGCCGGATTCGCGAGACGAGCGGGCGCTATCGGTGGTTCCTGGTCAACGTCGCTCCGGTGCGCGGGCGGCACGACGAGACGATGGCGTGGATCGGTACCTGCACCGACATCGACTCGCAGAAGCGGCTCGAGGAGCGCGAGGCGTTCCTCGCGCGCGCCGGCGAACGTCTCGGCGCCTCGCTCGACGTCAACGCGACGGTCGCGGGGATCAAGGCGCTCGTCGTTCCGCGTCTGGCCGACCGCTGTTGGATCTCGCTCGTCGACGACGAGGGCGGCTACGCGCTCAGCGGGATCGGCAGCAGCGACGTCGCCGAGGAGTTGGAGATGCGCCGCTGGATCGGCTCGCCGCTCCCGCCGGCGGCGCACGACGCGGTCGCGGAGATCGTGCGGCACGGCGAGCCGATCGTCGCCGACGAGCGCGTGCGCTTCCCCGACGCGTGGCTGTGCCGCGGCGAGTCGTGCGCGACGATGGTCGTGCCGCTCGTCAACGGGGATCTCGCGGTCGGCGCGCTGGCGATCGCACGCGACGACCGGCCCTACGACGCCGACGACGTGGGCGTCGTGCGGGAGTTCGCGCGCCGCGCCGCGCTCTCGCTGCGCCACGCGCGTCTCTACCTGCGCGAGCGCACGACGGCCGACGCCTTGCAGCGCGCGATGCTTCCCGCGCAGCTCCCGCTCCTTGCGGACGTGCGCTTCTCGGCCTCGTACTCGGCCGCGTCGGAGTCGCAGCGCGTCGGCGGCGACTTCTACGACGCGTTCGAGCTGCCGGACGGGCGCGTCGCGCTCACGATCGGCGACGTGACGGGCCACGGCCTCGAAGCGGCGGTGATCATGGGAGAGATCCGTCAGGCGCTGCGCGCCGCCTCGTTCGAGCGCGCCGAGCCGTCGCTGATCCTCGACCGCGCGAGCCGGCTGCTCGTCGCGAGCGGGAGAACCGTGTTCGTGACCGCGATCTTCGGCGTCTTCGACCCGGTGAGCGGGCGGTTCTCGTACGCGACCGCGGGGCATCCGCCGCCGATCCTCGAGCAGACAGGGATCTTGGAACGCCTGCCGTCGACCGGGCTGCCGATCGGGCTGCGCGACGGCGAGGGCGTCGACTTCGGACGGCAATTGCACGCGCCGTGCACGCTCGTGCTCTATACCGACGGGCTGCTGGAGTTCGGGCGCGACATCGAGGAGGGTGAGCGGCGGATCGACGCGGCGATGCGCGAGCTCGCGCACGAGCAGACCGAGCATCTCGCCGCCGCGCTGATGAAGGCCGTGCTCGCGGACGACGAAGCGACCGACGACATCGCGATCCTCACCGTCTCGATCGACCGCATCGCGCAGCCGCTCCGGGGCGAGTCGCGTGAGTGGCGGTTTTCGACCGCCGACGCGCGGACCGGCGCGGCGGTGCGCCGCGAGGTCGGCAACCTCGTCACGGCGTGGACGGGGCGCGACGAGATCCGGTTCGCGAGCGAGCTCGCCTACGGCGAGCTGATCGCGAACGTCGTGCGCTACGCGCCGGGGATCGTGCGCGTCGAAGTCTCGAGCGACGCGGACGGAAACGCCCTGCTCGTCGTCGACGATCAGGGCGCTGGTTTCGTTCCTGCGGAGCGTTCGCCCGACCCGTTCTCGGAGAGCGGCCGCGGACTGCAGCTGGTGGAGGGCGTCGCCGACGGGATGGCGATCGAGTCCTCGCCCAGCGGCGGCACGCGCGTGCGCGTGACGTTCCTGGGCGAGCGCGCCGTCGCCGCCTGAGCGGCTGCGCCTCAGCGCAGCCGCTTCACCGCGTCGGGGGTGACGGTCGGGGCGTTGTTCCCCCACGAGGTGCGCTCGTGGTCGACGATCGAGGCGATGTCCGCGTCGGAGAGCTGCGGGAACGGCGGCATCTGGCTCGTGTACGTCGTCCCCTTGATCGGCACGCCGTGTAGGCCGTGCAGAACGACGCGCACGTGCATCGCGGGGTTCGCCGCGGTCACGACGGGGTCGCCCGCGAGCGGCGGGAACGCGCCCGGGACGCCGGTGCCGGTCGCGCCGTGGCACGCCGCGCAGTTGGCGGTGTAGAGCTGCTCGCCTTTCGCCGCGTAATCGAAGCCGGCGGCGGTGCCGCCGCCGCTCGCCTTGGCGCCGGTGTTGTCCGACATCGGCTGCTGCGCCATCGCGATCGGGTTCGCTTCGTACGTCGGCGTCGCCGCGTAGGCCGACGCGACGCCGAAGTTCGCGAGCGCGTACCAGCCGGCCCAGCCGAAGATCGCGACGGCCATGACCCAGGTCCAGGCCGGGATCGGTCCGCTCGATTCGGCGCGGATCGGGTCGAACGGCTCGTCGCCGCCGAACGCGTTGATCTCGATCGGCACGCGGCCGTGGACGCGCTCCTGCGCCGCGAGGCCGGTCACGGTGATCCCGGGGCCATTCTGCACGACGAACGGGATCGTTCGCCGGCCGACCTTGCCGAGCACGTCGCGCGCCTCGAGGCGCAGCGTGTGCGGGCCGTCGGGGAACTCGGTCGTGTCCAGCTCTATGCGGTCCGGCGGATGGACCGTGCGGAACGGCGTCGTCGCGTCGTCCAGGTAGAGATCGATCCGCGCGATCTCGGTTCGGTCTTGCGGCTCGTCGTGCATCAGTACTCCTCCCGCAAGATCGTGTACTTGGGATGGTCTTGGTTCTTTTCGCCGGGCCAGAACGTCATGCGGAACGCGCCGATGAACGCTGCGACCGTCGCGATCGTCCCCACGATGACGATGAGGTTGCCGAGAAAGTCGGCTCCGAAGAGCGAGTCGTTCATGTTCACGGTGCGGGGCTGCCTTGCGGGAGCGGGGCTTGCTTGAGCGAGAGCAGATAGGCGACCAGGTCGTGGGCTTTCGCCGTCGCGACGACGACCTTACCCGCGGGCGCGAAGCCCGGCGGGACGTTGACGACCGTGTCGCCCGGAGCAGCGTGATCCTTCACCGTGAAGAGCCACGGGTACGCCGGCATGATCGACGCGCTCACGACCGAGCGCGGCTGGTAGAGGTGGATGTACTGCCAGACGTCGCTGGGCTGGCGCGCGGCGACGTTGCTGAGGTCGGGGCCGGTGCGTTCGGTCCCGAGCAGCTCCGGGGTGTTGTACGCGTAGTCGCCGCGCGTCGAGGGACGGCCCCAGACGTGGTCCTGCTGCAACGGCCGGACCTGCTGCGTGTGACAGTACGAGCAGCCTTCGGCGACGTACACGTCGCGGCCGCGGGCTTCCGCCGCGTCGAGCGGCTGCACGCCGGGGCCCGGCTTCGTCGCCGAAAGGGCGAAGCCGGGGAAGACGCACATCGCGAAGGTGAGGACGAGATAGACGGCGGCGGCGCTCACCGAGAGCGTGCGCACGTCGTTCATTCCAGGACGATTGGTCATGCCGGGACTCCCACGGCGACCTCACGCTGGGGCGCCCGAGCGGGCGCCAGCGTCATCCGCCAGACGTTGTACGCGAAGACGATGTGCGCGAGGAACATCAGCGTGCCGGAGACGGCGCGGCCCAGCCAGTACGGCTGCGCGGCTTCGACCGAAGCGATGAAGGGATCGCCGGCTGCCCACGTCAGGCCCTGGGCGGTGCCGGCAGCCGAAAGGACGAGCACGTAGCCCGTCACGCCGATCAGCGCGAACCAGAAGTGGATCCCGACCGCGATGCGGTTGGGTTCCTTCCCGGTCGCGCGCGGGACGAGCGCGTAGATCCCGCCCCACGCAAGGAAGGTGATGAACCCGTACATCGTTGCGTGCGAGTGGCCGACGGTGAAGTTCGTGAGGTGCCAGATCGCCTGCAGCGAGCGCAGCGCCTCGAACGTCCCCTCGGTCGAGCCCAAGAAATAGTACGCGATCGCGACGACGACGAACGGCAGCGCGTACGAGCGGCGCACGATCGACCAGCGGCCGCGCATCGTGAGGAAGAAGTTGCCGCTTCCGGCCCAGACCGGGACGAGCATCCCGACGCTGAAGACGATCGCGAGCGACTGGAACCACCAGGGCAGCGGCGAGAACTCGTAGTGGTGGGCGCCGATCGTCGGATAGAAGATCAGGTTCGTCCAGAACCCGAGCACGCCCAGCGCGTACGAGTAGATCGGCCGGTTCAGCGACTTGGGCAGCACGTAGTACGTGATGCCGAGCGCGAGGAACGTGAACCACATCCCGACCGCGTTGTGCATGTAGAAGCCCTGCACCGCGACTTGTCCAAGGCCCGTCTGATAGACGGGGATCAGCGACGAGACGATGAGGATCGCGGTGAAGATGAAGCCGCCGATGATGTACCAGTTCGAGATGTAGATGTCATGGCCGCGGCGCGCGGAGACGGTGCGGTTCACGACCTGCGCGGAGAGCAGCGCGGCGATCAGGAACAGGACGCGCACCGGCCAGATCCACTCGCGGTACTCCTGGCTGCCGTTGCTGACGCCGTCGTCGAGCAGCACCGTTCCGGCAATCGTCGAGACGTTGAACAGGATCAGCGACCACCAGGCCGTCTTGCGCGCCTGGATGTTGACGCCGGACGAGCGGGCCGCTACCCAAAGCGCCAGGCCGACGAGCGCGATCGAGGCCCAGCCGTAGAACGTTCCGTTCGTGTGAATCGCGCGAAGCCGCCCGAACGAGAGGAGCGGATTCGTCATGAGGTCCGGATAGCTGTACTTGAAGCTGATCAGAAGTCCGGCCGCAGTCGTGATCAGTAACCAAATCGTAGCGCAAATCGTGAACGCGCTGAGAAGCCGCGCGTCGTAAGCGTCGCCGTCTCCGGTGACGCTCGCTTGCGCTGCGGGCGATGGACTCAAAACCAAACCTCCCGGGAGATGATACCGAGAGGGAGGGTACTCGACGAACTCTAGACCGCGCTAGGACTTTTTTGCCTGGCGTGACGCTCGTAATAGGCGGCGGCTTTGGCGCGATTTCCGCAGGCGGCCATGTCGCACCACGTGCGCGTGCGGTTGCGGCTCGTGTCAAGAAAATACATGTCGCAGCAGTCGCCGCGGCAACGCTTTACACGGGAGAGGTCGATCGCGGTGAGCAGCTCGGCGGCGGCGTTCGCGATCGGCATGAGCAGATCGGCCGGACGCTCGAAGCGGTACCGCACGCGCAGCGCGAACCCGTCGTCTTCGCGCACGACCTCGCGCGCGCAGGCGCAGGCCCCGAGGCGCTCGTTGATCGCGCGCAGCGCGCGCTCGGGTACCGTGCCGGTCCGGCGCAGCGCGTCGAGCATCGCGCGCAGCTCGGCGCGAAAGGCGTGCAGCTCGCTCGTCGCGCGAGCAGCCTCGCGGCTCTCCGCTGCGGCGCGCAGCAGCCGGGCGTCGCGCGCCGTGATCGTCCCCGACTCCTCGAACCATGCGAGCGCCGAGCGGTAGTCGGGGATCGCGTCGGAGGCGCGATCCTTCTCGATCACCGTCGTGTTGACGAAATCGAGCGCGAGGTGTTCTCCGACGAAGCGGAACGGCGTCTGGATTTCACCGGTCATCGTGGTCTTGACAGGTTAGCATGATGGGACTATAACCGTCAAAGGAGACGTTCAATGGTGAGTCTGCTCCGGCAGGCTCAGCCTGACAAGCCAAGAGGTAGGATTCTTTCTTTCATGACCCAGACGATTCGAGTGCAAGGAATGACGTGCGAGAACTGCGTGCGTCACGTCACGGAGGCGCTGGCGGAGATCCCGGGCGTGCGTTCCGCCCAGGTCGATCTCGCCGAAGGTACCGCCCGACTGCAGGTCGACGCGGAGATCGCTGCGCCGGAGCTGGCTCGAGTGCTCGACGACGCGGGCTACGCCTTGGCGTCATGACCACCGAACTCGAGGTCACGGGGATGACGTGCGCATCGTGCGTCGCCCACGTGACGAGGGCGCTCGCGAAGGTGCCCGGCGTCGCCGACGCGAGCGTCAACCTCGCGACCGAGCACGCCAGCGTCGACCACGCGCCGGACGTTTCGCCCGCCTCGCTCATCGCGGCCGTCGAGCGCGCGGGCTACGGGGCGATGCCGGTCGACGACGGGAGCGAGGATGCCGCGGCGGAGCGCCGCGAGCGGGAGATCCGGCGCAAACGCGCGCTCCTCGCCTTCGCGCTCGCGCTCTTCGTGCCGACCCTCCTCCTGGCGATGGCCGTACCGGATTTTCCGTACAAGGATTTCGTCACGCTGGCGCTCACCGTCCCGGTCTGGGCGGTGGTCGGTTGGGAGTTCCACCGCGGCGCGCTCGCGTCGCTGCGCAGCGGGACGGCGACGATGGACACGCTGGTCTCGCTTGGCTCGACCGCGGCGCTGGCGTATTCCGCATATGCGACGTTCGCGATGCAGCCCTCCTACGCCGAGACGGCGAGCGCGATCGTCACGCTCGTTTTCGCCGGAAAGTATTTGGAAAGCTCGGCGCGCGGCCGGAGCGATCGCGCAATCCGCGCGCTGCTCGCGCTCCGTCCGCTCGTCGCCCGCAAGCTCGACGACGGCGGAAACGCGACGGAGATCGCGCCCGACGCGGTGCGCGTCGGCGACCGACTGCTGCTGCTCGCCGGAGATCGCGTCCCGGTCGACGGCGTCGTGCTCGAAGGCGCCGGCTCGCTCGACGTCGCCGCGCTGACCGGCGAGCCGATCCCGCTCGAGGCCGGTCCGGGGACGGCGATCCGCGCCGGGAGCGTCAACGGTGACGCGACGCTCGTGATGCGCGCGACGGTCGTCGGCGCCGGGACGACGCTCTCGCGGATCGTCGCGATCGTGCGGCGCGCACAAGGGACGACGCCGCCGGTGCAGCGGCTCGTCGACCGCATCGCGGCAATCTTCGTCCCGGTGATCCTCGCGGCCGCGGCGCTGACGTTCATCATGTGGCTCGCGACCGGACATCCGTGGCCGGCCGCGCTACTCAGCGCGGTCGCGGTTCTCGTCGTCGCGTGTCCGTGCGCGCTCGGGTTGGCGACGCCGACGGCCGTGATCGTGGGTGTCGGCGTCGCCGCGTCCCGTGGGATCCTGGTGCGCGACGCCGACGCGCTCGAACGTCTCGCCGCCGTCGACACGGTCCTGTTCGACAAGACGGGGACGCTGACGGCCGGCCGGCCCGAGGTGGTCGCGCTCGCTCCCGCGCCGGGGAGCGGTGAGGATGCGCTGCTGGAGATCGCCGCGGCGGTCGAACGCGGTTCCTCGCATCCGCTTGCGGCCGCGATCGTGCGCGCAGCCGACGAGCGGAGCCTCGCGCGTCGGGCGGCGACTGAGACCGTGACCGAGCGTGGCCGCGGAGTGCGGGCCCGCGTCGACGGCGTCGAGGCCTACGTCGGAACGTTCGCGGCGTTGCGCGAACGCGGCGTCGAGATCCCCGCGCCGTTCGACGATGCGCGCACGGTGGTCGCGGTCGCGCACGGCTCCGCGTTTCTCGGGACGATCGCGCTCGCCGACGAGCCGCGCCCGCAGGCCCGCAAGGCCGTCGATGCTCTGCGCGCACTCGGCGTACGCACCGGCGTCGTCAGCGGGGATGCCGCCGGTCCGGTGCGCGCCCTCGCCGGCGCCGTCGGCGTCGATCGCAGCGACGCAGCCGTCGACCCGGAGGGGAAGGCCGCGATCGTCGCGGCGCTCCAGCGGGAGGGCGCGCACGTCGCCTTCGTCGGCGACGGGATCAACGACGCGCCCGCGCTCGCGACCGCGGAGGTGGGGATCGCGATGGGCGGCGGGACCGACGTCGCGACCGAGACCGCACGGCTCGCGCTCCTGCGCGACGATCCGGGCGCGGTCGCAGCCGCGATCCGGCTCGCCCGCGCGACGCTGCGAACGATCCGGAGCAACCTGTTCTGGGCCTTCGCGTACAACGTCGTGCTCGTGCCGCTCGCGGCGCTGGGGTTGGTCCGGCCCGTCTTCGCCGCCGCGGCGATGGGGCTCTCGAGTCTGTTCGTGGTCGGGAACTCGCTGCTGCTGCGCAGACGCTGAGCGACCCAGCGATCGAGGACCCCCTCCAGGGGAGGGGGTATATCCGGCGGTCATGGTTCGTCCCCTCGGAGACTTCTCGACCGACGCACGCCAGCTCGGCGGCCTCACCCTCCTGGCCGCCGGGCTCGGCGTCCTTGCGGCGCTCCTTGCGGTGGTGCTGCTGGACGCGATCGCGCTCATCACCAACCTCGCCTACCACGCACGGCTCTCGTTCGCTCCCGCGGTCCCTTCGCTCGATCGTTGGGGGCCCTGGTCCGTCCTCGTCCCGGTCGCCGGCGCGCTCGTCGTCGGGGTGATCGCCCGCTTCGGCAGCGAGAAGATCCGCGGCCACGGGATCCCCGAGGCGCTGCAAAGCATCCTCGAGCGCGAGAGCATCATCCCCGCGCGCCTGCTCCTCTTCAAGCCGCTCGCCTCGGCGATCACGATCGGGACCGGCGGTCCGTTCGGCGCCGAGGGGCCGATCATCATGAGCGGCGGCGCGCTCGGTTCGCTCGCCGCGCAGTTCCTGCTCCTCACCCCGGTCGAGCGGCGCGTCCTGCTCGTCGCCGGGGCCGCGGCCGGGATGTCGGCGACGTTCGGCTCGCCCGTCGCCGCGGTGTTCCTCGCCGTCGAGCTGCTGCTCTTCGAATGGCGACCGCGCAGCCTCGTGCCGGTCGCCGTCGCGAGCATCGTCGCCTATGCGCTGCGCGCCCGCCTTTTGGGCACGGCTCCGGTCTTCGCCGTCGCGCACGCGCACGCGTTCGAGGTCACGCTCCTGCCGTGGGCGCTCGCGCTCGGGGTGCTCGTCGGCGGGGTCTCGGGCGTCTTGACCGTGCTGGTCTACGCCGTCGAGGACCTGTACGGTACGCTGCGCCTGCACTGGATGTGGTGGCCCGCGCTCGGCGCGATCATCGTCGGCGCCGGCGGGATGATCGCGCCGCAGGCGCTGGGCGTCGGCTATCCGACGATCTCGGCGCTCGTGAACGGGCAGCTCGCGCTCTCCGCCGTCGTCGCGATCGTCGTCGTCAAGGCGATCATCTGGATCGTCTCGCTCAGCTCGGGAACCTCCGGCGGCGTGCTCGCGCCGCTGCTGCTGCTCGGCGCGGGGACCGGCGCGCTCGCGAGCGTCGTCCTTCCGCTCCACGATCCCGCGCTGTGGGCCGCGATCGCGATGGCGGCGATGCTCGGCGGCACGATGCGCGCGCCGTTCACCGCGACGATCTTCGCCCTCGAGACGACGCACGAATGGTCGATCCTGGTCGGCGTCTTCGCTGCCGCGGTCGCGGCGACCGCGACGACCGTCGTCTTCGTGCGCCGATCGATCCTCACCGAAAAACTGGCGCGCCGCGGCACGCACGTCGCTCGCGAGTACGCGGTTCACCCGCTCGAGCGCACCGCGGTCGCGCAGATCATGGTCCCGCGCGCGAAGGTCGAGACGGTGCGCGGGACGCTGGCGGCCGCGCTGTTTCGCGCGCGGCTCGGCGACGCCGACGCGCGCCATTCGCATGCGACCTATCCGGTCGTCGACGCGGCCGGCGCGCTGGAGGGCGTCGTGCGCCGGGGACGCGTGCTCGCCGCCGACGCGACGAGCGCCGTCACGGTCTCGGCGCTGGTCGAGCCGGCGGTCGTGGTCCGGCACGATCAGCGCGTGCGCGAGGCGGTCGAGCTGATGGCGCGCACGGAGCACCGGGGGCTGGTCGTCGTCGACGAGCACGGCGGCTGGGTCGGGTTTCTCGACCAAGGCGACGTCCTGGACGCCTGGCGCACGACGCTCGGCGAGGAGGAGCGACGCCGGCGGCATCGCCGCCTGCCGGCATTCCTGCGCAGGCCTGCCGTCTCGGCGGGCGAGCGCAGCGCATGAGTCCGCGCGCGGGCCGCAAACGGGTATGGGGAACGTTGGTTGGTTCCGTCCGGAGGTGCCCTTTCTCGATGTCTTGCTCTCCTGTGCGAGGTTTGGTCGCGGTCGGCGTGAGCGCGGTGCTGAGCACGTCGGCGTTGCCCGCGCTCGCGGCGGGCCCGGTCGCCGTGACGGTCAACGGCCGTCCGGTGAACCTCGCGCCGCCGCCGATCGTCCAAGCGGGCCGGCTCTTCGTGCCGCTGCGCGGCGTCTTCGAAGACCTCGGGGCGAGCGTCGTCTTCGCGAACGGACAGATCAACGCGACGGGGAGCGGGCACACGGTCTCGCTGCACATCGGCTCGCAACAGGCGTTCGTCGATGGGCAGGCCGAGACGCTCGAGACCGCGCCGTTCATCGTCGGCTCCTCGGTGTACGTCCCCCTGCGCTTCGTCTCGCAGGCGCTCGGAGCGCTGGTCAACTACGACGGGCGGAATCAGCTCGTCGCGATCTCGACCGAGGCCGCACCCGCGGGGCAACCGCCGACGCCGCCGCCGACCGCGCCCCCCGCGACGCCGGCGCCGCCGACCGCTCCGCCGCATCGTGAAGAGCAGGGAGCGCCGCCCCCGCCACCGGCGCCGAGCGGTACGAGCCCCGTGCACGTCACGCACGAGCTCCCCGGCGAGGACGCGTCGGTCGACGGCGGTCGCCCGACCGTGCAGGCCGCGTTCGAGGGCGATCAGATCGATCCGAACAGCGTTCACGTCGAGCTCGACGGGCGCGACGTGACGCAGGCGGCGTACGTCTCCGCGCACGGCTTCACGTACACGCCGCAGTCGCCGATCCCGCCCGGGCAGCACGACGTGCGCGTCCGTGGCGCCGACATGATGGGCGCGACGTTCGAGCGGCGCTGGCATTTCACGACGAGCGCGCAGCCCGCGCGGATCGCGATCACGGAAGTCCTTCCGCGGCCGGCCGACACGGTGGGACGTCCGTTCACGGTGCGCGGGCGCACCGCGCCGCACGCCGTCGTGACGATCCAGGTCGGACAGACGTCACGCGGGCGCGGTATCGGTCAGATGGTCGGCGGGTGGCTCGGGGTCGGTGGCCGTGCCACCGTGCAGAACACGGTCACGGCCGATGCCAACGGCCGGTTCGAGTCGCGCATCGACATCGGCGCGCCGGGCGGTGCGACGCTGGGGATCGTGATCAACGCGACCGATCCCGAGACCGGGCTCGCGGCCGACCCGGCGCGGTACTCGGTCCAGGTGCACTGAGGGACTCGCGAGCCGCGGGTCTACCCGCGGCTCGCGAATCCGCTCAGGCGACGGCGCGGATCGTGTTGCGGATGATCCCGATCCCGCTGATCTCGGTCTCCAGCACGTCGCCGGGCTTGAGGAAGCGCGGCGGCTTCATCGTGAAACCGACGCCGTCGGGGGTCCCCGTCGCGATGATGTCGCCCGCCTCGAGCGTCAGCCCCAGCGAGAGCTCGGCGATGATGCGCGGCACCTTGAAGTACATCTGCTTGGTGTTCGCGTCTTGCATGATCTGGCCGTTCACGCGCGTCTGCAGGTGCAGGTTGTCGTAGTCGAGGCCGTCCTTGGTGACGATCCATGGGCCCATCGGACCGTGGCCGTCGAGGCTCTTGCCCTTGAACCACTGACCGCCGTGACGCTTCTGCTGCACGTCGCGCGCCGTCGTGTCGTTGATGACGCTGTAGCCGAAGACGTGATCCATCGCGTCGGCTTCCTTGATGTTCCGGCCGCGCTTGCCGATGATGACGGCGAGCTCGCCCTCCCAGTCGATCTGCGTGGAGACGTTCGGATCGAAGGGAATCGCACCGTACGGCTCATTGATCGTATGCGTGCCTTTGGTGAAGAAGACCGGGTGCTCCGGATACGTCGCGGTCTTGTTGTCGGTCCGCACCGCCTGCCCCGCCTCGAAGTGCGCGAGATAGTTCCATCCGACCGCGTAGACGTTGCGCGCCGGCGCGAGCGGTGCGAGCAGGTGCACGTCGGTGACCTTCGGGCCGCCGGCGCCTGCCGCCGCGCGGCGCGCGGCTTCCAGACCGCTCGGACCGGCGGCGACGAGCGCGGCCATGCTGGGGACGTCGACGTCGGCGAGGCGCTGGTTCGGGAGCAGGACCGCGACGCGCGGTGTCGCGCCTTCGCGATCGACGTAGCTGAGCAGACGCAGCCCGGCCGGTTGCGGATCGGCCGCGCCGATCGCCGGCTTCAGCGAGAGCGCGGCGCTCGCGGCGACGACGCTCGAGCCAATGAGGAATTGGCGGCGAGAGGTTTCCAAGAATTTCCCTCCGTGTAGAAGTCTCGTTCGCCGTTTTCACCGCACGGCGAACGATCCTTCCGCGCGCTACGACGCGCGGTCGCGCCGCACGAGCACCTTCTTACCGCGCAGCGTCGTGCTGCGCAGCGCCGTGATCACGGTGTCGGCGGCCGCGGCGGGAACCTCGACGAGCGAGAACCGTTCGGTGATCTCGATCGCGCCGATCTCGCGCGAGCCGATGTGCGCCTCGTTGGCGATCGCGCCGACCAGATCGGCGGGGCGGATCCCGCCTTTGCGGCCGATCCCGACGTAGATGCGCGCGACGTCGCCGCCTCCCAAGCGCCGCGGCGCGCGCGCCGCGGGATGCTCGCGTTCCCGGGCGAAGACGGGAGCCGACTCGGTCGGAATCTCCTCGTCGTCCTGCGCGCCGTCGCGCGCGCTCTCGGCGATGCGGATCGCCGCGGCGGCGAGGTCGAGCACGTCGTGGTCGGCGGCGAGCGACTCCGCGAGCTCGCGGTACGGCTCGAGCGCGCCGCCCGCCAGCGCCTCCTCGATCGCGGCGCGCGTCAGCTCGAGCCGGCGCGCGCGCAGGTCGTGCACGGTCGGCAGCGACTCGACCTTGATCTTGCGCTTCGTGTGCTGCTCGATGTTGCGCAGCAGCCGATGCTCCCGCGCCTCCGCGAGCGTGATCGCGACGCCTTCCCGCCCGGCGCGCCCGGTGCGTCCGATGCGGTGGACGTACGCGTCAGGCGAGGACGGCACGTCGAAGTTGACGACGTGCGAGACGTGTTCGATGTCGAGTCCCCGTGCGGCGACGTCCGTCGCGACGAGAATCTCGCACGCGCTCTCGCGAAAGCGCCGCAGGACGCGGTCGCGCTGTTCCTGCGAGAGTCCGCCGTGCAGCGCTTCGGCCTGATAACCGCGTCCGCCGAGCGTCTCGGTCAGCTCGTCGACCTCGGTGCGCGTGCGGCAGAAGACGATCGCGGAGGTCGGCGCCTCCATGTCGAGGACGCGCGCGAGCGCTGCCGGTTTGTGACGGCGCTGCACGACGAAGGCGACCTCGCGGACGCGGGGTGCCGCGCCGGGTGCGGTCGTCTCGCTCGCGATCGTGACGCGAACGGGATCGTGCTGGTGCCGCTTGGCGATCGCCAGGATACGCCGCGCCATCGTCGCGGAGAAGAGCGCGGTCTGGCGCTCCGCGGGGACCGCGGCGAGAATCTCCTCCAGCTCGTCGGCGAAGCCCATGTCGAGCATCTCGTCGGCCTCGTCGAGGACGAGTACGGCGACGTCGCGGAGCACCAACGTCTCGCGCCGGATGTGGTCGAGCGCGCGGCCGGGGGTCGCGACGACGACGTCGACGCCGCGATGCAGCGCGCGCAGCTGCTGCTGCAGCGACTGTCCGCCGTAGATCGGCAGGACGCGCACGCCGAGCGCGCGGCCGTAGCGATGGATCGCCTCGGCGACCTGCATCGCGAGCTCGCGCGTCGGGACCAGTACGAGCCCCCGCACCGTGGGGTTCTCCGTGCGCGCCGCGCCGATGCGATGGAGCAGCGGCAGCGCGAACGCGGCGGTTTTTCCCGTCCCGGTCGCGGCTTGGCCCAGGACGTCGCGTCCCGCCAGCAGCGGCGGGATCGCCTCACGCTGGATCGCCGTCGGTTCCTCGTAGCCGAGCGCCGAGACGGCGCCGACGATCGCCGGATCGAGACCCAATGCGGCAAAGCCCTCGCCTTGTACCGCCGGTGTTGTCATCGTGCGCTCGTCGGTTTCCATCTTTTGTCCTTGCGTGATCCTGAAAAAAGCGACGCGCCGCGGGTGCGAAAATTCCCGCCGGATCGACGCCGCACAAACGGTTCCGCCGATCGCATACGCGATACGGTGCCTCGCTGTTATAAGGGCTGAAAGGTTCGTATTCCCCCAACGATGACACCAATGACCAAGGTACTATTCTCCTCTCTCGCCGTTACCGCCCTGGCCGCCGCGATCGCCGCGCCCGCGGTCGCGCAAACGCAAACCGCATACGTCAAGGACCCGATCGCCGTCGAAGGCTTCTCGGCGGACTCCGATTTCTCGCCTCGCGCCTCGCAGTGGTTCGACGGCATCAACATCACCGGCTTGTCCAGCGACGTGACGATCTCGTTCGTCAACACCGCGAACGTTCCGGCAAAAAGCGTCGAATTCGCCGTGCGTGCCGGCAAGCACACCTGCTTGATCGTCGACAAGGGCACGTTCTCTCCCGGCACCCGCATCACGCACACGTTCCTGCAGAGCCCGGAGCTCGAGAACGCGTCGTCGGTCTCGATCCGCAAGGTGACGTTCGCCGACGGGAGCAGCTGGCAGACCTGATCGCGCGGGCCGTAGCCCGAAAGACTCCGGCCGTGCGCGGCAGAAACCACCGCGCATGGCCGAGCCCACGCCGTTGCGCCGCCGGTACGAGGCGGACGGATTCGTCGTTCTTCCCGGCTTCGAGAGCGAAGAGGAGATCGCCGGGTTGCGTGCCCGCGCCGCCGCGATCGTCGACGCCTTCGATCCGCGCGAGGCGAGCGGGATCTTCAGCACCCGCGGCGAGTCGACGCGCTCCGATGAGTATTTCCTGGGCTCGGGGGAGCGGATCCGCTGCTTCTTCGAGGAGGAGGCGTTCGACGATGCGGGAGCGCTGCGCGCGCCCAAAGCGCTGGCGATCAACAAGATCGGGCACGCCTTGCACGATCTCGACGCGACGTTCGAGCGCTTCTCGCGCGATCCGCGGCTGCACGTGCTCGTCCGCGAGCTCGGCGTCGAGGCACCGCTCATCTACCAGTCGATGTACATCTTCAAACAGCCGCGGATCGGCGGCGAGGTGCGCTGGCACCAGGACGCGACGTACTTCGAGACCGAGCCGATCACGGTGACGACGCTCTGGTTCGCGCTCGAGCGTGCCGATCGCGCCAACGGGTGTTTGTGGGTGCAGCGCGGCGGACATCGCACGCCGTTGCGCGAGCGTTTCGTCGTCGAAGGCGGGATCGGGCGGTTGGAGCCGATCGACGCGACGCCGTGGCCGGACGAGGCCGGCGCCGAGCCGCTCGAGGTCGACGCCGGGACGCTCGTCGTCTTTCACGGCCTGCTCCCGCACTACAGCGCGCCGAACCGCTCCGAGGTTTCGCGCCACGCGTACACGCTGCACGTCGTCGATGCGCGGGCGCGCTACTCGCCGCGCAACTGGCTCCAGCGCGGCGCTGCGTTCCCGCCGCGCGGCTTCGTCTAGCGAAGGCTGCGCAGGACGGGGAGCACGACTTGCGCGCGCGTGCCGCCGGCGGGGTCGCGCGAGACGTGGACCCGCGCGGTCAACGCGCTGAGCAACGCGAAGCCGTGGTGGGTCGTCTCCGCGGCGACGTCGTCCGGTGAGAACGGCCACGAGCGCAGTCGATCGGACGCGTCGATCACGGTGAGCGCCGCGTCCTCCCAGCGGAAGACGATGCGCAGCGGACCCGGCGCATGGCGCGTGCAGTTCGCGACCAGCTCGCCGAAAGCCGATTCGGCTGCATGGAAGTCGCTGGCGGGGTGGCCATGCCTCTCCAGATAGCAACGGAACGTTTGCCGCATCCGCGCCGCGTCGAGCGCGCTCGGCGCGCTGAGCGACCATCCCGCGGCGTCGTCCTCGACGCGCACGCCGGCGAAAGGGGCGGGCGATTGGCTTTCCCGGTCGAGAACGATCGACATCGAGATCACCTCGTTTCCTATGCGGCGTTTCCTCCCGCAGCGGGCGGGACCGAAGTATCCCTCTGCGGGCCCGGTGATCCCTCCCACCGTGCGGCTGCTCGATCGTGCAGCGACACAGGGCTCGCGGCGCAGCCGCGCCACCAGGTTTGAGGGGTCGGTCAGGATGGTACGGTCGTTCGCGAGGGGCCTTCAGTATCGCATCCCAGCACGCCCTCGCGTCGAGAGCGTCGTCCGCACCGGCAACAGAGGTGGACGGCGCTCTTCTCGTTTAAGGGCCGGCGCGATGAGACTGTGTACCTTTGCGCGCGACGGCGCGGTGCGGATCGGCGCCGAAACGGACGGTGCGATCGTCGATCTTCGCGCGCTCGAACCGGGACTTCCGGCGACGCTGCGGGACCTGCTGGCGGCCGGCGAGGACGCGCTTGCGCGGGCCCGCGCGGCGCTCGCCCGCGCCGGCGCGGAGCATCGCGTCGCGCGTGACGAAGTGACGCTGCTCCCGCCGATCCCCGACCCGACGAAGATCGTCTGCATCGGCTTGAACTACCGCGACCACGCGGCCGAGGTCGGGCTCGACCTCCCCGAGCGCATCGCGGTCTTCGCGAAGTGGAACAACGTGCTCGTCGGCGACGGCGCGCCGTTCGTGATCCCGAACCTCTCGCACCGCGTCGACTACGAAGCGGAGCTGGCGTTCGTGATCGGCCGGCGCGCGTACCGCGTCGCGGAAGAGGACGCCTACGGCGTGATCGCCGGCTACACGTGCTTCAACGACGTGAGCGTGCGCGATTACCAGACGTTCACCTCGCAGTGGACGATCGGGAAAGTCTTCGACACGCACGGTCCCTGCGGTCCGTTCCTCGTCACGCGCGACGAGATCCCGGACCCGCACGTCCTGCGCATCCGGTGCTCGATCGACGGCGAGACGCTGCAGGATTCGAACACCGCGCAGCTGGTCTTCGGGATCCCGCGTCTGGTCGCCGAGCTGAGCGCGGTGATGACCCTCGAGCCGGGCGACATCGTCGCCACCGGGACACCGGCCGGCGTCGGAACCGGGCGGCGGCCGCGCCGCTGGATCAAGCCCGGCGAACGCGTGCGAATCGAGATCGAGGGGGTCGGCGTGCTGGAGAATCCCGCCGTCGCCGAAGCGGGTTGAAACCCGAAACGCGCTTTTTTTTGAGGAGAGCCCCGTGTTGACTCGCACCGCCACCACCGTGTGGTTCGACGGCCGCCTGCTGGAGGGCGAGGAGCTGCGCCTGCACGCGCTCACGCACGCGATGCACTACGGCTCGTCGGTCTTCGAGGGGATCCGGGTCTACCCGACGCCGCGCGGGCCGGCGATCTTCCGGCTGCGCGAGCACGTCGACCGCCTGCTCGAGGGCTGCGCCGCCTACGGTCTGCAGGTTCCTTACGACGCCGCCGCGATCGAGGCCGCGATCGTCGAGACGGTGCGCGCGAGCGGACGCGACGCGTGCTACGTCCGCCCGCTCGTGTTCTTCGGCGGTGAGACGGTGCGGCTCAACCCCGGGAAGGAGTGCCCGGTTCACGTGCTCGTCGCCGTGCTGCCGTTCGAAGGGCTCGTCCCCGGCGGCGGCGGCGTGCCGCGCTTCAGCGCGACGATCTCGCCGTACATGAAGACGCCCTCGCGTGCGCTGCCCTCGACGGTGAAGGCGGGCGGTCATTACACGAATTCGATTCGTGCGCTCGCAGAGGCGCAGGGCCGCGGCTTCGACGAGACGATTCTGCGCAACGACCGCGGCGATCTCGCCGAGGGAAGCGGCGAGAACCTGTTCCTGATCCGCGACGGCGTGCTGATCACGAACGACGCGAGCGCCGACATCCTGCTCGGGATCACGCGCGCGAGCGTGCTCGAGCTGGCGCGCGCGGCGGGGATCGGCGTGCAGATCCGGCCGATGACGATCGAGGACTTGGCGAACGCGCAGGAGGCGTTCTTCACCGGGACCGCGGCGGAGGTCGTCCCGATCGTGCGCGTCGACGATCGCGAGTTCGGCGCCGAGGGCCCGGTGACAGAGCGGCTGCGGACCGCCTACACGGAGATCGTGCGCGGACGCCGCGAGGCGCCGGGCCCCTGGCTCACGCAGGTGTCCTAGCGGCCGCGGCGGCACCGACTGTCATGCGTTCGTCAGGCTGATGAGCGGTGCGCGGCGACGGTGCGGACCGTCGCGATGACGTTTGCGACGTGGGAGCGTGCGGCGCGCTCGGCGGCCTCGGGGTCGCGCGCGCGCAGCGCGGAGAAGATCGCCTCGTGTTCGTCGAGGGACTGCGCGGCGCGGCCCGGTTCGAGCACCGTGCGGAACTGATAGCGGACGCTCTGCGATTGCAGCAGCGCCAGGAGCCGCGCGGCGGTCTCGTGTCCGGCGAGGTCGAGGATCGTGCGGTGGAAGCGTGCGTTGAGCTGCGAGTAGCCGAGGAGATCGCCCGCGTTCTGCCGCGCGCGCATCTCCTCGACGACCGCGTGCAGCGCGGCGATCCCCGCCTCGTCGATCCGCTGCGCGGCGCGCCGCGCGACGAGCCCTTCGAGGACGCAGCGCGTTTCGAGGATCTCGGCCGCCTCGTCGGGCGTGAACGTGCGCACGCGGGCGCCGCGGTTCGGCTCGCGCACGATGAGACGCTCGTGCTCGAGCCGGGCCAGAGCGTTTCGAACGAGAGCACGGTTGGTCCGCAGCGAGCGGGCCAGCTCTTCCTCGACAAGGCGTTCGTTCGGCTGGAGATCGCCGCGCGTGATCGCGTCGCGCAGCACCGCCGCGACCTCGTCGACCGACGGGCGCAGGCCGGAAGGAGTGGAAATATGTTCCGGGAAGAGCGGCGCCATGATTGGCGGCAATGTTGGCGCCAAAACGGTCGCCATCCTCGGCCTTGGAGAGGCCGGGTCTCTGATCGCCCGCGATCTGGTGCGCGGCGGCGCCACGGTGCGCGGCTACGACCCCGATCTGCACGGTGATCTGAGCGAGATCCCGATCGCCGCGAGCCTCGCCGAGGCCGTCCGCGACGCGGCGATCGTGATCTCGGTGAACTGGGCGACCGTCGCGGCGCAGGTCGCGCGCGATGTCGTTCCGCTCATCGGCACGGAAACGATTTTCGCCGACCACAACACCGCGGGGCCGGGGCTGAAGAAGGAGTTGGCCGCGATCGTCGCCCCGAGCGGCGCCCGTTTCGTCGACGTCGCGATGATGGCGCCGGTCCCGGGCCTGGGGGTCCGGGTCCCGATGTTCCTCGCCGGTGCGGGTGCCGAGGCGATGGCGGCGTTCCTGCGCCCGTTCGGGACGCCGGTCGAGGTCGTCGGAAGCGAGCCCGGCGAGGCGGCGGCGCGCAAGCTGACGCGCTCGGTCTTCTTCAAAGGGATGTCCGCCGCCGTCTGTGAGGCGCTCGAGGCGGCCCGCGCCGCCGGCGTCGAGGAGTGGCTGCGCAGCGATATCACCCGCACCTTCGTCGGCGCCGACGCCGCGACGCTCGACCGCATCGTCGAGGGCACGTACAAGCACGCGAAGCGGCGCGCGCACGAGATGCGCGACGCGCAGGCGCTCCTCGAGGACCTGGGCGTCTCCGCCACGATCACCACGGCGACGGCAGCGTCGCTCGAACGCATCGTCCACGAACAAGGAGCAGCTTCCGGTGTGCGCACACGCTGACACCACCGATCTTTTCGCTTCGGAGAAGGCGCGCGCGATCGTCAAAGGCGCCTACGATCTCCACGTCCACGTCGCTCCCGACGTGATGGAGCGCCGCATCGACGACGTGACCCTCGCCGAGCAGTACGGCAACTACGAGCTTGGCGGGTTCGTCCTCAAGAGCCACTACACGCCGACCGCCGAGCGCGCCGCGGTCGTCAACCGCGTCGTCCCCGGCGCGCGCGCGATCGGTGCGATCACGCTCAACGCCGCGGTCGGCGGGATGAACCCGATGGCGGTCGAGATCGCCGCGATGGAAGGCGCGAAGGTCGTCTGGTTCCCGACCTTCGACGCGCTCAACGAGCCGATCGGACGTTCGCATCCGCGAGAGGGTGAGATCGTCCCGATGTGGGCCAAGACGCAGCGCGACCTGCGCGCGCGCGGCTTCACCGTCGATCCGGTGCTCGTGGTCGATCCGGAGAACAACGTCCTCCCCGAGGTGCGGCAAGTGCTGCGCGTGATCGCGCATCACGACCTCGTCCTGGCGACGGGGCACCTCAGCCGCGATGAGATCTTCGCCGTCGTCGACGCGGCGCTCGCCGAGGGCGTGAGGCGCATCGTCATCACGCACCCCGAGTTCCCCTCGCAGAACCTCTCCGCCGTGGACCAGTACGCGCTCGCCGAGCGCGGCGCGCTCCTCGAGCGCTGCTTCACGACCGCGCACACCGGAAAGACCACCTGGGAAACCGTGTTCACCAACATCCGCAAGAGCAAGCCGGAGCATTCGTTCGTCTCGACCGATCTCGGCCAGCCGTTCAATCCCGCCGTGGAGACGGGCTTCGCGCTGATGGCCGACCTCTTGCTGAAGGCCGGCTTCAGCGACGAGCAGATCCACACGATGTGCGTCACCAACACCCGCAAGCTGGTGGCCGCGTGAGCCGGAACGTCCTGGTCCTGGTCGCGCACTGCTCGGACTTCGTCTGGCGCGCGACCGGGGTGCTCGCGCTGACGACCGCCGGCGGCGGCAAGGCCACCGTCCTCGCGCTCTCCTACGGCGAGCGCGGCGAATCCGGCGAATTGTGGAAGATCCCGAACCAGACCGTCGAGAACGTCAAGAAGATTCGTCACGAGGAGGCCTCGCGCGCGGCGGCGGCGGTCGGCGCCGAGTTCGTCTGCTTCGATTTCGGCGACTATCCGCTGGTGATGGATCAGCCGCGCATGGACGAGGTCGTGGAGTACGTGCGCGATCTCGCGCCCGACGTCATCGTCACGCAGACGGACCGTGACCCGTTCAACCCCGATCATCCGGTCGCCAACGTCGTCGCGCTCGCGGCGCGCCAGCTCACCTCCGGCGCCGGGGTCGCAGCGGCGTTCAAGATCAACAAACCGCCGGCGATCTATTTCTGCGAGCCGCACCAGACCGAGCTCTCGGGCTTCGTCCCCAACGTCTTCGTCGACATCACCGGCGTCGTCGAGCAGAAACGCGCGGCGATGCAGTCGATGGCTTCGCAGGAATATTTGCAAAAGTACTACACCGAGCGCATGGAGCACCGCGCCAACCACGCGCGCCGCGTCAGCGGGAACGCCGCCGTGAAATACGCCGAAGCCTATCAGCGCATGCTCCCGGAGGTCGTGTCCGCGCTATGATCGACTACGCCGCCTTCGCCCGACTGGGCGTCGCCACCGTGTACGAGGCCTCCGGAAAGGAAGGGCTCGTCAACGTCGACCTCCACCAGATCGTCCCGGGGAGCCGCGTCGCGGGCCCGGCGCGTACGGTCGCGTGCGGGCAGGACGACAACCTGATGGTGCACGCCGCGATCGAGCGGATCCAGCCCGGCGACGTGCTGGTCGTGACGATGCCGGAGCCCCGTCCGTTCGGGCTGATCGGCGATCTGCTCGCGACGCAGATCCGCAAACGCGGCGCGGCGGGGATCCTGATCGACGCCTCGATCCGCGACAAGGAAGAGCTGACCGCGATGGGGCTGCCGATCTGGTCGCGCTGGATACGCGTCCAGGGCGCGGCGAAGAAGGTCGTCGGCAAGCTCGACGTCCCGGTGACGATCGGCGGCGCGACGATCAATCCCGGCGACATCGTCGTGCTCGACGCCGACGGCGCGTGCATCGTCGACCAGCGGCGCGCGGGCGAGGTGCTCGCGGCCTCGCAAGCGCGCTTCGCGAAGGAAGAAGAAGTGCGCGCGCGCTATGAGCGCGGCGAGCTCTCCTACGACGTCAACGGGCTGCGGGCCGTCGTCGAGGGCGTCAAGACGTGATCTCGGCGATCGCCTTGCGCGACGTCGGAAAAATCTTCGTCCGCGACGACTCCGATGCGGTCGAGGTCCTCGAGCACGTCGACTTGGAGATCGCCGCCGGCAGCTTCGTGACGCTGGTGGGGCGCAGCGGCTGCGGAAAGTCGACGCTGCTCAACATCGTCGCGGGGCTGATCGTGCCGAGCAGCGGGACGATCGCGTTCGCCGGCGAGCCTCCGGCGTACCCGCGTCCCGACGTCGGTTACCTCACGCAGAAGGACACGCTGCTGCCGTGGCGCGACGTGCTGCGCAACGTCGCGCTCCCGCTCGAGCTGCGCGGCGTCGAGAAGGCGGCGCGCGAGAAGCGCGCCCGCGAGCTGCTCGCGCTCGTCGGTCTGGCGCACGCGGAGCGGCGGTACCCGCGCGAGCTTTCGGGCGGGATGCAGCGGCGTGCCTCGCTCGCGCGCATGCTCGCGTCGGACCCGCGCATCTTGCTGCTCGACGAGCCGTTCGGGGCGCTCGACGCGCAGCTGCGCGCCGAGCTGCAGCACGAGCTGCTCCGGCTCTGGAGCGGCTCGGGGAAGACCGTCGTCTTCGTCACGCACGACATCGACGAGGCGCTGGTCCTCGCGGACCGCGTCGTCGTGCTGCAGGGCGGCGGCCGCGTCGCCGCCGACGTCGAGGTCGCGTTCGCGCGGCCCCGCGACGCGCGCAGCGTTCGTACCGCCCCCGACTTCGTCGCGCTGCACGAACGGCTGCTCGAAGCGCTCGGTGCGAGCGCCGGAGCGGCGGCGTGACCGCCTCGAGCGCGGCGATCCGCGGCCGGCGCGCGCAGCGCGTCCGGCGGCGCTTCACGGTCGGCGCCGGACGGCTCGTCCTGCTCGCGGCGATCGTCGCGATCTGGCAGTGGGGTTCGGGTGCGCACGTCTTCGATCCGAACGTCGTCTCCAGCCCCGGTGCGATCTGGCAGCACCTGGCGAAGTGGTCGCTCGACGGAACGCTGTGGTTCCACTCCGCGATCACGATCGAGGAGACGCTGCTCGGCTTTCTGATCGGCACGGCGGCCGGGATCGTCCTGGGCTTCGCGATCGGGCAGAATCGGGCGCTGGCCGAGCTGCTCGACCCGTTCATCCTGGCGGTCTACAGCATCCCGAAGGTCGCGCTCGCGCCGCTCTTCATCGTCTGGTTCGGGATCGGGATCCCGATGAAGGTCATCCTCGCCGCGGTCACGGTGCTGTTCATCGTGTTCTTCAACACGCTCGCCGGCGTGCGCAACGTCGATCGCGATCTGGTCGACGCGCTCTGGCTGATGGGCGCCAAGCCGCGCCAGATCCTCATGCGCGTCGTCGTCCCCTCGGCGATGGGCTGGGCGCTGATCGGCGTGCGCATCGCGATCCCGTACGCGCTGATCGGCGCGATCATCGGCGAGCTGATCGCCTCCAACCGCGGGATCGGTTACCTCGTCGCCTCGTCGGGGAGTCAGTACGATACGGCCGGCGTCTTCGCCGCGCTCCTCGTGCTCACGGTCCTGGCGATCGCGCTCAACGGCGTCGTCGACCTGATCGACCGGCGCATGTCGCTCTGGAAGATCGACTCCACCACCACTCCTCGAGGAGCATGAGATGATCACGCGCGGACGCGCCCTGCAAGGGATCGGTCTAGGACTTGCCGCTTCGTCGATCCCGCGGATCGCCCGCTCGGCGGAAACCACGCTCGCGCTCGGGCAGATCGGCAACAACTCGATCGCGTTCTTTCCGCTCTTCGTCGCGCAGCAGCAAGGCTTCTTTCGTGATGCCGGGCTCGACGTGGGGATCACGACGTTCCAGTCCGGCGCGCTCGTCGGCGCGGCGATGACCTCGGGGAGCGTCGACGTGGGCTGCTCGGTGATCACCGACGTCTTCGCGCTGCTCAAGGCGGGGCGTCCCGCGAAGATCGTCGGTTCGCTCGTCGACGGCTATTACGTCGATGTCATCGCCGCGAACCAATTCGTCGAGCAGACGCACGTCTCGCGCAACAGCCCGTTGCACGAGCGCGTGCTCGCGCTCAAAGGGCGACGGATCGGGATCACCGGACCAGGTTCGGGAACCGAGGCGCTGCTGGTGTATCTCTTCAAGCACGCCGGACTCGACACGACGCGCGACGCGGAATTGGTCAACGTCGGCACCGATCAGGCGGCGATCCTCACCGCGATGCGCACAGGGCGCATCGACGCCGTCTCGTTCGCGTGGCCGCTCTCGATGGTCGCACAGGTGCAGAAGGTCGGCGTTCCGCTGATCATGCCGGCCGAAGGCGACGTGCCTTCGATGCGCGGTGAGATCCAAGGTGTGATGTACGTTCGTCCCGATGTGCTGGTGAAGCGGGAGGACGCAATCGTTGCCTTCGTGAAGGCGATCGCGCGCGCCGAGTCGTTCATCCGCGCCGACCGAAATCGAGCTCGCACGTTGCTCAAGCAGTACGATGCGCAACTCGACGACGCGACGATCGACTTGCTGGGCGCATCGTATCTTCCGGTTCTTCCTGCGCAGCCGCGGGTGGGCATCGCATCGTACGACAAAGCGCTTTCGTTTCACCGCGTGACCGGCTACGCCGGCCCCACGGGCGAGACGTTCGCGGACGTCGTGGCAACGTCGGTCATCGACAAGGCGCTTCGCTGACGTAGCGCGCGATCGTCGCGCGTCTCGAATCGCGCGATGGTCGGGAGGGCCTTCCTTTACTCGTTCGGGTTCGGTTTGATTCCGGCCGCGGGCGTGCACGGTATTGCCGTCGCGCCCGTGCTGCGTCGGCATACGAAGTGTGCGCTTACGGACCTTTGTGAGCGTACGCCCAGCAAAGTTTGTCGGCGGATTAAGGTGTCGGTCTCTGTGTGACGAACACCGAGTGTCGAACGTTCGTTGGAATGACTCTCCTTCGACGTTATCCTTGTCAGGAGGATTTTTCTTTGCATAGGTCTTCTCTCGGGCGTGGGTTGATCACGCTCGCGTCCACCTTTCTGGCCTGCGCCGCCGCCTACGGCGTCGCTTTGGCCGACACGCCGACGCCCGCTTCGGCCGACACGCCGACGCCCGTCGCCGTGACCTCGCCGGCGCCGCACGAGCGACCCGCTCCCTTCACGCCGCCGCAGGGCCGATTCACGTGGCAGATCACCCCGATGCAGACGTACTTCACGGGGAGTAATCTCAACACGAAGCAGTACGGCACGGTCGCGAACCGGCTGGGCTGGCAGCTCGCGTACAGCTTCATGCCGCGGACGTCGGTGTACTGGAACCGCACGCCCAACGACTCGTTCCAAGAGATGGTCAACGGCGCCAAGAACTCCCCGGCCCTCGATCTGATCGACGAGATCGGGATGTCGTACCGTCTCGAACGGAACTGGACGATCGGTGTCGAGAGCTACCGCCGCTGGCGGCAGTGCTGCCCCGGCGCGGGCGACCCGACGAACGCGAACCCCGCGTGGGAAAGCGGCTGGTCGGTCATCACCAACTATGCTGCCGGCCCCAACACGATCATCGGCAAGCCGCTCTCGATCACGTATCAGGGGATCGAGTTCAATCACCCCTACACCAACGCGCCCGCGATCGCCAGCGGCGTGAAGCTGATCGGCGTCAGCAACGAGGGCACGAAGTACACCAGCAGCGAGACCGTTTTGCTGCGCATCCCGGTCTACCACCAGCGCAAGTTCGTCCCGTTCGTCAACTACCAAGTGCTGCCGACGTACTTCTACAGCCAGGTCGAGCCGCTCTATTCCAACGCCGTCAACTACGGTGCGAACATCGTGGGCTCGAAGCTGGTGACGTACACGTTCTCGATCCGGAACCTGAACGAGCGCCAGGAAGGCTACACCTTCCCCTCCCCCAACGTCCAGCACTACACGTGGCTGATCGTGGCCGCGAACTTCCACGGAAGTCTGTTCTAACTCGACATCCTTTCCCGG
>DATJHK010000008.1:0-79132 GCA_035493875.1 Candidatus Limnocylindria bacterium
GTCTCTGAGTACCTTAGTGACACTTTGATCGCTTGGCAAATTGATCGCTGGTCGTCATTCCCAGAAACGATTGTCGAATCTGCTTCAGAGCGACTGGGAGATCGGCTTCCGAATCTCTTCAAATCGATCATGTAGGAGCGCGCGGTTCTTAGGATGGAGGGAGTACGCACAGTACGGTGGGGCTCGTCCGCGCATCCTAAGCCGACCCGTTCAGTTGCTCCGGCCGGCGCTGCTGCCTCGTCAGGTAGATATTGCACGTGCTCTGGAGTCCCGTATTTGAGTCGGCGCTCCATTCATCACGGGGCATCTCCGCCAACGTACTGGGCCAGCGCCTCGCGATTAGACCACGAAACAATCGTCGCACATTCCATCTCAGGCGGTAGCTGTTTCCGCAGATCGCCGAAGCGATCGTCCAAAACAATGACGAGGCGGGCGGCGATCGACCCGCGAGCGATGACCGATTCGACCTGCCCGGTCAGAACTTTCAAGAGCTCTGGGAGGGCCTCGTCTTCTAGGGCGGTCAGAGGGACGACCATGGCATCGCCACCGTAGTTGCGGAGAACTCCGATACCGGCGAGATAGGAGCCGTCAGAGAGCGGCCACGCATCGTCGCTAACCCTCCAGTACGGTACCAACGTGGTGATGTACGCGAATACCGCTTGCTGGAACCGCAAGTCGCCGCCGTCCCTCAAATGCCCACCGCCGTTCAGAGTGATGGTGAGAGTTTGCGCCTCCCACGCCTTACAGTATTTCCCGAGCGAATTAGTAGGCTCATTTGTGGTCGCTGCGCGTGTCCGCTATGCCCACGGACCGACCTCGCGGACGACCTCCGAATCGGCCGGACCCGAGGCGTCGATACGACTTTCCTACGACAGATCGCCCGGACTGGAGCGTTCCGGCGCGAACGGCTACGGAAACCAGGGACCCGCAAAAATGCAGTCACCTACTGGAGTTTGTTGCCACTACGCCGTTTCCCGTATAGGCCCCGATGATGCCGGCTTTTCTTCGCATGGAAGGGGTCAGGAGTTCGAGTCTCCTCATCTCCACCAGTGGATGAAGCCCGTCGTTCTTGGAACGGCGGGCTTTTTCGTCACCTGCTTCTCCTGCTCACCAGCACGACGGAGGGACGCGTTTTCGGTCCGTCGGCGAGGAGCGGTCTCTCCCCGACGTCCGGGAACGCCCGGCTATTCATGTGCATCGGCTCGGTGGTCGGCATCGAACCGCGGTCTCCCGAAAACGCCGAGAGGAGCTCGGGGCGAACCATGACGGCAATGCCTACGATCGCCAACCCAAAGCCTACCACGCGAGAGACCGCCACTCCGTGGCGCCAGTTCTTCTCCAAAAGGAACACCGAGCTTAGCGCAGCCATCCACACGACGTTCATGAGCCCGAGGACAAGCAGAATTGCCATCAGGGCCCAGCAGCAGCCGAGGCAAAACGCGCCGTGCGCGATGCCGGCGGCAAACGCGCCGGGCGCGCCGCGCCGAAAGTCGTGGCTCAGGATGAAGCCGATCGGCGTACGGCAGGTTCTGAGGCAAACGGTTTTGAGCGGGGTGAACTGATACACTCCGGCGAGCGCAAGCACCGTTCCGGCGAGCGGCGCTACACGAGCCGCACCACCCTCGAACGGCAACCTTCCGAGCATGACGAGCACCGCGAACGGAACGGCGCCGATCGCTGTCCACACGACGAGATAGCCCGCGATAAACGCGAGGGTCGAGGTCCATCCCTCACCGCGTCGACTCGTCACCATACGGTGCGCGATAACCATGGGCCCCATCGTCGGAAACATCATCGCGACCATCATCGTGATCCACATCCCGCCGAACACGGGAGCGCTCATCGCCATCGGCATTCGCGTCCCGAGCTGGCCCAGTCCCAGCAGCATCCCCGACATCTCCGCCGCGCTTCGCACAGTCAGCACCCACGCGACCGCTGCCCACGCGATCAACAGCGCGAAGGTCGCAAACGCGATGCGCCGTTCGACCGACGGCATCAGCCCTGGTATGCGAACTCGGTCAGAAACGCGTTGCTCTTGCTGAGCGAGGTTTCCCAATGACCGGTGTAACTGGCAGAGACGGAGCTTCCCTGGCGCACCGGCTGCGTCACGACCCCGAACGGGGTGTTCGCGATGACCGGCGCGGTCTTGCCGTCGCCACCCTTCATCTCCTCGATCTCGCCCTCGAAGACGCGGCCGACGACGAGCCGCCGCCTTCCGTTCGTGCTTTCGAAGAGAATCGGTACCGCCTCGACCCCGACAACTGAGCCGATCAACGGTCCCAGTGCAGCCAGATGGCCACCAGCTTGGCCCGAAAAGATGCTTCGAAGCGCGTCAGCTTGGCGTTCATCGGCGCGGTCGTCATAGTACAGTGCGACTTTCCAGTTTCCGTCGAGCATCCGCTTCCCGCTGTGCACGAACATCGCGGAATTCAGCCCGGCGAGATCGACGCCGTCTCGCTCGCCGCGCACGATGTGCCAGCCAATCGCAAGATCGCAATGGTCCAGCGTCGCGTCTCCGAGGAAGATGCAGTTGCAGCTCACTTCGCAGCTGCACGTCTCGAAATAGTCGCCTTCGACCGAGAATCCCATGAGGTTGCCTCCAGTCGAACGTCGCCCGATCGACGAAAATTCGTCGCTGCCATAGCCGCACCCCTCGGACGGTCCCGCCTGCCGACGACTGAGCGTTGGCCTGATTGTGATATCGGGTCCGAATTCAAGAAAGCTGGAGATCGCGCCGCTGCTCTTCCAGCTGGGCCTCCATGTATTGGTGAACATTTTGCACCGCGCCCGCTCCCTCGCCCACAGCCGAGGCTACGCGTTTCATGGACCCGAGGCGGACGTCCCCGGCGGCGAATATTCCCGGTACGCTCGTCTCGAAGCTCATCGGCATACGGTCAACCGTCCAAGTCCCCAAGTCGACGTCGTGGCCGGTGACGATGAAACCCTTGCTGTCGCATTGCACCGCGTTGCCCAGCCAATTCGTGTGCGGCATCGCTCCGATCAGCACGAAGAGCAGCTTCACCGGAATGGTTTCGACGGCATCGTTCGCTCTCTCCCGGATCGTTAGACGTTCCATGAGCTCGTCACCCTCGATGCCGACAACCTCAGACCCGAGCCTCACCTCGATGTTCGGTGCGCGACGAATCTGCTGCACCAAATAATCCGACATTCCCCTCTCGAGAGAGTCTCCGCGCACCACCAGTATCACGCGTCGCGCGTAGACTGCGAGGTGGATCGCCGCTTGCCCCGCCGAGTTTCCTCCTCCGGCCACAGCCACGTCGAGGTCGCGCACCAACCGCGTCTCGGCGAACGTCGTATAGAAGACGCTTCTGCCGACGAACCGGTCGATCTCCGGAACCTCCAGGCGCCGGTATTTCGCCCCGGTGGCGACGATCACGGCCGTTGCGGTGATTTCGCGTCCGTCCGATAGCGTCAGGATCTTCTTCCCCCCGTTGTTACGAAATCGTGTCACCTCCCGTGCAAAGACGAATTTTGCTCCGAAGAGCCACGCCTGCTGGTAGGCCCGCTGGGTCAGTTCCGCTCCACTGATTCCACGAGGGAAGCCGAGGTAATTTCTGATGAGGGAACTTGCGCCGGCCTGCCCGCCGATCACGTGACGCTCGACGACCAGGGTCCGCAGCCCCTCCGATCCTGCGTAAACCGCCGAGGTGAGTCCGGCGGGTCCGCCGCCGACCACCGCCACGTCACAAGACAGCTCGGGCGGGTTCTCGCCGATGGCGTCCATGATCTCCGCGTCCGTCGGGTCGACGAGGACCGATTCGTCGAGCAGGAAGATGACCGGCAATTTCGTGAGTTCGACGCCGTGTTGCTCGCTGAGCCGGATCGCCATCGGAGACGTGGTGTGGTGGAACCCGTAGGGAACACCGTTGCGATTGAGCAGCTCGCGGATCTCATTCGAACGCGCGGAATGCTCGTCACCGATGATGTGAATCAACTCCATTCCGGGTCGGTTGATCCGCGTCCATTCCGCCAAGAACTCGCCCACCAGCGGATACAGATGGACTTCAGCGGGCGTCCAGGGTTTGTACAGGTAATTGTCCAGCTGGCCGAGCGCGCAGCCCCGCAGGATGGTGGGCGAGGCCGCGTGGTCCCCCCAGGCCACGAGCAGGGCGCGCTTCGCCGTAGGCTCGATGGAACGGACTCGCCCCAGGAATTCGGTGCCCGTCATCTCGGGCATCCACTGATCGGCGATGACCAGCGCGATTTCCTCGCCCTCCTCCCTGATCTTGGAAACGGCGTCCAGGGCGGTGGGCGCGGAAAGGTGCGGCACGATGCGGTAGTCCCCGCCGAACCGCCGCGTAAGGGCGTCGAGCATCGCGGCCAGCGCGGCTGGCTCGTCATCGACCGCCATGATCACCGGTCTCTCTGCCATGGAAGATCCCCCTTTGCGCGATCTGTGCTGGACGGCCCCGATCTCGAAAAGAATGCTTTTGAGCCGGCATATTCCGTGTATCTTCCGCAACAGAACGAAAAGGTACCGGCGAGGTGGAGCTTCATGCGGCCATGTTGCCCGACGAGCGACCGCGCGAAGACTACGATGCGGGCCGCCTCCCCGGCGAGATGCACGTCGACGTCACAGGAAGCGACACGGGCGCGGTGCCACTGTTACCCGGCCGACGGGCGGTGCGTTGCTCCGTATCGGCTGATACGACGATCGGGCTGCGGCGCGACGCGTCGCAGGATCGAGCGCGACGTACGTGGCGCCGTCGACCAACCGATGTCACAGATCTGGCGACTGTCCGGTCTTCCGTTGCGGCGACGTAGGTTGCATCGATCGCCACCATATTCTCACCCTAGGAGAACGACGTGACGATTGCGATCTTCGGCGCTAACGGCGCGACCGGCCGGCTTCTGGTCTCTCAGGCGCTTGATGCGGGCCACGAGGTCGTCGCAGCGACCAGAAACCCCGCTAGCTTCCCCTTCCGTCGCAGTGGGCTTCGCATCGTCGGTGCGGACGTTCATGACGCTGCACTCGTCTCAGACGCGATTGCCGGTTGCGAAGCGGTCCTTTCAACGCTCGGCGCAAGAATGTCGCCGTGACCACGACTGTGGTAAGACCCAACATGCTCAAGATGACACTCAAGGAGGCCTTTAAGAAGAGCTGATCCGGCCCCGTGGTCGTCACAGCAACGGCATCGTGCGATAGGACGATCGCTCTCGCATCGCGCAGCATGCGCCGTGCGCGACTACGAACGATACGACCTCGGTGATCTCAAGCTCCAGAGCGGTCAGACGCTCCACGGCGCGTCGCTTGCCTTCAAGACCTATGGCGAGCTCGACGCGGCGCGCGCGAACGTCATCGTGTTCCCCACCCACTACCGGGGGACACACGAGGACAACGAGTGGCTGATCGGCCCCGGGAAGGCGCTCGACACGGACCGCTACTTCGTCGTGTGCCCGAATCTCTTCGGCAACGGACTCTCCTCGTCGCCGAGCAACACCTCCGGTGCGCAGGGACGCGGCGGGTTTCCGAACGTGACGGTGTACGACAACGTGGCGGCTCAGCACCGTCTCTTGCGCGAACGGTTCGACGTCACGAGGATCGTGCTCGCGGTCGGGTTCTCGATGGGCGCGCAGCAGGCGTACCATTGGGCCGTGCGCTATCCCGAGTTGGTCGAGCGCATCGTGCCGTTCTGCGGGTCCGCACGGACGGCAGCCCACAACGTCGTGTTTCTCGACGGCGTCAAGGCGGCGTTGACCGCCGATCCCGTGTTCGCAGGCGGCTGGTACGAGACGCCGCCGACGATCGGGCTGCATGCCGCCGGCCAGGTGTGGGCGGGATGGGGACGTTCACAGACGTTCTATCGCGAGGAGCGCTGGCGTGAGCAGGGTTACGCTTCGCGCGAGGAGTTCGTGCGCGAAGCGTACCTCGAGTCGTTCGCCGCAGCCGACGCCAACGATCTGTTGGCGATGCTCTGGACCTGGCAGCACGCCGACGTCAGCGACGATCCGCGGTTCGGCGGCGATCTCGCGCGCGCCCTCGGCAGCGTCACCGCCCGCGCGCTCGTGATGCCGAGCGCCACCGATCTCTACTTTCCGCCCGAAGACAGCGTGCTCGAGGTCCGTCATCTGCCGCAGGCCGAGCTGTGCCAGATCCCGTCGGTCTGGGGACACGGCGCCGGCGGCAACGCCAACGCCGTCGATGCGGCGTTCATCGATCGCCAGATCGCGCGCTGGCTCGCGACGTAACGCGTCGCGTCGCGGAGCGCGCTCAGGGGAGCGTCGTCGCGCCCGAGAGGTGCAGATACGGGCCGCCTTCCTTGGCGTTCGGCTCGCCGCCGACGAATCGCAGCACGTGCCGCGCCGCGCGCGGCCAGCGCCAGGCGAACAGGACGGTACCCGGCTGCGCACCGGTCAGCGTCTTCCCTTGCCAGATCCCGGTCCGGTCCGTCATCGCGCGCCCGTCGAGCAGCACGTGCGCGTGACCGCCCTCGCACATCGGATCGCCACGGTAGGCCGGGATGCAGCGCTCGCCGAGCGTCCCGACGAGCGCGATGCCGGAGCCGACGAACGCGAACGCGCCTGACGGCGGGACGCGCACGTCGACCTCGCGTCGCGCCGCCGTGGGCCACGGGTCGTCGCGCTCGGGTCCGTCGCCCGGCGCGAACGACGCCGCCGCAACCAGCAGCGCAAAACCGCCCGCGGTCTGAAACGCGGTAACCGTCGCGCCGTCGCCGGGCGGCGGTCCGTCGAAGAAGCGCGCGTACGAACCGTCCGCCCGGCGCGCGTGCGCCGCGGCGGCGGCGTTTCGCAGGATCCACGCGCGCGCGAACGCATCGCCGCGCCGCGCCAGCTCGACCATCGCGAACACGAGTGGCGCGGCGACGTCGTTTTCGGCTTGCAGGTCGGCGAAGACGCCGCGATCGTCGTCGAGCGCGCGCACGGCGCGCGCCGTCGCGCGCGCCTCGCGCACGTAGCGCGGGTCGCCGCTCGCGTCGGCCAGCGCGAGCGCGGCCGAGATCATCACGCCGTTGACCGACGCGAAGAACCGCCGCGGCACGATCGTGCACGCTCCTCCCGTGTCGAAGGCGTAGACGGTGTAGAGGCCGACGCGCGGGTCGCGAAAGCGCGCGCGGATCAGCGCATAGCGGTACCGGGCGTCGGCGAGATACGCACGGCGTGCGCGCGGATCGCCTGCGCGAGCGGCCAGGAGCGCCGCGGCGAGGACGCGGTTCGCGTCCGACTCGAGCGTCTTGAGCCCGCCTCCGGCCCGCGGCCCTGCGTCGCGCTGCGGGTACTGGTAGTCGATCCCGGCGCACGCGCCGCGCGTGAAGCTCGGCTCGTTCGCAACGTACGCATAGTCGTCTTCGGCCAGCTGTAGCGCGCCCGGATCGCGCGTCACGTCGTACGCGCGCACCGCGCTCACGGCATCCCACAGCGGGACGTCGCTGAGCATCCCGCGGTCGTGCAGGTGGTCCGGCGCCAGCGCGAGCAGCGCGTGGACCCACGGAACCAAGGCTGCGTCGCGCGTGAGCAGCCAGCGCTCGTCGAGTACGCCGGTCAAGCTGTCGGCACCCCAGTCGCTCGCGCTCGCACCGCAGCGCGGCGCGGCGCAGCCGCGCCATCCGCCCCCCGGCACGTACCAAGCACGGCGCAGCGTTGCGACGGCGTCGTCGCCGAGCCGCGCGAACGTCGCCGGCGGCGCCGATCCCGGCGCCGCCGCCAGCACGATGAGGACGAGCACGACGGCTAGTATGCGCATCCGTCGGAGAACGTTCGCGTTCGCGGCCGCTCCTGCTGCGTTTTCCCGTAGCCGCGGTCGAAGGGGTGGGCGGAATAGATGACACATTCTGTCAGCTATGCGGTCCGACCGCCTCGTCTCGCTCATGCTGCTGCTCCAGGCGCGCAACCCGCGCAGCGCGCGCGAGCTCGCGGGTTTGCTCGAAGTCTCGATGCGCACGATCTACCGCGACGTCGACGCGCTCTCGGCAGCGGGGGTCCCCGTCTACGCCGAGCGCGGGAGCGCCGGCGGGATCGCGCTCGCCGACGGCTATCGCCAGGCGATCGCGCAGTTCAGCACCGACGAGCTGCACGCGCTCTTCGTCGCCGCGGCCGATCCGCTCGCGGACCTCGGGGTCAGCGGCCACACGCGCGCGCTGCACAAGCTCGCGGGCGCGCTCCCCGAGCTGCAGCGCCGCGCGGCGCAGGACGTGCGGGACCGCGTGCTGCTGGACCACAACAAATGGTATCGTGCGCAGCAGCCGACGCCGCTGCTCGCCGTGCTGCGCCGCGCCGTCTGGGACGATCGCCGCCTGCGGATGCGCTACCGCGATCGCGCCGGAACGCAGACGGAGCGCGTCGTCGAGCCGTTGGGCCTGGTGTCGAAGGCCGGCGTGTGGTACTTGGTCGCGCGCGAGCCCGGCGGCGAGCTGCGGACGTTCCGCGCCGAGCGGATCGCGGCGGCCGACGAACTCGCCGAGCACTTCACGCGCCCAGCGGACTTCGATCTCGAGCGGCACTGGAGATCCTCGACGAGCGCCGTCGAGCGCCCCCTCACGACGTACGAGGCGACCCTGCGCGTGCGCGCCGACGCCGTGCCGTCCCTGACCGCCGCCTGGGACACCGAGCTGATCGCCGAGGACGCGGAGACGGCGACGTTCCGCGTGCGCTTCCCGGGCCGCGAGGCGGCGATCCATCAGATCGTCGCGCTCGGCGAGCGCGCGCGCCTGGTCGAGCCGGAGGAGCTTTGCGAGGCCGCGATCGCGCACGCCCGGGCGTTCCTGCGCACCCACGCGCCGAACGACGACGAGGTAGTCGCGAGCGCCGAAGACAAGCTGAGCGTCCATGTCCGTACGCACCCTCGATGACGCCGTCCGGCACGACTGGACGGTCGACGAGCTGTTCGCGATCTCCGAGCTTCCGCTGCTCGATCTGGTGTATCGCGCGGCCGGCGTGCACCGCGCGCACCACGATCCGCACGACGTGCAGCGCGCGACGCTGCTGAGCATCAAGACCGGCGGCTGCCCCGAGGACTGCGCGTACTGCCCGCAGGCGGCACGGTACAGGACCGGCGTGCGGGCCCACGCGCTGCTCGACGTCGAGACCGTGCTGAGCGCCGCGCGCACCGCGCGCGACGGCGGCGCCGACCGCTTCTGCATGGGCGCCGCGTGGCGGAACGTGCGCGACGGCGCGGAGTTCGACGCGGTCGTCGAGATGGTGCGCGGCGTGCGCGCGCTCGGAATGGAGGCCTGCGTCACGCTGGGGATGCTCGAGCCGCACCAGGCTCGCCGCCTCGCGGAGGCCGGACTGACCGCGTACAACCACAACCTCGACAGCGGCCCCGACTTCTACCCCGACATCATCTCGACGCGCACGTACGAGGACCGGCTGCGGACGCTCGACGCGGTCGAAGCGGCGGGGATCGGCGTCTGCTGCGGCGGGATCGTCGGGATGGGCGAGTCGCGGCGCGACCGCGTCGCGATGCTGGTGACGCTCGCCAACCGCGACCCGCAGCCGTCGAGCGTCCCGATCAACGCGCTGGTCTCGGTCGACGGAACGCCGCTGGGCGGCCGCGGCACCGTCGACGGCTTCGAGGTGGTGCGCGCGGTCGCAACCGCGCGGATCGCGATGCCGCACGCACGCGTGCGTCTCTCCGCGGGCCGCCGCGAGCTGGGCGCGGGGATGCAGGCGCTCGCGTTCCTCGCCGGGGCGAACTCGATCTTCACCGGCGAGAAGCTGCTCACGACCCCGAACGCCGAGCGCGACGACGACGACGCGCTCTTCGCCGCCCTCGGCCTGCCATAGCGAAGCACGAGAACTCGCCGGAACCGCTGCGCCACCCGGCGTTCCTGCGGTTCTGGCTCGGGCGCGTCGCGACGTCGATGGCGTTCCAGATGCTCGCGGTCGCAGTCGGCTGGCAGGTCTTCGGCCTCACCCACAGCGCCTTCGCGCTCGGCTTCATCGGCCTGGCGCAATTCCTCCCGATGGTGCTGCTGATGCTCGCCGTCGGGCACGTCGCGGACCGCTACGACCGCCGCGCCGTCGCGGCGATCTGCGAGGTGATCGAAGCGCTCGCGACGGCCGCGCTCGCGGCGGGGACGATCCTGGGCTGGACGAGCACGGCGCTGATCTTCACCGCCGTCGTCGTGGTCGGCGCGGCACGCGCGTTCGAGGCACCGAGCCTGCAGGCGCTCGTGCCGACGCTCGTGCCGGCGCCGCTGATCCCAGCCGCCGCGGCGCGCTCGTCGTCGGCGAACCAGACCGCGGTCATCATCGGCCCCGCGCTGGGCGGCCTGCTCTACGCCGCGCAACCGCCGTCGGTGTACGTCGTCGCGACGGCGCTCTTCGCCGCCGCCGGCGTGCTGATGAGCACGATTCGGATGGAGCGGCGCGCCGCCGATCGCGAGCCGCCCTCACTGCGCTCGATCTTCGCCGGGGTCGCGTTCATCCGCGCGCGGCCGATCATCCTCGGCGCGATCTCACTCGATCTCTTTGCCGTCCTGCTCGGCGGAGCGACCGCGCTGCTCCCGATCTACGCGCGCGACATCCTCGCGACCGGGCCATGGGGCCTGGGCCTGCTTCGCGCGGCGCCGGCGGTCGGCGCGCTGACGACCTCGCTGCTGGTCGGCCATCGCGCGCTGCACCGGCGCGTCGGGCGCACGATGTTCGCGGCGGTCATCGTCTTCGGTCTGGCGACGATCGCGTTCGGGATCTCGCACTGGTTCGTCGTCTCGCTCTGTGCGCTCGTCGTGCTCGGCGCGGCCGACGTGATGAGCGTCGTGATCCGCCAGTCTCTCGTGCAAATCCGCACCCCGGACGCGATGCGCGGCCGCGTCAGCGCGGTGAACTCGCTCTTCATCGGCACGTCGAACCAACTCGGCGAGTTCGAGTCGGGGGTGACGGCGGGATGGTTCGGCGCGGTCCCCGCCGTGCTGCTCGGCGGGATCGGCACGATCGTCGTCGCGCTACTCTGGATGCGGCTCTTTCCGCAGCTCGCCGCCGTCGACCGGCTCGACGCCCTACCGGCATCGAAGCAGGACCGCCATGCAGCAAAACGATGAAGCGATAGCCATAGGCTTCCACAAGCTGCATACCGTACGCCCGCTCCATGAGCACGATCAACCGCAAGGATTTCGTTGCGGCGATCGGCACGCTCGGCGCAGGCGCGGCATTAGCCGGGCCCGCTGAGCCCGTCGAGGCCGCGGTCACCGCTCCACACCATCCCGCTCCCGCGCACGCGAAGGCAAAGCCGAAGACGTACGCGCCGCTGGAGACGATCGGTGAGGGCTATCTTTTCTTCACGGCGCCGGAGAGCGCGTTCGTGGAAGCGGCCGTCGCGCGCCTGATCCCCGCCGACGAGCTCGGGCCGGGTGCGAAGGAAGCCGGCGTCGCCTATTACATCGACCAGCAGCTCAACGGAGCGTTCGGCGCCGCCGCGCATACGTACATGCAGGGCCCGTACGCCGAAGGGCTGCCGACGCAAGGCTACCAGCTCGCGCTCACGCCGGCCGACGTCTACCGCATCGGGATCGCCGAATGCGACGCGGCGTGTGCGAAGCAATACGGCAAAGCGTTCGCGCAGCTCGACGCCGCGCACCAGGACGAGGTGCTCGGCGCGCTGGACCACGGCACGCTCGCGTTCGACGCGTTTGCGTCGACCGCGTTCTTCGAGCTGCTGTTGCAGAACACGGTGGAGGGCTTCTTCGCCGACCCGATCTACGGCGGCAACCGCGACAAGATCGGCTGGAAGCTGATCGGCTTCCCCGGCGTCGCCGCGGCGTATCTCTCCACGATCACGCAGTACAACAAGCCGTACACCGCCGAGCCGGTCTCACTGCTCGACCTGCAGCGGAACACGGCGATGCTCTCACCCGAGCACCGCTTGATGGCGGCGATGATGCGGCGCGACCGCGGGACGGAGATGTAGCATGGCAGCAAAACAGATGCCCGAGGTCGAGTACGTGCTCGTCGGCTTCGGCTGGACGGCGGGGATCCTCGCCAACGAGCTGACGAAGGCCGGACACAGCGTCGTCGCGCTCGAGCGCGGGCAGTTCCGCGACACGAACCCCGATTTCACCGTCCCCGCGATGCACGACGAGCTGGCGTACGCGGTGCGCCAGAAGCTCTTCCAGGATCCCGCGCGCGAGACGGTCACGCTGCGCAACAACGTGCGCCAAGACGCGCTTCCGGTGCGCAACTTCATCGCCTTCATCCCCGGCAACGGCGTCGGCGGCGCGGGGACGCATTGGAACGGCGCCACGTGGCGCTTCCTCGAGACCGACTTCCAGCAGCGCTCGCACAATCTCACGCGCTACGGCGCCGCCCAGATCGGCGAGGACTGCACCTCGGCGGACTGGGGCCTGACCTACGCGGACCTCGAGCCGTACTACGAGCGGTTCGAGTACCTGTGCGGAACGGCCGGAAAAGCCGGCAATCTCAACGGCACGAAGGTCGCGGGAGGAAATGTCTTCGAAGGCCCGCGCAAACGCGAATACCCCAACCCTCCGACGAAGACGTCGTACGCCGGATCGCTCTTCCGCGACGCCGCGCTGAACGCGGGCTACCATCCGTTCCAAATGCCCGCCTCGAACTCGACCTCGCTCTACAAGAACATCGAGGGCGTGCAGATGGGCGAGTGCGTCTACTGCGGCTACTGCGAGCGCTTCGGCTGCGAGATGGGCGCGAAGGCTTCGCTGCAGTCGACGCTCTGGCCGGTGCTCAAGAACCGCGCCGGATTCGAGCTGCGCACCAATGCGCACGTCCTGCGCGTCGAGCTGGACTCGACCAAGAAGAAGGCCACCGGGGTCACGTACCTGGATCCGAGCGGTCGCGAGGTGTTCCAGCCCGCGGCGAACGTGATCCTGTGCGCGTTCGCGCTCAACAACGTGCGGCTGATGCTGCTCTCGGGGATCGGGACGCCGTACGATCCGGCGACGGGGAAGGGTCAGATCGGGCGCAACTACGCCTATCAGGCACTCACCGGCGGCACGCTCTTCTTCGACGACAAGGTCTTCAACACGTTCATGGGCTCGGGCGCGCTCGGGACGAACATCGACGATTTCAACGGCGACAACTTCGACCACGCCGGCTTGGACTACATCGGCGGCGGTACGCTCTCGGTCGGCACGTACGGTGCGCGGCCGATCCAGTTCCACCCGACCCCGAAAGGGACGCCGCGGTGGGGCGGCAAGTGGAAGGCTGCCGTCGCGAAGTATTACAACCGCGCGTTCTCGATCGGGACGCAGGGCGGTGTGCAAGCGTACCGAGGCAACTACCTCGATCTGGACCCGACGTACCGCGACATCCACGGCCAGCCGCTCTTGCGGATGACGTTCGACTTCGGGAAGCACGAGCGCAAGCACTCGCAGTTCGTCTCGCAAAAAATTGCCGCGCTGGCCAAAGCGCTCAATGCAAAAGATGTCACGCTGAGCACGCTCTCGCATTTCACCGTCGGGGTATATCAGACTACCCACACGACGGGCGGAACGATTCTGGGCAAGGACCCGGGGACCAGTGCGGTCGATACCTATGGGCGCAGTTGGGACGTTCCGAACGTCTTCGTGACGGGCGCGAACCTGTTTCCGCAAAATGCGGGTTACAACCCGACTGGGACCGTCGGCGCCTTGACCTACCGTCTCGCCGACGCCCTCGTCAACAAAAAGGTAACGGTGTGAAGAGAATCATCCTTAGCGCTGGCGCGTTGGCTGCGATCGGCGCATTCATGCTCTCCGGCGTCGCGCAGGGCGCGACCTCGGCCGGCGGCAACGCTGCGCACGGCAAGCAGCTGTTCGCCGCGAATTGCTCGGCCTGCCACGGTGCCTCCGGTGAGGGCGGCGTCGGTCCGAAGCTTCAGGGCGAGAAGAGCCGCAAGAACGTCGCCGCGATCGAGAAGCAGATCATGAACCCGGCGCCCCCGATGCCGAAGCTCTACCCCTCCCCGCTCTCCAAGAGCGACGTCGCGGATCTCGCGGCGTTCGTGAGCACGCTCTAATCCATCCGCAGCGATCTCCGGCCGCGGGTTGCCGGAGGTCGCCGCTCTACCAGCCCTTGCCGAGCGCGGCGAGCACGGCGGTGGTCGTCTGCGTGGCGCTGACCGCGACGGTCAGCAATTGATAGCCCAGACCCGTAAGGGCCAACGAGGCGGTGGCGAGCAGCAGCGTCTTCACGAACATTTCCCCCTTTAAACTATTTCCTTAAGTGACTCACCGCGAGGATACGTCGCGGCGTCTCGGAAGTCAACTAAAATAACAGTTAGAGCATTCGGGCTCTGCCCGCGCGAAGTCGTCGGCATGGCTGAGCAGGCGCGCTGGAAGCACGACGGCGTCCGGGTCATCCCGAGCTGTGACCTCGATCGCAACACCCCGCAAACTGCCGGGATGAACCGTGCCGCGGCGATCACGGCCGCCCGCGTCGGCGCCGAGAAGCTCTGGGCCGGCACCGTCACGATCGAGCCGAATGCCAAGACCGGCGCCCACCATCACGGCGCGCTCGAGAGCGTCATCTACGTCGTGGCGGGGCGCGCCCGCATGCGCTGGGGCGAGCATCTCGAGTTCACCGCCGAGGCGGGACCGGGCGATTTCATCTTCGTGCCGCCCTACGTGCCGCACCAGGAGATCAACGCGTCCACCGATGAGCCGCTCTCCTGCGTCCTCGTGCGCAGCGGCCAGGAGCCGGTGGTCGTGAATCTGGAGATTGCGGCAGCCGAGCGCCCGGAGACGGTCCGCTGGGTCGACGACATCCATCGCACCTAGCGTTTTCGTGCTATCCCCCAAAGGGGGGTCCTCCGAGCAGGGTGTGTCCGGTACCGTGCGAACCGAACCCCTCGATGCACCTTCGCCCCGCGCTGCTGTTCGCAGCAGCCCTGACGATCGCCGCTCCGGTCCTCTCTGCCGCGCCCGCGGGAGCCCAAGTCACGGGCTCCGAGGCAACCTACGCCGCCGTCCTGCGCTCGATCAACCCGAAGCTCCCGGCGGACAAGGCGCGCGCATACGCGCGCTCCGTGATGGCCGACGCCTGGCGCACGCACCTGGACCCGCGCTTCATCATGTCGATCGTGACGGTCGAGTCGGCGTGGCGCGCCAACGCCGTCTCCCGCGTCGGGGCGCGGGGCCTCGGGCAGCTGATGCCGGGGACGGCGCACACGCTGGGCGTCAATCCCTGGAGCCCGTACGAGAACCTGCGCGGCACGAGCAACTACCTCAAATCGCTGCTGAACCATTTCGCCGGCCGCCCGAACGCGGTGACGCTCGCGATCGCCGGCTACAACGCCGGACCCAAAGCCGTCGAGCGCTATCACGGGATCCCGCCGTACGCCGAGACGCAGAATTACGTCGTGCGCGTCCTGCACGTGTGGAATGAGCTGAACGCGAAAGTCGGCCGTGCCTTCGCGCCGAAGGTCGACGTGATCCCCGTCGCGGCCATGCAGACGCCGCCCGACGAGCGCGAATGGATGAGCAACGTCAACGACGTTCTTCCGACGCTTCCCGTCGCTCTGCCGGAAGGCACGACGCCGATCGGCGCATCCGCCGACGCGACCACGCCGACCACGCCGAACGCTCCCGTCACGGGAACGCAGACGACGACGCAGCCGCAGATGACCACGCAGCCGCCGTCGGCGCAAACGCCCGCGACCGGCCCTTCGCGCTAACCCTCCGCCCGCAACCCGTCGAGCGCGGCGATGACGCGCTCGACCGGGATCGCGAGGAGCCCAGGATCGACCCGCTCCGCGTGCGGGTCGCCGGCCGCGCCTGCCCAGAGCACGCGATGATACGGGCGCGGCGGCGGACCCCACACGCTCGGCGCGACCGGCCCGAACAGCACGACCGACGGGCGGCGGTACGCCGTCGCCAGATGCGCGACGCCCGTGTCGCCGCAGACCACGCGGCCCGCCGCGGCGACGAGCCCCGCCAACTCGCGCAACGTCGTGCGGCCCGCGAAGACGTGCGTCTGCGGAACACCGGCGGCGCGCGCGATCGCGCGCGCGCGCTCGACCTCGTCCGGTCCGCCGGTGATCACCAGGCTCCTGCCCAACCGCAGCTCCGCGCGCGCGACCGCGATCCAGCGCTCGATCGGCCAGCGTCGCGATTCGCTCGCCGCGCCCGGGTGGAGCAGCGTCGCACCGTGTAAACGGCGCGGGACCGTGACCGGCGGCACGGGCAGGTCCAGCTCGCGCGGATCGGCGGGGATTCCCGCGTGCGTGAGCATCCGGCACCAGCGCGTGACCTCGTGTTCCTGCGGATCGAACGGAGCGCCCTCGGCGCTCGCGGGGACGTCGGGGTGGCGAAACGCGATCAGACGGCGCGGGCGCGCGTCGAGCAGCACGCGATGCGACTGCGGTCCGGCACCGTGGAGGTTCACCGCGACGTCCGCGTCGCGCAGTTCCGCCGCGAGCGCCGCGAGCGGCGCCGTCTCGACGACCTCGTCGATCGCGTCCGCAAGCAGCTCGGCGAGCGGCGCGAGCGTACGCGCCGCGGCGAGCGTGATTCGCGCGCAGGGAAACGCGCGCCGCAACGCGCGGTACGCGGGGACGCCGGTGAGAAAATCGCCCAGGCCCAATGCGCGCAGCACGACGACGCGCATCCCGCTCAGCTCCCGAGCGCGACCGGCTCCGCGGCGCGCGCCACCAGACCCCGGTAGACCTCGAGCGTCTCCACCGCGATGCGCGACCACGAGTAGCGTGCCCGCACGCGCTCGGCGCCGAGCTTGCCCAGCATCGCACGTCGCGCCGGATCGTCGGCGAGGGCGTTGAGCGCCTGCGCGAGCACGCGCGGCGCGCGCGGCGGCACGTGCAGGCCGGTGATCCCGTCGACGACCGTGTCGACCAGACCGCCGACCGACGAGACGATCACCGGCACGCCGCAGGCCATCGCTTCGAGCGGCACGATCCCGAACGGCTCGTACCACGGGGTGCAGACGACGACGTCGGCGGAGCGCAGCAGCGCTGGAACGTCGGCGCGCGCGACGCGGCCGCGCAGGTAGACGCGGCGCGCCACACCGAGGCGCCGCGCGAGCGCGCTCAACCGTTCCGCCTCGGGATCGGTCACGAGATCCGGCGCTTCACCGCCGCCCGCGACGATCAGCTCGGCGCGCGGGACCTCGACCAGCGCTTCGATCACCTCGGCGATCCCTTTGCGCGGGACGAGCCGCGAGAGCGTCACGATCCGCATCCGGTCCTCGCGCCGCGTTTCCCGCGGCCCGTCGGGCGTGAAGTGGTCGAGATCGGCGCCGCACGGCACGATCTTGAGCGCGCGCGGGTTCGCGCCCATGCGCAGCAGCTCGAACACCTCGGCGCTCGCCGTCGCGACGATCCGGTCGGCGCCGCGCACGATGCGCTTCTCCTCGCGCACGCGCGCCGCGGGAGAGGTGTCCGCTTCGCGCTGATGGCGCCGCTTCTCGATCCCGAGCGCGTGGAACGTGTGCGCCACCGGGATCCCGAGCGGCTTCGCCGCCGCCAGCGCGGCCAGACCGCTCATCCAGAAGTGCGAATGCACCACGTCGGGCCGCGAGCGCGCCCACGCCTCGCGCAGGCGCGCGGCGAACGTCCCGACGTGCGGGTAGATCGCGTCCTTCGGGATCGGCCGTGCCGGACCGGCATCGACGTGCACGACCGTCACGTTGGGCGCCATCCGCACGCGCGCGGGAAGCTTCGGATCGTCACGGCGCGTGTAGACCGTGACCGTGCTTCCCAGCTTCGCCAAGCTGAGCGCAAGCGACGCGACGTGCACGTTCTGTCCACCGGCATCGACGCCGCCGAGCGTCGCGAGCGGACTCGCGTGCTCCGACACCATTGCGATCTTCACGACACCCGCTCCATCGTCATTCGCATCTCTCCGTCAACAATGCGTCCCAATCACGCAGGAAACGCTCGAGACCATAGCGCCGCAGCGCGTACTCGCGCGCGCGCAGCCCGTCGGCGCGCGCCGCGTCGTGATCGTCGCGATAGCGCCGCAACGCCGTGCACAGGCGCTCGACGTCGGTCGAGATCATTCCGCACCCCGGCGGCACCGCCTCGACCGCCTCGGTCGTCGCGAGCGCGACGACCGGCATCCCCAGGTGCATCGCCTCGATCAGCGAGAGGCCGAGCGACGTCCAGCGCATCGGGTGCAGATACACCCGGCGCCGCGGCAGCTCGCGATGCAGCAGCTCCTGCGGCGGGTCGTCGAACCCGCCGAGCGCGCCCGCATCGATCCCGAACAGATCGAGCGGGAGCGCGCGCGCGAAGCGCGGCAGCAGATCGGTTCCCGTCACACGGCCGCGGCGGCGCGCCTCGTTGATCGCGACGGCGGCGCGCGGAAGCGAACCGTCGTAGCGATAGCCGGGATCGACGACGCCGTGCTCGATCACCCGCGTCGGCGTCGTCCCGCAATCCCAAAAGAGCTCGTTGAAGTGCGTCACGTGCACGACCGTCAGATCGGTCCGGTCGGCGGCGGGATGGCGCAGCTGCGCGATCCGTCCCTGCGGCGCGTTGTGCTCGAGGAAGATCGTGCGCACGTCGCACCCGGGGATGCGATCGAGCCACGCGCGCGCGAGGTGATTCAACTCCTCCGGGCGCTGGACGATCAGCACGTCGAGCTCGAGCGCGCGCGCCTCTTCCGGCATCACCTCGACGACGTTCTCGGGCCAGTTCCACGTGCGCGCGCGGCCGCGCCCGTCCGGGCCGCGGTCGGGAAGGACGGGGACGTAGTAGGTGTGCGGACCTTGCACGAGCGCGGTCGTGTACGACCCGTGCACGTGCCAGAGGAAGATGCGCTTCGCCGCGACCCGACTCGCGGCGGTCGTCGCGGCGAGCATCAGCCGACGCGCTCGCGCGGCGCGCGCAGCTGCTCGAGCGCCGCGAGCACGTCGCCGACGGTCACGACGCCCAGACACGGCTGATCGAACAAGGGGCAGGTGCGCGCGCGGCATCCGCGGCAGCCGATCTCCTGATCCCCGAGCAGCACGTGCTGGACCATCCACGGGCGAAAGCGCGCGGCCGGGACCGTCGGCGCGAACAGCGAGACGGTCGGCGTGCCGACCGCGGCGGCGACGTGAGCCGCACCGGTGTTCCCGACGACGATCGCGCGCGCGTCGGCGATCACGCGGGCCAGCGTCGCGAAATCGGTCTCTCCGGCGAGGTTCGTCGCCGTCTCGCCGGCGACATAGGCGCACAACGCGCGCTCCGCTGCCGAGCCCGTGACGACGACCCGCTCGCCGCGCGCGGCGAGCACGCGCACGAGATCGCGGTTCGCGCGCGGATCCCAGGCGCGCGCCGCGACGGTCGCACCCGGGTGGACGACGACGTACGGCGCACCGCCGGAGAGCGGATTCGCCTCCGCGACGCGCATCGCGAGCCGGCCCTCGTCGTGCGGCGGCGGCGCATAGCCGGCCGCGCGCGCGAGCGAGAGCGCGCGCACGACCTCGTGGACGTCGTCCGGGACGCCGCGGTGCCGCACGTCGAGCAGCGCGCCCGGATAGTCCTCGCTGATCGCCGCGATCCGCGCGACGCCGGCCATCCGCAGCAGCAGCGCGATCGGCAGCGGGCTCTGATGGAACGAGGTGAAGATCACCGCCTCGTCGACCGCCGCACGCGCGACCCGGTCGACGAATTGCTCGGTTCGTCTGCGGCGCACCGCATGAGGGTTCGCTTCGATCCAGGCCGCCTCGAAGACGAACACGTCATCTGCGCCCGGCAGCGCTCGTGCCGCCGCTTCTCCCGAGGGGCCGCAGAGCAGCGTCACGCGCCCGGCGCCCGCGGCGATCGCACGCAACGCGGGACCGATCAGCAGCACGTCGCCGTTGTTGTCTTGACGGACCGCGAGCACGTGCTTGCTCACCGCGTTTCACCCGTCTCCATCGTAGCGGGGAGTATTGCCGCAACGGCGGCACGTAAATCAGGGACGACACAGGGAGCGGCTGCGATCTCCTCGGGCCGCGTGATCGGCGTGGGGACGAGGATCGCCCGCGCACCGGCCGCGCGCGCCGCTTCGACATCGGCACCGATGTCGCCGATCACGACGCAGTCCTGCGGCGCGACGTCGAGCGCGCGCGCCGCCGCTTCGATCAAGCCCGGCGCAGGCTTTCGGCATGCGCATTTGTCCTGCGAACCATGCGGGCAGACCAGCACCGGCCCGACGGGGCCGAGCAGCTCGCCCAGCCGCGCGTTCACCGCGTCGACCTGCGCGCGCGTGACGCGTCCGAGCGCGACCCCGCTCTGGTTCGAGACGACGGCCGTCGCGATCCCCGCGGCGTGCAACCGCGCGAGCGCGTCGCGCGCGCCGGGCATCGGAGCGACGCGCGCCGGGTCGCCGTTGTACGGCACGTCGACGACGAGCGTCCCATCGCGGTCGAACAGCACCGCCGCCGGGATCGGGTGCGGTGCACGGACCTCGTCGGCAAGGAGGGCACGCAAGCGCGCATACCCCCGCAAACGATGGGCGACCGCGGCGAACGGGATCAGCACCGAGCTCGTCAGCATCCGCGCGATCTCCTCGCGCGTGCGCGGCCCAGGCGCGATCCGGCGCCATGCGAAGCGTCCCGTCTGCGCCGCCCAGGCCGCACCGAGCAGCGCACCGGTACGCGGCCGCCGCGCGCCGAGCGCGAGCAGCGCGAACGCCGCCGTCGCCGCCGTCGCCAGATGCGCGGGAAACGCGCCGCGCGGTGCGCCCGCGCGCGCGCGCCAATCGCGCCCGTGCAGCGCGTCCATCAGCACGTCGTCCGCGTTTCCCGCCTGCAGCCGCACGCTGATCATCGCATCGGCGGGCCGCACGGGATGCGTCGAGCGGCGTGCGCCCTGGACGATGCGCTTTCCGCGCCGGACGATGCGCAGGGCGAGATCGGCGTCCTCGCGATACGCGCGCGGAAAGCGTTCGTCGAAGCCGCCGACGGCGAGCAGCGCGGCGCGGCGATACGCGCAGTCGGCCGTGATCCAGCGCGAGTTCGCGAGCCCCGCGACGTTGCGTTCCCAGTCGGTCGCACGCCGGTCGTGCGGGAGCGGGACCGTGACGCGCCCTTGCGAGCCCGCGACGTCGGGCGGCAGATACGCCAGATCGCGCGAGACGTCGGCGAACCAGTTCGGTCCGACGACGACGTCGTCGTCGAGAAAGGCGATCCACTGCGCACGCGAGGCGCGCCACCCGACGTTGCGCGCCGCCGCCGGCCCGCGTGCGGCGCCGGAAAGGATCACCAGACGCGCGGCGAGGTCGGGATCGAGGTCGTCGAGGTCCAGCGGAGCCGTACGCTCGCGCCGATCGTCGACGAGGAAGATCCGCCCCGGGCGCGGTCCCGCGGCGCGCTCGAACGACTCGAGCAGCGCGCGCAGCGACGGGCGGCCCAGCGTCGGCACGACGACGTCGATCATGCGCCGTTCCCGCCCGCCGAAAAGCCGTTGCGCGCGAGCAGGAACGGCCCGATCGCCATCGCGTCGACCGGCGCGGAGCCGAAACACTCGAGCGCATCGCGCGGGTCGTCGACCATCGGCCGTCCGGCGGTGTTCAGCGAGGTGTTCACGACGACGGGGACGCCGGTGCGTCGCTCGACCGCCTCGAGCATCCGCGCGACGAGCGGCTCTTCCGCCGGATCGACGGTCTGCACGCGCGCGGTCCCGTCGACGTGCACGACGGCCTGCAGCTTGTCGGTCCACTCCGGCTTGACGGTGTGGACGAACAGCATGTACGGCGATGGGAACGTGCCCTCGAAGATCCGCGGCGCACGCTCGAGGAGCGTCATCGGCGCGACGGGACGAAACTGCTCGCGCCCCTTGACGTCGTTGAGCCGGTGAAGCGTCGCGGCGTGCCGCGGGTTCGCGAGGAGCGAACGGTGCCCGAGCGCGCGCGGTCCGTACTCGCTGCGGCCCTGAAACCATGCGACGACGCCGTCGCGTTCGATCACCTCGGCGACCGCGTCGGCGATGTCGGGCGGACGGGTGTACGGCACGTGCGCCGTGCGCAGCCAGCCTTCGATCTCCGCGTCGCTCCAGCCGCGGCCGAGCGCCGCCGAACCCATCGGCTGTATCTCGTCGCCCATCTCGCGCGCGACGTAGAGCGCCGCGCCGAGCGCCGTTCCCGCGTCGCCCGCCGCCGGCTGGACCCAGACGTCATCGAAGGGTCCGTGCTCGGCGAGATACGCGTTCGCGACGACGTTGAGCGCGACGCCTCCGGCCATGACGAGCGCCCGCATCCCGCTGCGCTCGTGCAGCCATCGCGCGAGCTCGAGCATCGTCTCCTGCAGCGCGGCCTGCAGGCTCGCGGCGAGGTCCGCGTGGCCGTCGGCGAACGGTTCGCCCTCGGCGCGCGGCGGGACGAAGCGCGCGAAATCGACCGGCGAGGCGATGAAACCGCCGTCGCCGTCGGCGTGCATCGCGGCGCGCAGCTCGTCGCGCCAGTGCGGGCGCCCGTACGAGGCCAGCGCCATCACCTTGTACTCGTCCGAGGAGCGCTGGAAGCCGACGTGCATCGTCAGCTCCTCGTAGCGCAGCCCCAGCGAGTGCGGGAGTGCGACGCGGCGCAGCACCTCCAATTCGCCGCCGCGCACGACGCCCGCCAGGTACGAGGTCTGCTCGCCGCGCCCGTCGAGCACCATCACCGCGCAGTCGCGATGCGGCCCCGCGAGATACGCCGAGGCGGCGTGCGCGACGTGGTGCGGCACGAAGCGCACCTTCGCCCGATCGAGCCCCGGGAGAAGCGTCGCCAGAAAGCCCGGAGCGCGGCGCACGAAATAGGTGCGGAGCGCTTCGTACTCGTTGTCGTGCAGCTCGGCGCCGTCCGCCGGCGCAAGATCGGGATCGTACGAGTACGCGACCGCGTCGAGCCGATCAGGCGACACGTTGCCGTAGCGCAGCGCCCAGCGCGCGGCGTGTTCCGGCAACTCCCACGTCGAGAACGGGACGCATGGCTTCCCATGCTTGCGCCGCGTGAAACGCTCTTCTTCCGCCGCAGCGACGATCCGGCCGTCGACGACCAGCGCCGCAGCCGGATCATGGAACACCGCGTTGATACCCAACACTCGCATTCGGGAGAAGCGATTCCCCGTGCGAAGTGCTGCGAAAACCTCTTAGCCGGTGAGGAGCGAAGCGAGCCTTACACCGCTGCGGGCGCGAGTCGCTCCTTCATCGCTTTCAGCTGCCCGCCGAGCTCGACCAACTCGTCTTCGTCGAACAGCTCCTTCGCGCCGGGGAAGAGCGCACGCTCTTCTTCCTTGACGTGCTCGTCGATCAGCTCGTGGAGCACCTTGAGCTTCGGCCGATACGCCTCGTCGCTCGCGTCGGCTTGTTGCAGCTCGCCTATGACCTTCTTCGCCAACGAGTGCTCTTCGTACGATTCCAGGACCAGCTCGCGCTCTTCGCGATGACCGCGCTGCGCGCGCTCCTTGACGGCCGGATAGAAGATCTGCTCCTCGATTTGCGTGTGCACCGTCAGCTCGTGGCAGATCTGGTCGCCGAGTTTCTTCAGCTGCGTCGTCGCACGATCGGAAAGCGCCTCCGCCTCTTTGAACAATGCTTTGACGGCTTTGTGATCGGCCTTGAGCAGGGCGATCGCGTCTTGTTGCCTCATGGCGGGCTTCTGCCCACCGCGCGCGCGGCTACGCGCGGCCCTGGGCGAGCCGGTCAGCGTCGAAGCGACCGGCCCACCCGTCCGTCAGCTGTGCGCGGGCGCCGGCGCGGCTGACGACACCGCCGGAGACGCCGGTGCGGCGGGCGAGGAGGCCGGCAGCGGTACGGCGCCGGCGCTCGCAGCCGCGCTCGGCGCCGCCGAAGCGCTTCCCTTTGCCGCCGACGCGGCGCCGCGCGCCGCCGACGGCGCGGGCGCCGGCGTCGTCGCGGGCGACGGGAGCGCGTACAGCGCGAAGATCGCCGGACGGTTCGCGACGAGATGCAGCGGCGTCGCCGTCGCGGCGAACAGCAGGCGTTGCGGCGGAAGGGTCGCGCTCGCCGCAGCCGGCGCAACGCCCGGCGAGCCGCTGGGCCCCGGCGCCGTGTGCCCATCGCCGCCGCCGAACGCCAGTCGACCCGCGGGATGCGTCGCCGGCGGGATCGTGGCGGACGCCGAGGGCGACGGTACGGGACTCGCCCCCGCGGCCGGCGCGCCGCTCGGCGGGACGGTCGGGATCGGCGCGATCGTCGCGCGCGTGATCGGCGGCGGCGAGCTGCTCGCGTCGCGCTGCACGACGGCGAGCCGATAGTGCTCGTCCTTCTCGCCCGAATTCCAGAGCGCGATGCCGAACTCGCCGTCACGGTACTCCGAGGCAAGGTCGCGCGGGATGTCGACGGCGATCCGCGGATAGCTCGCCAGCGTCACGTCGTGCGTCGGCAGCAGCTTGATGTAGATCAGCGCGCGCGCGGGATGCGCGCGGCCCTTGCTGCTCTTGCCCTTCCCGCTCACGAAATTGAGATCGGGCCCTTCGTCGGGCTTCGTGTCGAAGAGCGTCGCGCCGATCGCGACCGAGAGAGCAGTCGGCATCGGCGCCGGAGTCGGCGAGGCGCCGTTCTTGCCCGGCTTGGGGGCCGGACCGATCGTCGGGGCCGGCGCTGCCGGGAACGCGATCGCCCCCGAGTAGCCGCCGACCTCCGGCAGGTTCTGAAACGCGTCGGACTCACCGTAGGTGAGCACGACGCTCGAGCTCGTCGCGGGCGGCGTCGGCGTCGCCGGACCGGACGGCCCGAGCGATCCCAGGGGGATCGGTGAGTTGGTCCCCGACCCGAACGAACCCGAGCACGCCGCGATCGTTGCCCCCAACAGGACACAACCGGACGCCGCGGTGAGAACGCGCGCGAAACTCATCGCGCGCAGGGTTCGCCCTGCTCGCTACCCGGCCTCCCCCGCCTCGACGTAGACTTCGGCGCCTTTTGCCAGAAATTCCGCAGATTTCTCGGCCATCCCGGAGGCCGCGTACTCGCGCACGTCCTGAGTGATCTTCATCGAGCAGAAATGCGGCCCGCACATCGAGCAGAAGTGCGCGACCTTGGCCCCCGCGGCGGGAAGCGTCTCGTCGTGCATCGACCGCGCGGTGTCCGGATCGAGGCTGAGATTGAACTGATCCTCCCAGCGGAACTCGAAGCGTGCCTTGGAAAGCACGTCGTCGCGGTGCCGCGCGAGGTGATGCCCCTTCGCGACGTCGGCGGCGTGCGCGGCGATCTTGTAGGCGATCACGCCGTCCTTGACGTCCTGCTTGTCAGGCAGCCCCAAGTGCTCTTTCGGGGTGACGTAGCACAGCATCGCGGTCCCCATCCAGCCGATCATCGCGGCGCCGATCGCGCTCGTGATGTGGTCGTAGCCCGGCGCGATGTCGGTGACGAGCGGCCCCAGCGTGTAGAACGGCGCCTCTTTGCACAGGGCGAGCTGCTTGTCCATGTTCTCTTGGATCAGGTGCATCGGGACGTGTCCCGGTCCCTCGATCATCGTCTGGACGTCGTGCTTCCAAGCGATCTCGGTCAGCTCGCCGAGCGTCTCCAGCTCGCCGAACTGCGCGGCGTCGTTGGCGTCGGCCAGGCACCCCGGACGCAGCCCGTCGCCGAGCGAGAACGTCACGTCGTACGCCTTCATGATCTCGCAGATCTCGTCGAAGTGCGTGTAGAGGAAGTTCTCCTGGTGATGCGCGAGGCACCACTTGGCCAGGATCGAGCCGCCGCGCGAGACGATCCCGGTAACGCGGTTCGCGGTCAGCGGGACGTAGCGCAAGAGCACGCCGGCGTGGACCGTGAAGTAGTCGACGCCCTGTTCCGCCTGCTCGATCAGCGTGTCGCGATAGATCTCCCAGGTCAGCTCCTCGGCCTTGCCGCCGACTTTCTCGAGCGCCTGATAGATCGGAACCGTACCGATCGGGACGGGGCTGTTGCGCACGATCCACTCGCGCGTCTCGTGGATGTTCTTGCCGGTCGAGAGGTCCATCACGGTGTCGGCGCCCCAGCGCGTCGCCCAGACCATCTTCTCGACCTCTTCCTCGATCGACGAGCCGATCGCGGAGTTGCCGATGTTGGCGTTGATCTTCACCAGGAACTTGCGGCCGATGATCGTCGGCTCGAGCTCCAGGTGGTTCACGTTCGCGGGGATCACCGCACGGCCGCGCGCGACCTCGTCGCGGACCAGCTCCGGCGCGACGCCCTCGCGGATCGCGATGAACTCCATCTCCGGCGTGATCTCGCCGCGCCGCGCGTAGTGCATCTGCGAGACGTTGCCGCCACGCTTCGCGCGCCGCACCGGCGGCGTGCCCGGGAAACGGATCGCGTCGAGCTCGCGCATCGCCTCGCGGCCGAGCCGGTAGACCGAGGACGGCTTGGCGAGCACGTCCGTGTCGCCGCGTTTGGCGATCCAGGGCTCGCGGATGCGCGCGATCCCGCTGCGCACGTCGATCCCGACGTCGGGATCGGTGAACGGCCCCGAGGTATCGTGGACCGTGTGCACCGTGCCGTCGGTGACTTGGATCGCGCGGAAGGGGACGCGGATCGTCGCATCGCTTCCCTCGGCGTAGACCTTGTTCGAGGCCGGGAACGGCTCGCGCGTGAGAACGTCGTTGGACGGCGGGATCATGGTCGCCATCGAGTGCACTCCTCTTCGCCGGTATGACCCGGATCAGGTGGTAACGGTCGACGGCCTGACGCCGCCCTCTCAGCCCGGCGTGTTCGGGCTCCCGTAGCGTATCTTCGACCTTACGTCCGCACCGGCGCGATTGTCAAGGACGGACACCACGCCGACCGGAAGCGAACGCGCGTGATCTCACGGCGGAGCGCGGTGCTCCTGGTCGCGCTCGCGCAGCTCGCCATCGGAGCGGCGGCGATCTTCGCGCGCTTCGCGCTGGTCTCGGGCGGGCCGCTCGCAGTCTCCTGGGCACGGCTGACCCTCGCGGCGATTCCCCTGCTCGGAATCGCCGCGCTGCGCGGACGCTTGCGCCCGGCGGGCGGTGCAACCGAGGTGCGTCTCGCGTTCGCCGGCCTGTTGCTCGCGACGCATTTCGCGACCTGGATCGCCTCGCTGCAACACGTGTCGGTCGCGATCTCGACGCTCCTGGTCTGCACGACCCCCGTCTGGACCGAAGTGTACGCCGTGGCGCGCCGCCGCCGCGTCGACGCGTTCGCCGCGCTGAGCGTCGCCGGCGCGCTCGCCGGCGTCGCGCTCGTCGTCGGCGCGCCCGATCGCGCCAACACGCCGCTGGGGATCGGTCTCGCGCTCGCGGGCGCTCTCGCGATCGCCGGCTACCTGCTCGTCGTGCGCGGCGTCGACAAGCGCGTCGACACGCTCGCGGTGACGGCGCGGACCTGCACCTTCGGCGCGCTCTTCCTCGGGATCGCGGTCGCCGTCACCCGCGATCACCTCCCGCCCGCGCACGATGCGACGGCGTGGGGTGGGATCGTCGCGATGGCGCTCGTCTCGCAGCTCTTCGGCCACACCGCGCTCAACGCCGCGGTGCGCGTGCTCAGCGCCACGTTCGTCTCCACCATGACGCTGCTCGAACCGGTGATCGCCGGACTCCTCGCCGCGTGGATCTTCGGTGAGCGGCTCGGCGCCACGACCGCGCTCGGGGCGCTCGTCATCCTCGTCGCGATTGCCGTCGCGCTGCGCGGGGAACAGAAGGCCGATGCAGTATCGCAAGATCGCTGACGAGGCGGGGCTCGTCACCTACGCGCTGATCTTCGACGAAGGCGACGAGGCGTTCGCCGAGCTCGGGCGCTTCGCGCGCGAGACGGGGGTGAACGGCGCCTCGCTCAGCGGCGTCGGCGCGGGTTCGAAGGCCGTCGTCGGCTGGTTCGACTTCGACCGCAAGCAGTACGATCGCATCCCGATCGCCGAGCAGGTCGAAGTCCTCTCCCTGCTCGGCGACGTCGCGACGACCGAGGACGGGAAGCCGCAAGTCCACGCGCACGTCGTCCTCGGCCGCCGCGACGGCACGACCCGCGGCGGCCACCTCCTCGAGCTGCACGTGAAGCCGACGCTCGAAGTGATCGTCACCGAGACGCCGACGCACCTGCGCAAACGCTCGCTCCCCGACGTCCCGATCGCAACGATCCGCCTGCCCGAAAGCGGCTGAGCCGCCCTTGACACCCGGTCCCCTCCGCGTGAGAACATCGGCGTGGAGGAGACGACGTTATGGCGATGCGGCTCGCTGATTTACGGACGACGATCGACGCGGCGGTCGAAATCGTGCCGCCGCACCCCGTCTCCGACGAGGAGCTCATCGCGCTGGAGGAACGGTACGAACCGCTCACGTTCGAGCGCTTCGCCGACGGAACGCTGCTCGTGACGCCGCCGGCCGGGTTTCGCAGCGGCGCCCGCAATCTCGAGCTCGCTTATCAGGTAGGCGCGTGGGTGCGCGCGCACGAGGGCGTCGGCTCCAATTCGAGCGGCGGATTCACCCTCCCGGACACCTCACTGTTCGCCGCCGACGCGACGTACGTCTCACCCGAACGCTGGAGCGCCGCATCCGAAGCGACGTTTCCGACGCTCGTTCCGGACGCGGTGTTCGAGCTCATGTCGAAGTCCGACCGGCCGCGCACGACGCGCAAGAAGATCCTGGCCTATCTGCAAAACGGCGTGCGGCTCGTCGTGCTGCTCGATCCGTGGCGGCGGCGCGTCTTCGTCGGACATGAAGGCGACGAAGACGTGCGCGACCTCGGCGACGTCGCGACGCTCGACTGCGCACCGGCGGTGCCCGGGCTCGTGCTCGACGTCACGGCGATCTTCGGCGCGGCGTAAGCGCTACATCTCCAGCAGCCGCAGCGCCGCGATCAGCTCGGCGACGCTCCAGGCCTGCGCGGGACACCCGGCGGGAAGATGCGGCGCGTCGCCGTCGGCGATCTCGGGGATGAAGCCGAGCGCGGCGCTCTCGAGCGCGTCGAGCAGCGGCGTGACGTAGCTTCGCGCGCGCTCGCGATCGCCGTACGCGCGCAGGTGCGCGCGCGCGAACGGGCCGAGCAGCCACGGCCAGACCGTGCCCTGGTGGTAAGCGCCGTCGCGCCGTTCCGGCGATCCGCCGTACGTGCCGACGTAGGCCGGATCCTCGGGTGCGAGCGTGCGCAGTCCCAGCGGCGTCCACAGGTTCGCCGCGCAGACGTCGACGATCGCCCGCGCGCGCTGCGCGCCGAACGCGCTCGCGGCGAGCGAGACGGCGAAAAGCTGATTCGGCCGCAGCGCGGGATCGTCGCCGTCCGGGCCGTCGAGCACGTCGAAGCACCAGCCGCGCTCGGCGTTCCAAAAACGCTCCATCGACGCCCCTGTGCGCTCGGCCATCGCGCGGTACGCGTTCGCCGGACGGCCGAGCCTCCGCGCGAACGTCTCGCACGCGCGCAGCGCGTTGTACCAGAGCGCCGAGATCTCGACCGGCTTGCCGTGGCGCGGCGTCACGACGTGGTCGCCGACCTTCGCATCCATCCATGTCAGCTGCACGCCGGCGATGCCGCCGTGGACGAGGCCGTCGTCGTCGACGCCGATCCCGTAGTGCGTCCCCGCGCGATAGCCGTCGATGACGGCCCGTACCGCAGGGAAGACGTCGACGAGCAGCGCTTCGTCGCCGGTCTGCGCGACGTAGGCCCGCACGGCCTCGACGAACCACAGTGAAGCGTCGATCGTGTTGTACAGCGCGGCGCCGCCGGCGTCGGGGAAGCAGTTGGGGACGAGACCGTCGGCGACGTGCGCGGCGAACGTGCGCAGCACCGCCGCCGCGTCGCGCACGCGGCCCGTCGCGAGCAGCAGCCCGGGGAGCGCGATCATCGTGTCGCGGCCCCAGTCGGTGAACCAGGGGTAGCCCGCGACGATCGTCGTCCCGGCGTGTGGCCGTTCTCCGCGGCCCACGACGAACGCGTCGGCGGCGAGCGCGAGCGCGCCGAGCAGCGGCGTCGGCTGCGTCGCCGTGCGGGCGCGATTCGCTGCGCGGCGCGCCGCGACCAGCGCGTGCGCGTCGCGTTCGACCGCCGGATCGAGGCTGACGACGACACCTGCGCGGCCGGCTTCGGCGAGCGTCCACTCCAGCGTCAGCAGGTGCGCGTAGTCGTCGAGATCGGCGAGACCCCGTTCGGTCTCGCGCGCAAGCAGATACCCTTCGTAGGCTTCGCGCGTTTCGTGGGCGGCCGCGCCCCGCGCGAAGACGTGCAGCGTCCGCTGCGAGGCGGGGAGCGCGATCGTCGTGAGATCCTCGCCGACGGTCGTCGCGAACGCCTCGAGCGGCGGGAGCTCCCCGCCGTGATGGTCACGGTCCGCGACGACGAGCCGCCCGCGCACCGCGAGCGGTCCGTTCGCGCGCACGACGCGTAGCGCGATCGCCGTCGCGTCGGCGCCGAGCGGCATCGCCAGCGTCACCTCGAGCAGCGCGTCGCCGAGCGCGTAGGTCCAGCACGGCAAGCCGTCCTCGAGCGCGACGCTCTGCACCAGCCGCCATCCCTCCGGGGCGAGGTTCCCCGAGCGCCAGCGGTTCGTCGCGAGCTGGTAGCCATGGCCGGCGTAGTCGACGTCCAGGTCGAGCCGTGCGACGACGAGGCGGCGCGCGACCGGCGGATCGACCGCCGCGACGAGGAGCCCGTGGTAGCGGCGGGTCAGCGTCCCGGCGAGGGTCCCCATCGCGTACCCGCCGCGCCCGTTGGTGAGCAGCCACTCCCGGGCCTCCGCCGCCGCGAGGTCGGCGCAGAGCGATCGTCCGTATCGCACGCGGCGAGATGCCACGAACGGCGCCCGCGCACCTCGCCGAATGGCCGCATCGCAAGAGGAAACCCGCGGCGCGAACGGCGAGGAACCCGGTATGGACCGGAATCCCGAGCGCGCGCGGATCGAGGCGGCCGCGCGGCGTGCCGAGCACTGGCGTCGCTGGGGGCCGTATCTCAGCTGCCGGCAGTGGGGGACGGTCCGCGAAGACTACAGCGCCGACGGCAACGCCTGGGACTACTTTCCTTTCGAGCACGCGCGGCTGCGCGCGTACCGCTGGGGCGAGGACGGGATCCTCGGGATCTCCGACAACCACCAGCGCCTCTGCTTCGCGCCCGCGTTCTGGAACGAGCACGACCCGATCATCAAGGAGCGCTTCTACGGGCTGAACGGCCATCAAGGCAATCACGGCGAGGACGTCAAGGAGTATTGGTGGCACCTCGACGCCGTCCCGTCGCACGCGTATCTCAAAGCGCTCTACCGCTACCCGCAGCGCGCCTATCCGTACGACGAGCTGCGCGGCGAGAACGCGGCGCGCGGACGCCAGGGACGCGAGTACGAGCTGGTCGACACGGGGATCTTCGCCGACGACGCCTACTTCGACGTCGTGGTCGAGTACGCCAAGCGCGACGTCGACGATCTGCTGATCCGCATCACCGTCACGAACCACGGCCATGCGAGCGCGCCGTTTCACCTCATCCCGCAATGGTGGTTCCGCAACGAGTGGTCCTGGCGCGCGGGGACGCCCCGGCCGAGCATCCGCGACGCGTTCGCCGGCGGACGCATCCTGGTCGCCGAGCACGCGACGCTCGGCAAGCGCTGGATCTTCACCGACGGCGGCGAGAACGAGATCCTCTACACCGAGAACGATACCGACTACGAGCGCGCGTTCAACGTGCGCTCCGCTTCGCCGTTCGTCAAGAGCGGGATCGACCGCGCGGTGCGCGGCGAGGATCGTGAGGGGGTCAATCCGGGGCGGATCGGCACGAAGAGCGGGCTGCACTACCGCTGGCTGATCGAGCCCGGCGCGTCGCGCACCGCGCGCCTGCGGCTCTCGGACGATCCGAGCTGCGGCGGGATCGACCGCGCCTTCGACGCGACGTTCGACGAACGCATCGAGGAGGCCGACCGGTTCTACGCCGCGCTCAACGCGACGCCGCTCGACCCCGAAGCCGCGCTGATCCAGCGCCGCGCGTTCGCCGGGCTGATCTGGTCCAAGCAGTTCTACAACTACGTCGTGCGCGACTGGCTCGTCGGCGACCCGTTGATGCCGGCGCCGCCAGCCGCGCGCAGACGCGGGCGCAACGCGAACTGGCGCCATCTCTACAACGACGGGATCCTCTCGATGCCCGACACCTGGGAGTATCCCTGGTACGCCTCCTGGGACCTCGCTTTCCACGTGATCCCGTTCGCGCTGATCGACCCCGACTTCGCCAAGGATCAGCTCACGCAGCTCACCCGCGAGTCGTACATGCATCCGAACGGGCAGCTTCCGGCGTACGAATGGTCGTTCGACGACGTCAACCCGCCGGTCCACGCGTGGGCCGCGCTGCGCATCTACAAGATCGAGGCGAAGCGCAACGGCGGGATCGGCGACTTCGCGTTCCTCGAACGCGTCTTCCAGAAGCTGCTGATGAACTTCACCTGGTGGGTGAACCGCAAGGACATCACGGGGCACAACGTCTTCCAGGGCGGCTTCCTGGGTCTCGACAACATCGGCGTCTTCGACCGCAGCGCCGCGCTCCCGACCGACGGTCATCTCGCGCAGAGCGACGGCACGTCGTGGATGGCCGTCTACGCGCTCAACATGCTGGCGATCGCGATCGAGCTGGCGAAGGCCGACGACGTCTACGAGGACATCGCCTCGAAGTTCTTCGAGCACTTCCTGTACATCGCCGACGCGATGAACGCGCAGCGCGACGACGAGCAGGGGCTCTGGGATCCCGGCGACGAGTTCTACTACGATCAGCTCCTGCTGCCCGACGGCGATCGCATCCCGCTCAAGGTCCGCAGCGTGGTCGGGATCATCCCGGTCTTCGCCGTCGAGACGCTCAACGCGGGGACGCTCGAGCATTTGCCGCGCTTGAAGAAACGCGTCGAGTGGTTCCTGCTCAACCGGCCCGAGCTCGCGGAGAACGTGGCGCGACTCGAACTGGGCGGGATGCGCGAGCGCAGGCTGCTCGCGATCTGCAGCCCCGACCGCTTGCGCCGGATCCTGCGCCGCGTCTTCGACGAGAACGAATTCCTCTCACCGTACGGGATTCGGATGCTCTCGCGGTTCCACCGCGACTATCCGTACGTCCTCAAGGTCAACGGCTCGGAGTTCCGCATCGACTACGAACCGGCCGAATCGACGAGTGGAATCTTCGGCGGCAACTCGAACTGGCGCGGACCGATCTGGTTTCCGCTCAACTACCTCTTGATCGAGTCGCTCCAGAAGTTCCACTACTACCTGGGCGACGACTACAAGGTCGAGTTCCCGACAGGATCGGGCCGTATGCTCACGCTCTGGGAGTGCTCGCAAGAGCTCGCGCGCCGGCTCGCGTCGCTCTTCCGCCGCGATGCCGACGGTTTTCGCCCGTTCAACGGGCAGAATGCGCTCTTCCAGCACGACCCGCAGTGGCGCGATCAGATCTTCTTCCACGAGTATTTCAACGGCGAGACCGGCGAGGGTCTCGGCGCGTCGCACCAAACCGGCTGGACGGCGCTGGTCGCCAAGCTCTTGCAACAACTCGCGGAATACGGCGGACCGACGCACCCGCAAGTCGCCGCCGACTTCGATGTAGCGCTGCTGCGCTAGATCCCGAGCAAGCCCCGGAACGCCGAGGCGTCCCCGCAGCCGCGCCGTAGCCGAATCCTTCGAGCACGTTCATGATGCTCTGCGCCGGACCCGAGCGCGTGGCGACCCCCCGAGCGTGGGTTCGTGGACCGCTCGGCCCGTGCTTCACCGTCGCGCATGCAGGAGCATGCCGACGACGAGCCGCGTCGCAACGTGCGAGGGTGACGGACGCAGACTTGACTGCATGTCAACTCATCCTTTCCCGGCATCGCTGCCGAGAGGTTCGGATCGCACGAAAATCCGCGAGCGACGCCCGCTGCGCCTTGGGGCTACCGAATGCCCGTCCCCTGCCGGATTCGCGCCGACGAGCGAGTAACTTGGAGAGATGCGCTACGATCTCGCGGTCATCGGCTCGGGGCAGGGCGGCGTCCCGCTTGCATTGGACTTCGCCAAGTCCGGCAGACGCGTCGTCCTGTTCGAGCGCGGCGACCTCGGCGGTACGTGCGTGAACGTCGGCTGCACGCCTTCGAAGTCGTTCCTCGCCTCCGCGCACGCTGCCGGACGCGCGCGGCGCGCCGGCCGGCTCGGCGTCGAAGCGCAGGTGCGGGTCGACGTCCCGGCCGTGATGGAACGCGTGCGCACGATCGTCGGCGAATGGCGCGACGGCGTCGAGGCGAAGCTTGCGCGCAGCAGCGTTCAGCTGGTGCGCGCCGAGGCCTCGTTCGAGGCGCCGCACCGCCTCCGCGCCGACGGTGAGATCTACGAGGCGGAACAGGTCGTGCTCGACACGGGAACGCGCCCCACCATCCCCCCGGTCGACGGCTTGACCGGAACGCCGTTTCTGACCAACACGACGTTCTTCCGCCAGGAGACGCTCCCGCGCCGCATGATCGTGCTCGGTTCCGGCTACATCGGCTTGGAGCTCGGGCAGGGTGCCGCGCGCTTGGGGACCGAGGTCACGCTCGTCACGCCGGACGACCGCATCCTCGCGCGCGAGGAGCTCGACGTCTGCTCCGTGCTGACGCGCTCGCTCGGCATCGACGGGGTCCGCACGCTCCTCGAGCGCCGCGCCGTGCGCGTCGCGCATGACGGCGAGCGCTTCACCGTCACGCTCGACGAGGGCACGGTGCTCGAGGCGGAAGCGCTGCTCGTCGCGATCGGCCGCACGCCGAACGTTCCCGAGGGGACGATCGAGCGCGCCGGCATCGCGCTGGACGAGCGCGGCTTCGTGCAATGCGATCCGTATCTGCGCACGTCGGTCGCGCAGCATTTCGCGCTCGGCGACGTCGCGGGCCAGCCGCAGTTCACGCACGTCTCGTGGGAGGACTTCCGCCGCCTGCGCGCCGTCCTCAAAGGCGATCGTTCGCGCACGCGCGACGACCGGGTGCTGGCGTACGCGATGTACACCGAGCCGCAGGTGGGACGCGTCGGGATGACCGCCGACGATGCCGTGCTGCGCGGGATCGACCACCGCGTGGTGACGCTCCCGCTCGCCGACGTCGCGCGCGGCGCCGAGTGGGGACTCGAGGAAGGCTTCTTCCGCTTGGTCGTCGATCCGACCAACGATGCGATCCTCGGCGCGACGTTCATCGGCTACGAAGCCGGGGAACTGATCCACGTGATTCTCGCACACATGGAAGCCGGATCGACCTGGCGCGTCCTCGAGCGGTCGGTCCACGTTCACCCAACCTTCGCCGAAGGGATCCCTTCGCTCGCCCGGCTGCTCGCGTGATCGATCACGCCGCCGCCCTCGTCGCCGGCCGTGAAGGCGACCCCTTTGCGGTCCTCGGGCCGCACGCGCTCGGGACCGGAACGCTCGTGCGCACGTTTCAGCCCGGCGCACGCGCCGTCACCGTCGTCGCGCTCGACGGGACGACGCTCGCGCAGGCGGAGCGCGTCGATCCCGCCGGGCTCTTCGAGGCGCTGCTCGTGCGTGCGCCGGAGCGCTATCGGCTGCGCGTCGACGACCCGAGGCACGGCGTGCGCACGATCGAGGATCCGTATCGCTTCGGCCCGCTGCTCGGCGAGCTCGACGCGTGGCTCTTCGCCCAAGGGAATCATCTCGAGCTGTACCGGGTCCTCGGCGCGCATCTGATCGAGATCGACGGCGTACGCGGGACGCGCTTCGCCGTCTGGGCACCGAACGCGCGCCGCGCGAGCGTCGTCGGCGACTGGAACGGCTGGGACGGGCGCATCCATCCGATGCGGTTGCGCCGCGAGGCGGGCGTGTGGGAGCTCTTCATCCCCGGCGTCGACGCCGGTGCTTGCTACAAGTACGAACTGCTCGGCCCCGACGGCGCGCTGCTTCCGCTGCGCGCCGACCCGTTCGCGCAGCGCAGCGAGCTGCGTCCCGCGAACGCTTCGGTCGTCACCGCGCCGTCCTCGTACGTGTGGCACGACGAGGAATGGATGCGCGCGCGCGCTCCCAAACAGCATCGCGACGCGCCGATTCAGATCTACGAAGTGCACCTCGGATCGTGGCAACGCATCCCCGAGGAGAACGACCGTTTCCTGACCTACGGAGAGCTGGCCGAACGGCTGATCCCGTACGTCGCGAACCTCGGCTTCACGCACATCGAGCTGCTCCCGATCACCGAGCATCCCTTCGATCTGAGTTGGGGCTACCAGACCACGGGGTGGTTCGCGCCGACGCGCCGCTTCGGCGAGCCCGACGGGCTGCGCGCGTTCGTCGACGCCGCGCATCGCGCCGGATTGGGCGTGATCCTGGATTGGGTCCCCGGGCACTTTCCGACCGACGCGCACGCGCTGGGCAGCTTCGACGGGACCGCGCTCTACGAGCACGCCGATCCGCGTGAGGGCTTCCAGCGCGAGTGGGGGACGTACATCTTCAACCTCGGACGCAACGAGGTCGCGAACGTCCTGATCGCCTCGGCGCTGTACTGGCTGCGCGAGTTCCATTTCGACGGCTTGCGCGTCGACGCCGTCGCCTCACTTCTCTATCGCGACTACAGCCGTCCGGCGGGCGAATGGATCCCCAACGCGTACGGCGGCCGCGAGAATCTCGAAGCTGTCGCGTTCCTGCGCCGGCTCAACACCGTGCTCTACGGCGAGGTGCCGGGGATCGCGACGTTCGCCGAGGAGTCGACGGCGTGGCCGGGCGTCACGACACCGGCCGACGCCGGGGGACTGGGCTTCGGCTACAAGTGGAACATGGGGTGGATGCACGACACGCTGCGCTATCTCGAGCGCGATCCGCTCTGGCGCGGCCATCACCTGGGCGAGATCTCGTTCGGCCTGATCTACGCCTTCAGCGAGAACTTCGTGTTGCCGCTCTCGCACGACGAGGTCGTCCACGGGAAGCGCTCGTTGATAGGCCGCATGCCCGGGAACGAGCGCGCGCAGTTCGCGAACCTGCGCTTGCTCTACGGGCTGATGTGGGCGCACCCCGGCAAGAAGCTCCTCTTCGCGGGCGGTGAGTTCGCCCAGCGCGCGGAGTGGCGGGCGCAAGCCTCGCTCGACTGGCATCTCCTGCAGTACGCGCCGCACGAGGGGGTCAGTCGCCTCGTCCGCGACCTCAACCGGCTCGGCCGCGAGATCCCGGCGCTGCACGAACGTGACTGCGAGCGTGACGGGTTCTCGTGGATCGCGTACGACGACGCACGCAACGGAGTCGTGGGGTTCGTGCGCTGGGACGCCGCGCACGACGGTCACCTCGTCTGCGTGATCAACTTCAGCGGCGTTCGGCACGAACGATATCGCATCGGCGTCCCTCGGCACACGCGCTACCGCGAGGTGCTCAATACCGATGCGCAGGCGTACGGCGGCTCGAACGTGGGTAACGCAGGTGTCGTGGATGCGACCGACCGCCCCGCGCACGGACACGAGGCCAGTATCGTGCTGACCCTGCCGCCGCTCGCCGCGATTTGGCTCACGCCGTGATCTCGGCGCGACCGCGCGTCGAGCCGGGTGTTCCCTACCCCCTTGGTGCGACCTGGGACGGCTCGGGCGTAAACTTCGCGCTCTTCAGCGCGAACGCCGAACGTGTCGAGCTGTGCCTGTTCGACCAGCGCGGTCGGCGCGAACTGGCGCGCATCGCGCTGCCGGAGTACACCGACGAGGTGTGGCATGGGTACCTGCCGGACGCGCGCCCGGGGATGCTCTACGGCTACCGCGTGTACGGGCCGTACGACCCTGCGCGCGGACACCGGTTCAACCACCACAAGCTGCTGCTCGACCCGTACGCGAAGGCGATCAGCGGAACGATCCGCTGGAGCGACGCGCACTACGGCTACCGCATCGGCGCAGCGCGCGAGGACCTCTCGTTCGACCGCCGCGACAACGCGAGCGGGATGCCCAAGTGCGTCGTCCTCGAGAGCGCGTTCACCTGGGGCGATGACCAGCGCCCGGCGGTGCCGTGGACGGAGACGGTGCTCTACGAGCTGCACGTGCGGGGCTACACGATCCAGCATCCGGGCGTGCAGCCCGCGCTGCGCGGGACGTTCGCCGGGCTCGCCGACCCCGCGGTCGTGCAGTATCTGCTCGATCTGGGCGTGACGACGCTCGAGCTGCTCCCGGTCCACGCGTTCGTCGACGACCGGCACCTCGTCGAGAAGCGGCTGCGCAACTACTGGGGCTACAACTCGCTCGGCTTCTTCGCGCCGGACGCGCGCTACATGCAGGCCGATCCGAGCGAGTTCAAGACGATGGTCAAGCACCTGCACGAAGCGGGGATCGAGGTCGTGCTCGACGTCGTCTACAACCACACCGCCGAAGGAAACCACCTCGGGCCGACGCTCTCGTTCCGCGGGATCGACAACGCATCGTACTACCGGCTGACCGAGGATCCGCGCTATTACGACGACATGACGGGGACGGGCAACACGCTCGACCTGCGCCATCCGCGCGTGCTGCAGCTCGTCACCGACTCGCTGCGCTACTGGGTCGAGGAGATGCACGTCGACGGCTTCCGCTTCGACCTCGCACCGGCGCTCGCGCGGGAGAACAACGGCTACGCGCGCGACGCGGCGTTCTTCAAGGTGCTCGCGCAAGACCCGGTCCTTTCGCGCGTCAAGCTGATCGCCGAGCCGTGGGACGTGGGGCTGGGCGGCTATCAGGTCGGGAACTTCCCGCCCGGCTGGTCGGAGTGGAACGGGAAATACCGCGACGCGGTGCGCCGCTTCTGGCGCGGCGACCACGGGATGCTGCCGGAGCTCGCTTCGCGTCTGGCGGGCTCGGCGGACCTGTTCGAGCACCAGGGACGCCGGCCGCGCGCGGGGATCAACTTCGTCACCGTCCACGACGGCTTCACCCTCGCCGACCTGGTCTCGTACAACCACAAGCACAACGACGGGAACCTCGAGGACAATCGCGACGGCGTCGACGACAACCTGAGCTGGGATTGCGGCGTCGAAGGCCCAACCGACGATCCGGAGATCGTCAACCTGCGCGAGCGCCAGAAGCGCAACTTCATCGCGACGCTGTTGCTCTCGCTGGGCGTCCCGCTGATCCTGGCGGGCGACGAGCACGGACGCTCCCAACGCGGGAACAACAACGCGTACTGTCAGGACAACGAGATCTCGTGGCTCGACTGGAACGGCCGCGGCCCGCGCGATCTGGCACTGGAGGAGTTCGTCAAGACGGTGATGCGCCTACGCAAACGCCACCCCGCCTTCAAACGCGACGCGTTCTACCACGGCCGGCCGATCGACGGGAGCGGCCGCAAGGACATCGCGTGGACCAAGTCCGACGGCTCCGAGATGGAGCCGTCGGACTGGGCCCCCGAGCATCGCACGATCGGCCTGTTCCTCGGGGCGCATCCGATGCTCTTCGTGGCGATGAACGCGGCGCCGGACGACGTGACGTTCACGCTCCCCGACACCGAGCGCGTGACGTGGTCGCTCGTTCTCGACACCGCGATCGAAGGCGGCGCGCCGCGTGACGTGCCGGCCGACATCGTCGTGCACTACCCGATGCTCTCCCGTTCGCTCGCGCTCTTCGCGGGGCGTCTGCGATGAACCGCGTCGCGCGTTCGTACGTCGACGCGCTCGGCACCACGCGCGTCGCGGCGCCGGAGACCGTCGCGCAGTTCGAAGCGCTGCTCGGCGCCGACGAGCGCGACCTCGCCGCGCCGACCATCGTGCTGCGCGACGAGGAGCCGCTCGCACTGGAGGTGACGCTCCCCGCCGCGAGCTGGTCGGAACCGCTGCGCTGGGAGCTGTTCCCGGAGCGCGGCGACCCGGAGCGCGGCGAGGCTCAGCTGCGCGACGCGCCGGTGGTTCACGCCGATCACCGCCCGGACGGCACCTACGACACGCGCCGCGTCACGCTGCGCGCGCCGCTCCCGCGCGGGATCCACCGGCTCGCGCTGAGCGCCGGCGCGTACGGGAGCGCGACGGTCGCGGTCATCGTCGTCCCGCCGCGCGCGCAGGCTCCGCAGGGCCGCACCTGGGGGATCGCGCTGCAGCTCTACACGCTGCGCTCCGCGCGCAATCACGGGATCGGCGACTTCGCCGACCTGCGCGCGTTCTGCGAACTGGTCGGAGAGCGGGGCGCGTCGTACGTCGGAATCAACCCGTTGCACGCCGGCTTCCGCAGCGACCCGGAGGCGGCAAGTCCGTACGCGGCGGCGTCGCGGCGCTGGCTCAACGTGTTGGCGATCGCGCTCGACGACGTCCCGGAAGCAGCCTCCCCCGCGGCGCGCGCGATCTTCGACGATCCGGCGACGCCGGCGCGCGTCGCCGCCCTGCGCGGTGCCTCGAACGTCGACTACCGCGGGGTGATGGGGTTCAAGGACGAGGTGCTGCGCGCGTGCTTCGCGGCGCTCTGCGCCGACGGGGTGCGGCGCGCCGCCTTCACCGCGTGGTCCGAAGCGCAGGGCGAACCGTTGCGCCGCTTCGCGATCTACGAGGCGCTCGTCGCGCGCCACGGTCGCGACCTCGCGGCGTGGCCCGCGGGCGTGCGCGCGCCGGACGGCCCGGGGATCGCGGCGTTCGCCGAAGCGGAAGCCGAGGAGATCGCGTTCGCGACGTACCTGCAATGGCTCGCCGCCGAGCAGCTCGCCGCGGTCGCCGCCGCGGCGGCGCGCAGCGGCGTGCGGCTCTACCGCGATCTCGCCGTCGGCGTCGATTCCGGCGCCGCGGACGTCTGGGTCGACGCGCAGGCCTACGTCGCCGGCGTCTCCGTCGGCGCGCCGCCCGACGCGCTCAACACGCTGGGTCAGGACTGGGGTCTTCCCCCGCTCGATCCGCGCGGTCTCGTGCGCGAGGCCTACGCCGAGCTGCTGGCGCTGCTCGAGGCGAATTGCCGCGACGCCGGCGCGCTGCGGATCGACCACGCGATGTCGCTCGCGCGTCTCTACTGGATCCCGCGCGGCGCCGACGCGCGCAGCGGGACCTACGTGCAGTATCCCTTCGACGACCTGCGCGGGATCGTCGCGCTCGCGAGCGTCCGCGCCGGCTGCGTCGTGATCGGTGAGGATCTCGGCACGGTGCCGGAAGGGTTCCGCGAGGCGATGGCCGCGACCGGGATCCTCTCCTACCGCATCTTGTTCTTCGAACGGGACGCCGACGGCGCATTCGTCCCGCCCGAGCGCTACCCCGCCCTCGCGCTCGCCGCCTCGGGAACCCACGATCTCGCCACGATCCCCGCCTGGCTCCGCGGCGAAGACGTCGCCCTGCGCGACCGCCTCGGGCTCCTCGAAACGCCGCTCGAGGACGAGCGCGCCGCACGCGAGCACGACCGCGCCCGCCTCCTCGACGCCCTGATCGCGCACGGTGACCTGCCCCCCGATCGGCGAGACGACCCGACGTCGATCGTGATCGCCGCCAACCGATACCTCGCCGCGACGCCCTGCGCGATCGTCATGGCGCAACTCGACGACATCCTGGGCGAACGCGCCCCCGTCAACATCCCGGGAACCTCGACGCAATACCCGAACTGGCGACGCAAGCTTTCCACCGATCTCGCCGACCTCGCCGCCGACGACCGACTGAGCCGCCTCTGCACCACCCTCGCCAACCTCCGCCCCCGCCCCGAAACCGCATGAACCGCACCGCCAGAGAAAACGAAATGCAATCGCGCCACACACCGCGCACGAAGGAAACGGTAACGCAGACAGCAGGCACCATGTTGTTGCGCGCGCCCTCGGGGAATAGTGCCCCTATGACAATCGCGAGCGCGCGAACGCCCGGGGGCCCCGCGCAACGCGCGGAGGGCACGGAGCGAAGCGGAGTGCCTAGAACGTGAAAGCCGTGCTGATGGCCGGCGGCGAAGGATCGCGGCTGCGGCCGCTGACCTCGCGCCGCCCCAAACCGCTCGCACCGGTCGCGGGGAAACCGGTGATGGAGCATATCGTGAACCTGCTGCGCAAGCACGGGTTCACCGAGATCGTGGCGACGCTGCACTATCTGGCAGACGAGATCGAGTCGTACTTCGGCGACGGCAGCGCGCACGGCGTGACGATGCACTACGTCGTCGAGGACACGCCGCTCGGTACCGCCGGCGCCGTCAAGCTCGCCAACGATCTCTTGCAGGGCGAACCGTTCCTGATCATCAGCGGCGACGCGCTCACCGACGTCGACCTGACCGCGATCGTACGGCATCATCGCGAGCAGCAGAACGACGTGACGATCGCGCTGCAGCGCGTCACGAATCCGCTCGAGTTCGGCGTCGTCGTCACCGACGAGAACGGGAAGATCGTCCGCTTCCTCGAGAAGCCGTCGTGGGGCGAGGTCTTCTCCGACACGATCAACACCGGGATCTACGTCCTCGAACCGCAGATCCTCGAGAAGATGACGCGCGGGCGCGTCTACGACTGGTCGCGCGATCTGTTCCCGGAGATGCTGCGCGAGGGCGCGCGCCTGGGCGGCTACGTCTTCGACGCCTACTGGACCGACATCGGCAACCTCGAACAGTATCAGCAGGCGAACTACGACGCGATCTCCGGGAAAGTCGCGATCGAGATCGAGGGCGAGGAGATCGCCCCGGGCGTGCGCGCCGGCGCGGGGACGAAGATCGATCCGGATGCGCAGATCGAAGGGCCGGTCATCCTCGGGCGCGACGTGCGGATCGGCGCCGGTGCGTCGATCGCGGGACCGACCGTGATCGGAGACCGTGCGATCGTCGAGCGCCACGCGACCGTCTGCCGCACCGTCGCCTGGGAGGACGTGTACGTCGGCGAGGAGGCGGTGCTCAACGACTGCACCGTCGCCGACCGCAACACGATCGAGCGGCGCGCCACGGTCAACGAGAACACGGTGATCGGGCGCGGCTGCACGATCGGCGCGGGCGCGACGGTCAACGCGCACCTCAAGCTCTGGCCCGACAAGTGGGTCAGCGCCGGGTCGATCGTCTCGATGTCGCTGATCTACGGGCAGAAGTGGCCGGGCTCGCTGTTCGGCTCGACCGGGATCAGCGGCCTTGCGAACCTGGAGATCACGCCGGAGTTCGCGCTCAAGCTGGGACAGGCGTTCGGATCGTCGCTCAAGCCGGGCCAAGCCGTGATGACGAGCCGCGACACGCACCCCGCCTCGCGGGTGATGAACCGCTGCATCATCTCGGGGCTGCTCAGCGTCGGCATCAACGTGCTCGATCTGCGTTCGTATCCGCTCCCGCTCGCGCGCTACGCCGTACGCGTCGGCGGCGACGGCGGTGTCCACGTGCGCGTCGCGCCCGACGATCCGAACTCGCTGGTGTTCGAGTTCTTCGACGACAGCGGGATCGGGATCGACAAAGGCGCGGAGCGCAAGGTCGAAAACCTCTTCTTCCGCGAGGACTTCCGCCGCACGCCGATGGACGAGGTCGGGATCCTCGACTTCCCCTCGCGCGCGCTCGAGCGCTACGCCGGCGCGTTCGCCGAGGCGATCGACGGCGGCGCGCTCAAGGAGGCGAACTTCCGCGTCGTCATCGACTACGCATACGGCAACGCTTCGATCGTGCTGCCGGGCGTTCTCGGAGGGCTGGGCGTCGAGCAGATCGCGCTCAACGCCTACTTCGACGCCGAGAAGGTGCGCACGTTCCGCACCGACCGCGAGCGGCATCTGCACCAGCTCACCTCGGTCGTCACCTCGCTCGAGGCGAACCTCGGCGTGCTGATCGACGCGGACGGCGAGACGGTGACGCTCGTCGACGACACCGGGCGCATCGTCGGGCGCAACCGGCTGATGACGCTGCTGACGCTCCTGGTCGCGCGCGCGAAACCGGGCGCGCGGATCGCGATGCCGCTGACCGTTCCGTCGGTGATCGAGGAGATCGCGGCGGAGAACGGCGCGACGATCGTGCGCACCCGCAGCGACCGCCGCTCGCTCATGGCGCTCGCCGAGCGCGAAGGAAAGGACCTCGCGTTCGCCGGCGGGATGAACTACGAGCTGATCTTCCCGGAGTTCCAGCCCGCGTTCGACGGGATCTTCGCGACCGCGAAGATCATGGAGATGCTCGCCGGCGAGCACCGCAAGCTCTCGGAGCTGGTCGACATGCTGCCGCGCTGGCACATCGCCGGCCGTGTCGTGCCCTGCCCGTGGGACCGCAAGGGCGCGGTGATGCGCTCACTGCACGACGAGGCGGCGCACGCCGGCAACGGCAAGGTGGAGACGCTCGACGGCGTGCGCCTCGCGCGCCGCGACGGCTGGGTGCTCGTCCTCCCCGACGCGACGGACGCGTCGGTGAACATCTGGGCCGAAGGCCCGACCGACGAACAGGCCTCCTTCTACGCCGACGAGATCGCCGACCGCGTGCGGTCGATCGCGTCGACCTAGCGTCACCCTGAGCTCGTCGTCATCTCACCCTGAGCTTGCGGCCATGTCACCCTGAGCTTGTCGAAGGGCGTCGCGAAGCGCCGTCTGAGCCTGTCGAAGACGTCTTCCCCGCAATGCTTCGACAGGCTCAGCATGACGTGGGTGCTTCGACAGGCTGAGCATGACGTGAGCGGGGCTGCGGGTCTTCGAGCTTTCGCTCCGGTCCCGGCTAGGCGGTCGGGACGTTGCGCCGACGGCGGCGGCGGCGCGTCGTGCCGGATGCGGCCTGCACCGTGTCATGGGCGCCGGCATGTTGTCTTGGCCCCGCGTGGGCCGTCACGGGGTGCCGGGGTCCGGCGTGGACGGGGCTCGCATGGACGGGGCTCGCAACGAGGGGGCGCTCAGGGAGCGGCGGCGTCTTGGAGCGGTCGATGCGGCGTCCGACGGCCTTCTCGATCTCGCGGAAGAGCTTCTCTTCCTCTTGCGAGACGAACGTGATCGCATCGCCGGTCTGCTCCGCGCGTGCGGTACGGCCGACGCGGTGCACGTAGTCTTCGGGGATCATCGGCACGTCGAAGTTCACCACGTGTCCGAGATCGGCGACGTCGATCCCGCGGGCCGCGACGTCGGTCGCGACGAGCACGCGCAGCTTGCCGCGCTTGAAGTCCGCGAGCGCTCGCGTCCGCTGCGCCTGTGAGCGATCACCGTGGATGCGCTCGGCGGCGATGTCGTGTTTGGCGAGCGCGAGCGCGAGTCGGTTCGCGCGCGCCTTCGTGCGCGTGAACGCGATCGCGCTGTAGATGTTGTTGTCTTTGAGGAGCTCGACGAGCAGATCGGTCTTGCGCTGCTGGTCGATCGTGTACGCCGTGTGCGTGATCCCCTCGGCCGTCGTGCGCTTCGTACTCTGCGGCACCATCTCGACGCGCACGGGATCGCGGAGCATCTCGCGCGTCAGCGCGGCGATCTCCGGTGCGATCGTCGCCGAGAAGAACAGCGTTTGGCGCGCCTTCGGGACCTGCGCGACGATGCGGCGCACGACCGGGAGGAAGCCCATGTCGAGCATGCGGTCCGCTTCGTCGAGGACGAGCACCGAGACGTCGCCCAGACGCGCCGCGCCTTGGCCCATCAAGTCGGTGAGACGCCCCGGACAGGCGACGATGATCTCGGTCCCGCGCGCGAACGCGGCGATCTGATTGCCGAATCCGACGCCGCCGAAGATCGCAGCGACGCGTAGATTGCTTCCCTTCCCGAGCGCTTCGAGATGCTCGGCGATCTGCGCAGCCAATTCACGCGTCGGCGCGAGAATCAGTGCGTGGGTCTTCTTGCGCGGCAGCGTCGCCAGCCGCTCGATCAGCGGGATCCCGAACGCGGCGGTCTTCCCGGTCCCGGTCTGGGCCGAGGCGAGAACGTCTTTGCCGGCCAGCGCCGGCGGGATCGCGGCGGCCTGCACCGGGGTGGGCGTGGTGAAGCCGAGAGCGCGCACAGAGGCGAGGATCGCCGGGCTCAGACCCAGCGAGTCGAATGTCGTTTGCATCGATTCTTTCGAAGGCGAAGGCGCGAGGTCGATCGGCGTGTTCGAAAGATCGCGCGTTGAGAGATGACGGGATAGTATAGCACAGCCGGCACGACGCGCGACAACCGGTGACGTCGTTCCGCGCAGCGAGAGTGGTGCCTGGATCACACCGAGCAGCCGCCGCAAGAAACTTGCAGCGTCGTGGGTACGCGACGAAAACGATCGTCCACGCATTGTGTCGCGGACGATCGCGTTCTGCCTGAAAGGACGTCTTCTGCATGCATCGTGCTTGGAAGGTCGTGTTGTCGGCCGCGCTCCTCGCCCTCGCCGCCGGGTGCGGCGGGAAAGGGAGCACCGTCACACCGCCCGCGCAGTCGGGCTCGAGCTTCAGCCTTCAGCGCACCGTCGCCGTGCCGAACACGGGCGCCGGCGCATCATTCTCCTTCGACATCGGCGCCGTCGACCCGACGGCCCAGCGATATTATCTCGCCGACCGCACGAACAAGTCGCTCGACATCCTCGATCTCGGCAGCTACACGCTGCGCCAAGTCGGCGGCTTCGCCGGGGTCGGCTCATCGAGCTCGACCTCCGGTCCCGACGGCGTCGTCACCGTGACCGGAAGCTCCACCGTCTACGTCGGTGACGTCAACAGCGTCAAGGTCGTCGATGCGAGCGCCGGTACCGTCACCGCGACGATCCCGATCGCGATCTCCGGGTTTCGGACCGACGAGGGCTGCTACGACCCGGACGACGGCTTGGTGATGTTCGCCAACCCCGCCGACTCGCCGCCGTTCGCAACCTGGATCTCGACCAAGACGAACACGATCGTCGCGAAGTACACGTTCACCGGCTCGACGGGGCTCGAGCAGTGTGTCTACGACCCGCAGACCAAGAACTTCTTCGTGAACAACGACGCCACGCCGACGAACCCGACCGGTGAGCTCGACGTGATCGCCGCCTCGTCGGTCGCGGCCGGGACGCCGAGCGTCGCGAACGCGTATCCGGAAACGGGCTGCAACCCCTCCGGCCTCGCACTCGGCCCGAACGAAACGCTGTTCGTCGGCTGCACGCCCCCCAACGGCAGTCAGCTCATCTCGCTGATGATGAACGCGACCAACGGCAGTATCGTCAAGACGGTCGCCGGGATCGGCGGCGAAGACGAGGTCGCCTACGATCCCAAACTCAACCGCTACTACACGTCCTCCGACGTGATGACCGCGAGCGGCGTCGCCAACAGCACCGGACCGTTCACACCGGTTCTCGGCGTGATCGATGCGAGCTCGCAGACGCTGATCAAGACGTACCCGACGGCGACGGGCGCGCATTCGGTCGCCGCCGATCCGACGACGGGCCGCGTCTTCGTCCCGATCCCACCGACCGCGACCGCAGCCGGCGGCATTCAGGTCTACGGCCCGTAGCATTCGCTAGCGGCCGCCGGTTACGTCGAGTACCGCGCCTGTGACGTAGGAGGCCTCGTCGGAGAGGAGCCACGTCACGGCGGCGGCGATCTCGTCGGGGTCGCCGGCGCGGCGCATCGGAATCCCGGACGCCATCCTTGCGGGGCGTTCGGGATCGCCGGCCGCGGCGTGCAGGTCGGTCTCGACGAGCCCGGGAGCGACCGCGTTCACGCGGATCCCCTCCTCCGCGACCTCACGTGCGAGCCCGAGCGTGAACGTCTCGAGCGCCCCCTTCGAGGCGGCGTAGTGCACCCATTCGCCCGCGCTGCCGATCCGCGCGGCCTTCGAGGTGACGTTGACGATCGCGCCGCCGCGCCCGCCGTACGCGCTCGACATGCGGCGCACCGCTTCGCGCGCGCACAGCATCGCGCCGATCACGTTGACGGCCATCACCCGTTCGAGCTGCGCGTGCGTCACCTCGGCGACGCGCGAGAAGCCCCCCGAGATCCCCGCGTTGTTCACTAGCGCCGCGAGCGGGCCGAACGTCACGTCGAGGGTGTGGAACGCGCGCAGCACGTCGTCTTCGCGAGCGACGTCGGCCTGGATCGCGACCGCGCGGCGCCCGCTCGCGACGATCTCCGCGACCAGCGCCTCGGCGGCCGAGCGCTCGTGCGCGTACGTCAGCGCGACGTCGTAGCCGGCGGCCGCGGCGCGCCGCCCGATCGCCGCACCGATCCCGCGGCTCCCGCCCGTGACCAGGAGCGGGCCGCGCGCACTCACTTCGCGATCGCGTCGACGTAGGCGATCTTGCGGCCGAGCGCCGCGAGCGCCTGATCCCACGTGTAGCGCGCCGCGGTCTGCGCGCCGTGCGCGCGCAGCTCCTCGGCGAGATGCTTGTCGGCGAAGAGCGCTTCGAGATATGCGGCCAGCTCGCGCCCGTCGGCGGTGTCGCAGACGATCGCGTTGACGAACGGCTCCGCGTACTCCTCGCCGGTCGCGCCGCAGACCGCGATCCCGCCGGCGGCCATCACCTCGAGCCCGACCAAGCCGAAGGGTTCCTTCCCGCTGTTCGCGAGCACCGCGTCGGCGGCGGCGTAGAGCGCGTAGAGCGTCGCCTCGTCGAGGAACGCGCGCACGTGCACGACCGGCGCGTCGCAATACGAGAGGACGCGCGCGAACTCGCGCCAGTCGCTCCCCTCGTACGCCAGCCGTTCGACGGTGAGCTGCCGGTCGCGCGCGCGGCCCAGCACGACGTCGCCGTACGGCTCCTTCCCGCCGCGTACGATGAGGCGCGCGTCGACCCCGCGCTCGCGCAAGTCGGCGATCGCGTCGATCGCCTGCAGCCAGTTCTTGTCGGGATCGAAGCGCCCGACCTTGACGCACGTCGGATGCCCCTTGAACGCCGCCTTGAGGACCTGCACGCGCTCCGGATCGGCACCGTCGAGCAGCGCGGCGTCCAAGCCGTTCGGCACGACCAGCGCATTCACGCCCCATTGCGCCAGCTCGAACTTCATGTACTTGCTCACGGCGAGGATCGCAGCGGCGCGCGCGAGCGTCGGCCAGTGGATGCGGTCGAAGCCGTAGGTGTTGTTCGCGTTCCAGAGCAGCGTGAGATTCGCGCGCATCCCGCGTTCGCGCGCGAGCCGGTCGATCGCGATCGCGACGTTCGCCGTCTGCCACTCCTCGCAGATCACGAGCGCACGCTCCCCGCGCGCGTGCGCGGGCGCGACGATCTGATCGATTACCCAGCGCGGCAGGCTCGCCTCCCAATCGTGGACCTTCTCGAGCTCGCCGTCGTAGGCGTTGCGCGGGTGCTGCGCGGATATCCACTGCGACCAGCGGCGCAAGGTGACCCCGGGTTCGCTCTCCTCGACGGGCTTGGCGTGCGGATCGCCGACGAAGACCAGGTCGACGTGGTGTCCGGCGGCGCCCAGGGCGCGCGCCAACTGTGTGACGCGGGTCCCGAGCCCCCCGATCGACGCATACCGATCGGGTCCCTCGAACGACAGAATGGCGACCTGTGGTGGGATCAAACGACGACCTCCTGGGCGCTACGCGAGCGTCGCGGCAAACACCACCGCGTCGACGTTGCCGCCGGTGAGGACCGCAGCGACGCGTTTACCCCGTAGGCGCGGCGCCTCACACGCGATCGCCGCGATCGCGATTGCGCCCGCACCTTCGGCAACGTTGTGGGTGTCCGTGAAGATCCAGCGCATGGCCTCGCGGATCGCTTCCTCACCGACCTCCACGATCCGCTCGGCTCCCCCGGCGATCACCTGCAGCGCGAGAGCGTCGGGGACGCGGCATGCCACCCCGTCGGCGATCGTCTCCGCAGGCTCGCCGGGCACGATCGCCCCGCACGCGAACGAACGCGCGTAGGCCGGAAAGCGCTCCGCGACGACGCCCACGACCTCGGTCGGAAGGCCGAGCAGATCGCGGACCGCGATCACACCGCTGATCCCCGAGCCGAGGCCGACCGGGACGTAGACGACGTCGAACGCGCCGGCGGCGAACAGCTCGCGCGCATAGGTCGCGACGCCGACGACCAGATCGCGATGGTACGAGGGGACGAAGCGGGCGCGCGGGTCACCCGCAACGAGTCCGGCCGCGTACGCACGCGCGGCGTCGAAATCCTCGCCGTGAACGATCAGCTCGGCGCCGAGCGCGCGCATCGCCGCGTTCTTCTCGACCGAGTTCCCCTGCGGCACGACGATCGTCGCGCGCAGCCCCGCGCGCGACGCGGCGAGGGCGATGCTCTGCCCGTGGTTGCCGCGCGTCGCGGTGACGAGGCGCTCCACCGCGGGCTCGCGCCGGCGCAGCGCGTCGACGTACGCCAGCCCGCCGCGTACTTTGAACGCGCCGAGCGGCGTGTGGTTCTCGTGCTTGACGACGAGGTCGACCCCGAGCCGTTCGCCGAGCAGCGGCCAGCGATAGGTCGGGGTCGGCGGAACGACCTCACGGATCAGGGCGGCGGCGCCGTCGATCTCCGCAAGGGAGATCTTCAGCGCCGTTGCCGTCGAGGTCACGCGCTCGCGAGCGAACGCAGGACGTACTGCAGGATCCCGCCGTGGCGGTAGTACTCCGCCTCGTCGGGGGTGTCGATCCGCACCAGCGCGTCGAAGCGCTTCGCCTTGCCGTCCGTGCCGGTCGCCGTGACGTTCACGGTCATCCCCGGTGCGAGCTTCGCGGCGAGCCCTTCGATCGCGTACGTCTCCTCGCCGGTCAGGCCGAGCGACTCGCGCGTCTGCCCTTGCGGGAACTGGAGCGGGACGATCCCCATCCCGATCAGGTTCGAGCGGTGGATGCGCTCGAACGACTCGGCGATGACGGCCTTGATCCCGAGCAGGTACGGCCCCTTCGCCGCCCAGTCGCGTGACGAGCCGCTTCCGTACTCCTTGCCGGCAAGCACGATCAGCGGCGTCCCGTCTGCGCGGTACTTCTCCGACGCCTCGAAGATCGACATCTGCTCGTTCGTCGGCAGGTAGCGCGTCACGCCGCCTTCGACGCCGGGGACCAAACCGTTGCGCAGACGGATGTTCGCGAACGTCCCGCGGACCATCACCTCATGGTTGCCGCGCCGCGCGCCGTACGAGTTGAAGTCGGCCGGATCGACGCCCTTGGAGACGAGGTACTTCGCCGCCGGCGAGCTGCGCGCGATGTTGCCGGCGGGCGAGATGTGATCGGTCGTGACGGAGTCGCCGAGCACGGCGAGGACGCGCGCGCCGCTGATGTCCTGCACCGCCGCGGGCTGCTTGGGCATCCCCTCGAAGTACGGCGGCCGCTTCACGTACTCGGACTTCTCGTCCCACGCGTAGCGCTCGCCGGTCGGCACCTGCATCGACGCCCAGCGCCGATCGCCGGTGAACACGTCGGCGTAGCGTTGGCGGAAAAGCGCGTCGGAGACCGCGGCGCTCATCGCCGCGTCGATCTCCGCACCCGTCGGCCAGAGATCCTTGAGGTAGACGTCCTCACCGGTCGCGGTGCGGCCGATCGGCTCCGTCGTCAGATCGACGTCCATCCGGCCCGCCAGCGCGTACGCGACGACGAGCGGCGGCGAGGCGAGATAGTTCGCGCGGACCTGCGGGTGGATGCGGCCCTCGAAGTTGCGGTTGCCCGAGAGCACCGCGGCGACGATCATGTCGTGCTCGGCGACCGCGTGCGCGACCTCTTCCCCGAGCGGGCCGCTGTTGCCGATGCACGTCGTGCAGCCGTAGCCGACCAGGTTGAAGCCGAGCTGATCGAGGTACGGCGTGAGCCCGGCCTTGAGCAGGTAGTCGGTGACGACCTTCGAGCCGGGCGCGAGCGAGGTCTTCACCCACGGTGCGGCTTTGAGGCCCTTCTCGACGGCCTTCTTCGCGAGCAATCCCGCACCGATCAAGAGCGCCGGGTTCGACGTGTTCGTGCACGAGGTGATCGCGGCGATCACGACCGCACCGTCGGAGACCTGCGTGCGCGGCTGCGCGGCGACGGCCGTCCCGCCGCCTTCGCCCTCGAAGCGCTCGAGCTGCTTGCCGTTGTTCTTCGCGCGTGCGCTCTGCCACTCGTCGAACGCGACGGCGAACTCGCGCTTGACGTCCTTGAGCGGGACACGGTCCTGCGGACGGCGCGGCCCCGCGAGGTTCGGGACGACATCACCCAGATCGAGCTCCAGCGTGTCGCTGAAGCGCGGCTCGGGCGCGTCGTCGGTGCGGAACATCCCCTGCGCCTTCGCGTAGGCTTCGACCAGGTCGATCTGCTCCTGCGGGCGGCCCGTGAGGCGCAGGTACTCGAGCGTGAGCGCGTCGACCGGGAAGATCGCGACGGTCGAACCGTACTCCGGCGACATGTTGCCGATGACGGTGCGGTCGGCGACGGGGAGCGACGAGAGCCCGGCGCCGTAGAACTCGACGAACTTGCCGACGACGCCCTTCTTGCGCAGCATCTGCGTGACTTGCAGCGCGAGGTCGGTCGCGGTGACCCCTTCGCGCAGCTTCCCGGTGATCTTGAACCCGATGACCTCGGGGATCAGCATCGTGACCGGCTGGCCGAGCATCGCGGCCTCGGCCTCGATCCCGCCGACGCCCCACGCCAGCACGCCCAGGCCGTTCGCCATCGTCGTGTGCGAGTCGGTGCCGACGACGGTGTCGGGATACGCGAGCTGCGTCCCCGTCGTCGTCTCACCCGCGCCGCCGGCGCCGAAGATCACGCGCGCGAGGTACTCGATGTTGACCTGGTGGACGATCCCGGTGTCCGGCGGGACGGCGCGGAACCCGTCGAGCGAGGATTGCCCCCACTTGAGGAAGGCGTAGCGCTCGCCGTTGCGCGCGAACTCCAGCTCGGCGTTCTTCTCGAACGCGGCCCCGTCGCCCCAGGCATCGACCTGGACGGAGTGGTCGATCACCAGCTCGACCGGCTGCAGCGGGTTGATCTGCTTGGGATCACCGCCCATCTCGGCGATCGCGTCGCGCATCGCGGCGAGGTCGACGACGCACGGGACGCCGGTGAAGTCCTGCAGCAGCACGCGTGCCGGCCGGTACGCGATCTCCTTGGCGGAGGCGTCGCCGGGCTTCCAGGCCGCGAGCGCGGTCACGTCGTCGGCCGTGACGGAGCGTCCGTCCTCGAACCGGACCAGGTTCTCGAGGAGGATCTTGAGCGAGTAGGGCAGGGTCGCCAGATCGTGGCCACGCGCGGCGAGCGCGCCGAGCCGGAAGTAGGTGTATTCCCGGCCGCCGACGCGGAGCGTGTCCCGCGCGGAGAAGCTGTTCGGATGGGCCTGGTTGTTCACGGAGCCGGGCTTCGTCGGTACGGCCGTCCGGTGCTCTCGGAAAACGTTCCGCATCCGTTGACAATCGTTTCGCAAACCGGGACAATTCCGCCGTGAGGGACGACCTGCGCCCGGCGCTCTTCGGCTCGGCCTTGCGCGACCGGATGCTGACGCGGCTCGCGCTCTCGCAGAACGGCTTGCACATCCGCGAGCTGGCACGCCAAGTCGACGCGAGCCCGACCGCGGTCCACCGCGCGGTCATCGCGCTCGAGCATGGCGGGGTCGTCGTCTCGCGGCTCGTCGGCAACTCGCGGGTCGTCCTGCTCAACCGGCGCTGGTACGGCGCGGTCGAGCTGCGCGCGCTGCTCGAACGCCTCGTCGCCGCCTACCCGGAGATTCGCGAACGCGCCTCGCGCTACCGCGAGCGGCCGCGGCGCATCGGCAAGCCGCTGTGATCCTGCGCGCCGGCGCGACGCTGATCGACGTGGAGTTCGCGGTCTGCACGGCGCTCGCGCAAGCCGGCGAGACCGCCGTTCTGTGCGGAGGCAGCGCCGCGGCGTACTACGTCCCCGACGAGTACCAGTCGCTCGACGTCGACTTCATCCTGCACGTCGGCACCGCGCGGCACAGCATCGACCGCGCCCTTGCGACCCTCGGTTACGCCTGGGTCGCGGAAGGGTTCTACGAGCATCCCGAGCTGCCGTACACCGTCGAGTTCCCCGTCGGCCCGCTCGCGATCGGCCGCGAGGAGGTCGTGACGTGGCGGACCGACCGCCGCGCGCACCAGATCCTGCACGTCCTCACACCGACCGACGTCGTACGCGACCGCTTCCTCCATTACTGGGCCTGGAAGGACGAAGGCGCGTTCCGCGTCGCGCTCGCGGTCGCGCGCGCCAAGCCTCGCGAGGTCGACCTCGACGCGTTCCGCGCCTGGTGCCGGCGCGAGGCCGAGGCCGACCGCAACTACGATCCCGAGGAGGTCGACCGCTTCTTGCAGGCGCTCGGGTCCCGCTGACGCGCGTCGGCGCGGAGGAGCGGACGCTCTTTTTACCCGGGAACCATGGCGCGATCCGTGCTCCCATGGTACGATGGCCGCGCGTCATCGGGATGGGCAGCGGCGAAAAGGCCGCGGAGCAACGTCGCCCACACCCGGTAGCAGGGAAACCTGCTACGCGACGGCACGGAAGGTTCACGCAAGTGAACCTTCCGTGCTTTTCCGCCGGCGCTAGGCGAACACCGTGCGGGGGTTGCCGTCGAGATAGCCGGTGACGCGCAGCGCGCGCTCGCCCCCGAGCAGCGCCCAGAGCGGCTCGACGATCAGCTCGCGGCGCCAGGGGTTCAGGTTCACCAGGTCGCCGAGGGCGGCCGGCGTCTGCGGCGCTTCGCGCGCGATGCGTTCGAGCGCGTGACGCGGGAGCAGCAGCGTCGTCGGGATGTCGTTGTGCGCGGCGATCGCGCTCACGAGGACCGCCATCGTCGCGACGAGCGCGTCTCGCTGCGGGCCCAGAGGCTTGGGGGCGCGCGGCGGGAGCTCGTCCTCGGGGATCGCCTCGCCCCGCGCGACCGCCTCGACGATCCGCTCGCCCAGGTTCCGGCGCGTCCCCGCGTCGATGCGCCGGAGCTGTCCCAGTTCCTCGACCGACCGCGGACGCAACTGCACGAGACCCGACATCACGTCGTCGGGCAGCACGTACTTGAGCGGGACGTTGCGCTCGCGCGCGTAGCGCTCGCGCAGGTGCGCGAGCTCGTTGAGGATCCCCAGCTCCCGGCGGTTCATCCGCGCGTTCCCCGAGACGCGCAGGTAGAGCCGGCGCGGATCGGGCCGGTACGCGCGCGGCTCGACGAGCGAGACCATCTCGTCGTCGGCCCAGCTCTCCCGCCCACGCGCGGCGAGCTTCTCGCGCAGCCCGTCCTCGAGCTGGAAGAGATAGCGCACGTCGTCGACCAGGTACTCGACTTGTTTGGGCGTGAACGGACGCGTGCTCCAATCGCTCACGGTCTGCGACTTGCGCAGCGTGACGCCGCACAAATCGCGAACGAGATCGAGCAGCGAGATCGAGAGACCGTAGCCGACGAACGCCGCCGCAACCTGCGTGTCGTACGCGGCGCTCGGGAGCGTCTCGAACGTGTCGGCGAGGATCCGCAGGTCCGAGCCGAGCGCGTGCCCGACGATGCGCGCGCCGGCGAGCGCGTCGATCAAGGGGCGCAGATCGGGAACGGCGAGCGGGTCGACGATCGCAACGCCGTCCTCGAAGAGGAGCTGCACCACCATCAGGTGCGGCGTGTAGGACTTCTCGGTATGGAACTCGGTGTCCAGGCCGATGCGGTCGGCGCGCTCGATGCGCGCGCATGTCTGGGCCAGCGCCTCGGGGGTATCGACGACGGTGACGTTCACCACGTCACCGGTTCGGGCATCACGTACGGGCGGCGATGGCGGTGTGGGATGTGCAGGTGATGTTTCTCCGCGTAGGCTTGCGCTGGGACGACGACGCGCATCTGGATCTCGTCGGAGAGCCAGTCGCCGCCGATGGCGAGCACCGTACAGATCGGCACGGCGATCGCGCACATGGTGTAGATTTGACGGAAGATCGGCACCCGCAGCGCGGCAGCCGTCTGGGTGGCGAGCGTACCGCCGAGACCTGGGATGATCCGCACGCAGATCAGGAACATCGGCGAGCCGATTTTGAACTTGCGCGCCCAGCCGGGTAAGCGTTCGACGCGCTTGCGGACGTCGAACGCGGCCGAGGTGCGCAGCGCGACCATGTAGCCGATGATCGCCGCGAGCACGAGACCGACCGCGTTGACGATCGACCCAAGCACGGGCCCGAACAGTACTCCGTTCATGATCGCGAGGGCGTCGGTGACGGAGAACGGCGCCGACGCGACGACCGCGAAGACGATGATCGCCAGCGGGACGGCAAACCACCCCAGTTGACCGAGCACCTGTTCGACCAGCGGGCGATTCGCGACGACCAGGGCCGCGATCGCGAACGAGGCCAAGAGGATCGCCACCGCCTCGAGGCGGCGCAGGAGCTTGATCGTGCCGACGCTCACCACCCGGCTTCTTTGCGGGATCGGGCGGTTCGCCTTTGCTTGTCCCGCCCGGTCCCGATCGAGAATCGGTCTCACAACCCGTGTATCCGGGGGATTGACCCTCGCTCAGGGCCGGGTGTACGCTTTTCCGACCTCGAGGTTACATCGCTACGAACGTCACGGGAGGGCGGCTTGACGCCGGAAGATCCACCCGGGTTCATTGGACCGCACGGCTGAATGCGCGCCGTTGCGGTACGAACAGCACAACACAACTTTCGAAGCGCACGTTCGACGTCAGAAGGTGCAAGGAGGGCGGTTCCACTCGTGACTCCGCAAGATCCACCGAAGGAGACGACGTCGTAGCGGCCGATGCGCAGCTACGACGCACACGATACAGCACAGGAAGGGTCACGCCGGTTACGGCGTGGCCCTTTCTTCGTGCTCGACGGCCGCGATCTCGCGGCGATCAGCGGGATCGTCGCTCGGCGTGGTGGCAAGGAACGCCGCGAGGATCTCCCCGCCGACCGCCGGCGTCGTGGCCCGCATCGAGAGCGCGAGGACGTTCGCGTCGTTCCAGCGCCGCGCCCCCTCGGCGGTCGCGGCGTCGCCGCAGAGCGCCGCGCGCACGCCCGGGACCTTGTTGGCCGCGATCGAGATCCCGGTGCCGGTCCAGCAGCAGACGATCCCCAGCTCCGCCTGGCCGGCCGCGACCGCCTCGCCGACCGCACGGCCGATCGACGCCCACGCGTGGGAGCCGTCCCGCAGCGCACCGTAGCGCTCGACGGCGATCCCCCGCCGCTCGAGCTCGGCGAGTAGGGCATCGGTCAAGGGGCCGGTATCGTCGGATCCGATCGCGCAGCGCATCGCCGGAGATTACCGCTGAATCGTGATCGTGTCCGCTTCCAGCGTCCCGTCGGCGTCCGTCCGCCCGTTCACGTCGACCACCGTACCGGCCGCCGGGGTCCCGCCGCGCGGATTGATGACCGTGCCCGGGCGCAGCCGGACGTTCCGGTAGGCGTTCGGCCCGACGAGCACCTGCATGTCGTAGCGTTTGAAGTAGGTCACCTGCCCCCGCGCGTCGTTGCGGGCGTTCGCCGCGTTGCGCTGCAGGATCTGGACGCCGAGGTCGATCGCGCGCTGGATGATCTGCGCCCCGGGCGTGTTCGGCGGCAGGGTGGGCACGGCGATCGGCGTCGGTACCGGGGCCGGCGGGGCGCTCGACTGCGCGGCGGCGCATGTCGTGGCTCCCAGACCGAGAACCAGGACCGTCGTGGCGAGCAGTGACGAACGCATGGCACGAAAGGAACGGGACGGCGGCGCGATCCGTTTCTCGGCCGTCCGCATTCGGGACGCCGCGAGCGTGATCGCCGCACGCGACGACGCCGACGGGCTCGCCGTCTTCATGGTGCGCCGCAGCGCGCAGGCGGCGTTCCTGCCGGATCACTACGTCTTCCCGGGCGGAGCGCTCGACGCGGAAGACCGCCGCGAGGCGGCGGACCGCGCGCTCGACGGCGCGAACGTCGCGGGCGTCGAGCCCGCGTTCGTCCTGGCGGCGATTCGCGAGACGTTCGAGGAGGCGGGGCTGCTCTTCGCCGATCGGGTGTTCGACGGCCGCACGCTCTCGCGCGCGCGCCGTGCGCTGGCCGACGGCGAGACGACCTTCGTCGCGCTGCTGCGCGGGCTCGACGCACGTCCCGACGTCTCGGAGATGCGGTACTTCTCGCACTGGATCACGCCGCCGATCACGGCGCATCGCTTCGATACGCGCTTCTTCGTCGCGCGCGCGCCCGCCGATCAGGTCGCCGAGGCCGACGCCTCCGAAGTGCACGAAGGACGCTGGTTTCGCCCGCTCGAGGCGCTCGCGGCGCACGAGCGGGGCGAGATCGGATTGATCTTCCCGACGATCAAACACCTTGAACGGATCGCCGAGTTCCGCAGCGTCGCGGCGCTGCTCGCATTCGCCCAGAGCAAACGGATCGTCACCGTCTCGCCGTACGTCGACGCGGCCGGCACGTTCTCGCTCGACGAGGAGTTGGAAGCCGCATGGTGAGCCTCAGCACGCGCGTCGTGCGGCTGCGCGCGAACAATCCTTCGCCGATGACGCTCGAGGGGACGAACGGGTACGTCGTACGCGTCGCGCCGCATCGGCTCGTCGCGATCGATCCCGGCCCGGTCGACGACGCGCAGCGCGACGCGTTCATGCGCGCGGCGCGCGACGCGCACGCGACGTATGCCGCGATCCTCGTCACGCACGGGCATCCCGACCACTATCCCGGCGCGGCGCCGCTCGCTGCGGCGACCGGCGCCCCGGTCTTGGCGCATCCCGCCGCGCGGTTTCCGCACGACCGCGCGCTCGCCGACGGCGAACGGCTGACCTTCGACGACGCCGCGCTCAGCGTGCTGCACGCGCCGGGACACGCCCGCGACCACCTCGTCTTCGTGCTGGAGGACGAGCGCGCGCTGTTCACCGGCGACGTCGTGATCGGCCGCGGCACCGTCGTCGTCGCGCCGCCGAACGGCGAGATGCGCACCTATCAGGCGACGCTGCGCCGCCTGCGCGACGAGCACGGCGATGCCGACGTCATCTACGGCGGCCACGGCGAAGAAGTTCGCGACGTGCGCGCGAAGCTCGAGGAGTACATCGCCCACCGCGAGGCGCGCGAGCGGCAGATCGTCGACGCGCTTGCGCGGGGTCCCGCGACGCTCCCCGCGCTGGTCGAGATCGTCTATCAGGACGTCGAGCGCCATCTCTGGCCCGCCGCGGCACGCCAGGTGTTGGCCTACCTGATCGCCCTCGAACGCGAAGGGACGGTGCGCGCCGAGCCGCTCGCCCGCGAAGCGACCGCGGCGGAACGCGCGCTCCTCGCCCCCGACCTTTCCCGTTTGGGAGAAGGACTCGGCGCCGCCGTCATCCGCGCCGAACTCGGCTACGGCGAAGCCGAACCGCTCCTGCGCTATACGCTGCGATAGTCTCCGAGCGCGCCCGTGGTGGCGCGCGGGACGCGCCTACGTGATCGCCAGGACGATTTTGCCGAACTGGTCGCCCGCGGCGATCTTCCCGGCAGCGGCGACGGCGTCGTCGATCCCGTAGACGGCGTCGACCACGGGCTTGAGGGAGCCGTCGAACTGCGCGAGCATCGCGGCGAAGTCGAGCGGTGAGCCCATCGAGGTGCCCAGGATGTCGAGCTGCTTCCAGAAGACGTCGAACATCCGGATCTTCGCATCGCCGGTCGTTCCGCCGTAGGTCACGACGCGCGCGCCGTAGCGCGCAACGCGGAGCGCCTTGGCGAACGTGTCGCCGCCGACGGCGTCGACGACGAGGCTCGGGCCGCCATCGATCGCCGCGACCTCCTTCTCCCACTTCTCGGTCGTCTTGTAGTTGATCGCGACGTCGGCGCCGAGCGCTTTCGCGCGCGCGAGCTTCTCGTCGCTCGACGAGGTGACGATCACCTTCGCGCCGAGCTTCTTGGCGAAGAGCAGCGCGAAGGTCTGCACGCCGCCGCCGATCCCCGGGAGCAGCACGACGTCCTCGCGCGTGCAGCGCCCGCGCGTCACGACGGCGCGGTACGCGGTCAGGCCGCCCAGCGGGATCGCCGCGGCCTCGTCGTCGCTGAGCGACGCCGGTGCGGGATGGACGTTCGCGGCCGGCACGGCGATGTATTCGGCGAAGGTCCCGGGGTGCGGCATCCCGAGCACGTGCGCGTCACGGCGCCACACGCGCGGGTTGTCGCCCCAACCGAGCGTCGGGTCGATCACGACGCGCGCACCGACCGCCGGTCCCTGCGTCGCGTCGCCGTGCGCCGAGACGGTACCCACACCGTCGGAGCCGAGGATGCACGGCAGCTGGATCCCCGGATACAGCCCTTGCGTGATGAAGACGTCGCGACGGTTGAACGCTGCGCGGTGCAGCTTCACGAGGATCTCGCCGGCTGCCGGCTTGGGATCGTCGACCTGCTCGACGCGCAGGTTCTGCGGCCCGCCGAGCTCGTGGAGGCGTACGGCTTTCATTCCGCCAGCCTACGCGACCGCATTGACGCAGCCTTCTTGCCCGGCCTATGCTGGAGGGCCGGCGGGTGTTCCGTACCCTCGGAGGTACCCCATGGGAGAGAACCGGAAGGTCATCGACTGCGGCGCCGTTCCGAGCGAATCCGGCTGCACGCTCAAGATCAGCGGCACCGAAGCAGAGGTCTTGCGCGCGGCGCGCGATCACGCCGTCGCCTCGCATGGTCACCATGACGGACCGGAGCTGGAATCCTTGTTGCGTTCGGCCATGCGTGACGAGACGCCCGCCCCAGCGTAAGCAGGGCGGCGAGTCGGCGACGCGCAAGGGCCGACGCCACGCGCATCGTTCGATGGAGGTGTCTTGCCCGTTCCCTCCGTTCCGCTAGGGCCGCCGCTCGCCAAACGTCTCTCCGCAACCGAAGTCCGCATCGAGGCGAGTCGTTGCCTCAACTGCTACGACGCGCCGTGCACGCGCGCGTGTCCGACCGCGATCGACGTCCCGCGCTTCATCGGCCGCATCGCGACCGGTGATCTCGCCGGCAGCGCGCGCACGATCATGGACGCGAACCCCGTCGGCGCGAGCTGCGCGCGCGTCTGCCCGACCGATCAGCTCTGCGAGGGCGCGTGCGTCTACAACGCCGACGAGACGCCGATTCGCATCGGCGATCTGCAGCGCTACGCGACCGACTGGGCGATCCGTAGCGGAGCGACGCTCTTTCGCGCCGGCACGCCGACCGGGAAGCGCGTCGCGATCGTCGGCGCCGGTCCGGCGGGGCTCTCGGCGGGACGCGAGCTGGCACGCGCGGGCCACGCCGTCACGATCTTCGAGCGCGATCCCGAGGCGGGCGGTCTTGACACGTACGGGATCGTGCCGTTCCGGTTACCCGCGGAGATCGCGCTCTGGGAGGCGGAGCAGGTCCGCGCGCTCGGCGTCGAGATCCGCACCGGCGTCACCGTCGGCGAGACGATCTCGGCGGCCCAGATCCTCGCCGACTTCGACGCGGTCGTGCTCGCCTGCGGGATGGGCGCCGTGCCGCGTCTGGGGATCGAAGGCGAGGACGCGGCCGGCGTCTGGGACGCGCTCGACTTCATCCGCACCGCGAAGCTCGGCGGCGACGTCGGCACGCTCGGTGCACACGTCGCGATCATCGGCGGAGGCAACACCGCGATCGACGCGGCGACGTGCTCGCGCCGCCTCGGCGCGCCGTCGGTGACGATGTACTATCGCCGCGGCGCGGAACGGATGACGGCGTACGGCTTCGAGATCGAGTTCGCCAAGGTCGAAGGCGTCGAGTTCCGCACCTACACGCTCCCCAAGCGCATCGTCGTCGAGAACGGACGCGTCGCGGGGCTCGAGCTGATCGCGAGCGCCGCCGACGGCAGCGCGCGGCCCCTGCCGGGGACGGAACGCGTCGTGCGCGCCGACACGGTGATCCGCGCGATCGGGCAGAATCGTCTGACCGCGCTGCTCGACGCGTTCGGCGTCGTGCACGAGCACGGGATCGCGGTCGTCGACGAACACATGCGCACGAACGACCCGCGAATCTTCGCGGCGGGGGACTGCATGTTCCGGCCCGGCGGGACGGACGCGATGGTCGTCGAGGCGGCGCAGCGGGGGAAGACCGCGGCGCACGCGCTCGACGCGCAGCTGCGCGCGGAGGGACGCTGATGGCCGACCTGTCGATCGATCTGGCGGGGATCCGCAGCCCCAACCCGTTCTGGCTCGCCTCGGCGCCGCCGACCAACTCCGGCTATCAGGTGATGCGCGCGTTCGCCGCCGGCTGGGGCGGTGCGGTGTGGAAGACGCTCGGCGATCCGATCGTCAACGTCACCTCGCGCTTCGCGGGCCTCGACATCGGTCCGTACCGGATGGCCGGGATGAACAACATCGAGCTCATCACGGACCGCCCGCTGGCCGACAATCTGCGCGAGATCGCCGAGTGCAAGGCGGCGTATCCCGATCGCGCGATCGTCGCCTCGCTGATGACCGAATGCACGCGCGAGAGCTGGCACGCGCTGGTGCGCGAGGTGCAGACCGTCCCGATCGACGGCTTCGAGCTGAACTTCGGCTGCCCGCACGGGATGTCGGAGCGCGGGATGGGCTCCGCCGTCGGCCAGGACCCCGAGCTGGTCGAGCGGATCACGCGCTGGGTCAAGGAAGCGGCGAGCGTCCCCGTGATCGTCAAGCTCACGCCCAACATCACCGACGTGCGGTACACCGCGCGCGCCGCGGCGCGCGGCGGCGCCGACGCGGTGAGCATGATCAACACGATCAACAGCCTGATGGGCGTCGACCTCGACACGTGGCTGCCGATCCCGCACGTCGACGGGAAGTCCTCGCACGGCGGCTTCTGCGGTCCGGCGGTCAAGCCGATCGCGCTGAACATGGTCGGCTCGTGCGCGCGCGACCCGCAGGTCGGGATCCCGATCTCGGGGATCGGCGGCGTCGCCGACTGGCGCGACGCGGTCGAGTTTCTCCTGATGGGTTCGACGAGCGTACAGGTCTGCACCGCGGTGATGCACCATGGCTTCCGCATCGTCGCCGACATGATCGACGGCCTGAACAACTACCTCGACGCGCGCGGGATCGCCTCGGTCGGCGAGATCATCGGCAAGACCGTCCCGCGCTTCGTCGACTGGAACGATCTGAACCTCGACTACAAGATCGTGGCGCGGATCGATCCGCAGACGTGCATCCGCTGCAACAAGTGCTACATCGCGTGCGAGGACGCCGCGCACCAGTGCATCGAGCGCCCCGCCGATCCGCAGCTCGCGCCGGTCGTCGACGAAGGACACTGCGTCGGCTGCAACCTGTGCAGCATGGTCTGCCCGGTCGAAGATTGCATCACCATGGTGCGCGTCGATTCCGGCGCGAGCACCCACACCTGGAGAGAACGGCTATCGGTACCATCGTAAGGGGTGGGACGGTCGTCACGGCGACCGATCTCTTTCCCGCCGACGTCCTCATCGAGGACGGCGTGATCAGCGCGATCGCACGCACGATCCCGGCGAGCGGGCACACGACGATCGACGCCTCGGGGAGCTACGTCTTCCCCGGGTTCATCGATCCGCACACGCATCTCGACATGCCGTTCGGCGGGACGGTCACCGCCGACGACTTCGCCTCCGGGACGGTTGCCGCGGCGCTCGGCGGGACGACGACGATCATCGACTTCGCGCTGCACCAGAAGGGCGACTCGCTCGCGAACGCCGTGAAGACCTGGCACGGCAAGGCCGCCGGGAAGGCCGTGATCGACTACGCCTTCCATCTCACGATCGCCGACGGGCGCCCCGAGACGATCGAGGAGATCCCGCGCATGATCGAGGCGGAGGGGGTCAACTCGTTCAAGGTCTTCATGGCCTACAAGCACGTCCTGCAAGTCGACGACGAGACGATCTTCAAGGTGCTCAAGGCCGCTGCTCGGTACGGCGGGCTCGTCCAGGTCCACGCCGAGAACGGCGACGTGATCGAGGTGACCGTCAAGGACGCCCTCGCCGAGGGGAAGACGGCGCCGAAGTATCACGCGCTCACGCGCCCCGTCGAGCTCGAAGGCGAGGCGACGTCACGCGCGATTCGCCTCGCCGAGGTCGCCGGCGCGCCGCTCTACGTCGTGCACGTCTCGAGCGCGATGGCCGCCGACGCGATCAGCGACGGACGCAAGCGGGGGCTGGCGATCTACGGCGAGACGTGCCCGCAGTATCTCGTCTGCGACGTGAGCGACTACGACCGCCCCGACTTCGCCGGCGCGAACTACGTCATGTCGCCGCCGCTCCGCGAGAAGCACGATCAGGCCGTGCTGCTCAAAAAGCTCAAGAACGGCGAGCTGCACGCCTTCGGTTCCGACCACTGCTCGTTCAACAACTGCGGCCAGAAGGAGCTGGGGCGCGGCGACTTCTCGAAGATTCCGAACGGCGCGCCGACGATCGAAGACCGCGTCTCGATCCTCTTCGAGCACGGAGTCGGAAAAGGCGTGATCGGGCTCAACCAGTTCGTCGCGCTCGCCTCGACCAATCCGGCGAAGCTCTTCGGCCTGTTCCCGCGCAAGGGAACGATCGCCGTCGGCAGCGACGCGGACCTGGTGATCTGGGATCCGAACGCGACGCGCACGATCTCCGCGAGCACGCATCACATGCGCGTCGACAACAACATCTTCGAGGGGATGACCGTCCGCGGCCGGCCGCGCTACGTCTTCTCGCGCGGCCGCGTCGTCGCCGAGGACGACCGCTTCGTCGGCGCCGAGGGCGGCGGCGTCCACCAGCGGTCCGCCCCTTTCCGCCCCGTGCAACTCTAGACGACGAGAAAGAGCAGTCAGTGAGCGACATCGTCACGATCGGCTTGGTTCAGGCGCATCACGACACCGACGGAGACGCGCCGGTCGAGGTCCACAAGCAGGCCGCGATCGCGAAGCACGTGGGGCTCATCCGTGAGGCGGCGCAGCGCGGCGCGCAGATCGTCTGCCTGCAGGAGCTCTTCTACGGGCCGTACTTCTGCACCGAACAGAACCCGAAGTGGTACGCCGCGACCGAGCGCGTCCCCGAGGGCCCGACGACGCGGCTGATGCAGGATCTCGCGCGCGAGCTCGGGATCGCGCTGATCGTACCGCTCTACGAGCGGACGATCAGCGGTGTCTACTACAACACCGCCGTCGTGATCGACGCCGACGGCACGGTGCTCGGAATCTACCGCAAGCACCACATCCCGCAAGTCGCCGCAGGCCCCGCACCGTGCGGGTTCTGGGAAAAGTTCTACTTCAAGCCGGGCAACAGCGGGTATCCGACGTTCCAGACGAAGTTCGCGCGCGTCGGCGTCTACATCTGCTACGACCGGCACTTCCCCGAGGGCGCACGGCTCCTCGGTCTCAACGGCGCGGAGATCGTCTTCAACCCCTCGGCGACGGTCGCCGGGCTCTCGGAACATCTCTGGAAGCTCGAGCAGCCCGCGCACGCCGTCGCCAACGGCTATTACGTCGGCGCCATCAACCGCGTCGGCTGGGAATCGCCCTGGAACATGGGCGAGTTCTACGGGCAGTCGTACCTGGTCGACCCGCGCGGGCAATTCGTCGCGATCGGCAGCCGCGACAAGGACGAGGTCGTCGTCGCGCAGATGGACCGCCGCGTGATCGAGGAGGTCCGCAACACCTGGCAGTTCTACCGCGACCGCCGTCCGGAGACGTACGGCGACATGGTGGAAGTGTAGCGAGAAAGGACGCTCGATGCAGACGCAGGTCGAACGCGACGGGATCGTGACGCTCACGCCGCCGGCGGCGCGCGAGGCGGCGGCCCACACCGACCTCTGGAACGACGATCTGCGTCCGTGCACGCCGCAGGAGCATGCCTGGGGCGCGCCGCGGTTCGCGTCGCTCTGGATCGGGATGTGTCTGTGCATCCCGACCTACTCGCTCGCCAGCGGGATGATCTCGCTGGGGATGAACTGGTGGGAGGCGGTGCTGACGATCTTCGTCGGCAGCGTCGTCGTGCTCGTCCCGATCTTGCTCGTCGCGCACGCCGGGACGCGCTACGGCTTTCCGTATCCGGTCTTCGCGCGCTTGTGGTTCGGGACGCGCGGCGCGCACGTCCCGGCCCTCGCTCGTGCCGTGATCGGCGCCGGGTGGTTCGGGATCAACTCGTGGTTCGGCGGGCAGGCGCTCGACGCGATCGTCGGCCGCGTCGTCCCGGCGTGGAGCTCGCTCGGGCCGCACCTGTTCGTCGCGTTCGGGATCTTCTGGCTGCTCAACGTCGGGATCGCGATGCGCGGTCCGCAGGCGATCGGAAGGCTCGCAACGTTCGCCGCACCGACGCTGGGCCTGGCGGCGATCGCGCTCTTCGGCTGGGGCGTTTCGGCATCGGGGAGCGTCGCGACGATGCTCGCCGCGCCCGCGATGCTGCACGGCGGCGCGTTCTGGGCCGCGTTCTTCCCCTCGGTGATCGGGGTCGTCGCGTTCTGGGCAACGCTCGCCCTCAACATCCCCGACTACACGCGCTACGCCGTCTCGCAGCGGGCGCAGCTGCGCGGACAGCTCGTCATGCCGATCGTGATGGCGCTCTTCGCCTTCGTCGGGATCGCCGTCACCTCGACGACGCTCGCCGTCTTCGGGAAGGCGCTCTGGAACCCGGTCGACCTGCTCGTGCGCTTCCCGACCGCCGTCGTCGTCATCGGCGGCGCGATCGTGATCCTCTCCTCGATCACGATCAACGTCGGCGCGAACGTGATGGCGCCGGCGCGCGCGTTCGAGAACCTCTGGCCGCGCCGCATCACCTTCGCCCTCGGCGCCGTCCTGACCGGGCTCCTTGCGCTCGCGATGCAGCCCTGGTACGTCCTCTCGACGTTCGCCACGTACGTCTTCACCTGGCTCGGGACGTACGGGACGCTGCTCGGCCCCTTCGACGGGATCGCGATCGCCGATTACTGGCTCGTGCGCGCGAAGCGGCTCGACCTCGACGACCTCTACACCCCCGGCGGCCGTTACGACTACGCGAGCGGCTGGAACCTGCGCGCGATCGGCGCCCTCGTGATCGGATGGATCCCGCCGCTCATCGGCCTCGCCGTCCCGGCGCTCGGCTTCCTCTGGTCGGGGGGCTGGTTCTTCAGCATCATCGTCGCCGGTTGTGCGTACGCCGCCTTGATGCGCACCGACCACTCACGCTTGAGCGTCGACGAATACGACACGATCACCGAGGTGGTCCCCGGCATGGCGGCACGGGGCATGCCCGCGCCCAACGTCACGACCGCCTGACTGCGCGTTCGCAGATTTCGCCAGGACCTCCGGCTCTGGCGATCTCGGCGCGTCTGGTGTATGATCATGCGTTGGGTTACCGTCCGCGACACAAAGGAGTCCATGCCGATGCGTGTTCTCGTCGCGATCCTCGCCGCCGTCGCGCTCGTTCTCGGTCCGCTCACAGCCGTCGCGCAGGTCAGCCCCGGCACCGAGCTCTCCGGCACGATCACGCAATCGTTGAGCTCGGCGAGCACGGCGGTCGGCACGCCGTTCACGCTCTCGAACGTCAGCTCCGCGGACGGCAGCGGGCACGTCACCGCGGCGACGATCTCCGGGCACGTCACCAACGTCGTCAAGGCCGGGCAAGGACGTCCCGGACGGATCGATCTCGGGTTCGATTCCATCCGCCTTCATAACGGCACGCGGTACGCGATCGAGGCGCGCGCAACGGAGCTGAAGGTCGACACGAAAAGCAACGCCGCGAAGGAGATCGCCGGGGGGCTCGCCGGGATGATCGTCGGGAACATCGTCGGCAAGTGGATCGGGATCAGTTTCCTCGGTGCCGCCGGCGCCGCCGGCGGATATCTCGTCGCGAAGAACAATCGGCAGAACATCACCGTCCCGCAGAACTCCATCGTGACGGTGCAGATCTTGCGCTCCCGCAGACAGGCATGAGCTCGGCGAGTGCTGCGGGAATCTCCAGCTCGACCGCCCGCATGATGCTCCGCTGACCGACGCCACGGCCTTCCCGTGCAAGGCCGTGGACGCGATGGTAGCATCGATGCGGACGTACACCGGTGCACAGACACGAAGCGGTCTTCGTTCTTGCGCGAGGCGGCTAAGATGCGTCGCGTCGAGGGTCTTCCCGCGCTGGGAGCGATTCTGGTCAGCGCACTGCTGCTCCGTCTCGCCCTCCTGCCCACCTCGTTCGCCGGCGGTGCCGGGGACGTCGCGACCTTCATCGGGTGGACACACCTGCTGCTCGCGTACGGCACGCACGGGCTCTACACGCACGTCGAACCCTACAGCCGGCACGTCATCGACTACCCGACGGGCTACCCGCTCGTCCTCACCGGGATCGCGCATCTCTACGCCCCGCTCGCACAAGGCGACCATCACGAGATCGTCCTGCGCGCACTGCTGAAGCTTCCCGCGATCCTCGCCGACCTCGGCCTGTGCGCGGTCACGTTCGCCGTGGTGAGGGGATGGGGATCGACGAGGGACGCGCTCACCGCCGCAGCGGTCGCCGCGTTCACGCCGGCGACGTGGATGATCTCAGCGGTGTGGGGACAGATCGATTCGATCCCGGCGCTGTTCTTGCTGGTCGCGATCGCGCTGACGCTGCGAGGCTCCGCGACGCTGGGATGGGTCGCCCTGGGACTCTCGGTCCTCGTGAAACCGCAGGCTATCGTCGCCGCTCCGCTGTTGCTCGCATGGCAGGTTCGGCGTGAGGGACCGCGCGCGAGCCTTGTGCTCGGGCCCGTCTTGGCGGTCGCTCTGGCCTACGTCTCCTCGCTGCCGTTCGCACCCGTCACCTCACCGCCGGCGGTGTTGTCGTGGCTCTTCGGCCGCTACGAAGCAGGGACGGGGTTCTACCCGTACCGCTCCGTCTCGGCGTGCAACGTCTACACGCTGCGCGGCGACTTCTACGGGTCGGACGGACAACGCGTCTTCGGTATTCCGGTGTGGGGATGGAGCATGCTCGCCCTCAGCGCGCTCGTTGTCGGGATCACGGTCATCACCGTCCGTCAGCTCGAAACGAAGACCGATCGCGCGCTCCGCGAGAAGGTGCTGATCACCGCCTGCTTCATCGTGCTCACCGCGATGTTCGTCCTCGCGACGCGCATGCACGAACGGTATCTCTTCCCGGCGATCGCGCTCGCGCCGCTGGTGTGGTTCGCCGATCCTCGCCAACGTCCGGCCGTCGTGATCCTGACGCTTACGTTCGTCGGGAACTGTGCGCTGCAGCTCTTCGACGTGCTCTCCCTGCGGCATCACGGCGTCGGCACGTTCGTGATCCTCTTCTCCGTTCTCAACGTCGCCGTCCTGATCGCGCTCGTCTCTACGTTCGCGCGCCCGAGTTCCACCAGGACTACCGGGCGCGCAGTGTGGTCAGCCGTTCCCGCAGGTGGCGACGATCCGCCTCGTTCTTCGCCAGCGTCATCGCACGCTCGTACTCAGCGACGGCGTCCGCGGTGCGGCCGAGCCGTCTGAGCAAGTCGGCGCGCGCCACGTGAAGCAGATGGTAGTCGGCCAGCGTCCCCTCGCGGTCGATTCGATCGACGATCGTGAGCCCCGCGGCGGGGCCTTCGCTCATCGCGACGGCGATCGCACGATTCAGCTCGACAACGGGCGATGGAGCGAGCGCGGCGAGCCGCGCGTAGAGCAGCGCGATCCCGCGCCAGTCGGTCGAGGCGGAGTCTTTCGCCAGCGCATGCTTCGCCGCGATCGCGGCCTGCAATTGATACGGCCCTTCTGCATACAGCCGCGCGGCCTGTCCGAGGACGGCGAGCGCGGCGCCGATCTCGGCACCGTCCCAGCGTGTGCGGTCCTGATCCTCCAGCGTGACGATCTCCCCGTCTGCGTCCGTGCGTGCGGCGCGGCGCGCGTGGTGGAGCATCATCAGCGCGAGCAAGCCCAGCACCTCGGCGCGGTCCGGCAAGAGCCGCGCCAAGAGGCGTCCGAGCCGGATCGCCTCCTCACACAAGTCGGTACGGACGACGAGCGCACCCGACGTCGCCGCATAGCCTTGGTTGAAGATGAGGTACACGATCGCGCAGAGCGCGTCCAGGCGTTCCGGCAGCCGTTCGACCGAGGGTACTTCGAACGGGATCCCGGCGTCGCGAATCTTGCGCTTGGCGCGCACCAAGCGCTGCGCCATCGTCGCGACCGGGACGAGGAACGCGTCGGCGATCTCTTCGGTCGTGAGCCCCCCGAGCGTGCGCAGCGTCAGCGCGACGCGCGCCTCCAAGTTCAAGCTCGGGTGCGCGCAGGCGAACAGCAATTCGAGCCGGTCGTCCGGGATCGCAGCCGTCGCGTCGTCGTCGGGCAGGTCGGGGACGGTCGCGAGCGCCTCTTCAAGACGCGCGAGCGTCGCCAGCTTCTCGGCGCCGACGCGCTCGCGCCGCAGGCGGTCGGTCGCGCGATTGCGCGCGGTCGTGACGACCCACGCGGACGGATTTGCCGGCATCCCGTCGACCGGCCAGCGCTCGAGCGCGGTGACGTACGCCTCCTGCACCGCGTCCTCGGCACGATCGAGGTCGCGGAGCGCGCGAGCCAACGTTGCGACGGCGCGCCCCGCATCGTGCCGAAACGACTCCGCCACATCGGCGGAGTCCTCGCTGCTACATGGCAGGGATCGCCATGACGGGTCGGACTTCGATGCTCCCATACTTGGCGCCCGGGATCTTCGCCGCCCAGTCGAGGGCTTCATCGAGCGTGGCACACTCGAAGGTGTAGAAGCCGCCGAGCCACTCTTTCGTCTCGGCGAACGGTCCGTCGGTGACGAGGCGCTCCCCGGCGCGCACGCGGACGGTCGTCGCGGTCTCGGGCGGCTCCAGCGGCGCGCCGTCGACCATCACGCCGCTCGCGCGCGCCTGCTGCGTGAACGCGCCGTACTCCGCGAAGAGCGCCTCGGATTGCTCGGGCGTCAGTTCCAGGCCGGTGGGGGCGTAGATGAGGCACATGTATTGCATCGGGACTCTCCGTTTCGGAGCTGCAGGGTGGTGACTGTCCCTGAGACGAACGGGCCGGCCCGAAATCGACACCGGCCGGCCATCGCGCGCCGGCCGGTGAGGGTTCGGTTACTTCGCCGCGGCGTAGGCGGCGGCGAGCTCGCCGACCGCTCCGTCGATCGCCTCGATCGCCTCGTCGATCTGCGCGTCGTCGATCGTCAGCGGCGGCGCGACGTGCAGCACGTTGTAACGGCCGAAGGCGTACGCGCCGCGCTTCTTCAGCCCCGCGAAGAGCGTCGGCATCGGGCCCTGCGAGGTCCCCTGCCAGGGGATGAGCGGGGTGCGCTTCGCGCGGTCGGAGACGAATTCGACGGCGAAGAAGGCGCCGGTGCCGCGCACCTCGCCGACGATCTCGTGCTTGGCGCGCACGCGTTCGAGCCCGGCGCGCAGCTTCGCGTCGAGCTGCGCCGCGCGGGTGAAGATCCCGTCCTCACGGTAGGCGCGCAGGCACGCGACGCCGGTCGCCATCGCGAGCGGATGCCCGGAGTAGGTGTGCCCCGCGCCGAGCGTGCGTTCGTCGAACGTCGCGGCGAGCCGCTCGCGCAGCATCACGCCGCCGCACGGTACGTACGCCGACGTGACCCCCTTCGCGAACGTGATGAGGTCGGGGACGACCCCGAAGCGCTCGCCCGCGAACGCGGCGCCGGTGCGGCCGAACCCGGTCATCACCTCGTCGAAGATCAACAGGATGCCGTAGCGGTCGCAGAGCGCGCGCAGTCCCGCGAGATAGCCCTCGGGATAGACGATCACGCCGTTCGAGCCGACGACCGGCTCGATCAAGATCGCCGCGACCTGCGAGGCGCTCTCGGCGAGGATCGTCTCCTCGACGTGCGCCAGCGCGCGCTGCGTCTCTTCCGCCGGATCGGTCGTGAAGAACGGGCTGCGGTACGGATACGGTCCCCAGAAACGCACGACGCCCGGCATCACGCTCGTCGGCTCGTTGAACCAGCGGCGGTTCTCGCCGGTCAGCGTCGCCGAACCGGCGCCGGAGCCGTGGAACGAGCGGTACTGCGTAAGCACCTTCGCGCGCCCGGTGATCGTGCGCGCGAACTTGATCGCGTCCTCGTTCGCCGACGCACCGCCGACGGTGAAGAACAGGCGGCCGCCCTCGTCGCCCCACGGCGCGATCCGGATCAGCTCTTCCGCCAGCTCGGCGCGCACGTCGTTGAACCAACTCGGCGGGCTGAAGCACAGACGATCCACCTGCTGGTGCATCGCCGCGAGCACCGACGGATAGCCGTGCCCGAGATTCGCCGCGATCAGACCGGAGGTCAAGTCGGCGTAGCGGTTCCCGTCCGCATCATACAGATAGATGCCCTCGCCGCGCACGATCACGGGCATGCGAAGCTGGCTCTGCTGGGCGAACCACGGCGTGAGGACGTAGCGGGCGTGCTTGGCCGCGAGCGCGTCGCCGGATGCGATCATCGGGTGGAGACCTCCATGGCCCTCGCTTGCGGAGGTCCGGGGTCGGTCCCTGCCGGCGTTACCGCGCGACGCCGAAGAGTGCGGCGGCGTGGATCCAGAGACGGACGAGCAGATGCGGGACGAACTCGCCGATTGCGACCAAAGTCGCCAGCGACCGCTCCCAGCCGACGGTCACCAACGGAAGCCCGAAAAGCACGATGATCAGCACCCAGCCGAGCAGCGGTGCGAAGCCGCGCAACGGGCTGCGCGCCACGACCGTGCCGCCGAGCAGATCGCCGATCCGGCGATGTCCCGGCAACAGCGCGAGGATCGCGCCGATCACGACGAGATCGATCGGTCGCAACAGCATGCGCACGAGCGCGCGCCCGAGCCCGACGAATCGGCCGCGCACCGGGAAGACCTGCAACCCGAACGCGAGCTTCCACAGCGTCGTGCCGAACAGCGCTTCCGCGATCCACACGTAGACGAGCGCGACCAAGATCCCCAGGCCCACCGTCGCATCGAAGCCGCGCTCGGTGTTCGTCGGCAACCCGGTGATCGGATTGACCGCGATCAGCGCGTACGCGAACTCGGTGGCGACCAGCGCGATCAGCGCGACGTCGAGCACGAACGCGAAGAAGCGCGCGAAGACGTAGCCGACGGGATTGCCGAAGACGAATCGCGGGCGGATCGGCGGCGCGACGTCGACCGCCGGGACGTCGATCGCCTGCTCGATCGGCACGGCGCGCGGCGGCCCGAGCACGGGTCCGCCGACCGTCGGCTCGCCGGCCGAGGTCCCCGAGGCCGGGCGCGGCGGCGGCGGCACGACGCGCGGCATCGCGATCGTCGGGTCCAGCTGCTCGTCACCGGGCGGACGCGCATCCATCTCAGACACGAACGTACCCAGCTACCATGCCGCTTCCTACCGCGCGTGCCGCGGGGAGTTACGATCCCCCATTGGGGGGTGTCGGGACCTCTGGACACGGCACCTTCCCCGCGACATACTCGGGGCACGAAGGAGGCCCGCCGTGATGCTCATCGGGATCCTCGACTGGGCGATCGGGATCGTCCTGACTTGCTCGGTCCTCACGTTCCTCGGCATCGTCGCGATGAACGCGTCGCGCCCGATGTCCTACGTCGCGCCGGAGGCGGAAGCGAACGCCGAACGGGAGCTGCGCGCAGCCTCGAGGCCGAACATCTCCGGCAGGGCAGCTCCCGCAACGTAACTCCTCGCTAGACGTAGCCGCTCGCGGCGGTCGCGCCTTTCTTGCGCAGCTCCGCCTGGCGCAGCTCGACGCGGCGTATCTTTCCGGAACGCGTCTTCGGCAGTTCGCCGAGGAACTCGATCGCGCGCGGATACTTGTACGGCGCGGTGACGCGCTTGCAATGATCCTGCAGTTCCCGAACGAGCTTGTCGCTCGGCTCGAACCCGGGGCGCAGTACCACGAACGCCTTGACGATGTTGCCGCGATCGGCATCCGGCGAGCCGACGACCGCCGACTCGAGTACCGCCGGATGCTCGAGCAACGCGCTCTCGACCTCGAACGGTCCGATCCGGTAGGCGCCTGAGGAGATCACGTCGTCGGCGCGGCCGACGAACCAGAAGTAGCCGTCGTCGTCGACCTGCGCGCGATCGCCGGTGAGGTACCATTCGCCGCGCCGCGACGCCGCGGTCTCGGCATCGTTGCGATAGTAGCCGACGAAGAGCGAGGGCGGATCGCCGCGCAGGCCGATGTCGCCGGTCTCGCCGGGCGGGCACGGCTTGCCGTGTTCGTCGATCACCGCGACGTCGTGCCCCGGCGTCGGCTTGCCCATCGAACCCGGACGCACGTCGAGCCCCGGCCGGTTCGCGACGAGCAGCGTATTCTCGGTCTGGCCGTAGCCGTCCAGGATCGTGATCCCGAAGGCCTCGCGCCAGCGTTCGATCACCTCGGGGTTGAGCGGTTCGCCGGCGGAGACGCAATGGCGCAGCTTCGGCAGCTTCCAACGCGTCGCGAGATCCGGCACCTTCACCTCGAGGCGGTACTCGGTCGGCGCCTGGCAGAGCACCGTCACGCCGAGATCGCGGATCAGGTCGAACCGTTCCTCGGGGGTGAATCCGCCCTCGTGCAGGACGATCGGCGCGCCGCACGACCACGGTCCGAGCAGCACGTTCCAGAGCGACTTCGCCCAGCCGGTCCCGGCCGTGCACCACACGAGATCGTCGCGCTTCACGTCGAACCACAGCGCGGCTTGCATGCGTTTGGCGTAGGTATAGGCGACGGTGTGCACGACGCCCTTCGGGTCCTTCGTCGTCCCGCTGGTGTAGACGATGTACGCCAGATCGTCGCTGCGCGTCGGCGTGCCGGCCCATGGCTCCGCCGCGGCAACGAGCGGGTCGACGCTGGTCCAGCCGTCACGCTCGCCGCCGGTGAGCAGCCAGATCCGCAGACCCGGCACGTCGGCGGCGATCGCCTCGATCTCTTCGGCGTTGGTGGGATGGCCGATCACCGCGCGCGCCCCGCTGTGCTGCGCGCGGTAGAGCAGATCCTTGGCGCGCAGCTGCTCGGCGCTCGGGACGGCGACGGCGCCGATGCGCAGCAGCGCGGTCATGCTGAAGAGCCAGTCGGCGATCTTCGGCACGACGACGACGACCTTGTCGCCCTTCTCGATCCCCGCGTCGCGCAGCACCGCGGCCCAGCGCTGCGTCGCCTCGGCGATCTGCGCGAAGGTGTACTCGCGGCGGTTCCCCCCGGCGTCGACCGCGATCAGGCCCAACCGGTCCTCGCGCGCCAGCTCATCGACGACGTCGCGCGCAAAGTTGAACTGCGCGGGCACGTTCCAGGAAAACGCCTCGGTCATGGCGCGAGGATTCGGAGCCACGACCAGCGCACCCGCTCCCATGGCTGCTTTCGACCCCGCGCGTATCCTGCGAGCATCGAGCGTCCGCTTCGGCAGCTTGCGCGTGCGCGGCGTTCCCGCGATCCTGCTCGGCGTGAGCTCCGTCGTGCTGGCGGCGGGCACCGTCCGAGCGCTCGGCATCGCGGCGCCGTCCCTCCCCGAGGTCCTACGCGAAGCGAAGCTCCTCATCGAGGCCAACCGCGCCGACCGCCCGCGCCTCAAGCCCTGACGCTATGTCGATCGGGCCCCCGCTTCGTCTTCGAGGACGCAGACCCAGGGGTTCACGTCCTGATCGCACCGCAAACGCACGAACTCCCCCTTCTGCAGGCGGGCGAGCCGGCGCGGATCGCGCAACCGGACCGCCATCGTCATCTCCATCGCCATCCCTTCGTGCGCGTGGTGATGGACGACCAGGAGGTTGTGTACGCGATCGATCGAGACGACGTTGCCGTGGATCGAGGCGGTAAACGCCGCCGCGGCAAGGAGGATCGTGCTCACCACGGCGCGGTCACCTGGAGGACGACGCGGCGCGGCGCGTTCCACTGGGTCGTGTTGAATCCATTGTTCACCTTGATCAGATACCGGTGGTCGAAGAGGTTGTCGACGGAGAGCTGATACCCCACGCGTCCCCGGGAAGCAGAACGCCCGATCGTCGCGTTGACGATGAAGTGCGCGGGCAGCCGTCCCTCGCCGTTCTGGAACTCGACGGGATAGCCGGTACCGTACTCCGTTCCGACCGTCGCGAAGTTCTCCAGCTCGCGGCCGAACTTCCGCGTGACGTAGACGTTTCCGTCCCAGGTTTGGTCGTGGTCTTCCGGCTGCAGCGTCAGATCGTCGGCGCTCCCGGGCGGGAAGAGGAACGTCCCGCCGGAGACGCCGCCCGCGACGGCGTGGGAGTACGTCAGCGACGCTGCGACGTCCGTCGCCGCGGTCGACGCGGTGAAGCGTCCTTCGATCCCGCGCGCGACGCCGATCGCGTTGTTGAAGACGGCGAAGAGCGGGGTGTTCGCGAGCTGCGTCGTGTCGAGCACGTTGACCGCGGTGCGGTCGAAGGCGTTCAGATAGCCACGCACCCCCGGCGCGAACGTGTGCGCGAGGCCGAGCTCGAGGTAGGTGTCGCGCTCGGGCTGCAGATCGTAGACGGGTGAGTCCGTCGGCGAAGTCTGCGTGACGACGGCGGCGCGACGCGTGTCCTCTAGCCCGGGTGCGGCGTACAGCCGTCCGATGTAGGCGTGGAGCAGCGTGTTCTTGTCCCAGAGCCCGTAGTTGACGCCGAAGCGCGGGCTGAGCTGCGATCCGGCGACGTAGCCGGTGCTGTGATCGTAGCGCAGCCCCGGCTTGAGCGTCAGGCGTTGCGAGATCGACCAGACATCCTCGACGTACGCGCCGGTGTTCGTTCCGCGCTGCGCGGCGTCGTCGGTGAACGTCGGCGAGCCCGGGATGTCGATCAGCACGTCGGAGCGGAAGCTCTCCTGCGAGAGATCGATCCCGGCGGTCACCGAGTGGTGATCGCTGGTGCGAGACACCGAGCTGCGTAGGCCCGTGTAGCTCGCGACGCGGTCCTGAACGAGGCCGTTCTGCGGCGTCGTGCTCCCGTCGTCGTTGACGACGTAGCCTTGCGTGTCGGCGTTCAGATCACCGTCGTACGCGACCCGGTTGTACCGGACCCACGGCACGATGCGGAAATAGCCGTTCCCGTCCTTCGCGGTGTGCGTGTACGAGAACGCCGCGAAACGGTCGTACTCGTGCTGCACGTCGTCCTGCGTCGGGATCGCGACGAGCGGCGAGGTGTCGCTCGGCGTCGTGTTGATCGGGATCTGGAAGGTCGCGTACTGGTTGGCGAAGTCCGCGGCGAGCAGATCCCGAGAACTGAGCGGAAAAGCGATGCGCAAGAACTGGTTCGCGGTCGAGGACGCGTCGTGCAGCGCGTTCTCGGTCGGCGTGTCGAGGCCCCGATCGGTGCGCTGGTTGTCGAGCGCGAACGAGACCTGCGCCTTCCCCGCCGTGAAGCTGCGCCGCAGCTCGGCGGCGTCGGTTCCGAGCTCGCCGCCGCTGAGCGTGAGGTATCCCGGTCCAGGCGTCCCGGTCAAGCTTTGGACGTTGACGACGGCGCCCATCCGCGTGCCGCCGAACTCGGCGGGAAACGCGCCGGTGAAGACCTCCATCGCCGAGATCTCGCGCGGATCGATCAGCTGCGCGAAATTGGAGCTGGTCGACTGGGGGAGCGGTGCCCCGTCGAGCTCGTACGTCAGCCCGTGAAAGCCGTGCGCGACCGGCTCGTCGTACGAGAAGCGCACGATACCCGGCACCGTCTCGACGATGCGGTTGATGTTCGTCTGCACGGGGAGCACGGAGATTTGGCTCGCGTCGTAGGTGTTGACGGAGACGGGAGAACCCTTGACCCCCGTCGACGTCGCGGCCGCGTGGCCGATCACTCGCGAGGCGAGGAGCGGGACGTCGACGACCGTGTCGCTGTCGACGTCGACCATCGCGGTCGCCGGTCCGTCCGGCGTCGTCGTGCGAAGGGTGTAGTGACCGAACGGGACGCGCGGAAAGGCGAAGCGTCCGTCGTCGTCGGTGACGGCGGTGAAGCTCCCGTGGTCACCGGTGAGCGTGAGTGTGGCATGGGGGATCGGATGATGATCGGAGCGGGTGAGCGTCCCGCGGACGACGCCGACGACGTCGGCGCGTGCGGGGGCGGCGGTCGAAACGACGGCGACGCCCACGCATGCCAGCGCGGCGAGCGCCGGACTGATGCGGTTCATGAGGACTCCGGTTGTAGCGGACGAGCTGGGAATGCACGCCGCGAAGCCGCACGTGCGATGCACGCGGGCTCGGAGGGCGCGGAGTCGATCGAGCGCTAGCGGAGCGGCGGGGCTCGCGAGGGACGGCGGCGCGCGAGACGCACGCCGGCCGGGATGAGGAGCGGTTCCCGGAAGCCGAACGGCGCGGACTCGGCGCCGGGGACGAGGAGGCGGAACGCCGCGACGAGCGCGCCGGCGAGACGGCGCGCGAAGCTCAGCACCGCGCGCGAGACGCCGACGAGCGCCAGCGCGCTCAGGGCCGCCGCGACGACGAGGAGCGCGGCGCCGACCAGTGGGCCGAGGCCGACGAACCCGCCGTCCATCGCCGTCGCGGCGGTGAGAGGGATGCTTCCGGCCAGACAGAGCAGTGCGGTAAGGGGACCGACGCGCAGCGCCGTGACGAAGCGGGCTGCGGCGAAGGCCACGGTCGCCGGGCGAGGCCGCATCGCGAGCAGTGAGACGAGCGCGAAGAGACACAGGATCCCGGCGACGATCGACGCCCACACGAGCACCGGGCACATCGTCCCCGGCGGCATCGGCCCGTCGCCCATCGGCATCCCGGGCATCGCCATCCCGGCCATCGGCGGCATCGCGCTCTGCGCGTCGGGGCCGAGCCAGCCGAGCCGGTGCAGGCAGATCCCTGCCCGTGCGAGCATGGCGACACCGACGGCCGCCAAGCCGGCGACCGCCGCGAGGACGGAAAACGCGGTAAAACGCGCACGGTCCATTTGCGACATGTGTCCCTTGCTCAACGGTACGCCGACCGGAAGTGGATGTCTACGGGCCCGGCGGCGGGTCCCCGGGGGCGGAAGGTCGTAGGGGGAGGCTCCGTGATCGACGATGCAACCGTAGCCGCGCTCCTGCGTGAGACGATGCCCGACGCCGAGGTTCGGGTCTGGGACCTAACCGGCACCATGGACCACCTTCAGGTGTTGGTACGAACGAAGGCGTTCGCGGGCAAATCTCCGCTCGACCGGCACCGCATGGTCGAGCGAGCACTCGCCGGAGCGCGCGCCGACGGACGCATCCACGCGCTCCAGATCCGCACCGAACTCCCCGAGGACTGAGATGGCAGACCTGCAAGACGAGATCCAGCGAGAGATCGCCGACAACACGATTCTCGTCTACGGCAAAGGCACCAAAGACGCACCGCGCTGCGGCTTCACGCTGGAGACGATCCAGTTCTTCAACGCCTTCGGCTACCCGTTCGAGGTCGTCGACGTGCTGGAGAACATGCCCAAGCGCCAGGCGCTCGCCGAGTTGACCGACTGGCCCACACTCCCGAAGGTCTTCATCGCCGGGCAGTTCTACGGCGACACCGACATCCTTGAGCCGATGGCGCGCAGCGGCGAGCTGGCCAAGGTGCTCCAGACGGCGTTCGCCGGCAAGGACGTCACCCCGACGATCCAGCTCCGCTAGCACAACGAGTGCTGCAGCCGTACGAACCGGGAGGCGAGGCCGCATGGCTTCGCTCCTTCCGGTTTGCGCTCGAGGTACGGCCGCGGTTCTGTGAGACCGACGCGCTCGGTCACGTCAGCAACACCGTCTACGCGACGTATTGGGAGCTGGGCCGCCTGCGCTACCTCGAGGCGCTCGGCGAGGCCGACGACGCGCCGCGCCGCATCCTGGCGTTCAACCACATGGCCGTCGAGATCACGACGCGGATGCTGCGCCCGTGCTTCTACGACGAGGAACTGCTCGTCCACACGCGCGTCGCCGCGCTCGGCCGCAGCAGCATGACGTTCGAACACGCGCTCACCGCGGTCGAGACCGAGGAGATCCGCGCGATCGGCCTGATCGCGGTCGTCTCCATGGACGGCGAGAAGCCGATCCCGTGGACCACCGGCCAGCGCGCGAAGCTGGAAGCGTTCGAAGGCCG